>NZ_BDBV01000039.1 GCF_001613165.1 Nocardia mexicana NBRC 108244
ACCGAGACTCCTGTCGCGGTCGTCGGTATCGGGGCCGACGGCTGGGGCGGGCTCGGAGAACTGAGCCGCAGCGCGATCGCGGACGCGGAGGTGATCTTGGGTTCGGCGCGGCAGCTGGCACTGGTGCCGGAAGAGGTGAGCCAGCCCCGGCGACGGGCGTGGCCGTCGCCGCTACTGCCCGCACTGCCGGAACTGCTTGCGGCGCATCGCGGTTCGCGGGTGTGCGTGCTCGCCAGCGGGGATCCCATGTTCTACGGGATCGGGGTGACACTCGCGAAACTGGTGGGACCGCAGGCACTTCGGGTGCTGCCGCAGCCGTCGTCGGCGACGCTGGCCTGTGCGCGACTGGGCTGGCCCGTCGCGGAAACCCCCGTGGTCAGCGTGGTGGGGCGGCGACTGCAGACGGTGCTGCCGGAGCTGGTGGACGGCCGCCGGGTCCTGGTGCTAGCGCCCGACGAGTCGTCCCCGGCGCGGCTCGCGGAGCTGCTGGCGCGCAACGGCTTCGGTGGATCCACCCTGACGGTGCTGGAACAACTGGGCGGGCCGGGTGAGCGGGCGGTCTCCGGAACCGCCGGGACGTGGGCCGAACCGCCCGGGGACCCGCTGAACATCGTCGCTCTCGAATGCGTCGCCGATCCGGGCACCTCGCGGCTGACCCGGATGCCCGGGCTGGCCGACGGGGAGTACGGCGGCGACGGCCAGCTCACGAAGGCGGAGGTGCGGACGCTGGCCCTCGCGGCCCTCGCCCCGTCGCCGGGCGAACTACTGTGGGACGTCGGCGGCGGTTCGGGCACCATCGCCATCGAATGGTGCCGCACGCATCCCTCCTGCCGCGCCGTCGGCTTCGAGCGAGCCGAGTCGCGGCGACAGCAGATCGCCGAGAACGCAACGACATTGGGGGTGCCCGGCATCGATATCCGGGGCGAAGTGCCCGCCGCACTGCGCGAGGGCGATCTCGCCGATCCCGACGCCGTCTTCCTGGGCGGCGGACTGACCCACCCCGGTGTATTCGAAACCTGTTGGGCCCGATTGCGATCCGGTGGCAGGCTGGTCGCGAACGCGGTGACGGCGGAATCGGAGGCGCTACTGCTGGGGTGGGCTGCCGAGCACGGGGGCGCGCTGCGAAAATTTCAGGTCTATCGCGCCGAACCGCTGGGCGGTTTCACCACGTGGCGGCCACAGCTGCCGGTCACCCAGTGGTCGGTCACCAAAATCGTTCCTGATCGGGGAGATAAATGAAGTACACGAAGTGCGCCGCCGCCGCGGCCGAGTCCGTGCTCCCCGCGGTCACGGACGTCTCCGCGCCGACCGACGCCGGTGCGGTGCATTCGAGCGGGCAGGGGTCCTGAAAGCCCTGATTCTCGGCGGCACCGGGGAAGCCAGGGAGCTCGCTGAGACCGCCACCGGCGAGCCAGGTTTCGAGATCGTGTCGTCGCTCGCCGGACGAGTTCGTGCGCCCGTACTGCCCGCGGGCGCTGTGCGCGTCGGGGGTTTCGGAGGAACCGACGGCCTGCGGACCTGGCTGTCGGACAACGACATCCAGGCCGTCGTGGACGCCACCCATCCGTTCGCCGGGACCATGACCGAGCATGCGGCGTCAGCGGGTGCGAGTCTCGGGATACCGGTGGTGCACCTGCGCCGCCCCGGTTGGCGGGAGGAGCCGGGCGACCGATGGATGCGCGTGCCCGACCTGGCGGCCGCCGCGGAAACGGTGGCGCGCACCGGGACTCGGGTATTTCTGACGATCGGACGCCAGGGCGTGGGCGCGTTCGCGCATCTCACCGAGCGGTGGTTCCTGATCCGCGCCATCGACCCACCGTCCGGGCAACTGCCGCCGGACCACGAATTACTGCTGGCCCGAGGGCCTTTCACCGTCGCGGACGAGACGCGCCTGCTGACCGGTCGCGGGATCGACGTGCTGGTCACCAAGGACAGCGGGGGCGAGCTGACCGCGGCCAAGCTGACCGCCGCCCGAGACCTGCGCCTGCCGGTGGTGATGGTGGATCGGCCCCCGCTGCCCGCGGGTGCGCGGACGGTGGAAACCGCCGGGGCGGCATGGGATTGGCTGCGCGCTCAGGCGTGATCGGCGACCGGGCGGTCCAGCAACTCGGGCAGCAGATCGAACCACTCCAGGACCGCGCGCTCGTAGCGGATTCCGAAATCGAGCGTGGCTCGCTCGCCGCGGGACCGCTCGTCGCCTCGGCTGTCGAGATATCCGGCCAGGCGCTGCTCGTGGATCTCCCGGTTGGCGGCGATGATCCGGTCGAGTCGCTCGGGTTCCACGAATTCCCCGAACGACAACGTCAGCAGCAGCGGCACCCGGATGGTCTCGGCCCCCGGATCGCGGGCGATCCAATCGGCGAAGGCATCCCGGCCGGCGTCGGTGAGGTGGTACGGCGTCCGCTCCCGCGCCCCCGTCTCGCCCTTGCGCACCAGCCCGGCCTTATCCATCGTCCCGAGTTCCCGATACACCTGGCTCTGCGTGATCGTCCAGAAATCCCCGATCCGATCCTGCGCGAGATTCACCAGATCCCACCCCGACATCGGCCCCTCGTGCAGAAACCCCAGCAGCGACGCCGCGGTCGAGTTCAACCCCCGCTTCGATGAGCCCTCGGCCACACCTGCCCCTTCCCACACATTAACCCTCTACATTGGAATATTAGCGGTGGGTACGCCCGAAGGCAGGACTCCCGCGCACAGTCAGTGTGTGTACCCGCCGCGAGGGGCCCGGAATCCGTGCCGTGGGCGCCTGGTAGCTCGGCCGGCGTTCACCGCGTGGCATAGCGCCGCGAGGTGTACACGCGGATGCCGGTGGGGGTGTCGAACGCCGTCGTGGTCGACGCGCCGATGATGAGCAGCGTGCGCATGTCGACGGCGGCGGGGTCGAGGTCGGCGAGCGTGGTCACGCGGACCGACTCGGTGGGCCCGCCGACGTCGCGGCCGAGGACGACCGGGGTGTCCGGCTTGCGGTGCTCGAGCATCAAATCGCGCATGGCGGCCACCTGCCAGGTGCGCTGCGAGGACGCCGGATTGTACACGGCGACGGCCATATCGGCCGCGGCCACCGCCGCCAGCCGCTGCGCCACCACCTCCCACGGCTTGAGCCGATCCGACAGCGAGATCATCGCGAAGTCGTGGCCGAGAGGCGCGCCGACGCGGGAGGCGACCGCGCTCGCCGCCGTCATGCCCGGCAGCACCCGAACCCCCACATCGCGCCACTGCGGATCCGCCGACTCCTCGACGACCGCCGCGGCCATGGCGAACACGCCGGGATCCCCGGAGGACACGACGACCACCCGTCCGCCGCGCCGGGCGAGATCCAGTGCCATGGCGGCCCGCTCGGACTCCACCCGGTTGTCGCTGGCATGCCGCCGCTGCCCGGGCGTGATCGGCACCCGGTCGATGTAGGTGGAGTAGCCGACGATATCGGTAGCCGCCGCCAGCGCCCGATTCACCTCCGGAGTGGTCCAGTCGGGCGCGCCCGGCCCCAGCCCCACGACCACGACTTCGCCGGTCGCACCGGAAAATGCTTGCGGCGCATCGGTTTCACCGTCCGCGGACTCCGTCGCGACCTTGTTGTGGTCGAACCCGTCGTCAGTGGCCGGTGCCGAGTCGAATGACTGCACCGTAGGACCGGATGGGGCGCGGCCCACCGTGGCTGCGGGGTGCGGGGGGCGCAGGTCCTGCCGCGGCGTGCGTGCTTCCGGTTGCCGTCCGGAGGGAGCGACGGCCGGAACCCCTTGCGGCCCATCGGATACCTGGTTCGTGGCGACCGGTGTGGAGGTCCGTGTTCCGGTGCGGGCCGCCGCCGACTCGGACAACGAGTGGGCAGGTGCACTCGTGGTCGCTCCGGCGCGGAGGTTGTCCTCGCCGCCGCGGGTCAGCGGGATGTCGGTGGTCGGCTCCGGGCCGGGCACCACGGTGATGGCGAAGTACGGCACCTCGTTGTCGTCGACGTCGGCGGCGCGCAGTACGCGCTGGCGGCCGGTGCTGGCCCGTTCGACGTAATAGGCGTCGTCGAGGCGGCCGGAATCCGAAAGTGCCCGGCGCACATCGGGATAGGTGCGTCCCAGCTTCATGACGGCGGCCGCGTCGGTGTCGGCGAGCCGACGCGCCAGCTGGTCGGCGGGCATGGTGCCGGGCAGCACGGTGAGCACCTGCTCGCCCTCGACCAGCGGGGTGCCCAGCGCGGCCGCGGCGGCGCTGACCGAGGTGATGCCGGGGACGATCTCGGCCTCGAAGCGGTCGGCCAGCCGACGGTGCATATGCATGTAGGAGCTGTAGAACAGGGGGTCACCGGCGGCCAGCAGGGCCACCGTGCGCCCCGCCTCCAGATGCTCGGCGAGCGTGGCGGCCGCCCGCTCGTAGAACTCGTCGATGGCTCCCTGATATCCGCCCGGATGCTCGGTGGTCTCGGTGGTGACCGGATAGACCAGGTGCTCCTCCCGCTGTCCCGGCCGCATGTACGGGGCGGCGATGCCGCGGGAGATGCTGCGGCCGTGCCGGGCGCTGTGGAAGGCGATCACATCGGCCGCGCCGATCAGCCGCGCGGCCTTGACGGTCACCAGTTCCGGATCGCCGGGGCCGAGCCCGATGCCCCACAGCTTCCCGCGCCGAGTCGCGGCCGCACCAGAATCGATCATTCCTGTTCGCTCGCAATCGCATTCAGTGCCGCCGCGGTGATGGCGCTGCCACCGCGCCGCCCGTGCACCGTCAGATACTCGACGCCGCCGTATTCGGCGAGCGCCTGCTTGGATTCGGCGGCGCCGACGAATCCGACCGGAATCCCGAGTACCGCGGCGGGCCGGGGCGCGCCCGCGTCTAGCATGTCGAGCAGATGGAACAGCGCGGTGGGGGCATTGCCGACTGCGACCACCGCACCGTCCAGGCGGTCGCGCCAAAGTTCGAGTGCCGCAGCCGATCTCGTGTTCCCCATGGACTGCGCCAGCTCCGGCACCCGGGGGTCGGCCAGCAGGCACAGCACGTCGTTGTCGGCGGGGAGCCTGCGGCGGGTCACGCCCGCGGCCACCATGGTGGCGTCGCAGAGGATCGGCGCCCCACCGCGCAACGCGGCGCGCGCCTTCGCGATCACATCGGGGCTGTTGTCCACGTCGGCGGCGAGATCGACCTGCCCGCACGCGTGGATCATGCGCACCACCACCTGCGCGACATCGGCCGGGAACCGGTCCAATTCGGCCTCGGCGCGGATGGTCGCGAACGAGCGCCGATAGATCTCGGGCCCGTCGGTGAGGTAGCTGGTGCGTACGTCGGACATGGCATCCACCCTAAGCGGCGGCCCGCACACCCCCGTGCGCCGCCCTGGCCGCATCGGCCCGCGCGCGATCAGGTGCGCGGCCGCTCGAGCAGCCGCGACATCACGATGCTGCTGCGGGTGCGCCCGACGCGGGCGTTCTCCCGGATCCGCTCGACGGTCGACTCGATCTCGGCCATATCGGTCGCCATCACGTGCACCAGCGCATCGGCCTCGCCCGCGATCGTCCACACCCCGACGACCTGGGGAATCGGTTCCAGGCTGCGGCGCAGTTCGGCAGGGGAGATGTTGTCGCGGTAGTAGACCTCGACGTAGGCCTCCGTCTTCCAGCCCAGCGCCGCGGGGTTGACCAGTGCGGTGAATCCGGTGATCTGACCACCGGCGACCATCTTGTCGACCCGGCGCTTCACGGCCGGGGCCGACAGTCCGACCTCCGCGCCGATGTCCTGGAACGAGGCGCGGGCCTGCCGCAGCAGGTGGGCGAGTATGCGGCGGTCGAGCTCGTCCACTTCCGCTCCTCTCTGCGCAATGATTCGCCGAGAAAGACTCATTGCACGCAACGAATCGATATTCCGAGCGCAACAGTACGCCCCTTATCGTCGTTTCAACGTCGCGTGATCGCCGACCCCGAGGAGTCCCGTTGACCTCCGTCACCGCCCTGCACGCGCCCGAACCCGCCGACGCCCGCCGCGCCACACCCCGCCGATACCTGATGTGCCGCCCCGACCATTTCGACGTGCGCTACGCGATCAATCCGTGGATGGACCTCGCCGCCCCGGTGGATCGCGCCCACGCCCTCGCGCAGTGGGAGACGCTGCGCGCGGCGTTCGAGCGGTGCGGTCACCGCGTCGACGTGATCGCGGGGGAGCCGGATCTGCCCGATATGGTGTTCGCCGCCAACGGCGGACTGGTGATCGGCGACAGGGCCTTGTCGGCACGGTTCGCGAATGCGGAGCGGGTCGGGGAGGGCCCGGCGTATCACCGCTGGCTGAGCGAACAGGGGCTGTCCCGGGTCGCTGCGGCCAGCGAAATCAACGAGGGCGAGGGCGATTTCGCGGTGGTCGGCGAACGGGTGCTGGCCGGGACCGGGTTCCGCAGTTCCCGGGCGGCGCATCGGGAGGTGGAGGCGTTCTTCGACCTGCCGGTCGTATCGCTGCGCCTGGTCGATCCGCACTTCTACCATCTCGACACCGCCCTGATGGTGCTCGACGGCACCATCGCCTACTACCCGCGGGCCTTCGACGCGGCGAGCGCGCGGGTGCTGGCGCGGCTGTACCCGGACGCGATCGTGGCCACCGCGGCCGACGCGCACGTGCTCGGTCTCAACGGTGTCTGCGACGGTCACCGCGTATTCCTCAGCGACCGCGCCACGGCGCTGGCCGACCAGCTGCGCGCCCGCGGTTACGAACCGATCGGTATCGACCTCTCGGAATTGCTGAAGGCCGGTGGCAGCGTCAAGTGCTGCACGCTGGAACTGCATGCGGAGCGAGCGGCGAGGGCGGAGGCGGCGGCCGGTTGACCACCCGGATTCCGGTGTCTCCGACAGGCATTCACCGATGTTGGTCGGCGACCTCCATGGCCCACGCGTAGAACGCTGCCGGATCGCCGAGGCCCGCCCGCAACTCCGCCGCGACGATGGGGCCGGTCGCCGCGTGGAGCAGACTCCACAGGCCCAGATGCACCCATTCCCAGACCACGACGTTGTAGGCGGTCATCACCGGCGTGACGCGCTCACGGATGGCGGTGATCTCGGCCGCGGACAACCCGGCATCGGACAGCCGACGCAGGGTCCGCTGCTGGTCCTCGGGATCGAACCAGGTGTCGAGGAACGGCTCCAGCAGATCCGCCCAGATATCGGGCCGGGCGACGCGGTCGATGCTGTTGCGGCGACAGAACGATGCGAGCTCGGACTCGAATTCGGCGGGGATGAACAGGGTTTCGCCGTCGACCGTCCGGATTTCCGGTGGCCAGGCCCTCCAATCGACATCGCGGATCCGGTCGAGGGTGACAGGCCCACCGGGATGCACACTGGCGCCGGGGAAGGGATAGTCCGCGAAATCTATGGCATCCGTGGTGAAGCTGACCATCGATCCATGGTGCGGCACCGGCGGGAGCGCGCAAAGGTGGTCAGGTCGTGATATCGGTCGCGCTGTACTGCGGCGCGGATGCCGCGAAAGCGAACGACGGCGACCGTCAGGGCTTTTCGTGGTGCGGCGGGGTGACGCGGTAGCCGTCCGGCTCGGCGACGATATCGGTGAGTGCGCCGCGGGGGCGGCCGCAGCGGCGGTCACAGCCCGACCAGTGCTGGCGGCCCGCTACCTCGATATCGACGGCCTCGAGTCCGGTGCGCGCGCCGGTGGCGTCGACGTTGTTCGAACCGGGCGGTTCGCTGTCCGGAGACCGAGGCTCGGGAGCACCGGCGGTCGTGACCCGTCCCGCGCCCACCGCTGCGGCGGCATCCGCGCGAACATCGGTGCGGGACTTGGCGCATCCGGGTTTTCCCGCGCACGCGGTGACCAGCAGCCACGGTGAGTGCGCGTCGAAGATCAGCCCCATCGGCGCGAGCACGCGCACCACCTGCTCGGCGGGCGACTCGCCGAGATCAGCGACGACCAGGCTGCGCCACGGCGTCACCAGTATCGGATGTTCGATGGCGGCAACGAATTCGGCGGTCCGCGCCGGGAGGCTGCCCAGCGGGACGCCCGCGCCCAGCGCCACCCGGCCGTCGGACTGGGTCAGCCAGCCGATCGGAATATCGTGGACCGCACCGAATTCCAGCGGCTCGGCGGCGGCGTCGAGGCCGAGCCGCGCGGCGACCCGGGCGGGCCCGTCCTCGATCTCGTGCAGGCGCCACCGGTCACCGCGCAGCTCCTGGAACGCGTGTGCCGTCGCGATCAGCACATCGAGAACCTCCGTGCCCGGCAACCGAATACCGGTATCGCGGCCGCCCAGGACCAGGGCGTAGTCGTCGTCTCCGACGGCGTGCACACCGATGTCGCCGCCGAGGCCGCTGACATCCCCGCGCCCGTCGTCGAGGGTGAACAGCACCCGGCCCGGCAGCTCCGCCAGCCCCGGAGCCGACCGCAGCCGCTCATCCAGCGCCGGGACCAGGGCGTGCACATCGGTCCAGCCGCCCACCCGGCCCGACAGCGGCGAGGCGACGATATTGCGCACCCGCTCGTGCGTCGGGCTGGGCAGCAGGCCGACGGCATCGAGCCGGGCCGCCAGGGCGTCGGCGTCGTGCATCTGCCGCAGTTGCACATTGCCGCGCGAGGTGAGTTCGATATCGCCGTTACCGAGCTCGCGGGCCGCCGCGGCGAGGGCCCGCAGCTGGTCGGGTCGCAGCGCACCGCCGGGCAGCCGGATGCGCGTCAACGGCCCGTCGGCGGCCTGATGCAGCCGCAGGACGCCAGGGCAGGAATCGGGCGCGGAGCGAGTCATGATGCCCTCAGCCTACGATTCGCCCCGCGACTCGGAACCGCCGCGGCGCACCAGCCAGCTCTCCGAATCCGCCACCGGCCAGCGGGCAGCGGGCAGCGGGCAGCGGGCAGCGGGCACCGGCCACCGGGCAGCGGGCACCAGCCAGCGGGCACCAGCCAGCGGGCAGCGGGCAGCGTGTAGCGGGGTAGTGGGCAGCAGGCGGCACAGGCGGGGTCGCATCTGTCGGGCCGCTTATCTTCTGCCGTGGGCTGTGCTGTCGTCGGGCCGGGTTCAGAGCAGGTGTGGCGGCTTGTGTCCCTCGACGTGGTCGCGGTGCACGGTGGTGCCCACGATCCCGATGCCCAGGCCGACGGCGATCAGGAAGACCACGCCCCACAGGATCGCCCAGCCGTCGTCGGCGCGCCCGGCCGAGGTGAGGCCGATCCCGAGCGAGGCGAAGGCCAGCAGCAGGCAGAAGTACCCGGCCCAGGCCGCGAACCGATTGCGCTTGACCCACCTCGGCGCCGGTCCGGTGTGGTGCGGTGCGGTGGACACGGGCTCAGCCCTCCGATCCGGTCGCCCGCGCGGTGGAACTCCGACGGTGGGCGAAGCCAGGGGTGTGTTCCCAGCAATCATTGAGCAGACTTGGCACCGCGTGCTGATCGGCATGATCGCGGTGCACCGTGGTGCCGTACAGGGTGAGCCCGATGATCACCGTCGCGGCGCAGATACCGCCGGACAGCAGCGCCCAGCCCTGGTGGCCGCTGCCCGCGGCGGTCAGCGCCATGGCGAGCGTCGCGAAGGTCAGCAGTACGCCGAAGTAGCTCAACCAGGCGACGAAGCGATTACGTCGGACCCAGCTCGGGGTTGCCGGCATACGATCAGCGTCCTCTCTCGTCGGCCTCGCCGCGGGTATGGCCCTTCCACGGCGGGATCGGAACGTAGCTGTCGTCCAACAGATGTGGCCGTTCGTGGTGGTCGGCGCGATCGCGGCGGTTGGTCGTCTGGAAGACGAGCAGACCGAAGATCGCGACCGCCGCACACACGCCCGCGGCGATCAGCAACAGATCGCTGCGGTTTCCGGCAGCTGCCGCCAGCGCCATAGCCAGCAACGCAACGGCAACCATCATGCAAACAATTCCTGACCAGGCGGCGAAGCGATTCCGCCTGGCCCATCCTGGGGAGTTCGGCATATTCCGAGCGTACGCCGCTGTGCCGGACGGGAAAATGGTGAAACAGCAGGTCGTTGTCAGTTCGATGCATAGTTCCCGACGGCGGACACCGGATCCGGGCGCGGGCCGGGGTGCGGGTGGCGGACAACCAGCGCGGTAGCATCCGGGGGCTCGCGCAGCACGAGGAAACCGGTGCAATTCCGGTGCGGTCGCGCCACTGTGACAGTCAGACCCTCCTGGCGAGCGCCAACTCCCTGATGGGCGCGTCACCCGAGGAAGGCCGAACCGTGATTCTGCTGCTGTCCACCTCCGATACCGACCTGCTGTCCGCCCGCGCCAGCGGCGCCGACTACCGGCTGGCCAACCCCGCCCGGCTGCTGCCCGACGATCTGCCGGGCGTGCTGGAGGGCGCCGACCTGGTGGTGGTCCGCATCCTCGGGGGCCGCCGCGCGTGGGAGGAAGGGCTCGATACGCTGCGCGGCAGCGGAATTCCGGTGGTGGCCCTCGGCGGTGAGATGGCGCCCGACGCCGAACTGATGGAATGCTCCACGGTGCCCGGCGGCGTCGCGGCCGACGCGCACAA
Source organism: Nocardia mexicana NBRC 108244 (assembly GCF_001613165.1). Classification (GTDB taxonomy): domain Bacteria; phylum Actinomycetota; class Actinomycetes; order Mycobacteriales; family Mycobacteriaceae; genus Nocardia; species Nocardia mexicana. The sequence continues at coordinate 10,448 of NZ_BDBV01000039.1, forward strand.
CTACCTGGCCGCGGGCGGCCCGGTGAATCTGCGCCAGCTGCACAACTTCCTGTCCGATACGGTGCTGCTCACCGGGCACGGCTTCGAGCCGCCCGTGCAGTTGCCCAACTGGGGTGAGCTGGAGCGGGACGCGCGCGAGGTGGACGGCCCGCGCGTGGCCGTGCTGTATTACCGGGCCCAGCACCTGGCCGGGAACACCGCCTACGTCGACGCGCTGTGCACCGCGATCGAGGACGCCGGCGCGCTGCCGCTGCCGCTCTACTGCGCCTCGCTGCGCACGGCGGAGCCGGAACTGATCGAAACCCTGCGCGGCGCCGACGCGCTCGTGGTGACCGTCCTCGCGGCCGGTGGCACCAAACCGGCGACCGCGTCGGCGGGTGGCGACGACGAGGCCTGGGACATCGGCGCGCTGGCCGATCTGGATGTGCCGATCCTGCAGGGCTTGTGCCTGACCAGCGGCCGGGCGCAGTGGGAGGCCAACGACGACGGGCTGTCGCCGCTGGACGTGGCCACCCAGGTCGCGGTGCCGGAATTCGACGGACGCATCATCACGGTGCCGTTCTCGTTCAAGGAGTTCGACGCCGACGGCCTGTCGGCCTACGTTCCGGATCCGGAGCGCGCGGCGCGGGTGGCGGGCCTCGCGGTGCGGCACGCGCGGCTGCGGCACCTGCCCACGGCACAGCGGCGCATCGCGCTGATGCTGTCCGCCTATCCCACCAAGCATGCGCGCATCGGCAATGCCGTCGGCCTGGACACCCCGGCCAGCGCCATTCGGCTGCTCACCGAGATGCGTTCGGCCGGTTACGATCTCGGCGCCCCGGGCGAAATCCCCGGACTGGACGAGCGCGACGGCGACGCGCTGATCCACGCGCTCATCGCCGCCGGTGGCCAGGACCCGGACTGGCTGACCGCGGAACAGCTGGAGGGCAACCCGATTCGCATCGGCGCGGCTCGGTACACGGAATGGTTCGAGACGCTGCCCGAGGAACTGGTCACGGCGGTGATCGAGGCGTGGGGGCCGCCACCGGGTGAGCTGTATGTCGATCGCTCCGCCGACCCGGCCGGTGAGATCGTCATCGCCGCACTGCGTTTCGGCAATGTGGTGCTGATGGTGCAGCCGCCGCGCGGATTCGGCGAGAACCCGGTGGCCATCTACCACGACCCCGATCTGCCCCCGAGCCACCACTATCTGGCGGCCTACCGGTGGATTTCGGCGCCCGACGGTTTCGCGGCCGACGCCATGGTGCATCTGGGCAAGCACGGCAATCTGGAGTGGCTGCCCGGTAAGACCCTCGGAATGTCGGCCGCCTGCGCCACCGACGCGGCGCTCGGCGACCTGCCGTTGATCTACCCGTTCCTGGTCAACGACCCGGGCGAGGGTACGCAGGCCAAGCGGCGCGCGCACGCGACCCTGGTCGACCACCTGATCCCGCCGATGGCGCGCGCCGAAACCTACGGCGACATCTCGCGTCTGGAGCAGCTGCTCGACGAGCACGCCAATATCTCCGCGCTCGATCCGGCGAAGCTGCCCGCCATCCGGCAGCAGATCTGGACGCTGATGCGGGCCGCGAAGATGGACCACGACCTGGGCCTCGAGGAGCGACCGGACGAGGATGTCTTCGACGACATGCTGCTGCACGTCGACGGCTGGCTGTGTGAGATCAAGGATGTCCAGATCCGCGACGGCCTGCATGTACTGGGCCAGGCGCCGGTGGGGGAGGGTGAGCTGGATCTGGTGCTGGCCATGCTGCGCGCCCGGCAGCTGTGGGGCGGCGAGCACGCCGTCCCCGGGCTGCGAGAAGCCCTGGGGCTCAGCGAATCCGGGGACGAATCACGGGAGCGGGTGGACGCGGTCGAGACACGCGCCCGGACGCTGCTGGCCGCGCTGCAGGCCGCGGACTGGGCCGTCGACGCCGTCGACGAGGTGGTCGACCGGTACGTGACGACGGGTGACCCCGGTGCGTCGATCGGAGAGCCTGCCGACCGGGCGGCAGGCGCCGCCATCGTTCTCCCGGCCGATCGGATCGACACGCTGCGTGCCGTATTGCGTTTCGCGGCAACCGAAGTCGTTCCGCGGCTGCGGCAGACCGGGGTGGAGATCGAGCGGATCCTGCACGCGCTGGACGGCGGTTTCATTCCGGCCGGGCCGAGCGGTTCGCCGCTGCGCGGGCTGATCAACGTGCTGCCCACGGGCCGCAACTTCTACTCCGTCGATCCGAAGGCGGTGCCGTCGCGGCTGGCCTGGGAAACCGGTCAGGCCATGGCGGAGTCGCTGCTGCAGCGGTATCTGGCCGACCACGGCGACTATCCGCGCTCGGTGGGGCTGTCGGTGTGGGGCACCTCGGCCATGCGGACCTCCGGCGACGATATCGCCGAAGTGCTTGCGCTGCTGGGGGTTCGTCCCGTGTGGGACGAGGCGAGCCGCCGCGTGACGACGCTGGAGCCGATCTCGCTCGACGAACTGGGCCGCCCGCGTATCGACGTCACGGTGCGCATCTCCGGATTCTTCCGCGACGCGTTCCCGCACGTGCTGGCGCTGCTGGACGATGCCGTGCGCATGGTGGCGGAGCTGGACGAGCCGGACGAGTCCAATAACGTGCGGGCACATGCCGAGTCGGACCTGGCCGGGCACGGCGACCGGCGTCGCGCGACGACCCGGATCTTCGGTTCCAAGCCGGGTACCTACGGCGCGGGCCTGCTGCAACTGATCGACTCCAAGAGCTGGCGCACCGACGACGACCTGGCGCAGGTGTACACGGCGTGGGGCGGCTTCGCCTACGGCCGCGACCTCGACGGCGCCCCCGCGGCCGACGATATGCGCACGGCCTACCGGCGAATCGCGGTGGCGGCGAAGAACACCGACACCCGCGAGCACGATATCGCCGACTCCGACGACTACTTCCAGTACCACGGCGGCATGGTCGCGGCGGTCCGGGCGCTGACCGGCAGCAACCCGGAGGCCTACATCGGCGACAGCACCCGGCCCGATGCCGTGCGCACCCGCACGCTGTCGGAGGAGACCACCCGCGTGTTCCGCGCGCGCGTGGTGAATCCGCGCTGGCTCGAGGCGATGCGGCGGCACGGCTACAAGGGCGCGTTCGAGATGGCGGCCACCGTCGACTACCTGTTCGGCTACGACGCCACCACCAATGTGGTCGCCGACTGGATGTATGAAAAGCTCTCGGAGAGTTACGTATTCGACGATGTGAACCGCAAGTTCATGGAGCAGTCGAATCCGTGGGCGCTGCACGGCATCGCCGAACGGCTGCTGGAGGCCGCCGACCGCAAGCTGTGGGAGCATCCGGAACCGGAGACCCTCGAACGGCTGCGCCAGGTGTATTTGGAGACCGAGGGCGAGCTGGAGTAGCGAGATCGGCGATCCCGCGCGAATCCGGACAACCAATTCACATCGTGTCCGGATTACGCGGGGATCACGATCAATTCGACTGTGCGGTAACGATTTCGCAGCGGACAATCGGTGCCGATGCCCCATAAAACCTGGGGCTTGGTCTGAGCAGCCGGTAAGAGCAGCATAAGAAATGTCGCGACGACCGTCCGGACAAGCGCCGGACGGTGGAAAACGTTATCCCGAAGAACAATTCGACCACGAATCCGATTCGCAGGGCGGGCGAGTTCTATGATCTTGCTCGGAATATCGTGCGGCCGTTTGCGAATGGATTCTCCAGGCACAGGGATTGATCATGAGAATAGCCAAATTCGCTGCCACAGCTGTTCTGTCCGCCGCCGCGCTGGGAATCACGGGTGTCACCGCGAACGGTCAGGGCGCCGTGGCCGGGCCGTCGTTCAGCGGCGCCGATCAGGGCGTGGCCTACACCACGACATTGGCCGAGGACCGGTCCGCGGTCAGCACGACGCTGGCGGCCGGTAGGTTCGAGATGGCCCCGGGCGCGGATGCCGTGGCGGTGTTCGCACCGAACGGCGCACCGGTCGCCACGGTACCGCTGGTATACGAGGCCGCCGGTCAGGTGAAACGCGTCGCCGCCGAACTCGACGGCAGCGCAACGACATTGACCGTGCGGCCGGAGAACGCGGCCGATATCAGCGCACCGACGCCGCAGACGGAGGCGCTGAAGAATATCGGGAGCCCGGGCCAGATCGCCGGCGGTGCGGCGCTCGGCTGTGTGATCGGTATCGTGATCGGCATCTGGTTCTTCGGCGTCGGCGCGATCCTGGGCTGCATCGTCGGTGGTCTGATCGGCGGTGCGATCGGAGCGAACCAGCCGTGACGGGACACGCCGCCTGAGCTACGTCACGCGGCGTATCGGCGATATGCGCCTCGGGACCGATGTGTCCCGGGGCGCAGCCTTATACGGTTCACCTATGACCTGGGACGAGTTGGCACAGACGAAGTACGCGCGATTGACGACCTACAAGAAGGACGGCACCGCGGTCGGCACGCCCGTGTGGGTGGCGCCGGACGGGGACCGCATCGTGGTGTGGACGAATCCGAAGACCTGGAAGGTCAAGCGGATCCGGCGCAATCCGGCGGTCACGCTGCAGGAGTGCGACAACCGCGGGCGCACGGCGGGCGGGGAGACGCTGTCCGGCACCGCCGAGGTGCTCGATGCCGCGGGCACCGAACGGGTGCGGGGCCTGGTCGGACGCAAGTACGGGATGATCGGCACGCTCCTCATCCGGGCGCACAAGCTGTTCCGGGGCAAGGACGGTTCGGTCGGTCTGGCGATCACCCGCGCGAACCCGGCCGAGTAGTCCGCCCGCGCGGGATCAGCGCCCGGCGGCGATCTCGATGCCGACGGTGCCCTGCCGCCCGCGCCGCAGCACGCTGCCGGTGACGATCAGCCAGCCCTGCACCGAGTACTTGCGCTTGATCAGGCCGCGTACCCGCTCGCTGCCCGCGGCGTCGAGAACGCGTGCGGTGCCGTCGATCACCGCGCCGCGCGGCTTTCCGGTGGCGTTGCACGGTTGCAGGGTCACGGCGGGATCGCGGCGGATCCGCTTGACCTTCCAGCTGTCGGTCACCGTCCACACGTAGAGCTTGCCGTCGTCGAGTGCCGCCCAGACCGGGGTGGCCACCGGGCTGCCGTTCTTGCGAAACGTGGTCAGCATAACGTAATTCGCGGTGCCGGCGGGGCCGAAGGGGTTGTCCACCGTCGCAGCCTAACTGCGGGCGCCGCCGATGCACAGCGCGATCGTCAGGTCCGCGGGCCGTCGTCGGCCATGTGGTATTCACCGCCCTCGAGGCGGGTCAGCAGCCGCCCCGTCCAGCCGGAGAAGTTGTCGAAGACACCGCTCCACAGCTCGAGCAGGTCGGGGGAGTGGGGCGCGTCGTAGCGGCCGGGGAATTCGGGCACCATGGCCAGCAGATCGTCGCGGATCTCGGTGGCGTAGCGGCGCTGCGCGGTCAGCAGTTCGATCACCCGTGCGCGCGGCAGGGCCTGCATAAACGCGATTCCGGCGCCGTGCTCCTCCATATCGACGCTGGCGAGCGCGGCCTCCAGGCGTTCGAAGAACTCCTGCTCGCCCGCTGCCGTCAGTTCGAACAGCGTGCGCCCGGGGCCCTGGCTGCTGTCCTCGGTGCGCACCGCGCGGAGCTTGTCCTCGGCGGTGAGCTGCTTGAGCGCGTGATAGATCGACCCCGGTTTCACATTGGTCCACGTTTCGGCCCGCCACGACAGCAACTCCTGCCGCACCGCGTACCCATAGGTCGGCTGATGCCTCCGGATCACTCCGAGTACGAGCAGTCGCACGGCGGACAAAGGCACTCCTTTCGCGGGGGTCGGACACCATGCTATTCAAATTTGACTTCCGCGGTCCAATCGCCCTACGCTGGGCTAGTCAAATTTGATTACCAGGTGACGCGAAGGAGTGGACGCTATGGGCGCCACCTCGATCCCTCTGTTGTGGAGCGGCGACCTTCCGGTCACGCTCGACTTCTACCGGGCGCTCGGCTACACGGTGACCGACGAGCAGACCCGGCCCTACGCCTACGCCGTGGTGGTACGCGACGGATACCAGGTGCATTTCGGTCCCACGCCCAAGGGCGCGGGCAGTGCCGAGGAGGCCCACGTGGGCTGTCTGGTGCTGATCGATGACGCCGAACGCTGGCACAAGGAGTTCAGTGCGGGGCTGCGCGAGCGCTACGGCCGGGTTCCGGGCCGCGGGGCGCCGCGCATCACCCGCTTCCGGCCCGGTCAGTCGCGCTTCACGGTCGTCGACCCGGCCGGAAATTCGATCATCTACATCGAGCAGGATGAACCCGATTTCGAATACGGCGGTTCCCGGGATCTGCCCGGGCTAGCGCGGGTGCTCGACAACGCGCGGATTCTGCGGGACTTCAAGACCGACGAGGCCAAGGCGGTGAAGGTGCTCGAGGTCGGCCTGCGCCGGTTCGCGCTACTCGCGTCCCCGCTCGAGCGCGGGCGCGCGCTGGCGATGCTCGCCGAAATGCATGCGGCGGCAGGCGATTCGGAGCACGCCGCGAAGCGGCGGGCGGAGCTCGCGGCACTGGAGTTGTCGCAGGAGGATCGCGACCTCATCGCCCACGAATACCCGGGCGTCGTGGAGACCTGAGTTCACGCGGCCAGGGTCAGGACCTTCGGGCCGTCCTCGGTGACCGCGACGGTGTGCTCGGAATGTGCGGTGCGGGAGCCGTCGGCCGAGCGCAGCGTCCAGCCGTCCGGATCGACGACGATGCGGTCGGTGGTGCGGGCGAACCACGGCTCGAGGGCGATGGTCAGGCCCGGCCGCAGCTTCAGGCCGCGGCCGGGCCTGCCGTCGTTGGACACGTGCGGATCCTCGTGCATGGTGCGGCCCAGGCCGTGGCCGCCGAATTCGGTGTTGATCGGATAGCCGTAGGAGTGCGCGACGGCGGCGATGGCCGCGGAGATATCGCCGATGCGGTTGTCCGGCACGGCCGCCGCGATGGCCGCGGCCAGCGCCTCCTCGGTCGCGCGCACCAGGCGGCGGTCCTGCTCGTCGGCCGTACCGACGATGACCGTGGTCGCCGAGTCGGCCACCCAGCCGTCGATGCCGACGGCGAGGTCCGCGGTGAGCACGTCGCCGTCGCGCAGCGCGTAGTCGAACGGCAGGCCGTGTAGGACGGCGTCGTTCACCGACAGGCAGACGGTGTTGCGGAACGGGCCACGGCCGAACGAGGGCGCGTAGTCCCAGTAGCAGGAGACGGCGCCACGTTCGCGAATCCGTTGGCGGACATGCAGTTCCAGATCCAGCAGATTCACGCCCACCTGGGCGCGCTCCCGCAGTTCGCCCAGGACCTCGGCGACGAACTGCCCGGTGACGCGCATCCGCTCGATCTCGGCGGGCGTCTTCAACTCGACCACGTGCTACCTCCTGTTGGTATTTTAATACCGACCGTAGCAGTTGCGGTATTTGTATACCAGTCGTAGTGTGACCGCATGGTTCGACTACCCCTCACGCCGGCCCAGGTCGAGGCCGGTCGCCGCCTCGGCACCCACCTGCGTGCCGCGCGGGGCGAGCGGGATCTGGCGGTGGTGGCGCGCGATGCGGGCATCTCGCCGGAGACGCTGCGCAAGATCGAATCGGGCCGCCTGCCCAGCCCCGCCTTCGGCACCGTGGTCGGGCTGAGCCGCGCACTGGACGTCCCCCTCCAGGAACTGGCCGATATCTGGCAGTCGGCGACCCTGACCCGGTCGGCCTGACGAAAGCCCGGATCAGTCGGTGGTGAGTTCGATGGGGACGGCCAGGACGTCGACCATGGCGCCGTTGCGGAGCACCGTGACCGGTAGCGAGCGGCCGATGGCGTCGGCGAACAGGTGGCGTTGAATGCCTTGGGCGTCACGGATTTCCGCGCGGTTCACGCTCAGGATCAGGTCGCCGCGCCGCAGTCCGGCCCGTTCGGCGGGGCCGTCCCGCACGACCTCGACGATGCGCAGGGCGGCGGGGCGGCCGGTCCGGGCGGCGACGGCGGCGGGCAGTGGCGCGGGCACGCCGACGACGCCGAGGTAGGCGCGGCGCACCCGCCCGTCGGCCAGCAGGGTGCTGATGATGCGGCGCGAGGTGGCGTTGATCGGGATCGCCAGTCCCACGCCGATTCCGGCGACCGCGGTGTTCACGCCGACCACCCGCCCGGCCGAATCCGACAGTGCCCCACCGGAATTGCCGGGATTGAGCGCGGCATCGGTCTGGATGACGTCCTCGATCACCCGCGCCGTGCGGCGGGTGCCGACCGGTACGGAGCGGCCCAGCGCGCTCACCACGCCCGCGGTCACCGATCCGGCCAGCCCGAGGGGGCTGCCCACCGCCACCACCAGCTGGCCCACGACCAGCCCGTCGGCGTCGCCGAGCGTCGCGGCCTGCGGCGCGCCGCCCCGCGAGCGCAGTACGGCGAGATCCGACAGCGGGTCGACGCCGACCACATCGAACCGGGCCTCGCTGCCGTCGGCGAAGACGACGGTTCCCGAGCGTGCCGATCCGACCACGTGCGCGTTGGTCAGCAGGAATCCGTCGTCGGTGAAGATCACCGCCGACCCGCCGCCGCGCCGGCTCTGCACGCTCGCGACGTGGGGCGTGACCGCCCGCGCGACGGCGATCACGGTCCTCGAATACGCGTCGAGGGCGCCGGAGTCCGCGGGGACGCCCAAGAGGTCGTCGGTCCCGCGCCGCACCTCGCGGTCGGCCTCCGGCTCGGCCTGCCCGGCACCCGAATCCGCCGATTCGGCGCCCCCGTTCCCGAGTCGCGCGATCAGTTCGTCGTCCACGGCGATCACCCGCTTACATGATTACAACGCTGCCTCCAGCATGCGCCCGCAATAGCCGGAGCACCGATAATGTTCGCCCCCAGCGCAATCGCCGTGATGTCGACGCGGAGGCGTTCGATCGGTCGTGTCCCGGAGTGCTCATGTGGCCTCGGCTCGGAGGGCGGGGCCGAGGAGGAGTCCGCCGTCGATGACGTATTCCGACCCCGTGATGAACGAGGCGTCCGATGAGGTCAGGAACAGCAGCAGCTGGGTGACGTCGGCGGGTTCTCCGAGCCGGGGGATGGCGAACGGCTCGGGTGAGTAGAAGTCGGCGATCGCCGCGGTGGCGCCGACCGCTGGTTCGTGGATGAAGGGGGTCGCGATCACGCCGGGGTGGATGGTGTTCACCCGGATGTGGTCTCGGCCGAGTTCGAGTGCCGCGGTTCGGGTGAGTCCTCGGACGGCCCACTTGCTGGCGACGTACGGCGCGTAGTGCGCAGTGCCGCCCAGGCCCATGGTCGAGGCGATATTGACGATGGCTCCCCCTGCCGCGCGGCGCAGGGCGGGGGCCGCGGCCTTGATGCCGAGGAAGGTCCCGGTGAGGTTGATGTCGAGGATGCGCGACCAGGTGGCCTGGTCCGTGGTTTCGATCGTTGCGGGCGGGTTCTGCACGCCCGCGTTGTTCACGAGCACGTTGAGGGCACCGAAGGCGTTCTCGGTGGCCAGTACGGCGGCGGACCACGACTTTTCGTCGGTGACGTCCAGGCGGGTGAAGCGAGCGCGGGGTCCGAGTTCGTCGGCGAGGGCGGCGCCGCGTTCGGTGTCGAGGCCGCCGATCACCACGTTCGCTCCCGCCGCGTGAAAGGCGCGCACGTGGCTCGAGCCCTGACCACCGGCTCCGCCGGTCACGAGCACTGTCTGGTTGTCGAAGCGAGGCATCGGATGTTCCTTCGGTATATGGGTGCATGACCGGGATCGGTGATGAACGGCGGCCAGTGGTGAGTCGGGCGACTCACCACTGTTCCGACGGTAGATCGGTGGCAGTGGTGAGTCAAGCCACTCACCTCATATACTCGGCCCATGAGCAGGGTCGCTACGACGTACCACCAGCGCGTCGCCCAGGAGAAGCGCGCGCTGATCGTGACGGCCGCGACCGCACTGTTCCTCGAGTTGGGCTACGACCGGACGTCACTGGCGCGGATCGCGGAGTGCTCGGGCGTTTCCCGGGCCACCCTGTTCAAGCAGTTTCCGAGCAAAGCCGCCCTGTTCGACGCCATCGTGACCGAGTCCTGGTCGACCGCCGACGAGCAGGACCCTCCGCCGGCGGGCAATGTCGTCGACGGGCTCGGCATCATCGGCCGCCGTTACGCCGAGCTGTTGAGGCGCCCCCAGATGGCCGACCTGTTCAGGATCGTCATCGCCGAACTGCCGCGGTTCCCCGAGCTGGCCCATGCGCAGTTCTCGCACGGGAAGATGCCCTACTTCGAGACCGTACGCAGCTACCTCCTGGCCGAGCACGAGGCGGGAACGGTGCGGATCGAGGACGCGGATCTCGCGGCCACCCAGTTCCTGGGCATGATCTCCAACTACGTCTTCTGGCCGACACTCCTGGTGCCGGGCTGGGAGGTGAGCGCCGAACGCGTCGCTCAGGTAGTCGACGAGGCCGTCCGAACCATCGCCGCCCGGTACGCCGCGACCAGACGAGGGCCGTCCACCAACGACTGAGTCCCGCCGCCGGTTGGGGTTGCCGCTAGGGGCGGATGTGCGGCGCCGCCGGGTTGGGTGGGGCGTCCACGACCCGTTGATGGGCTAATTCGCCCAGATCCTCTACGTACTCGCGGTATTCGAGGAGGGCGTGGTCGAGCAGGCGGGTGATCGCGCCGCGGACCGAGGCGGAGTCGACGGGGCGGACGGTGAGGGTGCGGCTGCCGGTCTCCATGTAGCGGCCGTCGTCGTCGATGTCGTACCAGCGCATCGTGCCGACCTTGCGGGGCGACCGGTGGCCCTGGCGGCGCGGACCGCGAAACACCGTGATCACCCCGGCACCGGCGGCGGGCCGGCGCACCAGGCGGCGATATCGCTGCAGCGGTGTGGATTCGCCGGTGTAGCGGAGGATCGGCTGCCGTTCGGGATACAGGTCGGCGGCCGCGAACGCCTCGGCGGGCCGGGTGCCGGGGGACTGCTCCGGCAGCAGCATCGCGAGCCGGTCGGGCAGCCGGTCGGCGGCCGTGATCGACACCTCGATCCGCGACCGCCGCGTGAACTGCATGGCGAGGGCGGCATGCCGGTCGTGCCGGGCGGCGGCGACCCGGATCGGCCCCGCCTGTTCCGACACCCCGTGGATCTCGGCCCAGACCTCCGGATCGGTCAGCACCGTGAAGGCCCGGCGCAACAGGTCCGCCTCGTTCCATCTCAGGCGGCCCTGTTCGGAGTATTCCTGCCGGATCTGAGCCCAGTGGCGGTCGCGTTCGTTGACGTGACCGAACTGGGACAGATAGTGCAGGGGGTACAGCATGCGGTCGTTCGCGGGCCCGTACCACAGGGCCGCGAATTGCTCTTCGTCGAACGACCAGGACGCCATTATGCACCTATCACGGGCGGGACGTTTCGGTACCGGTCCGGGCCGGGCGCGGGAGTGTCGGGCCGGGAACCGGTTGTGTCCGAGGCGGTTTCGGGGGCGTCGTGCACCGGGTCCGTGGCTTCGGTTCCGGACGGTGCGCTCGCGGAACCGGCGGCCGGACGGGGCTCGGCCGTGGTCTGCGTTCCGCCATCGGCGTAGGATCCGGCGACACCGGTTCGGACCTCGCCGCCGATGGGTGACGGACTCTCGCCATGTGGCGGTTCAGGTGCGCCGCTGTCCGGCGCGGTGGTGTCGAAACCGTGGGCGCCGGTGGTGGATTCGTGGTGGCCGACATGTGACGGTGCGGCCTCCGCCGGGCCGATAGTGCCGGTGAGGAACGGGCTCTCGCCGCTACGAGATTCGGCGAGTCCGGTATGGGACCGGGCGGCGCCACCGGTCAGGCCGTGCTCGATGCCATCCGGATTCTCGACGGTGTGGCCCTCGAGTTCGGCGTTGCTATCGGGCGGGCCGCCCACAATGGCGTCCGGATTCTCGCTCAGGTCCGATTCGTCTGTGTCGGTGCGGGATTCGTGATGCTGGTCGAATCTCATGCCCCGGCGGTCCGAGTCGCCCTGGTACCGCATGCGCACTCGGGGGCGTGGGGCCGGTGTGTCGGGTGTATCGGCGAGGGCGTCGGCGGCCGCGGCGCCGATGGCGGTGCCGCCCGCGGTGGTGAAGGGTGTCAGGTCGGGCGGGACCGGGTTCGGCGCGGGCGGGACGAACATCGGTGCCCGCGGCGCCGGTGCGCTCGGCATGGGAGGCGGGGCAGGAGGGTTCGGTGTCGGCGCGGGTGCTTGCGGAACGGGCCCGGGCGGTACGGAGGGCGCGGGCTTGAGCAGGGGCGCGGTGGGGCTCGGGGTTGGGGTTGCCGGATTCGACGCGCCGGGGGCCGGTGTGCTCGGAGCCGGTGCGGCGGGCGCCGGTGTTCCTGGACCGGGTGCGAGTCCACCGGCACCTGGTGGCGGCACGGCAGGTGGTGCGGCCGGAACCGGCGAGAGCCCGCCGATACCTGGTGGCGGTACGACCGGTGCGGCCGGAATCGGTGGGTGCGGTGCTGGGAGTGGCGTACCCGGAACCGGTGGCGGGACCGGCGCGCTCGGAACCGGTGCGGCGGGCGCCGGAGCGGGCGGTGCGCTCGGAACCGATGCGGGTGGGGGCGCACTCGGCGCCGGTGAATTCGCGGGCGGCGCGGGCGAATTCGACGGCGGAGTGCCGCCGGTCGCTCCGGTCCCGCTCGTGGTGGCGGAATGCGCGCCGGACGATGTGGTGGCCTCGCCCTGGGGCGTGGTGTCGGGCACGAAGTGAGTGTCGGGCACGGCCTTCGAGATCTCCGGAACCGGGCGCGGCGAATCCGGCACGGTGGGCACGGGATTCGTCTCGGCGGTCGGCGACGATGCCGACGGATCGGGTCGAGTCGGCACCGGGTTGCCGGAACTGGGTCGATCGGGCCGCGGGCGCGGCGAGTCGTCGTCGCCGGTCCCGGTGACGGTCGGGACCGCCGGCGTGAGGCTGCTCGGCCTGGTGGTGCGGGGCACGCCGAACAGCGAATTCGTGGTCGATGTACCGGTTGTGGAGGTCGACGCCCCGTAGACCGAGGAGGAAGGATCCGTCTCGGACCGGCTGGTGAGGGGAAGCCCGCCGAACAGCGAGTTGCTCGTGGACCCGGCGGGCGTCGTGAGCGAACTGCCGTTGAGCGGCGTATCGGACAGCGCGGCGGTGAGGGTCGCCGGAATGTCGGTGCCCGAGAATCCGGCGCTCGCCAGCAGGGTTTCGATACTTCCACCCGAGCCGACGTCGGAGGCCGGGGATATCGCGGGCGGAAAGACCGGGATGCGCGCGTCCTGGTCGAGGATCGGGATGAGGTAGCGCTGCTGCATCACCTGGCGGGCGTCGTCCTGGGCCTGCTGGGCGGCGCGCGACTGACCATCGAAGCCGGTGGGGTCCTGCGTCTGGTCGGCCGTGACCGGAACCGGTTTGGGGACATAGGCTTTGGTCGTCACGGCGGCCAGCGCCGTATTCGCGACCGCCTGCCCGGCCTGGTCGAACAGCTCCGACAGCTGCCCGGCCTGCGTGCCGTAGCCGACCAGCGCCTGCACCGCGGCGTCGGCGGACGCGCCCGTCCAGCGGCCGTCGACCGCGGTGCGGACGGCCTGGACCATCTCCGTCGTGGAGTCGCGCCACTGGTCGCGGGTCTGCTGCCAGGACGTGACCACCTGCGCGGTGCGGTCGTCCACGGTCTGGAACGCGTCGTAGATCTGCTGGTGGGTCAGGGAGTCGACATTCTCCGGATCGGTGATTCCGGGGGAGGCGTAGGAGGTCACTGCGCACCCCCGGTGCCCGGCGCGAGCGCGCGGATCCGATCGGCGAACTCGGCGTCGGTCTGCTCCAGCCGCTCGCGGATCGTGCGGAACAGGCTCTGGATCTGGTCGGCTACCTGCCAGTGCCCCTCCAGCGCCTCGTAGGCACTGCTCTGGCCGCCGGCGCCCGCCTCGCGGAAGCGCCGCACGATCGTCTGGGCCGAGGTGAGCACCGCGGACTGCTCCCCGACACCCCACGACTCGTGCCGGCCGACCTGCTGCATCAACTGCTGCATGGTGCGAATGTCGGTCTTGCGCTTGTCCATCGCCTGATCGAGCGCCAGGAATGCCTGCGGATCCACCTGTAGCGACACCCCGCCGGTCTTGGCCTGTTCGATCAGCGGGCCGAAGAGCTGCCGACCACTGTCATCTACCATGCTGCCCCCGTTGCGACTGCGTGCGTATCTGTTATCGATTGGACGCATCCGGCGCCGCCCAGGTTCCCGCGACGATGCGGAAATTCGCCGCCTCGGATATCGCGAGGCCGAATCTGCATGTATACCAGCCGGATTCGCTGGGGACGCCGCATTGCGTCCGTGCCGGGATCGAGCCCTGCGGCACCGGCTGTCCGGTTGTGCTGGATCACGAGCTCCTCCCGGGCCCGAGTGTGCGGCGGCCGACCGTGACCACGGTCGAACCGACCGGTGCGGTGGGGCGATTCTGCCACACGGGAGGCGCGTGCGGGGGCCGGAATGTGGCGCCGCTAGGTGGCCCGGCTGACCGACGACATGTGGAAGTCGGGAATCCGCAACGGCGGCATGGCGGTTCGGGTGAACCAGTCCTTCCATTCGCGCGGCAGGGTGATCTCGGTGGCGCCCGCCTCGGAGACCCGGCGCAGCAGATCGAGGGGGCTCTCGTTGAAGCGGAAGTTGTTCACCGCCGCGGTGACCTCGCCGTCCTCGACCAGGTAGACGCCGTCGCGGGTGAGTCCGGTGAGCAGCAGCGTGGCCGGATCGACCTCGCGGATGTACCACAGGCAGGTGAGCAGCAGCCCGCGTTCGGTGCGCGCGATCATCTCGGTGAGCGCCGCCTCGGATCCGCCTGTCATGAGCAGGTTCTCGCCGGGCACCGTGACGGGCGCGTCGAATTCGGCGGCGGTCGCGCGCGGGTAGACCAGCGATTCGACGACGCCGTCGCGCACCCAGTCGGCGCGGCGCGCGGTGAGGCCGTTGTCGAAGACCGACAGTGCCTCCGAGGAGGCCGGGGTGGCGACGAACGGGCGGTATTCGAGCCCGGCGGCGCTCGGATCGGAGTACAGCGTGAGCGGAATGTCGTTGAGCCGCTCACCGATTCGGGTGCCGCCCGCGCGCGAGAACGCGGTGTGACCCTCGTGCGCGCCGCGGCCCTCCATCGTCCACATCATGTAGATCATGAGGTCGGCGACCGCGGACGGCGGCAGCAACGTCTCGTAGCGGCCGGCGGGCAGGTCCACCCGGCGCCGCGACCAGTCCAGCCGCCTCGACAGTTCCGACAGCAGCGCGGGCACGTCGACATCGGTGAAATCGGTGGTGCCGGTGCCGACCCACGCGCTGGCCAGTTCCGCGCCGTCGCCGCGCTTGCCGTTGATCTCCACCGATCCCGTGGGCTGCACCCAGCGGCGGCGCACCCCGGTGGAGGTGCCCAGCCAGGTCGAGTGCATCTGGTGGTGGGCGAAGCCGTACAGCCGGTCGGTGCCGTCGAATCCGGTGGCGAGTTCGCGGGCCAGCCCGGCGAATACGCCGATATCGGTGGCGGCGGGGGAGCCCTCCCAGGACAGTTCGCGATCCGGCACGCCGGGGTCGACGAGATCCGGATCCAGCAGCGGCACGGCGTCGCGGGCGGGTTCGGCCGTGCGGGCCGCCTCCTCGCTGGCGCGCACCACGGCCTCGATATCGGCGGGGTCGACGCTGGTGGAGCCGACGCTGCCGACCCGCGCGGCGTGCGGGCCGTCGCGGAAGATCGAGATCACCGCCCAGTCCCGCGAGATCGAGGAACCGTTGGTGGTCATGGAGTTTCCGGCCCATCGCAGCGAGGTGTCGTAGGCGTCGGTGACCAGGACGATCGCCTCGTCGGCGCGCGAGACCCGCAGCGCGCGCTCGACGACCTCGGGCGAGGGCAGCACGTGGCCGCCAGGATTCTCGGTGCTCACTGACCCGCCTCCGCGCGCGTATTGAGTATGTCGACCCCGCGCACCAGGACCGACGGGCAGCCGTGACTGACCGACGCCACCTGGCCCGGCTGGGCCTTGCCGCAGTTGAACGCGCCGCCCAGCACCCAGGTCGAGGGACCGCCGACCGCCTCCATCGCGCCCCAGAAGTCGGTGGTGGTGGCCTGGTAGGCGACGTCGCGCAGCTGACCCGCCAGGCGGCCGTTGCGGATCCGGAAGAACCGCTGCCCGGTGAACTGGAAGTTGTAGCGCTGCATATCAATCGACCAGGACTTGTCGCCGACGATGTAGATGCCGTCGTCGACGCGGGAGATGAGGTCCTCGGTCGTGGTGTCGCGCTCGGGATCCGGCTGCAGCGACACGTTCGCCATCCGCTGGATCGGCACGTGGTGCGGGGAGTCGGCGTAGGAGCAGCCGTTGGAGCGTGCCAGGCCCAGGCGCGGGGCGAAGACCCGGTCCAGCTGGTAGCCCACCAGGACGCCGTCGCGGATCAGGTCCCAGCGCTGCCCCGCGACACCCTCGTCGTCGTAGCCGACGGTCGCCAGCCCGTGCTGCTCGGTGCGGTCGCCGGTGACGTGCATGACCGGGGTGCCGTAGCGCAGCGTGCCGAGCTGGTCGGGGGTGGCGAAGGAGGTTCCGGCGTAGGCGGATTCGTAGCCGATAGCGCGGTCGTATTCGGTGGCGTGCCCGATCGACTCGTGGATGGTCAGCCACAGGTTGGTCGGATCGATCACCAGATCGGCCGGGCCCGCGGTGACGCTGGGGGCCTTCACCTTCTCGGCCAGCCAGGCCGGGATCCGGGCCAGCTCGTCGTCCCAGTCCCAGCGGCCGTCGGCGCCGGTGACGTACTCCCAGCCGCGCCCGGCCGGGGCGGCCACGGTGCGCATGGTCTCGAACACTCCGGCGGCGGCGTCCACGGTGATCGCCTCGAACTGCGGATGCAGCCGCACCCGCTGCTGGGTGATCGATGAACCCGCGGTGTCGGCGTAATAGGTCTGCTCCTTGACCTGTAGCACCGACGCGGTCACATGGTCCACGCCGTCGGCGGCCGACAGCCGCTGCGAATAGTCCTGCAGCAGCGCCACCTTCTCCGGCGTCGGCACCGAGAACGGATCGATCTCGTACGCCGACACCCACTGCGCCGCGGGGTAGGCCGGTTCCGGGGCGAGCTCCACCCGTTCGCGGTTCAGCTCGCGCAGCGCGGTCGCCACCTGCACCGCGCGGCGGGCCACGTCGGCGGCCGTCGCGGGGGACAGCTCGGCGTGCGAGGCGAACCCCCAGGTGCCGTCGACGATCACGCGCACCGCGAAGCCGAGATCGGTGGTGTTGCCGATGGATTCGACCCGTCCGTCGCGCAACCGGATCGACTGGGTGACCAGGCGGTGCACGCGCAGGTCCGCGTGGGTGGCGCCGGCGGCACGGGCCGCCGACAGTGCGGCGTCGGCCAGCGCGGCCAGCGGCAGGGCGCGGAATTCCTCGTCCACCACCCGGGTCGGTATCGTCACGGCCCATACGCTAATTGGTTGCGGACCGCTCGTTCAACAGCGGCCGGGCCGGGGACTCGGAATGCGTTGCCCCCCAGGGCGACACGCCGTGCAATCTTGCACCGGATGCAAACGCGCACGAAATGCGGGCTGGCACAGTGGGAAACAAACGCGCCGACACGCGGCCTGCCGGGTGTTTCGTGATCAATGCCGTACTGTCTGCCCGCGTGCCGCCATCCGCTCTCCGTGACCGCAAGCGGGAACGCACCCGCCGTGCCCTCCTCGAGGCCGCCGTCGAACTGTTCGAAAGCCGTGGCTACGAGGCGACCACCGTCGCCGATATAGCCGCCGCCGCCGAGGTGGGCACCCGGACGTTCTTCAATTATTTCGAGAGCAAGGAGGAACTGCTCTTCCCCGAGCCCGACGAGCGGGTGCGCTCCGCAGTGCACGCGATCGCCACGCGGCGCTCGGACGAACGGCCCGTCGAGGTGCTGTTACGGGCCTTACGCGCGGCGGGGGACAACCCGGGCGACCATCTCGGGGACGATCTCGCCGCTCGCATCTCGGTGCTGCGCGCCCAGGTGTCGCGCACGGTGCCCGCGGTGAGCGGCCGGGCCGCGCACGCGCAGCTGGCCGCCCAGCAGGAGATCGCCCGGCAGCTACGCGGAGCCTTCCCGGAGGAGCTCGACGAGGTCGGCGCGGCCGCACTGGTCGGCGCGGTCGTCGGCGCGGTATCGGGCGCACTGACGGTGCTGTTCTCGGGCCGCCACGCCCTCGAGGACGGCGAGCGCCTACACCACAAGATCCGGGAGACCACCTCGAAGGTGCTGGCCCCCTGGCTGGCCGAGCCCGCCCCGCAGACGACCCGCCCGATCCGGCACATGATGGCCGAGGTTCGCTGCTGACGGTCCCGGCGAATGTCCGTCGCGCTCAGCCGAACTGCTGCCAGCCCAGGCGGATCACCATGCCGATCACGACCACCAGCAGTACCGCGCGCACGAATCCCGCACCGCGGGCCAGTGCCATGCGCGACCCGACGACCGAGCCGGCGATATTGGCGGCCGCCATCGCCAGGCCGAGCGTCCAGATGACATGGCCGGTGCTGCCGAGGAAGATCAGCGCGCCCAGATTCGAGCCGCAGTTGATCACCTTCGCCATCGCGGCCGCGCGCACGAACTCGGTGCCCAGCATGGTGGCGAAGGTGATGATGAGGAACGTCCCGGTGCCCGGGCCGAGCAGGCCGTCGTAGGCCCCGATCAGCCCGGCGGCCAGCGCGACGACCAGGATCGTCTTACGCCGGGTGGGCGGATCGGTCGCCATGGTGACGCCGATCGAGGGCCGCGCGGTCACGAAGATCGCCACCCCGATCAGCACCGCCATCACGATCGGGATGAAGTACTCGCGGTCGATCAGGGCGACCGCCGCCGACCCCGCCGCCGCGGTGACCGCGGCGATCGCCGCGCCCGGCAGCAGCAGGCGCCAGCGCATCGGCACCTTGCGCGCGAAGGTGACGACGGCGGCGCTGGTGCCGGAGAAGGCGGCAATCTTGTTGGTGCCCAACGCCGTCTGCGGCGCGATCGTCGGCGCCACCAGCAACAGGGTCGGCAGGATGATCAGTCCGCCGCCGCCCACGACGGCATCCACCCAGCCTGCCGCGGTCGCCGCGGTGAGCAGGGCCGCCCAGTCTGCGAGATCCACCGGCCGAAGACAACCAGACGTCGGATGATCGGGCAAATCGTCGTCGTCCGGCAGCGGCAGCGCAGATGTGGCAGTTCGCGGCGCATAGGCTGGGCGGGTGCGTCGATTCAGTCTGTGGCTGCGCGGCAAGCCCCTGGTGGCCGATTCGATGCTGGCGTTCGGGCTGCTGGTGGCCGATATGGCGACGATCGGCGACCACCGCCACGTCGCCGCGTACCTGGTGATGTCGGTACTGATCCCGCTTCCGATGGTCTTCCGGCGCATGTACCCGCGCGCGAGCGCCGCCGCCCTGCTGACACTGGCGGTGGTCAATACCGCGATCGGTTACCTCACGCACGAGATCGCCAGCCACATCGCGCTGCTGGGGCTGGGCCTCATGCTCTACACGCTGGTCAAATACGTGGGACGGCGCGAGGGCCTCGTCTATCTGGTCGGGCTCATCGCCGACGGCGCACTATCGATCACGCTGCTCGACGAGCCGTACCTGTCGACGGCGTCGTTCATGACGATGTACTACGCGCTGTGCTGGCTGGTGGCCGAATTCCTCGGGGCCCGGCACGCCTACGACGCCGAGGTCGCCGCCCGCCTGGCCGTCGCCGACTACGACCGGGAGCGCAGTGCGCACGAGGCGGTCGCGATCGAGCGCACCCGCATCGCCCGGGAACTGCACGACGTGGTGGCGCACGCGGTCAGCGTGATCATCGTGCAGGCCGACGGCGCCAAGTACGCGCTGCGCCGCGACCCGGACGCCGCCGAGCAGGCGCTGAACACCATCGCGGGCACCGGCCGGGAGGCGTTGCGCGAGTTGCGCCGGACCGTCGCCCTGCTGCGCACCGAGCACGCGCCCGAACAGTTGCCGCAGCACGGCACGGCGGGCCTGGCGAAGGTGGTGGGAATGATGCGCAACGCGGGCCTGGCCGTGGAACTCGAGCTGACCGGCGAACTCGACGACGTCACCCCCGAGGTGAGCCTCGGCGTGCACCGCATCGTGCAGGAGTCGCTGACCAACACCTTCCGCCACGCCGGTCCCGACCCGAAGGCGTGGGTGCGGGTGCGCCGCCGCGACGACGACGTTCTCGTCGAGGTCGACGATCTCGGTCACGCGGCCGGTACGGCGAGCTCCGCGGACCACAACGCGCGCACCGGGATCGTCGGCAGCGGTCTCGGCCTGGTCGGCATGCGCGAACGCGTAGCGGTCCTGGGCGGAACGCTCGAGGCGGGCCGCTGGCCGGAGGGCGGCTGGCGGGTGCGCGCCGTCATCCCGCTCGACCGGGACGGGGTGGAATGACGCGTTCCCGTTAGATTGGGGCCGTGCCTATCACCGTTCTCGTCGTGGACGACCAGGAGCTCATGCGCGCCGGGCTGAAGATGGTGCTCGGCGCCCACCCCGATGTGGAGGTGGTGGGGGAGGCCGACAACGGCGCCACCGCGGTGACGCGGGCCCGGGAACTGCGCCCCGACGTGGTGCTGATGGATGTGCGCATGCCGGTCGTCGACGGCGTCACCGCCACCGGGCAGATCCTCGAATCGGGCTGCGGCAGCAAGGTTCTGGTGATGACCACCTTCGACGTCGACGAGCACGCGCTCGGTGCGCTGCGGGCCGGGGCGAGCGGGTTCCTGCTCAAGGACACCCCGCCCGAGGATCTGATCTCCGCGATCCGCAGCGTGGCGGGCGGGGATGCGGTGGTGTCGCCGAAGGTGACCAAGCGGCTGCTCGATCGCCTCATCGCCGATGACCCCGCCCGCATGCGCGACCCGTCGGTGCTCGACGTGCTCACCGCGCGCGAGCGCGAGGTGCTCGAGCAGATCGCGGCGGGGCGCTCCAATGCCGAGATCGCCGCCGCGCTGTTCCTGTCCGAGGCGACGGTGAAGACCCACGTCGGCCGGGTGCTGACCAAGCTGAACCTGCGCGACCGGGTGCAGGCGGTGGTGCTCGCCTACGAGACCGGGCTGGTCCGGCCGGGCGCGTGAGACGATTTCTCAGCAGGAACTCAGCCGCGGTCGGGAGAAAATCCGGCGTCCCGGGCGTTGGATGTGGTAGATCGTCCTCGAAAGGATCGTCATGCCTGCCCTGTTGTTCGCCCTCTACCTGGTCGTCGAGATCGCCGCGCTGGTCGTGGTCGGTCACCTGATCGGTGCCGTGGCCACGATTCTGCTGCTCATCGCCGGTTCCGGCCTGGGCCTGATCCTGGTGCGCTCGCAGGGCCGCCGGGTATTCGACCAGTTCCGTCGCGCGCGTCTCGGCGAGGTCGCACCGGGCACCGCGGTCGCCGACGGCGCGCTGGTCGCGCTCGGCGGCGTGCTGATGTTCGTCCCCGGCCTGGTCACCTCGCTGTTCGGCCTGCTCCTGCTGCTGCCCACGCGCGCCCTGCTGCGGCCGGTGGTGTCGGCCTTCGCCACCCGCCGGATCGACCGGCTGTCGATGGCCACCGGCTACCACGGCGTGGTGGTCGAGCCGAGCGGCGACGTGGTCGACGGGGTCGTGGTGCAGGAGTACTACGACGACGGACAGGGCAACTCCCGGCCGATGCTCGACGGCCGCTGACCGCCCCCGCCGCCGATGAGCGGGCGACCGGTGAGGCACACTGGGACGTCGTGAGTACCCAGTTGCTGGTCGGCGGTCGCCTCTACAGTTCGAGTTCCCCCGATGCCACGGCGATGGCGGTGACCGACGGCACGGTGGTGTGGCTGGGGGCCGACCGGCCGGGGCGGGCGCTGTATCCCGATGCCGAAATCATCGAACTGGACGGCGCTTTCGTGGCCCCGGCGTTCGTCGACCCGCATGTGCACGTGACCGCGCTGGGCCTGCAGCTGACCGGACTGGACCTGTCCCAGGCCACCTCGCTGACTCACTGCCTGGAGCTGGTCCGCAATTACGCGCTCGCGCATCCGGGCTCGGTGCTCGGCGACGGCTGGGACGAGACCCGCTGGCCGGAGGGGCGGCCGCCGTCGGTCGAGGAGATCGACGCCGCCGCCGGACCGGGCCGCGCGGTGTATCTGGTTCGCGTGGACGCGCATTCGGCCGTGGTGTCCTCGGCACTGCTGGACGCCGTCCCCGGAGTCACCGCGGCCGCCGGATACACCACCGGTGAACCGCTGCGCGCCGATGCCCACCACCTGGTGCGAGCCGCCGCGCTGAACGGCCTGGACCGCACCCAGCGCGACGAAGCCCGGCGCGCGGCCCTCGACCACGCCGCCGCGAACGGCATCGTCGCCGTCCACGAATGCGCCGGGCCGCAGATCTCGGGCCGGGCGGACGTGACCGAACTGCTGGAATTCACGCACGGCGTGGAGGTGCGCGCGTACTGGGGCGAGGCGGTCACCTCCGCGGAGCGGGCCCGCGCCCTGATCGGCGAACTCGGCGTGCACGGACTGGCCGGGGACCTGTTCGCCGACGGCTCGATCGGCTCGCATACCGCCCGGCTGCGGTCGCCCTACGCCGACCGGGATACCACCGGCGTCGGCTACCTGGACGCCGACGCGGTCGCCGCGCACGTGCGCGCCTGCACCGAGGCCGGGATCCAGGCCGGATTCCACGCGATCGGCGACGGCGCGCTCGACGCTGTGGTGCAAGGCTTTTCGCGGGTCGCCGCGGAGCTCGGCACCCCGGCGGTCGCGGCCCGCGGACACCGGGTCGAACATGCCGAACTGCTCGACGCCGGGCAGATCGCCGAGCTCGCGGCCTGCGGTGTCATCGCCAGCGTGCAGCCGGGATTCGATGCCGCGTGGGGCGGTCCGGACGGGATGTACGCGGCCCGGCTGGGCGCCGACCGCGCCGCCGCCCTGAACCCGTTCGCCGCCATGGCCGCCGCCGGGATCTCCCTGGCCATCGGCTCCGACGCGCCCGTCACCGCCCTGAATCCGTGGGAGGCCGTGCGCGCCGCGGCCCACCACCGCACCCCCGGGCACCAGATCTCCCCGCGCGCCGCCTTTTCCGCGGCCACCCGCGGCGCCTGGCGCGCGGGCGGAGTCCGCGACGGCGTCGCCGGCACCCTGGTCCCCGGCGCCCCCGCCTCCTACGCGATCTGGGATGCGACCGAGCTGGTGGTCGCGGCCGCCTCGGACAAGGTGCAGCGCTGGTCCACCGACCCCCGCTCCCGCGTCCCCGGCCTGCCCCCGCTCGACCCGGGCACCAAACTCCCGCGCTGCCTGCGCACCGTGCACCGGGGCAGTGTTATCCACGAGGCGTGAACGCCCGGCGGCCTGCGACGGATGCGTCATAAACGAGGCGCGGACGGCCGCAGCCTGTGGCCGTGTAGTTCGAGGATGTCGCCACCGCCCGGCATGGGGTCCGACCGTCGCATGCGGATACCGCACACGACGTCGCCGCGAAACCCGCGGGTGGCGTCGGCACCGGGTGTCCGTAGCATCGACCCGGTGTTGAGCTGGATGCCGCCCGCAGCGCCGCGATCATGTAAGGCCACGGCCGACCTGCGACGGCATCGGTTCGGCGGGGACAGCTGGTCCGGCGGCGCACTTCCGGGGCACATCTCCGACCACCCGGCGGTAGCCATCGAGGCGCGACTGTGAGTAAGGAATCCACACACTCCGTCGCGGCCGGGTCCGGAGGGACGCCCGATTCGTCAGAGGGGCATGGCGGTTCGGCCGCGGCGCGGGTGGAGGACGTATCCGCCGTGCGGGGTGCACAGCCCGAGGGCGCGGCGTCGGTGACCGGGCTCGCGTCGATGAGCCGACGTGCCCGTGGTCTGCTGGAGCGATATCCCGTGTGGTGCCGGGTCTTCGGCGCGATCCTGGCGGGGCTGCTTATATACGCCAGCTTTCCGCCGCGGGCCTCCTGGTATCTCGCGCCGCTGGGGATCGCGCTGCTGACGCTGGTGGTGCGCGGGGACGGCAGGCTGCGTGGTGGATTCGGGTACGGGCTGCTGGCCGGGCTGGCGTTTTTCGTGCCGCTGCTGCCGTGGACAGGGATATATGTCGGGCCGGTGCCGTGGCTGGCGCTGTCCCTGGCGTGCGCGATCTACGTCGGACTGTTCGGGATGCTCGCGCGCCTGGTGGGGGCGCTGCCCGGCTGGCCGCTGTGGGTGGCCGCGATGTGGACGCTCACCGAGTGGGGCCGGTCGAACTTCCCGTTCGGCGGGTTCCCGTGGGGGCGTTTGGCGTTCGGGCAGGGTGACGGCTGGTATCTGCCGATCGCCGTGCTCGCGGGCGCGCCGGGGGTGAGCTTCGCGGTCGCCCTCACCGGAACGGCGCTGGCGGCCTTCCTGCTTCGACTCGGCGACCGGCGAAAGCCCAGGTGGCTGCCCGGAATTATCACTGTCGCAACGATTGTGGCTATCATCCCGTGTACCGGAGTGATCCTCCGGACCGCGCTGCCCGCCCCGGACGACGGCGACCGGCCGATCACGGTTGCCGCGATCCAGGGCAGCGTGCCGCGGCTCGGACTGGACTTCAACGCCCAGCGTCGCGCGGTCCTGGACAATCACGTCCGCCGCACCGAGGAACTGGCCCGCGCCGTCGCCGCCGGGCAGGCCGCCCAGCCGGATGTGGTGATCTGGCCGGAGAATTCGTCCGATATCGATCCGCTGCGCAATGCCGACGCCGCCGCCGAGATCGCCGCCGCGTCCACCGCGATCCACGCGCCGATCCTGGTCGGGGCGGTGCTGGTGAACTCCGACGACACCACCACGAACTCGGTGATCGTCTGGAACGGTGACGCCGGGCCGGGGGAGCGGCACGACAAGAAGATCATCCAGCCGTTCGGTGAGTATCTGCCGCTGCGCGGGTTCTTCCGGCACTTCTCGGACTATGCCGACCGCGCAGGGTATTTCGTGCCGGGGACCGGCGACGGGGTCGTGCACACGCAACCGGCGGGCGGCGGCCCGGAGGTCGCCATCGGCGTCGCCACCTGCTACGAGGTCGCCTTCGATCGCGCCTTCTCCGATTCCCTGCGGGCCGGGGCGCAACTGCTCACGGTGCCGACCAACAACGCCACCTTCGGCGACAGCGAGATGACCTATCAGCAGCTGGCCATGTCGCGTATTCGCGCCGTGGAGCACGGGCGGGCGCTGGTCGTGGCCGCCACCAGCGGCGTCAGCGCGATCATCACCGCCGACGGCGCGGTGGCGCGGCAGACCCCGAAATTCGTCCCGGCCGCGCTGGAGTCGACGCTGCCGCTGCGCAGCGCGACGACACCCGCAACGCGGATGGGACCGTGGCCCGAGCGAGTGTTGTGTATCCTTGCCGCGGCTGTTGTTGTGGCTGTGGCTATTCGGCGGCGAATTTCGCCGCCGGGACATCCGGGTGATGAGGACGCCGTCGGCGGCCGGATGCGGCACTAGCCGCGCGCGCAGTCTCCCCCGAAAAGCGAACACCCCGAACACGGCAGGGCCGGTGCGACCGCGAGGCATCGGCCCGCGCCGCCGCGTACAGTTCGCCAGAACGTTGCGCGGTCTCAGTTATAGGCACTGCTCTACCTGTCTTGATCAGCGTTTTCTGTGCAAGATCCGGTTAAATCGCGAGGTTTGCGAAGAGATTGCCAACTAAAAGCTCTCTCCGCCAACGTCGTTCGAAGTGAAACATCTCGAGATCGCTACCGATCCGCCCGACCCGATGCTCCGAATCATAGGGCGTGGATCACGTCCTACGGCGGGCGCGTGCGCGCGTCCGCCGCAGTGTCGTTCTCGTGGGCTCGGGGAGATGCGTCAACAGCGGCAGAACGGAGTGATTGATGAGTTCATTGGCCACGGATCGTGTCGACCAATGCTCTTCCGGCGAATTCTCAGCACAACCCTTCGCCCTGTCGCCCGCGCAGACCGCCATCTGGTACGCGCAGCGGATCCGGCCGGACGTACCGCTGACGATCGCGCAGTATGTCGAGATCCACGGCGACCTCGACGTCGGCCGCCTGCTCTACGCGATCGAGCGATTCGGGGCCGAGGCTCAGGTGGGCCACGTGCGGCTGGTCGAGATCGACGGCATTCCGCATCAGGTGGTGGATCCCGCGCGGCGGCCGGGCTGGGCCCGCGTCGACCTGCGGCACGAGGCGGATCCGCGCGCGGCGGCGCTGCGCTGGATGAACGAGCACGCCAGCAAGCCCCTCGACCTGGAGCGCGATCCGCTGACGACCAATGTCGTCCTGCGCACCGGTGACAGCGACTACATCTGGTACTGCCGCGGCCACCACATAGTCATCGACGGCTACGGGGCGATGAACGCCCTCACCCGCACCGCGGAGATCTATACAGCCCTGGAGAACCACACCGAGCCCGTCGCCTCGCGCGCCACCCCGCTGTCCGAGCTCTACGCGGGGGAGTCGAGCTACCGCGAGACCAGCCGCTTCCGGGCCGACCGGGAGTACTGGACGGAGCAGCTGTCCGGCGTCGGCGCGCCGATGAGCCTGTCCACCACCGGGATCGCCGCCGCGCTGCCCGACGCGGGCCGCCGCATCGCCGCCGCCGTCCTCGAACCCGAGGTCGAGGCCGATCTCTCCGGCGCCACCGATACCTTCGACACGCAGAATTCGACGCTGTTCGTGGCCGCGCTGGCCTGCTACGTGCGCGCCGCCACCGGCAATTCCGATGTGGTGCTGAGCCTGCCGATGTCGGCGCGCACCACGGTCGCGCTGCGCCGTTCGGCCGGTGTCGTATCCAATGTGGTGCCGATCCGGATCCGTTTCGACGACACCACCACCGTGCGCGATGTGGTCAAGGCGGCCGAACTGCAGATCACCGGCGCCCTGCGGCATCAGCGCTACCGCCACGACGACATCCGGCGCGACTGTGGCTATTCGCGCGACGCCCGCGGGTTCTTCGGCCCGATGGTCAACATCATGCTGTTCCACAGCGAGCTGAGCTTCGGCAGTCTCGCCGGTTCGCTGAACGTGCTGTCCACGGGCCCGGTCGAGGATCTGTCGATCAACCTCTACAACGGCGCGGGCAACCGTATCCACATCGACTTCGAGGCCAATCCACAGCTGTACTCCGAGGCGGAGCTGACCCGCCATCACGGCCGCTTCCTGCACTTCCTGGCGCAGCTGCTGGCGGCCGACCCGGACACCGCGGCCGCCGCCGTGCCGGTGATCACCGACGCCGAGCGCGATCTGGTACTGCGCGAATGGAATTCGACGGCGGTGGCCCGCCAGGAGGGCACGCTCGCCGGGCTGTTCGCGGACCGGGCCGCCGCGAGCCCGCAGGCCGTAGCGCTCGAATTCGGCGACGAGACAGTGCATTACGGCGAACTGCACGAGCGGGCCAACCGGCTCGCGCGGGCGCTGATCGCGCGCGGCGCCGGTCCGGATGTCGTGGTGGGCCTGGCGATCCGGCGCAGTATCGACCTCCTCGTCGGCATGTACGCGATCGTGCAGGCGGGCGCCGCGTACCTGCCGATCGATCCGGATCACCCCGCCGAGCGGACCGAGCGGATCCTCGATCAGGCGCGCCCACTGTGCGTCCTCACCGCCTCCGGCACGGATATCGCCGTGCCGGAGGAGACCGGGCGGCTCGACATCGACACGCTGGACCTGTCCGGGTTCGACGGCGGCGCGGTCACCGACGGCGACCGC
The DNA here is from genome assembly GCF_001613165.1 of Nocardia mexicana NBRC 108244. GTDB lineage: Bacteria > Actinomycetota > Actinomycetes > Mycobacteriales > Mycobacteriaceae > Nocardia > Nocardia mexicana. Next base: position 37,973 of record NZ_BDBV01000039.1, read on the forward strand.
CGCACACCGCTGCGGCCCGAGCACCTGGCCTACGTGATCTTCACCTCGGGTTCCACCGGAAAGCCCAAGGGCGTGGGCGTTTCGCACTCCGCGATCGTGAACCGGCTCCGCTGGATGCAGCACGAATACCCGCTCGACGACACCGACGTGGTGCTGCAGAAGACGCCCGCCACCTTCGACGTGTCGGTGTGGGAGTTCTTCTGGCCCTTGCAGATCGGCGCCCGGCTGGTGATCGCCGCCCCCGAGGGGCACAAGGATCCGGCGTACCTGGCCGGCGTGATCGCCGAACACGGCGTCACCACAGCGCATTTCGTGCCCTCGATGCTGTCGGTCTTCGTCACCGACACCGACGTTCCCCGTCCGAGCGGTCAGGGCCCGGAGGAGGCAGCCTGCGTAACCACGCAGGGTCCCCGCTCGGGCGGCATCGGGCACTGCTGCACGAGCCTGCGCCGCGTGTTCTGCAGCGGGGAGGCGCTGCCCGCGGCCACGGTGCGCGATTTCCACGCGGCGCTGTCGCGGCCGGGCGGGGCGCCGGAGCTGCACAATCTGTACGGCCCCACCGAGGCCGCCGTGGATGTCACCTCCTGGCGATGCGCCCCGGACCAGGACAGCGTGCCGATCGGCGCACCCGTGTGGAACACCCGGACCTACGTGCTCGACGAGCGGCTGCGGCCGGTGCCGCCCGGCGTCGTGGGCGAACTCTATCTGGCGGGCGTGCAACTGGCGCGCGGTTACCTCGGCCGCCCGGCCCTGAGCGCCGAACGGTTCGTCGCCGACCCCTTCGCGACCGACGACGCGGGCCGCATGTACCGCACCGGCGACCTGGTGCGCTGGCGGGGCGACGGTACCCCCGGCGTGCTGGAGTACCTGGGCCGCACCGACTTCCAGGTCAAGATCCGCGGCCTGCGCATCGAGCTCGGCGAGGTCGAGGCGGCGCTGCTGGCCGACGACCGGGTCGCCCGCGCGGTGTGCGTCGCGCATACCGCGCCGGGCGGCGACGAACTGGTCGCCTACGCGGTGGCGGCCCCCGGCGCCACCCTCGAGCCGTCGGAGGTGCTGGACGGTCTGCGCCGCATCCTGCCCGGATACATGGTTCCGGCCCACCTGACCGTGCTCGCCGAGCTACCGCTGAGCGCGAACGGCAAGGTCGACCGAAAGGCCCTGCCCGCACCGGAATCCGGCGCGCGGCGGGCGTCGCGGTCGGCCACCGGACCGCGCACCGAGGTGGAACGGCGGCTGTCGGGCATCTTCGCCGAGGTGCTCGGCGCGGGTGAGATCGGTGTCGAGGACAGCTTTTTCGACCTCGGCGGCAACTCGCTGTCCGCGGCCCGCGTGGTGGCCCGGGTCAACGCCGGGTTCGGTGCCGGACTCACCATCCGGGACCTGTTCGAGTCGTCCACGATCGCGTCCCTGGCCGCCCGCTTCGACGCCCACAACCCCGACGCCTCCTCGCCGAAACTTGTTGCCGCGCAACGCCCGGAGCGGATTCCGCTGTCGCTGGCCCAGCAGCGGCTGTGGATCCTGAACCGATTCGCCGAACACGCCTCGTCCTACAACATGCCGCTGGCGGTCGAGCTCACCGGGCCGCTGGATCTCGCCGCCCTGCGGGCCGGGCTGATCGATGTGCTGGAGCGGCACGAGAGCCTGCGCACCACCTTCCCCGATGCGCCGGTATCCGATTCGCATACGCCGGCCCCGGGCCCGATGCAGGTCGTGCACCCGGCCGCGGAGATCCCGCTGACCCTGGACCCCATCGACGCCGCCGGTGCCGATGCGCTGGAACTGGCCACCGAATACGCCCGGTACGGATTCGATCTGCGCAGCCAGGCCCCGATCCGGGTGGCGCTGTACACCACCGGCCCGGACACGCACCTGTTTCTCGTTGTGCTGCACCACATCTGCGGTGACGGCTGGTCGGTGGCCCCGCTGGCCCGGGATCTGATGGGCGCGATCGCCGCCCGTGCCGCCGGCGCCGCGCCGCGGTGGTCGCCGCTGCCGGTGCAGTACGCCGACTACGTGCTGTGGCAGCGCGAATTACTCGGCGACGAGAGCGATCCCGCGAGCGCGCTGTCGCGGCAGCTGGCGTACTGGCGTTCCGCGCTGGCCGACCTGCCCGATCAGCTGGACCTGCCGACGGACCGCCCGCGGCCCGCGCGACGCACGGCCGAGGGCGGCACGGTGGAGTTCACCATCCCCGCCACCACGCGGCGGGCCATCGCCGCGCTGGCCGCCGACCGCGGCGTCAGTACCTTCATGGTGCTGCACGCGGCACTGGCCACCCTGCTGTCGCGGCTGTGCAACACCGGCGATATCGCGATCGGTACGCCGATCGCGGGCCGCTCCGATCCGGCGCTGGACGACCTGGTCGGCATGTTCGTCAACACCCTGGTGCTGCGCACCCGGGTGGACCCGGCCGCCGGATTCGATCGCATGCTGGATCGGGTGCGCGAGACCGATCTCGACGCCTTCGCCAACTCCGACGTGCCGTTCGAGCGGCTGGTCGAGATGGTCAATCCGGCCCGCGACGCCGGTCGGCATCCGCTGTTCCAGGTGATGCTGTCCTACGAGAACGTGCCGGAGCTGCGCATCGATCTGCCGGAGGTCAGCGCGCGGGTGCTGCCGATGGATGTCGGCGTCGCCAAGTTCGACCTGCAACTGACCGTGCACGAGCCGGGCGGCGGGCACGGGCCCGGATCCGGCGCGGCCGGGGACGAGGGGCCGCTGACCGCCGAATTCGGTTATGCCACAGATGTCTTCGACGCCGCGACGGTGGAGGCGATGGCGAAGCGGTTCGTGCGCCTGGTGACCGCGGCGGTGGCCGCCCCCAGCGTGCCGGTGGGCGACCTGAGCGTCCTCGACGCGCGCGAGACCGGGAACCTGGTCCCGATCCAGGGCGCGCCGGGCGAACCCGCGATCACCCTGGCCCGCCTGCTGACCGAGACGGCCGAACGGCTGCCCGACGCGGTCGCGGTGCGCTACCAAGGCCGCGACACCACCTATCGGGAGCTCGACGAAACGTCGAACCGGTTGGCGCGCGTGCTGATCGAGCACGGCGCGGGGCCCGAGGTGGTGGTGGCGATCGCGCTGCCGCGCGGTCTGGACTCGATCACCGCCGTCTGGGCGGTCGCCAAGACGGGTGCGGCCTATGTGCCGATCGACCCGGACTATCCGGCCGACCGCATCGCGCACATGCTGTCGGACTCCGGCGCCATGCTCGGCCTGACCGATGCGGAATGCCATGCGGCCATGCCGGATTGGCCGGTGCGCCGCGGCCGCCATCGCAAGCAGTACGTCGACTGGCTGCTCATGGACTCGCCCGCCCTGCGGACCGCGGTCGAGCAGTTCCCGGATACGGCGGTGACCGACGCCGACCGGCACCATCCGCTGCGCACCGCCCATCCCGGCTACCTCATCTACACCTCGGGGTCGACCGGTATGCCGAAGGCGGTCGTGGTGACCCACGCCGGGCTGTCCTCGCTCGCGAACGAGCAGGTGCACCTGTTCGGGGTCACGGATTCCGCACGCACCCTGCACTTCTCGTCGCCCTCCTTCGACGCCTCGGTGCTGGAGCTGCTGCTCGGTTTCGCGGCGGGCGCCACCATCGTGGTCGCCCCGGCGGGCCTGTACGGCGGCGCCGAACTGGCGCGGCTGCTGCGCGAGGAGCGGGTCACCCATGCCTTCGTCACCCCGGCCGCGCTGGGCACGGTGCCGCCCGAGGGGCTCGACGACCTGGAGGCCGTGATCGTCGGCGGCGACGCCTGCCCGGAGGAACTGGTGCAGACGTGGACCGCCGGCCACCGCATGCACAACATGTACGGCCCGTCGGAGGCCACGGTCGCCGCCACCGCGACCGGACCGATGGCGGCCGGTCGGCCGGTGCCGATCGGCCTGCCCGTGCGCGGGATGCGGCTGTTCGTGCTCGACGGCCGCCTGCATCCGGTGCCGCCGGGCGTCCCGGGCGAGCTGTACCTGTCCGGTCCCGGCCTCGCCCGCGGCTACCTGGGCCGCCGCGGCCTGACCGCGCAGCGGTTCCCGGCCAATCCGCACGGCCGCCGCGGCGAACGCATGTACCGCACCGGCGATCTGGTGGTGGCCGACGCCACCGGGCAGCTGCGGTTCCTCGGGCGCGCCGACGACCAGGTCAAGATCCGCGGCTTCCGGATCGAGCTCCGGGAGATCGACCATGTGCTGCGCGAGCATCCCGGCGTCCGGTTCGCGCTCACCGTCGTGCACACCGGAGAGCACGGAAACGCCCGGCTCGCTTCGTATCTCACCGCGGACGGCGAGATCGATCCGCTGTCGGTGCTGGAGACCGCGCGGCAGCGGCTGCCCGCCTATATGGTTCCGGCCGCGATCACGGTGCTCGACGAGGTGCCGATCGGTCCGTCGGGCAAGCTCGACCGCAAGGCCCTGCCGGAACCGGAATTCGTCACCGCGGGCCCGTCGCGGGCGCCGGAGTCGGAGCTGGAGCAGCAGGTCGCGCAGGTCTTCGGCGCCGTCCTCGGGCACCGGGTGCCCGGCGCCGAGGACAGCTTCTTCGACGCGGGCGGCAACTCCTTGCTCGCCACCCGGCTCACTTCCGCGCTGCAGGCCGAATTCGGTGTCGACCTGCCGGTGCGGGTGATCTTCGAGGCGCCGACGGTGGCCGGGGTGGCCGCGCGGCTGGCCGACGCACCCCGGACGCGGCAGGTCGCGCTCGCGGTGCGCACCCCGCGCCCGGAGCGTGTCCCGCTGTCGCTGCCGCAGCAGCGGGTGTGGTTCCTCAACCGCTATTCGCCCGAATCCAGTGCCTACAACATCGCTTTCGTGATCCGCGTCGACGGCGATCTGGACGTGGGCGCGCTGCGGGCGGCCCTCGGCGATCTGATGGTGCGGCACGAGGTGCTGCGCACGATATTCCCCGAGGCTCCGTCCTCGGAGGGCGCGGGCTCCGCAACCACGGGCGCCTATCAGCAAGTCCTCGACGCGGACCGCTGCCTGCCCATGCTGGAGCCGATCGCCACCGACGAGTCGGGTGCCGGACCGCAGCTGCGCGCGCTGGCCCAGCGCGGCTTCGACCTCACCCGCGAGATCCCGCTGCGCATGACGCTGCTGCGCACCGGCCCGCGCTGCCACCTGCTGGGCATCGTGCTGCATCACATCGCCGCCGACGGGTGGTCGCTGGCGCCGCTGACCCGCGACCTGGGCGTGGCCTACGCCGCGCGCCGGGGCGGGGTGGCACCGGCCTGGCCGCCGCTGCCCGTGCAGTACGCGGATTTCAGTCTGTGGCAACGCGATTGCCTGGGCGCGGAATCCGACCCGGACAGCCCCGCCGCCATCCAGCTGCGCTTCTGGCGGGAGACGCTGGGCGACCTGCCGGACGAACTGCCGCTGCCCTACGACCGGCCCCGCCCGGCACAGCCGACCCAGCGCGCCGGAACGATCCCGTTCGAGATGCCCGCCGACCTGCAGCGCGGCCTGGAGGCGCTGGCCCGCGCCCAGGGCGTGAGCCTGTTCATGGTGCTGCGGTCGTCCCTGGCGGTGCTGCTGCGCATCGTCACCGGCGGCCGCGACGTGGTGATCGGCACGCCCGTGGCCGGTCGCACCGACGCCCAGCTCGACGAGCTGGTCGGCATGTTCGTCAACACCCTGGCGCTGCGCTCCGACGTGGACCCCGACCGCAGCTTCACCGAGCAGCTGCAGGTCGACCGCGACGGCGAACTGGCCGCGATGGCGCACGCGGAGCTGCCGTTCGACCGGATCGTGCAGGAGCTGTCGCGCGGTGACGACGACCGGTCCCGCACCCCGTCGCGGCCCCTGCTGCAGGTGGCGCTGACCGTCGAGGAGAACGCGGTCCCCGCGCTGGAACTGCCGGGGTTACGGCTGCGGGCCGACGAACTGGATATCGCGCTGGCCAAGTTCGACCTGGAGCTGCGCGTGCTGCCCGAACGCGACGGCGCGGGCCGCGGGTTCGAATTCGTCTACGCCGCCGAGCTTTTCGATGCCGAGACGGTACGCACCCTGGCCGATCGGCTCCTCATGGTGTGCGCCGCGGTCACGGCCGAACCGCGGGTACGGGTGCGCGATATCGACGCCCGGACCGAAGGCGAGCGGACGCTGCTCACCCCGGCCTACGGGGCGGTGCCGACCCCGCAGTGCAGCCTGGCGAACTACTTCATCGCCACCGCGCACCTGCACCCGGACCGCGTCGCCATGCGTTTCGGCGAGGTCGAGCTGACCTACGGGGAGGTGGACCAGTACTCGAACCGCCTGGCGCGGGCGCTGATCCGCCGCGGCCTCGGGGCGGGCGACCGGGTGGCGATGGGCCTGACCCGCTCCATCGAATCGGTGGTCACCATGCTGGCGGTGGCCAAATGCGGCGCGGCCTTCGTACCGATCGATCCGAACTACCCGACCGACCGGGTGCGGCACATGCTCACCGACTCCGGCTGCTGGAGCGGCATCACATTGTCGGCCCACCGGGATCGGCTGCGGCAGGCGGCCGTCGGCGGCTACGACACCCGGTGGCTGCTGCTCGATGATCCGGACCTGATGGCCGAGGTCGAGAGCCTGGACGCGGCCACGGTCACCGACGCCGACCGGGTGCGTTCGGTGTGGACCTCCGACCTGGCCTACCTGGTCTACACCTCCGGCTCCACCGGCAAGCCCAAGGGCGTGGCGGTCACGCACGCGGGCCTGTCGAACTTCGCCGACGAGATCCGCGACCGCATGTGCGTCGAACGGGATTCGCGCACACTGCATTTCGCCACCCCGAGCTTCGACGCCGCGATCTTCGACCTGCTGCTGGCGGTCGGCGTGGGCGCCACCATGATCATCTGCCCGCCCGATATCTACGGCGGCGACGAACTCGCGGAACTGATGGACCGCGAACGGGTCAGCCACACCTTCATGACCCCCGCCGCGCTGGCCACCATCGACCACGAGCGCTGGCCGCTGCCGCACCTGAAGTCGCTGGTGGTCGGTGGCGAGGCCCTCGGCTCGGAACTGGTGGCGCGCTGGGCGCCGGACCGCATGCTGTTCAACGGCTACGGCCCGACCGAGACCACCGTGGTCATCACGATGACGGCCCCGCTCACCGTGGGCGAGCCGATCACCATCGGCACGCTGGTGCGCGGCGCCCGCGCGCTGGTGCTCGACGAGCGGCTGCGCCCGGTTCCGGTGGGCGTGCCCGGCGAGCTGTACCTGGGCGGGCAGGGGCTGGCCCGCGGCTACTTCGACCGATTCGGGCTCACCGCGGCACGTTTCGTCGCCGACCCCCACGGTCCCGAGGGCGCGCGCATGTACCGCACCGGCGACGTGGTGCGCTGGAACGACCGCGGCGAGATCGTGTACCTGGGCCGGACCGATCACCAGGTGAAGATGCGCGGGTTCCGCATCGAGCTGGGCGAGATCAGTGAGGTGCTCACCACCCATTCGGCGATCCGCTTCGCCCACACCGAGGTTCGCGAGATCGCGGGCACCGACCGCATCGTCTCCTATGTGCAACCGGCGGACGCGTCCGGCGAGGTGGACCTCGAGCTGGTGCGCGGCCATGTGGCCGAACGCCTTCCGGCGCATATGGTTCCGAGCAGTCTCACGGTGCTCGACACCATTCCGCTGACGCCGGTCGGCAAGCTGGACCGCGCCGCGCTGCCGCAGCCGCAGCTGATCGCGACCGTGGCCCGCGAGCCGGAGACCGACACCGAGCGCCTGGTGGCGCAGGTGATGGGGGAGCTGGTCGGGGCCGAGGCCGTCGGCGCCGACGACAGCTTCTTCGAGGTGGGCGGAAATTCGCTGCTGGCAACGCAATTGGTGGCCCGGCTGGCCGCCGCGACCGGCACCCGGCTCGAGGTGCGCACCGTCTTCGCGTCGCCTACGGTGGCCGCGCTGGCCGCCCGGCTGGACAGTGGCGGCGGTCCCGACAGCACCCCGGAACTGGTGCGGCGCTCGCGACCGCGTCGGGTCCCGCTGTCGGCGGCGCAGCGGCGGCTGTGGTTCCTCAACCGCTTCAACGAATCCGGCGACGGCACGGCGGGCGGCGAGACCGCGGGCGCCTACAACGTCCCGGTGGCGCTGCGGCTGCACGGCGCGCTCGACGTCGAGGCCCTGCGGGCGGCCCTGCACGCGATTCAGGAGCGGCACGAGACCCTGCGCACGGTATTCCCCGAACTGGAGGGCGAGCCGTACCAGCGGATCCTCGACCCCGCCGGGGCCGCGGCCCCGCTGACCGTCGCCGAGGTCGCCGAGGCGGAGGTCGAGTCGGAGGTGAAGCGCTTCGCCGCAACGGGATTCGACCTGACCAATACGGTGCCGGTGCGCGCCGCGCTGCTGCGGCTCGGTCTGGACGATCACGTCCTGGTGCTGGTCGTGCACCACATCGCGATGGACGGCTGGTCGCTGGAGCCGCTGGCCGCCGACGTCGCCGAGGCCTACCGGGCGCATGCCGCGAGCGAGGCCCCGCGGTGGTCGGAGCTGCCCGTCCAGTACGCGGATTACACACTGTGGCAACGGGAGTCGTTAGGCAGCGAGGACGACCCCGACTCGACGGCGAGCCGCCAGCTCGACTACTGGCGGCGCGCCCTGGACGGCCTGCCGGAACTGCTGGCCGTGCCCACCGACCACCCGCGCCCGCCGGTGCCGAGCTACCGCGGCGGCACCGTCGACTGCGAGATCGACGCCCTGACCCACCGCGAACTGCGCGCGGTGGCGGGCCGCCACGGCGTGACCATGTTCATGGTGCTGCACGCGGCGCTGGCGACCCTGCTGCACCGGCTCACCGCCGGCGACGACATCCCCGTCGGCACCCCGATCGCCGGGCGCGGGCATCCGGCGCTGGACCCGATGGTCGGCATGTTCGTCGGCACCCTGGTGTTGCGCACCCGCGTCGACGGCGGCACCTCCTTCGCGGATCTGCTGCACGCGGTGCGCGATACCGACCTGGAGGCGTTCGCGCACGCCGACGTGCCGTTCGAGCGGCTCGTCGAGGTGCTCAATCCGGCACGCTCGCAATCGCATCACCCGATGTTCCAGGTGATGCTCTCGGTGCGGAACGAGCCGGTGCGGGTGCTGGAGCTGCCCGGCCTGCGGATCGAGGCGGGCGATGCCGACCCGGGGATCGCCAAGTTCGATCTGCAGTTCACGCTGACCGAATCGTGGTCGGCGGGCGCCGGGGGGCCGCGGGAACCGGCGGGGATCACCCTGTCGGTGAACTTCGCCCGCGACCTGTTCGACGAGGCGACCGCGGCGCGGCTGGGCGACCGGTTCGTGCGCCTGCTGACCGCGGCGGCGGCGAATCCGGTACTGCCCGTGGGAGATCTGGAGCTGCTGGCCGCCGCGGAGTGGTCGAGCCTCGCCCCGGTGCGCGGTGCCGCCGCGGACCGGCCCGTCACCTTCCCGGAGGTGTTCGCGGCGGCGGTGGCGGTGAATCCGCGGGCGGTGGCCGTGCGCTCCGGCGACACACAGGTCAGCTACGACGCCCTCGACCGCTGGACCAACCGCCTGGCACGCGTGCTGATCGGGCTGGGCGTCGGGCCGGAAACGCTGGTGGCCCTGGGTATTCCGCGTTCGGCCGAGTCGGTGGCGGTGACCCTGGCCGTCGCCAAGGCGGGCGCGGCATTCGTCCCGGTCGACCCGAACTACCCCGAGCAGCGGATCCGGCATATGCTCACCGATTCCGGTGCGGCCCTGGGAATTACGCTGTCGTCGTTCCGGGAGCGGATGCCCGACGGCGCGAGCTGGACCGTGCTCGACGCGCCCTCGTTCCGGCGACGGGTGCTGGCCACCTCGGACGCGCCGATCGATCCGGCCGAGCGGCTCGGCGCGCTGCGCACCGACAACCCGGCCTACGTCATCTACACCTCCGGATCCACCGGCACCCCGAAGGGCGTGGTCGTCACCCACGGCGGCCTGTCCAATTTCGCGGCCGAGACGGCGCAGCGGTTCGACGTGGGGCCCGGCTGCCGCGTCCTGCACTTCGCCACGCCGAGTTTCGACGCGGCGATGCTGGATCTGCTGCTCGCCCTGGGCGGCGCGGCCACCCTGGTGGTCACCCCGCCGGGGGTGTACGGCGGGGCGGATCTGACCCGGGTGCTGATCGAGGAGGGCATCACCCACGCCTTCATCACCACCTCGGCACTGGGCACTGCCGATCCGGCGGGCGTCACCGAACTGCGGCACGTGCTCGTCGGCGGCGAGGCGCTGCCGCCGGAACTGGTGAGCCGCTGGGGAATCGACCGCGGCCTGCACAACGTGTACGGCCCGACCGAGACCACCATCGTCACGGTGATCTCCGAGCCGATGCGGCCCGGCGACCCGATCACTATCGGCAGCCCGATCCGCGGCGTCACGGCGGTCGTGCTGGACCCGCGCCTGCATCCGACGCCCGTCGGCGTCACCGGCGAGCTGTACCTGGCCGGTCCGGCGCTGGCGCGCGGCTACCTGCACCGGTCCGGCCTCAGCGCGCAGCGGTTCCTGGCCAACCCGTTCGGCAAGCCGGGCGAGCGCATGTACCGCACCGGCGACCTGGTGCGCTGGGTGGAACGCGGCGGCCACCGCGACCTGGAGTACGTCGGCCGCACCGACCATCAGGTGAAGATCCGCGGATTCCGCATCGAACTGGGCGAGATCGACGCGGCGCTGGCCCGGAATCCGGCGGTGGAGTTCTCCACCACGATCGGGCACCGCACTCCGGCGGGGGCGACGGCGCTGGTGTCGTACGTGAAGCCGCACCCGGGCACCGCGCCGACGGCGCAGGAACTGCACGCGCATCTCGCCGAACTGGTGCCGAATTACATGGTGCCGCAGTCGATCATGCTCCTGGACACGCTGCCGCTCACGCCGGTCGGCAAGCTGGACCGGAAGGCGTTGCCGGAGCCGGTGTTCGGCAACCGGAGCGGGTACCGGGCACCGGCCACGGCGGCGGAGACGGCGCTGTGCGCGGCCTTCGCCGAGGTGCTGGGCGTGGAGACGGTGGGCGCCGACGACGGTTTCTTCGAACTGGGCGGCAACTCGCTGCTGGCCACCAAGGTGGTGGCGCACGTGCGGGCCGCCGGGATCGAACTGCCGGTGCAGGTGATGTTCGGCGAGTCCACGCCGGCCGCCATCGCCCGGCGGCTGGAGGCGTCCGCCGGTGATGCGCTGGCGCTCGCCCTGGAACCGATACTCCCGATCCGGCCCGCCACCGAAGCCGGTGCGGCGCCGCTGTTCTGCGTGCATCCGGCGATCGGGCTGGCGTGGTGCTATTCCGGCCTGCTCGCGCACCTGCCCGCCGACCGCCCGGTCTACGGGTTGCAGGCACCGCATGTCAGTGGCGGTGGCGATGACGACAGCTCGATCATCGAAGCCGCGAAACACTATGTGGCCCAGATCAAGTCGGTGCAGCCGGAGGGCCCCTACCACCTGCTCGGCTGGTCGCTGGGCGGGCTGATCGCGCACGAGATGGCGGTCCAGCTGCAGCAGGCGGGGGAGCGGGTGGCGATGCTGGCCATGATGGACAGCTACCAGCTGTCCGACGAATGGCTGGAGCACGCCATCCCGGGCGTCGCCGACATCATCGGCGAGTTCGGCAGCGACCTGCTCGGCGGCGACCACGCGGTGGATCCCCGGCTGACCCTGCGGGACGCGGCGGAACTGCTGCGCGGCCGTCCGGGGCCGTTCGCGGCGCTGACCGTCGAGCATCTGCAGCGGCTCTACACCGGCTACGCCAACGGCGCGGTGCTGGCGCACGGCTTCCGGCCCCGCGTCTTCGAGGGCGATCTGCTGTTCTTCACCGCCGCCGACGACGAGATCAACCGGGCCGACCCGACGCGGCGCGCCGAATCCTGGGAACCGTTCGTCACCGGCGACATCCAGGACCAGAAGGTGCGCTGCCGCCACTCCGGGATGACCACGCCCGAATCGCTCGCCGTGATCGGGCCCGTGCTGCGAGAACACCTGGACAATGCGAAGGAGGCGCGGGCATGAGCCTGGCGGTGGAGGTCGAGGGCCTGGTCAAGCACTACGGACGCATACGCGTCCTGGACGGGATCGATCTGGACATACCCTCCGGCACGGTGATGGGCCTGCTCGGGCCGAACGGCGCCGGGAAGACCACGACCGTGCGCATCGTCACCACACTGCTCAAGCCCACCAAGGGTGAGGTCCGCGTGGCGGGAGTGGACGTGCTCCGCGATCCGGCCCGCGCCCGCACCCGCATCGGCCTGTCGGGGCAGTACGCGGCCGTCGACGCCAACCTGTCCGGATTCGAGAACCTGCGCATGGTGTCGCGGCTGTACGGCATGACGCAGAAGCAGGCGTCCGTGCGCGCCACGGAACTGCTGTCGGCGCTGGGCCTGGACCATGCCGCGGACCGGCGCGCGGGTACCTATTCGGGCGGGATGGCGCGGCGACTGGACCTCGCGGGCGCGCTGGTGGCACGGCCCGCGGTCGTCGTCCTGGACGAGCCGACCACGGGCCTGGACCCGCGCGGCCGGATGGATATGTGGCGGGTCATCGGTGACCTCGTCGACGACGGCACCACCGTGCTGCTCACCACGCAGTATCTGGAGGAGGCCGACCTGCTCGCCGACCGCATCACGGTCATCGACCGCGGCCGGGTGATCGCCCGCGGCTCCGCCGACGAGCTGAAGACCTCCATCGGCGGTGACCGCCTCACCGTGACGTTGGCCGCCGGGCAGGATCCGGCCCCGGCGCTGGCGGTACTGGCGCAGGTGGGGGTGGGAGAACCGATGCACGAGACCGGGACCGAAGAGGTGTCGGTCGTGGTCGGCGACGGCTCCCGGACCATGGTCGAGGCACTGCGCCGACTGGACGACGCGGGCGTCTGCGTGGTGGATGCCGCCGTGCACCGGCCCAGCCTCGACGACGTATTCCTGTCGCTCACCGGCACCCCCGCCACGCCGGCCGCCGATTCCGAAAAAGACGAGGTAGCAGAGGAGATCATGTCGTGAAGACCGCCGAGCGAGCGGACGCGGGTTCCGTTGCGGTGCAGGAGAAGTCGGCGACGGACCAGGGGATGCCCGAGGCGGCGGCGGTGGCCGACATCGCCGCGCCCGTGCGGGTGTTCCGCGACAGCGCCATCGTCGCCTACCGCAATCTGCTGACCATTCTGCGGGTGCCGACCCTGCTGGTGACGGCCACGATCCAGCCGCTGATGTTCGTCTTCCTGTTCGCCTACATCTTCGGTGCCTCGCTGGGCGGCAATCAGTACCGGGAGTTCCTGCTGGCCGGCATCTTCACCCAGACCGTCGCCTTCAATGCCGCGTTCACCACGGTGGGCCTGGCCAACGACCTGCAGAAGGGCATCATCGACCGGATGCGGACGCTGCCGATGTCGCGGCTGGCGGTGCTGATGGGCCGCACCCTGTCGGATCTGGTGGTGAACATCCTGGCGCTGGCCGTGATGGTCGGCTGCGGTTACATCGTCGGCTGGCGCATCCACGGCGGCCTGGTCGACGCCGCGCTGGCCTTCGGCGTGATCCTGCTGTTCGCCTTCGCGATGTCGTGGGTGGGCGCGCTGACCGGGCTGCTGTCGCCGAGCGTGGAGGTGGCCCAGAGCGCGGGCCTGATCTGGCTGTTCCCGCTGACCTTCATTTCCTCGGCGTTCATCTCGAGCGAGACGCTGCCCGGACCGCTGCGCGCGGTCGCGGCCTGGAATCCGATCACGGCGGTCTCGGCGGCCGGGCGCAAGCTGTTCGACAACGGCGCGCCGCCGTCGTTCACCCCGGCGCGCGGCTGGCCCGCCGACCACTGCATCGAATACGCCGTGCTGTGTTCGCTGGCGATCCTGGCGGTGGCGGTGCCGCTGGCCCTGCTGCAGTACCGCAAGGTGGCCAGCCACTAGCCGAGAGGCCGTCGTCCGCTGTGGCTGCGGGCACGAAAGCCCCCTTCGTCGTAGACGAAGGGGGCTTCGGCGATCCGGGGGACCTACCGGCCGCGGCGGGTCTTGAGCAGGTCGAGACGCTCCTGCAGGAGTTCCTCGAGCTCCTCCTTGGAGCGGCGCTCCAGCAGCATGTCCCAGTGGGTGCGCGGGGGCTTGGTCTTCTTCGGCTCCTGTGTGGTGCCCTCGATCAGGATGCCCTCCTGGCCGTTGCGGCACAGCCAGGTCGGCGGGATCTCCGCATCGTCGGCGAAGGGAACTTCGAACTCCTCGCCGTTGTCGGTCCGGTACCGCGCCATCCGACGCGGCGCCAGGTCGTGGTCGCGGTCGGTCTCGTAGCTCACCGCTCCGAGCCGGCTGCCTCGGAGTACGCGATCTGCCATGGTGTGCGGTCCTCTCTAGCCTGTCGGCAACGCTCCAACACAAAGATGAACGCGCCTCGGCTTACTTCAGTTCCCGGCGACGGTCAACCCTGTCATTCTAGTAGTTTGCGCCGGGAGGCGTCGCCGCGGTCTCGGGTCGCCGCCGTTTCCGGGCCCGGCGACACTCGGACTATCCGCTGTACGACGGCCCGAGCGGCGGTCCGACTCGATCATGGGCGCATGACGAGGACACCCATCGGTCCCGCGGTGGTCGCCGCCGTCCTGGCGTCCGCGCTGGTGGGATCGGTGCCCGCCGTGGGTTCGGCGTCGACGGAGCATCCGTCCGGGGATATCGACATCGAACGCATGGTTCCCGGCGAGGGGACGTTCGAGCTGTCGATCTCCTACGAGTGCCGCGGGCTGAGGTATCCGTGGCTGCTCGGCTCCGTCGAGCCGCTCGGGTTCGAGAAGCTGGCGGGATGGGTGGCGAGCGTGCGCGTCGTCTGCGACGGCGAGCCGCACGAGGCGGAGTTCGTCATGACCCTCGATCCGTCCCGGATTCGCCGGTTCAGCCAGGCGAAGGGCGAGATCGGCGTGCAGCTGCTCGACGGGGACACCGTGATCGCGGAGGAGCGGCAAAACTACTGACCGAATACGGCTTCGGCGTGGCGTCGCCCGACACCCGGCGGGGTCGTTTGCGTTCGGTCCACGTGCGGTTAGGGTGTGCGGCGTGCTTTGTTCGCCCAGGTCAGGCCATAGTGCCCCGAATCGCCGTGTGTCCTGCCAATGGTGCGGACGGGAGATCGCCGAATCGGAGGTGGGGCGCCGCCGCCGGTACTGCCGGCAGTCGTGCCGTCAGCGGGCCTACGAGCACCGGAAGGGCTTGGAGGGCACCGGAATTCCGGAGGATTCGGTGGTGCTGAGCGCCCAGGAGGCCGCGGATCTGGCCGACCGCTGGTTCGCGGCCCGCTGCGCCGCCGAGGATGTCGCCACCGCCGTGTCCGAGGGCGCCGACGCGCGCGAACTGGCCGACCTCACGGCGACGCTGGTGGCCCTGACCAAGGACGCCGAGCGCCTGCGCTGAGATCGGCGGCGGCTGCCCGCCGGATGCGGCACTGTGCCCAGCCGCGGCCACCCGCACTGGGCAGTTGGACGAATTCCGTTCAACCCCAATAACTCCCGCCGACCGTGCCCTAGATTCCTGCGCACCACATCGCCCGTGGTGCCGTTCGATTCAGGAATACTCATGCATGCTCGCACAGTCCTCGCCCGTCTCCTCGTCGCGTTCGGGGCGCTGGGTCTCGGCCTCGCCGCCGCGGCCCCCGCCTCGGCCGCGGGAAATATCGACTTCGCTCCCAAGGTGGATTCGCCGTCCGGCGGACAGTTCCCGTCCTGGGGGCCGGGCCCGTCGCCGACCGGTATGGTCGGCGCCGATTTCACCGGTGACGGGATCGTCGACATCGTGGCCGCCGACTTCCAGGGTGCGGGGCCGATCATGATGGCGGGCAACGGCAATGGCACATTCCGGGCGGGCGCCCGCGTCGGCAGCGTGGGCAACGGGTTCGGTGCCGTCGCCGCCGGGGACCTGACCGGCGACGGCAAGCCGGACGTCGTCGCGCAGGCGTGGACGACGCTCGTGGTGTTCGTGAACAACGGCGACGGCACCTTTCGGGTGGGGTCCAGGTACGCGACGCTGGAGGGCGCGCAGCAGGAGGCCGAGGTCGTCGATGTGAACGGCGACGGCCGGGCCGATGTGCTGAGCCTGATTCCGAACGGCGTGCAGACCTGGTTCGGCGCCGGTGACGGCACGCTGCGCCCGGGGCCGTCGGCGACGCTCGCGGGCGTGGCGGCCGCGTTCACGACCGGTAGGTTCACCGGCGACGGCACCGTCGATCTCGCCGTCAACAACGATGTGCTGCAACAGGTCGAGGTGTTCTCCGGCACCGGCGACGGCGGCTTCACCCGGACGGGCGGCAGCACCAGCGGATTGATCACCGAGGACGTGCGCGCCGCCGACTTCGACGGCGACGGGATCGACGACGTGATCACCGCCGACTCGTTCTCCTTCAGCACCACCGTGTTGATCTCCGACGGCCGCGGCGGCTTCGCGAAGACCAACCGGGTGGGCCTGTCGGGCGCCGGGCCCACCAGTATCGCGGTCGCGGACTTCGACGGCGACGGCAACCGCGACGCCGCGATGTCGGCGGTGCTCAGCTCGACCATGGTGATCCTGCGGGGAGCGGGCGACGGCACCGTCGCCAAGGCGGGCGAGCACTCGGTCACCGCCCAGCCACAGACCCCCGTCCTGGCCGACTTCGACCGCGACGGCAAGGTCGATGTCGCGGTGGCGGGCAGCGCGAATGCGGTGTCGTTCTTGAAGAACCGGTCGTCCTGATCCGTGACCGCCATTTCTGTAACTTGTTCTAGTTCCGTGTGATAGCGTGGCCGCCCGGCAACCCGGCGTCGGCAGGGTCCGGGGCGTGTCGCGGAGCCGGAACGGAGAGTCTGATGGGGTTTGTCCAGCCCGATCTGCCCGTGGTCGATATGGAGCAGTGGAGCAGGGGAACGCGCAGCGAGCGGATCCGGCCGATGGCCCGGCACTGGGCCGAGGTCGGATTCGGTACGCCGGTGGTGCTGCATCTGTTCTACGTCGTGAAGATCTTCCTCTACATCCTCGGCGGCTGGCTGTGCGCGCTGGCCACGGAGGGCATCGACGGCTTCACCCGGGTGGGTTCCTGGTGGTCGGAGCCGATCGTGTTCGAGAAGGTCGTGCTGTTCACGATGCTGTTCGAGGTGGTCGGCCTCGGGTGCGGATTCGGCCCGCTGAACAATCGGTTCTTCCCGCCGCTGGGCTCGATCCTGTACTGGTTGCGGCCCAAGACGATTCGGCTGCCGCCCTGGCCGCGCCTCGTGCCCCTCACGAAGGGCGACGATCGCACGCCGGTGGACGTCGTGTTGTACGCGGCGCTGCTCGTGCTGCTGGTGTGGGCGCTGGTGTCGGACGGCACCGGCCCGATACCGGAGCTGGACACCGTCGTCGGCCTGCTGCCGGTGTGGCAGATCGCCGCGATACTCGCGGTGCTGGCGGTGCTCGGGCTGCGCGACAAAGTGATCTTCCTGGCCGCCCGCGGTGAGGTCTACGCGAGCCTGACGGTCGCCTTCCTGTTCTCCGGGGCCGATGTCCTCGTCGCCGCCAAGCTCGTCTTCGTCGTCATCTGGATGGGCGCGGCGACGTCGAAACTCAACCGGCACTTCCCCTTCGTGATCTCCACGATGATGTCCAACAGCCCGCTGGTCCGGCCGCGGTCGATCAAGCGCAGATTCTTCGAGAGCTTCCCCGACGACCTGCGGCCGGGCCGGTTGTCCCGGATCGTCGCGCACGCAAGCACATTCGTGGAGATGTGCGTGCCGCCGGTGCTGTTCTTCTCCGGCGGCGGCTGGCCGACGACCGTGGCGGCGGTCGTGATGGTGCTGTTCCACCTCGGGATCCTGACCGCGATCCCGATGGGCGTACCGCTGGAGTGGAACGTCTTCATGATCTTCGGCATGGCGTCGCTGTTCGTCGCGCACGCCGACCTCGGGCTCGGCGATGTGCAACACCCGGTGCCGGTGGCGCTGCTGTTCGTGGTCGTCGCGGGAATCGTGCTCGCGGGCAACGTGTTTCCGAACAAGATCTCCTTCCTGCCGGGGATGCGCTACTACGCCGGAAACTGGGACACCACGCTGTGGTGCGTCAAGCCGTCCGCGGCGGCGAAGATCGGCGAGGGCATCGTCGCGATCGCGAGCATGCCGCAGGCGCAGCTGGAGCGGTACTACGGCAAGGACCGCGCGCAGATCCCGCTCTATCTCGGATATGCCTTCCGCGCCATGAACACCCACGGCCGCGCGCTGTTCACCCTCGCGCACCGCGCCATGCCCGCGGGCCGCGAGGACGAGTACACCCTCACCGACGGCGAGCGCATCTGCAGCACCGCGATCGGCTGGAACTTCGGCGACGGCCATATGCACAACGAACAGCTCATCGCGGCCATGCAGCGGCGCTGCGGGTTCGAACCCGGCGAGGTGCGCGTGGTTCTGCTAGACGCGCAGCCGATCCATCGGCAGGAGCAGCGGTACCGCCTGGTCGACGCGGCCACCGGGGAATTCGAGCGGGGCGTGGTGCGGGTGGCGGATATGGTGAACCGGCAGCCCTGGGCCGACGATCTCCCGGTCCACGTCGCCGATCCGCGATGAGGCCGGTGCCCACACTTCGGGACGGCCGTACCGATCTGTTGTTCGAGGATCGATCGGCTGTTATGTTCGGACAGGTGTCCAATGAGGTGTCCCAACGGGTCGCGCGGAGTTGCCGCCGCATACCCCGGTGATCGTCGGCGTCGGCCAGGTCTCCGAGCGCATCGGCGAACCCGGGTATCGAGGAATGTCGGCCGCCGATCTGGCGGCCGCGGCGGTGCGGGCCGCGGTGGCCGATAGCGGCGGCGACGCCGAGGCCGTGATCGCCGCGCTCGACACGGTCGTCGCGATTCGCGCGTTCGACGATTCGAGCGCGTTCGCCCGTCCCGCGCTGGGCGCGCCGGACAATGTGGCGCGGGCCGTTGCCGGGCGGGTCGGCGCGCATCCGCGCCGGGCGGTCCTCGGGCCGACCGGCGGCCAGGGCCCGCAGCAGCTCGTCACCGAGCTGTGCGGGGCTATCGCCGACGAAAAGTGCGATGCCGCGGTGCTTTTCGGCGCGGAGGCGATCTCCACCGTCCGCGATCTGGCGGGCCGCCCGGCCGCCGACCGGCCCGATTTCGGCGAGCGTGTCGAGGGTTCGCTGGAGGACCGCGGGTACGGGATCGAGGGGATGACCCCGGCGCAGGCCGTCCTGCATCAGATGGTGGAGCCGCTGGTGTCGTACTCGGTGCTGGAGAACGCGCGCCGCGCTCGAGTGGGCGCCTCGCGGCCGGAGTACGCCCGGGCGATGGCCGCGCTGTTCAGCCGGTTCAGCGCGGTCGCCGCCCGCAACCCGCACGCGGCGGCGCCGGTGGCGCGCGATGCCGCGGAACTGATCGAGGAGAACGATCGCAATCGCCGGGTCACCGATGTCTACACGCGGCTGCTGATCGCCCGCGAACAGGTGAATCAGGGTGCCGCGGTTCTGATCATGTCGCTGGCGACCGCGCGGCGGCTCGGGGTGCCCGGCGAGCGCATGGTGTTCCTCGCGGGCCACGCCGACCTGACCGAGCGCGAACTGCTCGTGCGGCCCGACCTCAGCCGCAGCCCGGCGGCCGTCGCGGCGGTCCGGTCCGCGCTCGACATGGCCGGGGTTACCGTCGACCGCCTGTCGGCGATGGACCTGTACAGCTGCTTTCCGATCGCCGTCTTCAACATCTGCGACGGCCTGGGCCTGGACCCGGACGATCCGCGCGGGTTGACGGCCACCGGGGGCCTGCCGTACTTCGGCGGTCCAGGCAACAACTATTCGACCCACGCGATCGCGGAAATCGTTGCGCGAGTGCGTGATCGGCCGGGAAGCCACGGCATGGTGGTAGCCAACGGCGGGGTGCTCAGCAAGCATTCGGTCGGCATCTACACCACCACGCCCGCCACCTGGGAGCGGTCGCGCGCGTCGACGGTGCAGGCCGAGCTGGACGACGTGCCGGGGGTGCCGGTGGCGGTCCACGCCGACGGCTGGGGCACCGTCGAAAGCTTCGTCGTGCGGTTCGACCGCGACGGGTCCCGGGTCGGCATCGTGCTCGGCAGGCTCGACGACGGCCGCCGATTCCTCGCCAACACCCTCGAGCGCGACGGCGGCCTGATGGACGCGCTGACCGGGGACGGACAGCCGATCGGGGAGCGGGTGTTCGTCAGATCCACCGACGCGGGCAACCGTGTCACCGTCGATCGCGAGCGGATGGACGAGTTGCTGGGGCGCACGGTTCCCGCGTTCCGCGACGACTACTCCCATGCGCTCGTCACGCGGTCCGGTCATGTACTGGAGGTGACGATCGACCGGCCCGAGACCGGCAATGCGCTGAACGCCGCGGCGCAGCGCGAACTCGACGAGATCTTCACCGCCTTCCAGCACGACGACGATCTGTGGGTCGCCGTCCTGTGCGGTGCGGGGGAGGAGGCGTTCTGCGTCGGGCACGACCTCGGCGAGATGGCGTCGCCGATGCAGCTGCTGGGCCGGCCGCGCAGCGGATTCGGCGGACTGGTGGCCCGCGAGCTGACCAAGCCGGTGATCGCGGCGGTCAACGGCCGCGCCGACGGTGGCGGGCTCGAGCTCGTCCTCGCCTGCCACCTGGTCGTCGCCGACGACGCGGCGTCGTTCGCGTTGCCCGACACCGGAATCGGGCAGTCGCCCGGCCCCGGGGTGCTGATTCGACTGCCCCGCACCGTCGGTCGCGCCCTGGCGCACGACATGATCGTCACCGGACGCCGGATCGACGCGACCGAGGCCGTCGCCGCGGGCCTGGTGGCGCGCCTGGCCCCGACCGGCAAGGCGCTCGCCGCCGCGCGCGAGATGGCCGCCGACGTCGTCGCCCGCTCGCCCGTCGCCATCCGCGCGGCCCTGTCCTTCCTGGCCCGCACGGACCACGCCGCCGACCCCGAGGGCCCCATCGGCCGCCCCGCCGACCTCCTCGACGACCTCATTCCCCACCGCGACCCGGTGGAAGGACTGACCGCCCTCCGCGAGGGGCGAAAACCACAGTGGCACACCAGATTCCAGTGAGTCGACGTGACGACGGACCTTGCCCGTCCGTCGCGATCGCAGGACATACTCGTCCGGCGGGCCTCGCCTTCGTGAAATCCGGCGTCACCGACTGCGACAGTCGGAGGCTCGACTGAGCCCGCCGCCCGGCTGCGCCGCAGCACGTGTGCTTCCACCAGCGACTTCCTGTGCGCCGCACTCACGTCGGTGTGATCCGGTCAGCGCGTGGGCGCGGTGTCGCCGAGCGGTGGGGTCGGCACGCGAAAGACCGTGGGGCCGGGGAGTTCCGTGGCGCGGCGGGCTCGCTGGACGATTAGCGCGGCGGCGGCGAGGGTGATGGCGGCGAGGGCTGCTGCTGTCAGGGCTGTCGTACCGTCCGGGCGGAGCAGTGGTTGTGCCCGCAACGCCTGGCGCAGTAGCAGGGCGAGCATTCCGGCGTACCCGACGGCCAGGACACCGATCAGGCGGGCGCGGACGCGCTCGGTCAGCCACGGGTGGCGGTGCGCGAGCCAGGCCAGGGCGACGGCGGCGGCCAGCAGCACCTGGATGCCGTGCAGCCCGGCGAAATGCGGGACCCGCAGGTCACCGCCCGCGGTGCTCCAGTGCGTGATCGGCATCGTGTCCACGCCGTCGCGGACCGGCGGCGTCGATTGCATGACGGTGTGCCCGGCCGACAGCGGCAGCGAACGCCCGTCGGTATCGCGGACGGTCTGCTCTCCGGTGAAACCCATCAGATAGCCGAGCGCCATCCCCGCCACGGCGAGGGCCAGTCCGGCGTGGATGGCGCGGGAGGTCGGCCGATCCAGCAGTCGCTGCCACGAAAGGATCAGCACGATCAGCAGATTCGCGAAGAACAGCCCGGGCACGCCGGAGGCGAACACCATCTGCCCGATCTCGTTCACCCGATCGGTGCTGTCGGCGTTGAAATGGCTGAAGGTGCCGCGGGCCGCCTGCACGACGACGAATCCGACATCGACGAACCCGGTGACCGCGAAGACGGTGCCCAGCCACCACGTGATCCGGGAACCCTTGTGCGGCAACGACAGCAGCCACGCCAGCGTCCCGGCATACAGCAGGAACGCCAGGCCGAACTTGAACGGCTTGAGCCAGACCGATTCGCCCAGCAGCTGCCGCTGGTCGACAACCATGGCGCCCAGCGAGAACAGGACCAGGGCACCCATCGCGGCGCTGCAGGCCAGCAGCGGGCGGTGCAGGCGCCGGAGGGTGGCGGAGGGAACAGCGGTGGTGGTCATGGGCCCGACGCTAGGAGCGGCGGACCGGCCCACACGTCCCCCGTTGGTGCTGATCGCACCCGATACTCCGGTATCAGACGGCGGGGGATTCCGGCCGAAAGTGGAGGCGCTGCCGTGGCTCGGAACCTGCCGGGGAGGGCCTGGGCGTGCACTTTCGACCCCGAATGACCGGCCGGTGACCGACCGCGCGGGCGGGCCGACCGGCGTGCACGCCCAAGCCCACCCCGGCAGCTTCCTGCCGGACCTCAGTCCTGCATCGGCCCCACATCGATACCGCGGGCCGCGAGCCACGGAATCGGGTCCATCTTTTCGCCGTTGTCGTGCGCCCACACCTCGTAGTGCAGGTGCGGCCCGGTGGAGAAGCCGCGATCGCCGACCGTGGCGATGATGTCGCCGGCGCGCACGTGCTGGCCGACCGTGACGAGAATGTCGTTGACGTGCCCGTAGACGCCGACGGTGCCGTCGTCCTGCTGCACCCGGACCCACATTCCGAAGCCGGACGCGGGCCCGGCCTCGATGATCGTGCCGTCGGTGACCGAGGCGATCGGGCTGCCGAGCGGCTCGGCGAAGTCGATACCGGCGTGCAGCGCACCCCAGCGCATGCCGAACAGCGAGCTGAGCACGCCGGCGACCGGCCGCACCGCGGGCGGGCGGATCTCCATGGCGGCCTTGTTCATCGGCATCGGCGGCAGGTCGGGAACCTCGTGGGCGGCCACCGCGGTCATCGTGTGCGGTTCGTCGGCGGCGGGTGGTGCGGGAGGCAGGGTGTGCTGCAGGGCGGCGAGGCCGGGGGCGTCGCTGTCGCCGTGGCGGTCGGCGGCGGACAGCGCGCCCACCGAGGCGCCGACGACCGCGGTGATCGCCACGGCCTGGGCGGCGGCCCGCCGGGCGCGGCGCGAAGGTAACGGAACGATCACGGGCATGGCTGCGAACCTACGACAGATCCCGTGTGGTTCCGCAATCGTGTTGTGACCATCACAGCGCGGCAAAGTACCAGTTGAGCGATTACGGCCGGATAACGACACGCAGGTAAAACGCTGCCGACCGGGAGCGATTTCGGCGGCTCGAGCCTTGACCGGCGTGTCGGTGAACGGGCAGTCTGTTTTAGTGGCCACTAATGGAGTCAGAGCCCTGGTTGCCCTGGCGGATCCGACTCGACGAGCGATTTTCGAGGCGCTGCCGCAGGCGCCGCGGGCGGTCGGGGAGTTGGCGGCCGCGGTCGGGGTGAGTAGCTCGGCGGTATCGCAGCATCTGCGCGTGCTCCGCGAGGCACGGCTGGTGATGGTGCGCCCGCACGGCAACCGCCGGCTCTACGCGTTGGATCCGCGCGGCCTGGCCGACGCCCGCGACTACCTGGAGCAGTTCTGGCCCAGTGCCCTGGCGGCGTACGCGGCGGCCATCTCCGAGGCAGGGTCCGCGCACGTCTGAGCGCGACGGACCTTCGGCGCTGAAGATGCTGAAGATTCAGCCGACGCGGCGGTAGGCGGCCTGGCGGCGCTGGTCGACGTTCGCGCCCGGCCACGGCCGCTTGTGCAACTGCTTGTCGATGGCGTCGACCACCTCGGCGACGCTGATCTCGAGCAGTCCCGGATCGGGGGTGTCCGCGTGGCGATCGCCGGTGCGCCCGGCCCACAGCACCACGTGGCGGCCGAGCAGATGCGGTGGCGGCCCGGTGTGGTCGGGGGAGGTGGGCCCGAAGAGCAGGACCGTCCGCGTGCCGAAGGCGGTGGCCAGGTGCGCGACGCCGGTATCGCCGCACACCACGAGCGCCGCCTCGGCGACGGTGGCGGACAGTTCGACGAGGTTCTGCTGACCGGCGAGCACGTGCCGATGCGGCAACCCGGCGCGCGCGGCGATGTTCAGCGCGATCTCGCGTTCGAATTCGTCACCGGTCAGCACCACCTCGCGGCCCTGGACGAGCAGGTGGCGCACCACGGCGGCGAAGCGTTCCGGCGGCCAGCGCCGGGCGGGCGAGCCCGCGCCGATGTGGACGACGACGCAGTCGCGGTGGCTGGTGGTGGACACCGGCGGCACCAGGCCGAGATTGCGGCGGTCGGCGGCGATGCCGTCGGATTCCAGCAGGTGGCACCAGCGGTCGACGTCGTGCATGTCCTGTTGCCAGTCCGGCCCGTCGAGGTCGGGGAAGGCGTGGTTGCGGTAGGTGAGAATCCGGTCCGGATTGGTCTTGCTCAGCTCCACGATGCCCTCGGCCCCGGCGCCGTGCAGGTTGACCGCCAGCGCGGGCGGCTCCCCGTCGTAGCGCAGGCTCTCCGGATCCGGAGTCGGCACCATCTCGTCGACCGAGGCGATCATGTCCACGATCGGTTTCAGCCGGTGCGGGGCGGCCAGCGCGATGTGGTCATGGGGCCTGGCCCGGCGCAGCGCACGAAGTGCCGGGACTGCGGTGAGGAGATCACCCAGCCCACGTGCGCGCAGCACGAGTACAACCGCCACCCTCTTCTCCTAGCCATCCACCATGCGACCCACGACAACCCGACCCACTGCGCCCCCGCACCTGGACGGCACGGCATGGACTGAGAGAGCCACTTGGAGAGGACTACCCGGGGTCTCCGGAACCGAAACTCGTAATCGCAGCGATATCCGTCGCATCCGATCGGCCACCGGGATAGCCTCCAGATGCGACTGCGACAAGACCCCTCAGGAGGGTTTCCCATGGCGTCTCGACTCAATCCTTATATCGGTTTTGCGGATAACGCCCGTGCGGCGCTCGAGTTCTATCGGGAGGTCTTCGGCGGCACCCTGACCCTGTCCACCTTCGGCGAGTTCGGTGACGAGCAGGCGCCGGGTGCGGACCTGATCATGCACGGGCTGCTGGAGACTCCGGACGGCTTCACCCTGATGGCCGCCGATACGCCGCCCGGCATGGAATACCAGCCGGGCAGCGCAATTTCGATCAGCCTCAGCGGCGACGACGCGGAGCAACTGCGCGGCTGGTGGGACGGGCTGAGCGCGGGCGGCGCCGTGGCCGTGCCGCTGGAGAAGCAGATGTGGGGCGACGAGTTCGGGATGTGCTCGGACCGGTTCGGCGTCGCCTGGATGGTGAATATCGCGGCTCCGTCGGAGTAGCCGCGCGGATTTCTACTACCGAATGTCGTACACGGCCGGGTCGATCAACTACTCTCTGTAGTCATGACATTCGTCTACAACCTGGTGATCGCGGCGCACGTGCTCGGCCTCGCCGCGGTCATCGGCGGCTACGCATCCGGTCGGCCGCGGGTGAACGAGGTGATGGTCTGGGGTGCCCGGGCGCAGATCATCACCGGGGTGGTGCTGGTCGGCATGGCCGAGAGTATCGACTCCCTCGACAAGAACCTGGTCATGGCGAAGGTGATCGTGAAGCTGGTGATCGCGGTCGCGGTGGCCGGATTCGCTGAGGTCGCGCACGCGGATGCCAAGCGGGGCAAGGCCGTTGCGTGGATGTCGGATGCCGCGGGCGGGCTGGCGATCGTCAATGTGCTGGTCGCCGTGCTGTGGACGTGAGCCCGAGGGATCAGCGGCGCGAGAACGCGGCGTGCAGCGGCCGCCGCGGATCCAGGTCGACGCCGTTGCGGCGCGCGGAACTCTGGGCGAGCGCCGCGATGATCGACGCCAGGTAGCCGACGAACTCCTCGATCGGCATCGGACGCTCGTGTAGCCGGTGCGCGCCGATCCACCAGTCCGTCGCGGAGGCGACCGCGCCGAAGGTGGAGAAGACGATCAGCTCGGTGCCGTCGATATCGATCTCGCGATCCTCGGAGTCGGATACGGACCCGCCGACCGCCTCGGCGAGCAGGAGGGCGGCCCGCCGCGCGGACTGCCGCGCGGACTGCAGGGCGCGGTCGGAGTCGTCGGACCGCTGGGTGAAATGGCCGTGCATCAGGAACCGGAACACGTTGGGGTGCTCGCTCACCACCAGGGCGTACTCGGTCGCCGCGCGGCGGACCAGTTCGGCCGCCGGATCGTGGGTGAGGTCGATGCTGGATGTGATGCGCTCCCACAGGATCTCGGCCATCCGGTCGGTGACGGCGTCGTAGAGATCGATCTTGTCGGCGAAGTGCCGGTAGAGCTTGGGCTTGGCGGCGCCGGCGGTCTTGGCGATATCGCCCATGCTCACCTCGGGGCCGTGCTCGTCGAGGGCGCGCAGCGCGGCGTCGACGAACTGGGCGCGGACACGGCGCCGATGGTCGCGCCAGCGTTCGCTGCGGGCGTCGACCCGGGGGCCGTTCGCGGTGTGCATCTGCCTGCTGCCTGCTACCACTTCGGTGATGCTACAAGCCGGATTCGGGGCCGCGTCGCAAATGCCGGGCACGGCAACGATTTCCGGGGCGGTCGACGCCGGGGTGGCCGGTGTGGTGATCGCGGATGTGCAGCGTTGACATCGGGTGAGACGGCGCTCACACTCGTCAATATACTCGGAACCGGCGGTACTGGATACCCGCCGGTTCGTGGTGCTCGGCGAAAGTTCGTGAGGGACAACGATGTCCGGCGGTGGCTACGATTCTCCTCCCGTTCCCGCGATGCCACGGGCGCCGGCGCGGCGCTGGTTCGGTGCGCGGAGAGCCGTGCCCTGCGGGTTCGCGGGTCCGGCCGCCGAGCTGGATCGTTTTCCGCGGCATCGAATTTCGCCGCACGCGCGGTGGCTGTGGTGGCGGTTGGACCAGACGCAGCGGCGTGACCTGGGCCGCCGAGAGCTGGTGCGGCTGCTGAACGCGGGCATGTGCGCGCAGTCGGTGCTGTCGATGCTGCGCGCCGCCGAATCGGCGGCGGGCGGCCGCGGCGAGGACCTGACCGGGCTGACCGTGGTGCTGCTCGAGGGTTCCGACCACAATTCGACGATGTTCGTGCGCCTCGTCGCGGCGACCGGTCTGGTGCCGTACCGGCCGCCGCTGCGGGTGCGGCTGATCGCGCGGGCGGCGCCGTGGCTCCCGGCCGCGCCGGTCGATCACGGGCTGGCCGGACTGATCGATCAGCTGACGGCACAGCTGGCGGGCGCGCTCGCCGACGATCCGGGACGGCAGACGCAGGTCCGTCGCGCGGCGCGGCTGCGCCTCCTGACCGGTGTGCTGCATCTGGAGCGCACCCGCGAGGACCTGATCGTCGCCGTGGGATCGCGTGCGCCGCTATCGCTCCCGCTGCGCCGGTGGGCGCTGGCGGCGGCGCTCGCCGCGGCGCACGCGGTGGTGATCCACCCCGAGGTCTACCGCGCGCCCGAAGTCGGCACGGCCCTCGCCCTGGCGGACGGCGCCCACCGCAGCGAGTGCGGCCCGGTCGTCCGATGCGGCCGAACGGCATGGCGCCGCGTACGCGGCCGCCCCGCCCGCGTCCACGAACTACGCGCCGATCCCGTCCTACCCCCTGCAGGCACCGACCGGGACGGGCCGGGCCGCCGCGGCGCATGCTGAGACGGCGTGTCCCCGGCCTGTGTCGCGCACGTTTGTTCCCCGCCCGCGCCGCGTACACCATTTCCCCACTCTCACGGCCCCTGGGCCGTGAGAGTGGGGAGGTTGCGATGCCGTCGGAATGCTCAGTGGAGTGGTAGCTCGACCTCGCGCTCGTCGGCGGGGCGGGGGCCGAAGATGCGGCGCTCGGTCTCGGCGATTCGGGTGTCGTTGATGCTGGCCTCGCGGCGGCGCATCAGGCCGGAGTCGTCGAACTCCCACAGTTCGTTGCCGTAGCTGCGCCACCACTGTCCGTCGGCGTCGTGCCACTCGTACTGGAAGCGCACGGCCATGCGGTGGCCGCGGAATCCCCACAGCTCCTTGCGCAGGGCGTAGTCGAGTTCGCGGTCCCACTTGCGGGTGAGGAAGGCGACGATTTCGTCTCGGCCGGTGACGAATTCGCCACGGTTGCGCCACACCGAATCGGGCGTGTACGCGAGCGCGACGCGCTGCGGATCCCGGGTGTTCCAGGCGTCCTCGGCCAACTGAACCTTCTCGCGGGCGGCGGTCTCGTCGGTGAACGGCGGCAGGGGCGGTCGGGTCACGGGGAGGTCCTTCCGGTCGGAGTTCTCGATGCTGTCGACGAAGTTCGAACGGCCTTCACAGTGCCGAAGGTGCCGCGCCACCCGCCGTGTCCTTTCGGACATGAAGCCCACACATACGGACACGTCGGGTTGCTAGTGTCACGGCATGAACAGACAGGTGGCCGTGCTGGCGTTCGAGGGCGTGCGCCTGCTGGACACCACGGCGGTGCTGGAGGTGTTCAGCACCGCGAACACGCTGGGCGGGCGATACGAGGTCACGCTGTGCTCGCCGACCGGGGCGCCGGTGACCACCGCATCGGGCACCCGACTGCTGGTGGACACCTCGTATGCCGCACTGGCGCGGCCGCATACGGTGATCGTGCCGGGCGGCCCCGGGCTACCTCTCGCACCCGCACCGCCCGAACTCGTCGCGGCGATCGACGGCCTGGCGGACCCCGCGCGGCGGGTGGCGTCGGTGTGCACGGGCGCGTTCGCCTTGGCGCAGGCCGGACTGCTGACGGGCCGCCGCGCGACCACCCATTGGCGGCACGCCGGGCGCCTGGCCCGGGCCTATCCCGCGGTCACCGTCGAGCCGGACGCCATCTACGTCCGCGACGGCGCCGTGCTGACCTCGGCCGGGGTGAGCGCCGGGCTGGATCTGGCGCTGGCGCTGGTGGAGGAGGACGAGGGCGCGAGCCTCGCCCGCGAGGTGGCCCGCGACCTGGTGGTGTTCCTGCAGCGTCCCGGCGGCCAATCGCAGTTCTCGGTGGCCTCGCGCACCCTGCGCCCGCGCCGCGACGGCCTGCGGACGGTCCTCGACGCGGTACTGGCCGATCCGGCGGGCGACCATTCCCCGACCGCCATGGCCGCGCGCGCCGCCGTCAGCACCCGGCACCTGACCCGCCTGTTCCGTGACGAATTGGCCACCACCCCTGCGGCTTTCGTCGAGTCGGCGCGCCTGGAGGCGGCTCAGGCCATGCTCGAATCCGGCGAATCGGTGACCGCCGCGGCCCGCCGCTCGGGCCTGGGCAGCGACGAATCCCTGCGCCGCGCCTTCCTCCGCCACCTCGGCATCACCCCGTCGGCCTACCGATCTCGTTTCCGCACCACGGCTCGATGATCGCGAGGTGAGACCTCAGCGCAGGGCGTAGCGGGCGGCCAGGGCGGGGATGGCGGCGATCTTGTCCGGGGGCAGCGACTCCCACTGCAGGCCCGGCGGGCGGTGCGGTTCGTCGCAGCGGATCACCGACTCCGGGGTGACGATCAGTTCGACCCGGCAGTCGTGCTCGGCCTCGGGCAGTTCGTCGTCGACGACCTGGAGGCCGTGCACGGTGGTGGCGATGGTGGTGTGCTCGTCGATCAGCCCGACCTCCTGCAGCAGGGCGATCTCGATATCGGAGTATCCGGCGCCCTTGCCGAGCCGGACGCCGCGGCGGTTCACCGCGACACTGCCGAGCACGATCAAGTCGATCGGCAGCATCTCGTCGACCTCCACATTGCGGGCCACCCGCACGGCGGTGTCCTTGCGTGCGGCCTCGGCGGCCGGGACCGGCAGGTGCACCGGATCGAGCAGATAGAACGGCTTCGGCGCGGCGAGCCGCGGGCAGGCCATGTAGATCAGCTTGCCCGCGCCCAGTGCCAGACGCCGCACCGGTAGCTGTGCGGTATCGGGCACGGTGGTGACGACCCGCGCGGCCCGCCATTCGGGTACACCGGCGAGCCGGTCGGCGGCGGCCGCGGCGCCGACGAATTCGGGAATGTTGCAGGGCGCGTCGTCCGGCACCGCGTGCTCGTCCGCCAGCAACGACCAGATGCGTTCCCGCACCGCCTGTTTCGCCTGATCGACACTCACTGCGCCACTCCTCGTCTGGTTGCCGTCGACACCGGTGCCCCCGCGCCGGTCCGCTGATCGATCGGACGAGCCGCAGCGGAGCGAGGTGCTCAGCCCGCGCGCCGTGCGGGATGCAGGCGGGACAGGGCCATGCGGGCCTCGGCGCGGGAGATGAGCTGGTCGTCGTCGAGTTCGGCGATGGCGGACTCGAGCCATTCGCGCACCAGCGTGGACAGGCCGATCCCGCGCTCGGCGGCGAGCTGTTTGAGTCGGGTGTGCAGGCGCAGCGGCAGTCGGATCGAGCTGGTGATCATGATGTCCTCGTCCGGCTGCAGCGGCGGCGGTACCTGCTCCGGGGGCACCGGGCCGTCGCTGAATGTCAGCCGGTCCAGGAATGCCGTCACCTCCTGCGGGGTGGACGGTATCTCCTTGTCGCTCATCGCCGGTTCTCCTGTTCCCACTGTTCGAACACCGTCAGCTCGTCGCCGCGCATCTCACGGGCGCCGATGATCAGCCACGTCCAGCTGTCCTGCCGGCGGGCGGCGACGATGAGCGGCCGCCCGGCGTCGGTGCGCGCCCACAGGGTGAGCACGGCGACGTTGCCGTCGTCGGCCAGCCGCGGCCACCGCCGCCTGCTCGCGAGGATCTGCCGAACCTCGGAGGTCTCGATGCCGATCAGGTGAGCGAGCGCCCAATCCGGCCACTCGAAACCCATGCACTCATACTACGCGCGTAGTAACTGCTGCTGGCAGCGTTTTGCGAGCAGTACCGGACGGCCGGTTGCCCGGGGATGCACCCGAGCCCGCTGCCCGGCCGCGCACCGATCGACGCGGCCGGGCCCGGGGGTCATCCCTCGAACAACTGCTGTCCGACGTATCCGCCCGGCCCGGAGGCGCCGGGCGGGATCGCGAACACCGCGGATCCGACCGGCGTCGTCCAGGTGTTGAGCGCGTCGAACTCCGCCAGCCGCGCCTGCACGGGGAGGAACTGGGTGTCGACGTCGCGCTGGTAGGCGGCGAACAGCAGCCCCGAATTCGAGGTGGCGCCCGGTGCGGGGGCGTCGTCGTAGTTGTATCCGCGCCGCAGGAACCGTTCGCCGTCGGTGGTGTGGTGGGCGCGGGCGATATGCGACGACGGCGGGATGACCGGTATGCCGTGGCGGTCGACGGCCGCGAAATCCGGGTCGTCGAATTCGCGGGTGCCGGTCAGCGGCGCGCCGGTGGCGATGCGCCGCCCCACCGTGAGCTCCCGGCCGTCGGCGTCGAGTTCGTCCCAGGTGTCGAGGTTCATCTCGATCCGGCGCAGCACCAGCGAGGTGCCGCCCGCCAGCCAGGGCCGGGTGCCGCCGTCGTCCCAGACCAACCGGTCGAACTCGCCCGGTTCGATGTTCACGGTGCCGTCGACCTGACCCATCAGGTTGCGCATCGTCTGCCCGCGGGCCGCATTGCGGAAGCCGCGCTGTACCCATCGCACCGACACCAGCGAGGTCACGCTCTTGCACAGTGCCCGCACCGCGTGCGACACCGCCGTCGCCTCGTCCGCGCAGACCTGCAGCAGCAGATCCGCGTCCCCGTATGCGGGGTCGAGACGGTCGATCGGAAAGGCGGGCAGCGGCCGCAGCCAGTCCGGGCGTGCCGATTCCACTCCGGCGACGGTGAACAGTCGCGGCCCGAATCCGACGGTGACGGTGAGCCGCGCGGGCCGGGCCGCCAGTTCGGGTTCGGTGTCGGCGAGCGCGGCCCGGCCCTGGGTGAGCCGGGCGGCGTCGCCGGACCAGAGCTTCAGCACACCGGCGATATCGTCGCGGCCGGTGCCGGGCTTCAGGTCCAGTCCGACGAACGTCGCGTGCTGCTGCGGTGCGGTGGCGATGCCGCCCTGATGGCTCCCGTAGAACGGCTCGATCGCCTGTGCCGGATCGGGATCGTGTCCGGGATGCGCGAATCTGTCCGCGCCCCAGGCGATTCCGGCGGCACCGGCGACCCCGGCCGCGGCGGCGCCCCCGCCGAGCAGGCGCCGGCGGGACAGCCGCGGCTCAGCCACCGTGTGCGGCGGGGGACTCGCCGGCGGGAGCGTAGTTCTCCTTGTTACCGGGGAAGTCGCGCACCTGGGCGTTGAAGGTGGTGCTGGAGCCGTCGGCGAACTTCAGCGTGATCGGGACCTCGGAGCCGGTGCGCAGCGGGGCCTTCAGATCCATGAACATCAGGTGGTCGGCACCCGGCTGCAGCGTCGCGCTGCCGTGCGCCGGGACGGGCATGCCTCCGGCCTTGGGGCGCATGGTCTTCGAGCCGTTGGCGTCGACGGTCTCGTGGATCTCCATCCGGCCCGAGGCGGGGCTGGTGGCGTCGACGATGCGGACCTCGCGGTCCGACGAGTTGTCGAATTCGGCGAAGGCGGCAGACATGCCGTGATCGGCCGCCTTGATCCACTGGTCGGCGACCTCGACCGCATCGGCCTGGGTGGCCGCCGCCGTATCGCCGCCCGAGGAGCACCCGGTGAGCACGACCGGGACGGCGAGAACCGCGGCGGCCAGGCCTGCCAGGCGGACGGGAGTGAACGTGGACATGGGGGACTCCGTTTCTCAGAGATGGGGGACACCACCGTTGGGATCCGCCGCGGCGAACAATGCGCACGAGACAGTCGCGACGACCCACGGCGCGAACCGACGCCCAAGGTTGAATGCGCACGGCCTCAGCGCGCCGGTCTCGGTACGCCCATGCGCCCGCTTTCGACCGTGACGTCGCGCCGATCGACGGCGCGCAGCCTCTGCCGATCGACGGCAGGGGACCGGTCACCGGGCCCGACGCGTCCCGGGCGGGTTTACGCGATTGCGAGATCCGCCGAACGGTGGAGGAAGAAGGAGAAGTCGCGATGCCATGGTGGCCCGCGCCGCCCGATCCCGGAACTGACCAGCAGCCGCCGTGGCGTCGCGACCTGACCGCGGCGGGGAATCAGAGGCGACCCGGACGGCGCGGGCACGGTCCGTACGAGCGCGACGACGGCGCGCCGCACGCTCGACAGGACGCGCCCGAGCGCGACCTCGGCGCCGCGAACGAGCAAGGCGCCCACCGGAATCGCCACCAGGTGCGCGGTGAGCATCGCCGAGCTGAACATCGCCGCGTGGCAGTGCTCCGGCGACATCGACAGCGCCGCATGCCCGATCGCCTGGCCCGCCGCCAGCATCAGCATCAGCCGCGGCAGCCCCGTGCCGACCGCGGCGACGAGGACTCCGGTGAGCGTGCACGCGGTGACGAGCAGGGTGAGGGCGGTGGATCCGAGCGTGATCGCGCCACCGCCGAGCGCATGTGCGGCAATGCTCACGGCCCCCGACGCCGCGCCGACGGAAGCACCGCGCAAACGCGCCGCAGGATCCGCCGATGACCGCACCCGGACATCGTACGGTTCACGCAGATCCACATCGATGCCCAGGTCGGGTGGCGCCCGCCACAGCCGGATCGAGGAAATTGCGATTGTCGGCCAGCCGCGACTCGGCCGAATCCGCCGTCACCGTATGGGATACGGCGTGCGGGATTCCCCGTCAGTCGGCGATCGGCAGCAACTGCGGTCGCTTGGCGGTGATATGCGTGCCGGTGGACACCCCGCGCAGTCGGCGGCCGATCCACGGCGCCATATGCAGTGCCGCCCACCGCAATTCGGCCGTGACCAGTTCGGCGACACCGCGCCGGTGCGGCGGCAGCGGCTGCCGCCAGCTGTCGTCGGCGCCCGGGAGGCCGAGGGTGTCGGCGACCGCGCGGGCGACGAGATCATGGCCCAGCGGATTGAGGTGCAGGCGATCCTCCGCCCACACCCGCGGATCGGTGGTTGCGGCGACCGGCTCGAAATCGACCAGGACGATCCCGGGCCGCCGGGCGAGTTCGCGGAGCCGGGCGTTCATCGCCCGCACGCGCGCCGACAGCGGCCGCACGATCGGGGCCACGCCGCCGATGTCCGGGTAGGTGAACGTCACCACCCGCGCCCCGGCGGCGGTGAGCTCGGCGAACATGGCGTCGATGTCGGCGAGCACCGCGTGCTGGTCGAATCGCGGCCGGATCAGGTCGTTCATCCCGGCCACCACGGACGCGAGATCGGGTTTCAGCGCGAGTGCGGGCCCGAGCTGCTCGGCGCGGATGGCGCCCGCCCGCCGCCCACGCACGGCCAGGTTGGCGTATGTCGATCGGGGATTGGCCGCAGCCAGCTGATCGGCCAGGCGGTCGGCCCAGCCGCGGTGGCCGCCCCGGCCGTCGGGGTCGCCGACGCCCTCGGTCTGGCTGTCACCGAGCGCGACGTACCGCGTGATCGGCCGCGCTGCTGCGTCTTCCGTTGTCACCTGCACCTCCACGGAGCCACTCCGGAGAGCACATAGTACGTCGCGGTGGGAAACGCCCCGGAAACAGCAATCGGCAACATTCCACCGGTTGCGGCGCGGGCCCGGAAATCAGGACACGGCGCGCTGCTCGGCCAGCAAGGTGGCGATGCGCCCGATCAGCTCGTACGGAACCGGTTGCGACAGGGGGAACTTCAGCGTTCCCTTACCGGCCCGGTACGGCGCGATCGCCTCGGTGAAGCCGGGGTCGCCCGCGGGAATCGGGTACACGCTGACGTGCTGCTGCCAGCCCGCGTAGTAGACGACCGCCTTGCCGTCGAGCTGCACCGCGGGTACCTGGTAGCTGATCGTCTCGGCGCCCCCGGGAATCGCCTCCGACACCGTGCGCCGAACCTGCCGGAGCACGGACTGCACGGCATCGGGGAAGGTGGCGATGTAGTCGTCGACCGTCTCGTACCGGGACATACGTCCTCCTCCGGCGAGGTTTGTCCGTTTTCGGGCAGGCCTCACACGCTACCGCCGCACCCTCGGTGAGGGCGGGCAGCCGCGGGTGGTCGCGCGTGTTCTCCCGAGTCAGGCGGCTCCGGTGCCGCCCGCGTCGATCCGATGATGGATGGTCTCGACGAGGCCGCTCATCGCCGCCAGCGACGACTCGTCCTGATAGGTGATCCCGGGGTACTGGTCGGTGGACGCGACGAAAGTGCGATCGGGTGCGGACCATTGCACTCGGATCGCGGAGAGCTGTACGTGCCGGTCGATGTCGTCCATCGCGGGCTTTCACATCGTCGTGCCGACCAGGGTCGAGTGCAGCATGACATACCGCGCCGCCGGGCGGAAGCGGCCGATTTCACCACGGGTGACCGGTCGGGTGACGCACGACAGTCAGCGGCGCGGCGCGGCGACGGCGAGGTGGGCGAGGACGAGATCGGCGGCCGCGGCCATCCCCGCGGCGGTGGGGTGGCAGGGGGCGCCGGGGTAGGAGCGGCCGGGGACCGGGATGTAGAAGTCGACGGTCCAGGCGCCGGGAGATCCGGCGGGGTGGTCGAGACTGGGCGAGCGAACGTCGACGAGGTCGGCCCCGGCGCGCGCGGCCGCCGCGGCGGTGTGGGCGGCGAGCGCCTCGGCGAAGTGCCGGTAGTTGCGGTCGACGGGGGAATCGTCCGGCGTCGCGGGACCGAGCACCGACAGGTAGTTCACCACCAGCACCCGGGCGTGCGGCGCGCGCTCGCCGATGCCCTCGAGGACCTCGGTGATGCGCCGCTCGACGGTGTGCAGGCGATGATTGACCGCCGTCTCGTCGCCGAGTTCGGCGAACTTCGGCAGCAGCCGCATCGGCCGGGGCATCCGGCGCGCGATCAGATAGGGCGTCAGCCCGATATCGTTGCCGCCGATCGTGACCGTGACCAGGTCGGCGTCCGCACCGACGGCCTCGAGCTGCGGCGGCTGCCCGAACTGCCGCTCGCGCAGGATGTGCTCGCAGGTGGCGCCGCTGCTGGTGACGTCGGTCAGCCGCAGCCCGGCCGCCGTGGCGACCCGGTGCGGATAGTTGTTGTGCGAGCGCCCCGCCAGCCGCGGGGCCTGCCGCACGCGCGGCGCGATTCCGGGCCCGGAGGCGTACGAACTGCCCAGCGCCACATAGCCGCGGCCGCGCCACCGATCCAGCCCCGCCGCGGATTCGCTGTGCTCGAGCATTCCGCTCATCTCCCTCGCTCGGGCACCGGTGTGTCGATCAGAGCAGTTCGTATTCGGCGGCGGGGCGCAGGTCGTCGGGAAAGACGAAGCGGCGCAGCGCCCAGAACCGGAATCCCATCGCCAGCACCACGCCGAGGATCTGCCCGGTCACGAAGTTGGCCACCGCCTGGGTCGGCGCGCTGACGTGCGGGACCCGGATATCGAACAGGTACAGCGAGATCGCCTGCGGGATCAGGGTGACGCCGATGGCCAGCGCACTCACCGCGAAGAACAGCGCGGCCTCATGGTGGCGCTGGCGGCCGCCGCGGGTGTTGAACGACCACTCCCGGTTCAGGATGTAGGACACGATGGTGGCGATCAGTACCCCGAACGCCCGCGCGGTGAGCGGCTTGTCCTGCAGCACGGTGAGTTTCAGGGCATACACGACGCCGGTATCGACGAACCAGGTGATCGCGCCGACCACCGCGAACTTCATCAGCTCCTGATGCTGAACGAGTTTGGCGCGGTAGGTTTCCGGCAGCCGATCGAGGACGGGTTGCACCAGCGACACGGGACCCACAATAACCGGGCGCGCCGCCGACGGCATGCGCTGCGAAAAGGGCGGGAGCACCAAAATACATGCAGACATGTGCATGTATTGATGCTATCGTCGGTGTTATGAGAGCAGCAGCGAATAATCGGCTACCTGAGAACGGCACCGGCCGACGCCCCGACTCCGACCCGCACGACCACGGAAACCGTTGGCTGGGACCGCGGATGGAGATGATCTTCGCCCTGGCCTCGGGCCTCACCTATGTGCTGGGCATGATCGCCCGATATGTGCTGCACACCCCCGACTCGATCTCGACGACCGCGTTCGTGGCCACCTGTTTCTTCGGCGGCTTCTTCACCATCCGCACCGCCTGGCGCTCGCTGCGCCGCGGCCGGTTCGAGGTCGATTTCCTCATGCTCGTCGCCGCCGCGGGCGCCGCCGCGGTCGGCAAATGGGCCGAGGGCTCGGTCCTGCTGTTCCTGTTCAGCCTCGGGCACGCACTCGAGGAATACGCCATGAGACGAGCCCAGCGCTCCATCGAGGCACTCGGCGAACTCGCCCCGCGCACCGCCCTCGTGCGCCGCGACGGCCGCGTCGACGAACTCCCCGTCGACGACCTGCGCCTCGGCGATACCGTTGTGGTACTGCCCAATTCGCGGCTCAGCGCCGACGGCATCGTGCTCGCCGGGCGCAGCGCCGTCGACGAATCCTCGGTCACCGGCGAGAGCATCCCGGTCGACAAACATCCCGTCGACGACCGGCAGGCCGCCCTGGCCGCTACCACCGTGCCCGAATCCCAGCGCGTCTTCGCGGGCACCCTCAACGGCTCCGGCGCACTCGAGATCATGGTCACCCGCCGCGCCGAGGACTCCACCCTGGCCCGCGTCATCGCGCTGGTCCGCGACGCCGACGCCGGAAAATCACCCACCCAGCGGTTCATCGACCGCTTCCAGCTCCTCTACGTCCCCGCCGTCCTGCTCGGCGTGCTCGCCGTCGTCATCCTCGGCATCGCGCTGGCGAACGAGCCGTTCACCGAGAGCTTCTACCGCGGCATGGTCGTCCTCGTCGCCGCCAGCCCCTGCGCCCTGGCCATCGCGACCCCCAGCGCCGTCCTCGCCGGGGTCGCCCGTGCCGCGCAGGCCGGAGTGCTCGCCAAGGGCGGCGGCCCGCTCGAATCTCTCGGCCGCGTCCGCTCGATCGCCTTCGACAAGACCGGGACCCTCACCTGGGGGCAGCCCCGGGTCACCGACATCGTCCCCGCGACGCCCGCCCTGCGCGACGAACTGATCACCACCGGCCACGCCGTGGAGTCCTTCAGCGACCACCCGCTGGCCACCGCCATCACCCGTGACCTCGCCCCGCAGCTTCCCACCGGCACCGAAACCGTTGCGGAACAAGTGCATTCGGTTACCGGCCGCGGCGTCACCGCACTGGTCGACGGCGAGCCCACCGAGATCGGCAACACCGCCATGTTCACCGAACTCGATCCCGACGGCCTGCCCGCACCGATCGCCGCCATCGTCGACGATCTGCACAACCGCGGCCGCACCACCATGATCGTCCGCCGCCGCGGCCGCTACCTCGGCGTCATCGGCGTCATGGACACCCCGCGCGCCGAAGCGGCGCCGGTCATGAATCACCTACGCGCCCTGGGCATCGCGAACCTCGTGGTGATCTCCGGCGACCACCAGCGCGTCGCCACCGCCGTCGCCGACGGACTCGGCCTCGACGGCGCGCACGGCAACCTGATGCCCGAGGACAAGGTCACCATGATCGGCCGCCTCGACAGCGGCGGCGGTACCGCGATGGTCGGTGACGGCGTCAACGACGCGCCCGCCATGGTCAACGCCTCCGTCGGAATCGCCATGGGCGCGGGCGGATCCGCGGTCGCACTGGAAACCGCCGACGTCGCCCTGATGAGCGACGACCTGGGCCGCCTGCCCTTCGCCGTCGCGCTGGGCCGCCGCACCGCCGCGATCATCCGGCAGAACCTGACCGTCGCCCTCGTCATCGTCGCCGGACTCGTCCCCGCCACCCTGCTCAGCCTGCCCATCGGGCCCGCGGTCTTCATCCACGAGGGCTCGACCCTGCTGGTGGTCGCCAACGCCCTACGGCTGCTGCGCTTCCGGCGCGGCGCCGAACACGACGGCATCGACCACGAACCTCGCCCGCGATAGAGCTACTGCGGGCGCGACGGCTCCGACAGTCCGACCAGGTCCGCGCACACCTCGGTCAGCCGGTCTCCCAGCGCGTCGTCCTGGGCAACCCGCGAGGGGGCCTTGACACGGTCCTTCTGGAAATAGCACCCGGTGACCGCACCCAGGTCGGCATCGGTCGCCAACGAGGCCAGCCGGCGGCCGCCCTCCTCGGCGGGCACCATGAAGATCCGCTTCACCGCCCCCATCACCGGTTTCGTGAACCACGGCAGGAAATCCCAGATCCCGGTCGACACCGCGCCCGGATGAAAGGCGTTGGCGGCCACGCCCGTACCCGCCAGCCGTCGCGACAACTCCCGCGCGTACAGCACATTCGCCAGCTTCGACCGGCTGTAGGCTTTCTGCCCGGAATACCCACGCGCACAACCGAGGTCGTCGAGATCGAGGGTCGCGCCGTAGTGCATCACCGACGACGTGAACACGATGCGCGACGGCGCGCTCTGCACCAGCCGCTCCAGCAGCAACTCGGTCAGCAGGAACCCGCCCAGATGATTGGTCGCGAACGTCGATTCCACCCCGTCCGCGGTTTCGCCGCGGCCGAAGAAGAATCCGCCCGCATTATTGGCCAGCACGTCGAGCCGGGGATAATCCGCACGCACCGTGCTCGCCAGCCGCCGCACCGAATCCTGCGATGCCACATCGCATTCCACGGTGTCCACCGCACCCGCTCCCGCCGCGCGCACCTCGGCGGCCGCCGTCGCGAGCTTGTCCGGATTGCGTCCCACCAGCACCAGCCGATCGCCCCCTGCGGCGATCTGCCGCGCTGCCGCCAGCCCGATGCCTGATGTCGCCCCCGTAATCAGGATCGTCTTCATACCCCATCACCATGCCAGATCCGCCCGCCCCTGTCCTGCCACTGCGAGACCACCCCTACCCGCCGCGAAACGCCTTTGGTGCCAATCGGTAACCGGTACCGTGAACGGATGGAGCCGGTACTCGTGACAGGCGCCGCCGGGGGACTGCAGGGCTCCACGGGCCGCCACCTCACCGCCCTGCTACTGGGTCGCGGCATCCCCGTCCGCGCCTTCGTCCACACCGAGGACGATCGCGCCGCCCCGCTGCGTGCGCTGGGTGCGGAGGTCGTCGTCGGCGACCTGCGCGATATCGCCATCACCCGCGCCGCGCTCGACGGCGTCCGCCGCGCCTACTTCACCTATCCGGTCATCGACGGACTGGTCGACGCCGCGGGCGCATTCGCCGTCGCCGCCCGCGAGGCCGGACTGCAGCGAGTCGTCTCGGTCTCGCAGCTGGCAGCCGGTCCGCAGGCGCTCACGCCGCGCATGCGCCAGCACTGGGTGGCCGAACAGGTCCTGGACTGGGCCGATATCGGCGCCGTCCACCTGCGCGCCGCCGTCTTCCACGAGAATCTCGCCCTGATCGCGGACACCGGCGACGGCACCCGCCTGCCGCTGCCGATGGGCCCGGAAACCACGGTGCTGCCCCTGATCGCCGCCGTCGATGTCGCCCGCGTCGCCGCCGGTCTGCTCGCCGCCGCCGACCGCCCCGCCGAGCCGGTGCTGCTGCTGACCGGCGATGTGCTGCCCATCGGAGAGGCCGCGCGCCTGCTCGGCCGCACCTACACCGATATCGCGCCGCCGCAATGGCATCAGTGGGCTCTGGACTTCTACGGTTCCGCCCACGCCGCGGAGCATCTGTCCAAGTTGTGGGAGATCTTCCGCCTGCTCGGCGAGGGCACCGGCCTGTACCAGGTCACCCCCGACATCGAGAAGTACGGCGGCCACCCGCCCACCTCCCTCGCGCAATTCGCCGCCCACCGATCCCGATAGCGGCGCCGTAGGGTCGAGGCCATGCAGATCGACCTGGTCACACTCGTCGTCGAGGATTACGACCGCGCCCTCGCCTTCTTCGTCGACCTGCTCGGCTTCGACCTGGTGGACGACACCCCGGCGCAGACCAATGACGGCCGCCCCAAACGGTGGGTGGTGGTCCGCCCGCCCGGAGCGCACACCGGCCTCCTGCTCGCACGCGCCGACGGCCCGGAGCAATCCGCCGCAATCGGGCAGCAGACCGGCGGCCGCGTCGGATTCTTCCTGCGCGTCGACGACTTCGACGGCGTCTACCGGCGCATGACCGACGGCGGCGTCCGATTCCACACCGCCCCGCGCGACGAACCCTACGGACGCGTCGCCGTCTTCGCCGATATCTCGGGTAACCGGTGGGACCTCCTCGGTCCGGACCCGCGCGCATTACCTGCCGGGTAATCGGCCCGCCGCACGGATCTTCGTACGATCGAACACGTGCAAACCCAGACCGCAGGTGACCTGCTCCGGCACTGGCGGGTCACCCGCCGTCTCAGCCAGCTGGAGTTGGCGGGCCGCGCCGAAACCTCCGCCCGCCACCTCAGCTTCATCGAGACCGGCCGCGCCACCCCGAGCCGCCAGATGATCCTGCACCTGTCCGAGGAACTGGAAATCCCGCTGCGCGAACGCAACCGGGTGCTGCTGGCGGCGGGATTCGCCCCCGTCTACGCCGAACCCGGATTGGACAGCCCCCAGATGCAACCCGTCCGCACCGCCATGCGCCAGATCCTGGTCGGCCACGAACCGTTCCCCGCCCTGGCGGTCGATATGCACTGGACCATGGTCGACGCGAACGCCAGCGCCGGGCTGTTCCTGCAGGGCATTCCGGCCGAGCTGCAGACTCCGCCGGTCAACGCGCTGCGGCTGAGCCTGCATCCGCGGGGCCTGGCGCCCCGCATCGCCAACCTGGCGGAATGGCGCGGCCACCTGTTCGAACGGCTGCAACGCCAGATCGAGATCACCGGCTCCGCACAGCTGAGCGCGCTCCTGACCGAGCTGCGCGACTACCCCGGCGGCGAACAGGAGCCCGGATTGCCCGAACCCGAACAGGCGGTGGTCCCACTGCGCCTGCGCCACAACGGAACCGAACTGACCTTCATCAGTGCCATGACGGTCTTCGGAACACCCATGAACGTCACGGTCGCCGAACTGGCCATCGAATCGTTCTTCCCCGCCGACCCCGCCACCTCGGAATTTCTCCGCAGCGGGCCGCACGGGGCGTAACCGCGCCCGGGCTCGGTGTGGACAATCGAGGCCATGAGCCAAGCCGCCGCCCTGCGCGACCTGCTCGGTGTCCCGGTCTCGACGATGTCGGACCTCGGCCGCAGCCACGCGTGGACACTGCACCGCGCCCGTCTCGCCGACGGCCGCGACGTCTTCGTGAAAGCGGCCGACGGCGCCCGGAATTCGGAGATGGGATCTGCCTTGCACGCCGAGGCCGCCGGACTGCGCTGGCTGGGGGAGGGCGATCCGGCCGAGCTGGTGCCCGCGGTGCTGGGGGCGGACGAGCGGACGCTCGTGCTGCCGTGGCTGCAGCCGACCACACCCACGCCGAGGGCGGCCGAGGCCTTCGGTCGCGCGCTGGCATCCCTGCACGCGACCGGCCCCGGCGAGTACGGCGCGTCCTGGCCGGGTTTCATCGCCACACTGCCGCAGGACAATACGCCGACGGCGGGGGAGTGGGGGCCCTGGTACGCCGAGCGGCGGCTGGCGCCCCTGCTGTCGGCCGCGGCACCGCAGCTCGGCACCGCGGGCGTACACCTGATCGAGCGGGTCATGAACGAGATCGATTCTCTCGCAGGACCTTCCGAACCTCCCAGTCGTATCCACGGCGATCTGTGGTCGGGCAACCTGGTGTGGACCGCGGAGGGGGCGAAAGTGATCGATCCCGCCGCGCACGGCGGCCACCGGGAGTC
This sequence comes from Nocardia mexicana NBRC 108244, assembly GCF_001613165.1. GTDB lineage: Bacteria > Actinomycetota > Actinomycetes > Mycobacteriales > Mycobacteriaceae > Nocardia > Nocardia mexicana. Next base: position 80,424 of record NZ_BDBV01000039.1, read on the forward strand.
CGACCTGGCCATGCTGGCGCTGTTCGGCGCACCCCACCTCGATCGCACGACGGCGGCCTACCACGAGGCCCATCCACTGAATCCCGGCTGGCGGCAACGTGTTCCGCTGCATCAGCTGTATCCACTGCTCGTACATGTAGTACTCTTCGGCGGCTCGTATCGGAGCATGACCATCGACGCGGCGGAATCCGCGCTGCGCGGTTAGCGGGCGATCGGGATTGCCATCCGACCATATTTCAATACCTTTACTGAAATATGCGCATCTATGCATGTAGTGACGGCTTGTCCGGCGCAGTAGCCGAGAACGCTCACCATCTACCGAAAAGCCCAGATGGGAGAGGGGAGCGCCGATCCGGGGGACGGGTGGTGGACTAACGTCTGGGTGATGGAACTGCGGCGGATCCACCACGCGGCGATCATCGCCTCCGACTACGGCAGGTCGAAGGCGTTCTATACCGAGGTGCTGGGGTTGCGGGTGGTGGCCGAGAACTACCGGGCCGAACGACGTTCGTACAAGCTGGATCTCGCGTTGCCGGACGGGGCGCAGCTGGAGCTGTTCTCGTTTCCGGACCCGCCGGCGCGGCCGTCGCGGCCGGAGGCGTGCGGGCTGCGGCACCTGGCCTTCGCGGTATCCGATGTGCCGTCGGCGGTCGAGGAGCTGCGGGGCAGGGGAGTGCGGACCGAAGAGGTGCGGGTCGACGAGTTCACGGGGCGCCGGTTCTCCTTCTTCTTCGATCCGGACGACCTGCCGCTGGAGTTGTACGAGAGCTGAAGGCCCCAGTTCTTCGACTGCCGAGGCTTCTCAGTAAGCGCGGCCGAAGATCACCCGCTTGCCGTAGGCGGAGTCGGCGCCGCAGCGGACGCAGGTGCCGGTGGCCGGGTCGGCGGCCAGGGGGATGCAGCGAGGGGTGGCGGCGGTGACGGATTTGATGTCGTCCTCGCAGGCCGGGGTGCCGCAGTGGAGGGTCGAGGCCCAGCCGGTGGAGACCGCGGCGGCGAAATCGGTCCAGGTGTCGACCGTCCGGGTGTGGGTGTCGCGGAATTCGGTGGCGCGGGCCAGCAGGAAGGCCTGGAAGTCGTCCAGGATGGTCGGCATCGCCTCCGGCAGGGAGTCGATGGGCAGGGACTGTTTACCCTCGTCGCCGAGGCGTTTCACCATCATCGCGGTGCCCGCCTCGAGGTCCCGGGGGCCGAGTTCGAGCCGGATCGGGACGCCGCGCATCTCCCATTCGTTGTATTTGAATCCGGGGCTGAGCTGCGGGCGGTTGTCGACGTGGGTGCGCACCCCGGCCGATCGCAACCGCCGCGCCAGAGCGTCGGCGGCCTCCTCGACCGCAGTGTTGCCGCCGCGCGTGATGGGCACGATCACCACCTGGTACGGCGCCAGCCGGGGCGGGAACACCAGGCCCTTGTCGTCGCCGTGGGTCATGACTATGCCGCCGATCATCCGGGTGCTCATGCCCCAGGATGTGGTGTGGCACAACTCGTCTCGGCCCGTCTCGCCGGTGTAGCGGATGTCGAAGGCGGTGGCGAAGTTGGTGCCCATGTAGTGCGAGGTGCCCGCCTGCAGGGCGCGGCCGTCGCGCATCATGCCCTCGATGGTGAAGGTGGCGACCGCCCCGGCGAAGCGCTCGCCGGGCGTCTTCTCGCCGGGAACGACCGGCATCGCGGCCAGGTCTCGCGCCACCTCGTGATAGATGTCGAGACCGAGTTCGGTTTCACGGCGCGCATCGGCCTCGTCGGCGTGCGCCGTGTGGCCTTCCTGCCACAGGAACTCGGTGGTGCGCAGGAACATGCGCGGCCGCATCTCCCACCGCACCACATTCGACCACTGATTGAGCAGCATCGGCAGGTCGCGGTGCGAGCTGATCCACTTGCTCATCATCTCGCCGATGACCGTCTCCGACGTCGGCCGCACCACCAGCGACTCCTCGAGCTCCTTGCCACCGGCATGGGTGACGACCGCCAGCTCCGGCGAAAACCCTTCGACGTGTTCGGCTTCGCGGCTGAGGTAGCTTTCCGGGATCAGCAGCGGAAAGTAGGCGTTCTCGTGGCCGGTCTCTTTGATGCGGCGGTCGAGTTCGGACTGCAACTGCTCCCACAGCCGGTATCCGTACGGTCGGATGACCATCGTGCCCTTGGCCGGGCCGCGGTCGACGAGGCCGGCCTTGAAGACCACCTCGTTGTACCAGGCAGCGAAGTCCTCACTCTGGGCGGTCACACCGCGTTCGTCCCGTGCCATGTGCAAAGAGATTACTGGGCCGCCACCGTATTACCGAAAAGGCACCTGCTCCGGCGTGCCCGCCAGCAACCCGTTCAGCTGCTGCGCGAATTCGACTGCGTCGGCACGCATCCCATTGTGTGCCCCGGGGAACTCGGTGAGCGGCAGTCCCAGTCGATCGGCAATCGCCGCGATGGGACGGTAGGGGAGATGTCCGCGTGACTCGCGGCCCGCGGCGGGGATCAGGCGCTCCCGGGTGGCCTCCAGGGCCGCGTAATCCGGTATGTAGGAGGTGAATTCGCGTAGTTCGTGGGCCATCATGATCGGCCCGTTGGCGGCCAGCCGGGCCCACATCTCGGCGGTGCGCGGCGACAGCTCCGACACCTCGGGCGCGGCCTTCATGGTGCCGCCGATCGCCGCGACGAAGCGGGCGGACGCGGTCGCGGGGCCTTCGGTGCGGAACAGCGTGTACACCTCGTCGATCATGGCGCGGTGGTCGGCGGCATCGGGAAGTACCGCGAAGCACGGTGGTTCGTGGGCGACGAGGGTGCGCACCCGGTCGGGGTGGCGCGCCAGCAGGTCGAGACCGACGATGGCGCCGTTGCTGCTGCCGACAACGTAAGCCGGTTCGTCGGTGAGGTGCGCCAGCAGCCGGTGGGCGTCGTCGCTCTGCACCGCGACGTGCTGGTCCTCCGGCGCACCACTGTCGAGGGTGCTGCGGGAGTAGCCGCGCGGGTCCATCGCGACGACGGTGAAATGCCGTGCGAGCGATTCGGCCATGCCGTCGAAGATTCCCGCATCGCCGCCACCGCCGGGAATCAGCAGCAGAACCGGTCCGCTGCCGCGAGTTTCGTAATACAGCCGGGCCCCCGGTACACGCAGCGTCTCGGGTCGCGGTATCGGTTCATATCTCGAGGCGGGTTCGGATCTCACCGGGGTTCGCCTTGCTCGGTCGAATTCGACGGCCACCGTGACAACGTCAGGTGCAGGGCGTCGAGGATGTTTCTCCAGCTGGTGCCGGTCGGGCGCGAATGCGCGAATCCGCCGGATCCCTCGAGGGTGGCGAAACCGTGAAAGGTGCTGCGCAGCAGGCGGCCTGCGTCGGTCAGCTCCGGTTCGGAGAGGCCGTAGGCGCGGAGTACGGCGCCGGTGAGTTCGATGCTGCGCAGCAGGGCGGGCTCGTTGCCGACCTCGGCGGGATCCATGCGGATCTGGGTGGCCGCATATCGGCCCGGATGCTCGAGCGCGTAGGCGCGGTAGGCGTCGGCGAAGGCGATCAGCGCGTCCTTCCCGGCCCGGCCCGCGACCGCGGCGCCGATGCGGTCGTTGAGTTCGGCGCCCGCGAGCAGCGCCACTCGCACCCGCAGATCGTGCAGGTTGCGCACGTGCGAGTACAGGCTGGGGTCCTTCACGCCGAACTTGCGCGCGACGGCCGACAGCGTGACGTTGTCGAATCCGATCTCGTCGGCGAGTTCGGCGGCGGTCCGGGTGATCCGGTCCGCGGTCAATCCGGCACGGGGTGACATTCCCTCACCTCCTTCCTACCTATATTAGGTTATACCCTAATATAGGTAGGAACAAGCTGGGTCGTCCGAGAATGCCGATCAGTCCAGGTCGTAGGCGGTCTCATGGCGAGGCTGATACAGCCCGATCTCACCGGCGCCCGGTACCGCGAGCGAGGTCAGCATGCCCCAGCCCGCTTCGGTGATGTCGCTGGTGAATTCGACGCCGCGGGCCTTCAGTTCCTCGATCGTCGCGGGCAGGTCGTCGCACATCAGGTAGAGCTCGATGCGGCCCGCGGCGGGACCGTCGGCGGGGTGCACCGCCAGCTCGGCGGGCGGCGACTTGAAGATCAGCCAGCCGTTGCCGGCGTCGACGTTCGACAGGCCCAGGACATCACGGAAGAACGCCCGGGCCCGGTCGGCGTCGGTGGCGTAGAGGATGGTGTGCGCACCGTTGATCATGGGCAAAAGCTATCACTCGGCCACGGCTTGCGAACCGGGGTGCAAGGACGGCACCTACTCGCGCACGGCGGCCAGGCAGCGATTGCCCAGGGCGCGAACGGCTTCGACCAGCTCGGGCGGTCCGGTGACGGTGAAATCGACGTCCAGCGACGTGATCATCCAGGTCAGCGACCATGGCGTATCCGCCCCGATATGCAGCAGGCAGCGGGTGTCGTCGACGGCCTCCAGCACGCCCATGCCCGGCCAGATGCTCTCGGCGAGTTCGGCGGCGGGGCGGTGCAGGGCGACCGTCGCCCGCCACGACCACGCCTCGTCCGACAGCCGGTTCGACAGGTAGGCGACGACATCGCCGCCGGGTAGCTCGCGCGGTGTGAACCGCGGGCCCGTCGGGATCTTCGGGTGCAGCCGATCGATCCGGAACGACCGCCAGTCGTCGCGTTCGACATCCCAGGCGACCAGATACCAGTGCCTGCTGAAGTTGACGACCGCCATCGGCTCGGTATCGCGAATCGATTGCCGCCCACCGTGATCGGTGTAATCGAACCGCAGTCGCTCGTGCCGGTCGCAGGCCTCGGAGATGGCGATCAGCACGTCGGGATCGACGCGCGGAGCGGTCCCGCCCACGCGCACCATCGAGCGCTGCAGCGTGGTCAGCCGATGGCGCAGGCGGGACGGCAGCACCTGCTCGAGCTTCGCGAGCGAGCGGAGCGAGGCCTGTTCGATCCCGGCCACCGTCCCGCCCGCGACGGTGCGCAGCCCCACGGCGACCGCGAGCGCCTCCTCGTCGTCGAGCAGCAGCGGCGGCAGCGCGGATCCGGCGCCGAGCCGGTATCCGGCGATACCGCGCACGGCGTGCACCGGATAACCCAGCTCCCGCAGCCGGTCGATATCGCGCCGCACCGTGCGGACGGTGACGCCCAGCCGCTCGGCGAGGTCGGCGCCCGGCCAGTCGCGGTGTTCCTGCAGTAGCGACAGGACGCGCAGCAGGCGCGCGGAGGTCTCCAACATGACTCTCAGAATGCCATTCGCTTAGGACCGGACCTGACCTAACTGGTTCGTAGGTTCGAGGCATGACGAATTTCGAGCCCTTCCGCATCGACATCCCGCAGCACGACATCGACGACCTCGGCGCCCGCCTGGCCGCCGCCCGCTGGCCCGCCGAACTGCCGGGCGTCGGCTGGGACTACGGCATTCCGACCGACTACGTGCGCCGGCTGGCCGAGTACTGGCGCACCGAATACGACTGGCGGCGGCACGAGGCCGAGATGAACGCGCTGCCGCAGTACCTGGCCGAAATCGAGGGGCAGCGCCTGCATTTCACGCACGTGCGATCGGCGGAATCCGGTGCGCTGCCGCTCGTGCTGGTGCACGGCTGGCCGTTCGAGGACTTCCGCGAGGTGATCGGCCCGCTGACCGATCCCGTCGCGCACGGCGGCGACGCGGCCGACGCGTTCGACCTCGTGATTCCGACCCTGCCCGGGTTCGGGTTCTCCGGGCCGACCCGGGCGCCGGGGGAGGCCGCCACCGAGCGGTCGGCCGAGCTGATCGCGAAGCTGATGGCGCGGCTGGGCTATGAGCGCTACGGCGCACAGGGCGGCGACGCGGGGTCGTTCATCGCGCCGCAGCTGGGCCGCATCGACGGCGATCACGTCGCGGGCGTGCACCTCAACGACCCGATCACCATTCCGTCGTGGGACGACGACGGATCCGGTTACAGCGCAGGCGATCAGGAGAAACTCGCGCGGCTGCAGGACTGGAGCAGCCAGGACACCTCCGGATACGCGGGCATCCACTCCACCCGGCCGCAGACGCTGGCTCCGGCGGTGAACGACTCCCCGGCGGGCCTGCTGGCATGGGTGCTCGACGTCGTGCACACGTACATGAATCCGGACAAGGAACTGCCCGACGACGCGATCGATCGCGATATGCTGCTCACCGACCTGAGCGTGCTGTGGTTCACCGGTACGATCGGCTCATCGATGTTGCTGTACAAGGAATCTCAGCAGTGGGGCGCCGATCTGGCGAACTCCGGCGTGCCCACCGGAGTGGCGGTGTTCCCGGGCGGTGGGACCATCCGCGGTCTCGCCGATAAACAGCACAATGTCGTGCACTGGTCGGAGTTCGATCGTGGTGGGCACTTCGCCGCGATGGAGGCGCCGGATCTGCTGGTCGCCGATCTGCGCGAGTTCTTCCGCAAGCTGCGGTAGGAAATCGCCGCGGCACCGATGAGTTTCGGGGACCGGCGCAGTCGAAACAGGCGACCAGTTCGTGCCGAACCCTGGAGGATCTATGACCTCGCCCGTCCCCGTCACCGCCGGTACGCTTTCCGCACCCGGCGTGCGCCTGTACTACGAGGTCCGCGGCAGTGGGCCGCTGGTGGCCTTCGTCGGCGCACCGATGCATTCGGCGTCGTTCGCCCCGATCGCCGATCTGCTGGCGGCCGACCACACCGTGCTCACCACCGATCCGCGCGGTCATTTCGGCAGCGTCCTCGATGATCCGGAGCAGGATTCCACGCCGGAACTGCGGGCCGGGGATCTGGCGCGGCTCATCCGGCATCTCGGCGCCGGGCCCGCCGTGGTGATCGGCTCCAGCGGCGGTGCGATCACCGGATTGGCTCTGGCACAAGCCGATCCGGAGGTCGCGAGCACCGTCATCGCCCACGAGCCGCCGCTCGGCGAACTGCTCGACGGCCGGGACGAGCGCCGGGCCGCCACCGAGGAGATGGTCGCGACCTATCTCGCGGGCGACGAACTCGGGGCCTGGCGGCAATTCATCGCGTTCACGGGGATGGAGCTGCCGGAGGAGATGTTCCAGCAGATGTTCGCCGGCGAGAAGGACCCGGAAGAGCATGCCAGCCAACGGTATTGGTTCGCCCACGAGCTGCGGAAGACCTCGGGCTGGGTACCCGACCTCGACGCCCTGCGCGCCACCCCGACCCGATTGGTCATCGGCATCGGCGACGCCTCCGCGGGCCAGTTCTGCGATCTCACCTCCCGCACGCTGGCCGCGGAACTCGACCTCGAGCCGACCTTGTTCCCGGGCGGGCACACCGGATTCATGGAGGACCCCGTGAAGTTCGCCGAGCGACTGCGCGAGGTCATCGGCTGAGGCCGGTCCTGTGCGTCCCGGCATCGCCTGGCGACCACGGCGAAGTTGAAGGGGACGCGGGGTCCGAATACACGTGTGCCCCGGGCGCGGCGGCACCCGGGGCACACGATCGGTTCAGCGGACGAAAACCGTTGCCCCGTCCGCCATGTCGAGCAGCGGCTGCGGCAGGATGCCGAGCACTACGGTGGCCGCGGCGGTGACGGTGATGACCGCGGTCGTGATCGGCGGGGTGACGATCTGCGGGGCGTCCTCGGGCGGATCGGTGAAGAACATCTGCACGATGATGCGGACGTAGAAGAACGCCGCGACCGCGCTGGCGAGGACGCCGACGATCACCAGGGGAGCGGCACCGCCGGACGCCGCCGCCTCGAACACCGCGAACTTGGCGACGAAGCCGCTGGTGAGCGGAATTCCGGCCATCGACAGCAGGAACAGCGCGAAAATCGTTGCCAGCCACGGTGACCGGCGGCCCAGACCGGCCCACGCCGACAGCGCGGTGGCCTCGTTCCCCACCCCGTCGCGCACCAGCGTCACCGCCGCGAAGGCGCCGATCGTGCCGATGCCGTAGACGGTCAGATAGAACAGGACCGACGACACACCCGCGGGGTTCGCGGCCACGAGCGCGGTGAGGATGAACCCGGCATGCGCCACCGAGGAGTACGCCAGCACGCGCTTCACATCGGTCTGCGTGAGCGCCATGATCGCGCCGACCACCATGGTGGCGATGGAGACCGCCGCCAGGATCGGCCGCCAGTCGTCACGCAGTCCGGGCAGCGCCACCTGCAGGATGCGCAGCAGCGCACCGACCGCGGCGATCTTGGTACCGGCCGCCATGAAGGCCGTCACCGGGGTCGGCGCGCCCTGGTAGACATCGGGCACCCAGGACTGGAACGGCACCGCGCCGATCTTGAACAGCAGACCGACCGCGAGCATCGCCAAGCCCAGCACCGCAAGGGTTTTCGAGCCGGTATCGCGAGCCACCACATCGGCGATGCCGCCGAAGGTGACGGTGCCCGCGTACCCGTACAGCAGCGCCATGCCGTAGAGGAAGAACGCCGAGGAGAACGCGCCGAGCAGGAAGTACTTCAGCGCCGCCTCCTGCGACAGCAGCCGGCGCCGACGCGCCAGCCCGCACAGCAGATACAGCGGCAGCGACAGCACCTCCAGCGCGATGAACATGGTCAGCAGGTCGTTGGAGGCGGGAAACAGCATCAGCCCGCCGACCACGAACATGGCCAGCGGGAACACCTCGGTGGTGGTGATTCCCGCTCGCGCGGCGGCGATCTCGTCGGGGCTCCCGGGCATCGCCGCGGCCTGCGGGGTGAACGCGTCCACGGGGACGGTGGCGCCCGAGGGCTGCGCGGCGGCGCGGCTCCACGTGCCCGGGCCCTCGCGGCGGACCCGCTGCAGCAGTGGTTCGATACCGCGCTCGGCCATGAGCAGCAGTCCGAGGATCGACACCACCAGAATGGCGCCCTGGAAGAACAGCGCCACATTGTCGACGGCCACCGCGTCGACGACCGCGGTGGTGCTCGTGCCCGCCAGGCCGATCACCGCACCCAGAGCCACGCCGAGCCCCGCGAAGCCGAGCACGAGCTGCAGCCAGTACCGCCAGGCGCGCGGCGCGAAGGCCTCGGCGATCACCCCCGCGACCGCGGCGCCGAACACGATGAGCATCGGGGAGAGCGCGCCGTACTCGATGGAGGGTGCCGGAATCGTTGCTGCGAGAACGTCGTTCACAGGTCTGTACCTCCGCTGAGGGGATCCCGGCTCATTTGTGCGCACCTCCGGTCGGGGTGGCGGCGGCCTCCTGGTGGGGCACCGTCGGTGCGGGGTCGTGTTTGCCGATGGTGGTGAGGGTGGTGGCGACCGCGGGGTTGATGCGGTCCAGGACCGGTTTGGGGTAGGCGCCCAGGAACAGCAGCGCGGCCAGTAGCGGTGCCACGACGACCAGTTCGCGGGGCAGGAGGTCGTAGAGGCGTTCGTTGCCCTTCTTGACCGGGCCGGTCATCATCCGCTGGTACAGCCACAGCACGTACACCGCCGCCAGCACCAGGGCGCTGGTGGCGCAGATCGCCGCGACCGGATAACGGGTGAATGTGCCTGCCAGCACCAGGAATTCACTGACGAATGGTGCCAGCCCAGGCAGTGACAGGGTGGCGAGACCGGCGATGAAGAAGGTGCCCGCCAGGATCGGCGCCACCTTCTGCACCCCGCCGAAGTCGGCGATCACCCGGGTTCCGCGGCGCGACACCAGGAATCCGGCGATCAGGAACAGCGCCGCGGTGGAGATGCCGTGGTTGATCATGTACAGCGTCGCCCCGGCCCCGCCCTGGTTCGTCATGGCGAAGATGCCCAGGATGATGAATCCGAAGTGCGAGATCGAGGTGTAGGCGATGAGCCGCATCACGTCGGTCTGCCCGATCGCCAGCAGCGCCCCGTAGATGATGCCGATCACCGCCAGTGTGCTGATCATCGGCGCGTAGGTGGACGAGGCGGAGGGGAACAGCAGCAGGCAGTAGCGCAGCATGCCGAACGTGCCGACCTTGTCGACCACCGCCATCATGAGCACCGCGCTGGCGGGGGTGGCGGAGACGGCGGCGCCGGGCAGCCAGGTGTGCAGCGGCCACAGCGGCGCCTTCACCGCGAAGGCGAACATGAAGCCGAGGAACAGGGCATTGAGAACCGCGGGGCCCGCGCCCAATTCACCGGAGTTGGCGGCCGCCATGACGGCACGGAAGTCGAACGTGCCGCCGCCGTCGGCGCCGAGCTGCTCCCGCGCGGTGAGCACGTACAGCCCGATCACCGCGGCCAGCATGATCAGCCCGCCGAACAGGTTGTACAGCAGGAACTTCACCGCCGCGCGGGAACGCTGCTGCCGCAGCGCGAGATCCTCGGTGCGCGGCCCGAACCCGCCGATCAGGAAGTACATCGGGATCAGCATGACCTCGAAGAACACGTAGAACAGCAGGATGTCCAGCGAGGTGAACGAGATCAGCACCATCGATTCGACGATCAGCGTCAACGCCACGTAGATGTGCGCGACCCGCGGTCCGGTGCCGACCTCCCGCTCGTCCTTCCACCCCGCGAGCAGCAGCAGCGGTATCAGGCCCGCGGTCAGCAGCACCAGCACCAGGGCGATGCCGTCGACGCCGAGGGTGTATCCGGCCCCGAAAGCCGGTATCCACGTGTGCGATTCGACGAACTGGAACTGAGCGCCGCCGGGTTCGAACCGGACCGCGACGATGATCCCGACCACTAGGGTGGCCACCGCGATCACCAACCCGGTCGAGCGGGCCGCCGTGCGCCACGCGCTGGGCAGCACCAACACCAGGATCGCTCCGACGAGGGGCAGCACCCACAGCGTCGTCAGCCAGGGGAACTCACTCACAGCAACCTCACCGCCAGCAGGGCGGCGACCACGAGGGCCGCGCCGGTGAACATGGACAGGGCGTAGGAGCGCACGAAACCTGTTTGCACGCGCCGGATTCGGGCCGACAGGCCGCCGATGACGGCGGCCGTGGTGTTGACCAGGCCGTCGATGCCGCGGTTGTCGACGAACACCAGCGAACGGGTCAGGTGCTGGCCGGGGCGCATGAACGCCGCCTCGTTGACGGCGTCGCCGTAGAGGTCGCGGCGGGCCGCGCGGGTCAGCGGCGATCCGGCCGGGGCCGTCTCGGGCACGGTGCGCGCGTACTCGTCGTAGGCGACCCAGATCCCGGCCGCCACGACGACCAGCGCGAAGAGCGTGATCGCCCAGGCCGGAATCGGGGAGTCGCCGTGGTGGACGCCCACCACCGGCGCCAGCCAGTCCTGCAGCGAGGAGCCGAGCACCAGCAGCCCTCCGGCGGCGACGGATCCGAGGGCCAGCACGATCATCGGGCCGGTCATCGAGGCGGGCGATTCGTGCGGATGGGCGTCCTCGCGCCAGCGGCGTTCGCCGAAGAAGGTCATCAGCATCACCCGCGTCATGTAGAACGCGGTGATCCCGGCGCCCGCCAGCGCGACCACGCCGGTGAGGATGCCGCCGAAACCGCCGAAGGCGAAGGCGGACTCGATGATTCGATCCTTGGAGAAGAATCCGGAGAACGGCGGCACCCCGATGATCGCGAGATAGCCCAGGCCGAAGGTGACGTAGGTGATCGGCATGACCTTGCGCAGCCCGCCGTAACGCCGCATATCGGTCTCGTCGTTCATCCCGTGCATCACCGATCCGGCGCCGAGGAACAGCCCGGCCTTGAAGAAGCCGTGGGTGAGCAGGTGCATGATCGCGGCCGCGTAGCCGATCGGCCCGAGGCCCGCCGCCAGCACCATGTACCCGATCTGGCTCATGGTGGAGGCGGCCAGGGCCTTCTTGATGTCGTCCTTCGCGCAACCGATGATCGCGCCGAACAGCAGCGTCACGGCGCCCACCGCCATGACCCCGGCGCGGGCGCCGGGCGCGAGATCGAAGATCGGCCCGGAGCGGGCGATCAGGTAGACACCGGCGGTCACCATGGTCGCGGCGTGGATGAGCGCCGACACGGGCGTCGGGCCCTCCATCGCGTCCCCGAGCCAGGACTGCAGCGGCACCTGCGCGGACTTACCGCACGCGCCCAGCAGCAACAGCAGCCCGATCGCGGTCAGCGTGCCCTCGCCCGCCTGCGTGGCCCCGGCGAACACCTGCCCGAAGTCGACCGACCCGAAGGTGGCGAACATGACGAACAGCGCGATCGCCAGCCCCATGTCGCCGACCCGGTTCACCACGAACGCCTTCTTGGCCGCCGTTGCGGCGGACGGCTTTTCGTGCCAGAACCCGATCAGCAGGTAGGACGCCAGGCCGACACCCTCCCAGCCCAGATACAGCACCAGGTAGTTGTCCGCCATCACCAGCACCAGCATCGCGGCCAGGAACAGGTTGAGGTAGGCGAAGAACCGGCGCCGCGCGGGATCGTGCGACATGTAGCCGACCGAGTAGATGTGGATCAGCGAGCCGACCCCGGTGATCAGCAACGCGAAGCACATCGACAGCTGATCGAGTTGGAGTGCGAAGTCGGCCTGGAGCCCGGCCACCGGCACCCAGCTGAACAAGCTGTGCTCGATCGGCCGGTCGGTGAGGGAACGCCCGAGCATGTCGAAGAATGCCCAACCGGCCACCCCGAACGACGCGAGGGCCGTGAGGCAGCCGAGCCAATGCCCCCAGCGGTTGCCGAAACGGCCGACGAGCAACAGGATCACGGCTCCGGTCAGCGGCAGTGCCGGCAGCAACCAGAGCGTCGCCGTGGTACCCACGTCAGTACTTCAGCAGGTTGGCGTCGTCGACCGAGGTCGAGCGACGGGCGCGGAAGATGGTCATGATGATGGCCAGGCCGACGACGACCTCGGCGGCGGCGACCACCATCGTGAAGAACGCGTACACCTGGCCGTCGAGGTTCGCGCGCTCCCGCGCGAAGGTGACGAAGGCCAGGTTCACCGCGTTCAGCATCAGCTCGATGCACATGAACACCACGATCGCGTTGCGCCGCACCAGAACACCGGCCGCGCCGATGGTGAACAGCAGCGCGGACAGGTACAGGTAGTTGTCCGGATTCACCGCAGAGCCTTTCTAGTCAGCCGTGCCGACGGTCGCCCGGATGAGAGGCGCTGTCGCTGTCGGAAGGAGTTGTGGCGGAACCGTTGTTCCCGTTCGCGGCGCCCACGCCGATGGCGGCCGCCTCGGTGTGCGCGCGGTCGCGGCGGTGGCGCAGGATGGTACTGACGGAGTCTTCGGCGAACGAGCCGTCCGGCAGCCGGGCCGGGGTGTCGACCGCGTTGTGCCGGGCGTACACGCCGGGCACGGGCAGCGGGGTGACCCGATGTCCCTCCCGCACTCGGCGTTTGGACATCTCCTTCTGATCGGTCTTGGGACCGAACCGCTCGCGGTGCGCCAGCACCATGGCGCCGATGGTGGCGGTGATGAGCAGGGCGCCGGTCAGCTCGAACGCCCATACGTAGCGAATGAAGATCAGCTCGGCCAGCGCGGCGATGGTGTCCTCGCCGAAGCCCGGCCCGACGGGGGCGACGGCGTCGTCGTGCACGCCGCGGGCGATCGCCCCGATGAGCAGTGCCCCGAACCCGAGGCCGACCACGATCACGCCGATCCGGTGGCCGCGCAGCGTTTCCCGCAGCGATTCGGCCGAGTCGACGCCGACGAGCATCAGCACGAACAGGAACAGCATCATGACCGCGCCGGTGTAGACCACGATCTGCACCACGCCCAGGAACAGGGCCTTCTGGGCGATGTAGAACATCGACAGCGCGATCATGGTGGCGGCCAGGCACAGTGCCGAATGCACGGCCTTGCGCGCGCAGACCATGCCCAGCGCGCCCGCCACGGAGACCACGGCGAGGATCCAGAACATGACGGCCTCGCCGGTGGAGGTGCGGGTAACCGCCTCGGCAGCAAGGTAATTCATCGAGCACCTCCTGCTGTGCCGGAGGGACGGGGTTCGGCACGGCGAATCATTGCGGGGCTCCTTCCGCGCCGACCGCGGCGGGCTCCCGGTCGGAGTCGGACTGCTCTACGGCTGGTTCGACGTCGCCGTTCTCGCGCAATCCGGTGTCCTCGGGGGTGCCGGGGGCCGCGGGCACCTTGCCGAGGTAGTAGTCCTCGTCGTTGGTACCGGGATACATGGCGTGCGGCGGCGGGAGCATGCCCGAGCGCAGCGGCGCCAGCAACTGGTCCTTCTCGAAGATGAGGTCGCCGCGGTTGTCGTCGGCCATCTCGTACTCGTTGGTCATCGTGAGCGCCCGGGTCGGGCACGCCTCGATGCACAGGCCGCAGCCGATGCACCGCAGGTAGTTGATCTGGTAGACGCTGCCGTAACGCTCGCCGGGGGAGAAGCGTTCGGTCTCGGTGTTGTCGGCGCCTTCGACGTAGATGGCGTCGGCGGGGCAGGCCCAGGCGCACAGCTCGCAGCCGATGCATTTCTCCAGCCCGTCCGGGTGCCGGTTGAGCTGGTGGCGGCCGTGGTAGCGCGGCGCGGTCGGGACCTTCTGCTCCGGATAGAACTCGGTGTTCTTCTCCTTGAACATGGTGCCGAAGGTGACGGCGAATCCGGCGAGCGGATCGAGCAGGCCCGGCTTGGCGGTCTCGCGAACCGGCTGGGGCGGCATCGGCGGCACCGGGAAACCCGCATAGGCCTCGGCCGCGGGCGATTCGGTGGCCGCGGATTCGGCGGCGCGGTCGTCGCCCTTGTGCCCGGCGCGCAGCATGACGCCGATCAGCAGCACCGTCAGCACGATCCCGCCGATCACCATGCCCGCGGTCTGGATCTCGATCCCGTTGTCCTGCAGCACCTTCAGCGTCGCGATGACCATCACCCACAGCAGCGACACCGGAATCAGCAGCTTCCAGCCCAGATTCATGAACTGGTCGTAGCGCATCCGGGGCAGCGTGCCGCGCAGCCAGATGAACACGAACAGGAACATCCACACCTTGGCGGTGAACCAGAGCAGCGGCCACCATCCGGAGTTGGCGCCGGACCACAGGTTGAGCGGGAAGGGCGCGTGCCAGCCGCCGAAGAACAGCGTGGTCGCCAGCGCCGACACCGTCGCCATGTTGATGTACTCGGCCATCATGAACATGGCGAACTTCAGCGACGAGTACTCGGTGTGGAAGCCGCCGACCAGCTCGCCCTCGGCCTCGGGCAGGTCGAATGGGGCACGGTTGGTCTCGCCGACCATCGACACCGCGTAGATCAGGAACGACGGCAGCAGCAGGAAGACATTCCAGGTGCCCCACTGGCTTTCGACGATCCCGGATGTGGACATGGTGCCCGAGAGCAGGAACACCGCGGCGAAGCAGGCGGCCATGGCGATCTCGTAGGAGATCACCTGCGCCGTCGAGCGCAGGCCACCGAGCAGCGGGTAGGTCGACCCGGAGGCCCAGCCCGCCAGCACGATTCCGTACACGCCGATCGAGGCCATCGCCAGGATGTAGAGGACGCCGACCGGCATGTCGGTGAGCTGCAGCGCGGTCCGGGTGCCGAAGATCGACACCTCCGACCCCATCGGGATGACGGCGAACGCCATCACCGCGGGAATCAGCGAGATCACCGGCGCCAGAATGTAGATCGGCTTGTCCACGATGGCGGGGACGATGTCCTCCTTGAGGAGCATCTTCACGCCGTCCGCGATGGACTGCAGCGTTCCGCGCGGGCCGACCCGGTTGGGGCCGACGCGCATCTGCATCCAGGCGACCACCTTGCGTTCGAGCAGCACGCCCAGCATCGGGATGAGCAGCAGGAAGATGAAGATGCCGATGCACTTCCCGAGTACCAGCCACCAGGGGTCGTGGCCGAACAGACTCAAATCACTCACGGTGGTCCTCCCGTCGGATACGCACGAGGTGGCCGGGGGTGGTGGCGAGCTGTTCGTGCACCACCGATCCGGGGGAATTCAGCGGCAGCCACACCACTCGGTCGGGCATGTCGGTGATCACCAGCGGCAGCACGACGGCGCCGTGGTCGGTGCTCACCCGCACCGGATCGCCGGTGGTGGCGCCGATTTCGGCGGCCGTGTCGTGCGACATCCGCACCACGGGCGGCCGCGCGGTGCCCGCCAGGTTCGGCTCGCCGTCCTGCATGCGGCCGCGGTCGATGAGCATCCGCCAGCCCGCGAGTACGGCGGTGCCGGGTGCGGGCTGCGCGGGGGGCTGCGGCGGATGTGCGGGTGCGGGGAGCCGCGGACCGTCCCAGGCGCCGAGATCGGCGAGTTCGGCTCGGGCGCAGGCGACATCGGGGACCCCGAGCCGGATGTTCATCTCGTCGGCGATGGCGTGCAGCACCCGGTGGTCGGCCAGCGGCGCGGCCTCGCGGCGCACCGTGGCATCGCCCAGCGCCGCGTCGAACTGGCGGGGGCGGCCCTCCCAGGTGAGGAACGTGCCCGCCTTCTCCATGGCCGAGGCCACCGGGAACACCACGTCGGCGCGATCGGTGACCTCGCTGCGCCGCAGCTCCAGGCTGACCACGAACCGGGCGGCGTCGAGCGCGGCGAGCGCCGCGGGCGGGTCGGGCAGGTCGGCCACCTCGACTCCGCCGATCACCAGGGCGCCCAGCTGAGCCGCGGCCGAAAGGATTTCGCCGGTGTCGCGCCCGTCGTCCGCGGGCAGGTCGTCGATGTCCCAGGCGGTGCGGAGTTGCTGGCGCGCACGGGAATCCGAGACGGGGCGGCCG
>NZ_BDBV01000040.1 GCF_001613165.1 Nocardia mexicana NBRC 108244
CTAGCGAGCCTTCGATATTGTTGTGCCAGTATTTTTCAGGATTGCGAACCGATTCGGCGACCTCGATGGAAGCAGCGAAGTGTAAGACTCCGTCGAATCCGGCCTCCGGGGTGATGACATCGGCTGCTCGATGGACCGACATGTGATGAAAAGTGGCTTCGGTCGGAAGATTCTCATGAAAGCCGGTGGACAAGTTGTCGATGATCTCGACCTGATGACCGGCTTCGATCAGTTGGTGTGCGACTACCGAACCGATGTATCCGGCGGCGCCGGTTACGAGCAACTTCACCGTTCGAATCCTCCTCTTGGACAAGTTCTCCCGATGGTAGCTGAGACGAACGATGGAGCGCGGCGCGCCCGTTGCCGCCACGCGTGGTCAGCGCGTCGGTTGTTCGTCTGAGTCCGATGGGCCTCGGTCTGCGACTCGAAACGTATTCGATACACTCGCTCGGTATCCTGCGGCGGCGCTTTTCGAATGCCCGCTTCAATCCACATTCAGCGCGTCGGCTGTCGGTTGTTTGCTCGCGCGCCTACCGGAACCGGGTGTGAGCTGGTCGAGAATCTCTCGCGTGGCCGGCGATAGGCAGGTCGATCCTGCTGACTTGGTGATATCTGGGTCAGACGTGGCGGTGAGTCACGGCGTGGTGAACGCCGCGGGTGGAGACGGTAGCGATGCGGTTGCCGTAGGTCGTTGTGGCCAGCGACGTCGACAGCCGCTGAGCCTCCCGCGCCGCCGATTCAGTTCCGGATCTCGTGCTGCTAGAGGTTTGCACCAGCGCAGTTGATCGCTCTGCGCGTTTCAGTGCGCGACGAATAGCGTATGAACGACGAACAGTGCCCTCGAGGAACCGAACCTGCA
The DNA here is from genome assembly GCF_001613165.1 of Nocardia mexicana NBRC 108244. Classification (GTDB taxonomy): domain Bacteria; phylum Actinomycetota; class Actinomycetes; order Mycobacteriales; family Mycobacteriaceae; genus Nocardia; species Nocardia mexicana. The sequence continues at coordinate 860 of NZ_BDBV01000040.1, forward strand.
AACGCCAAGAACCGCCCTGGACAGCGAAAACGGTGTTGCAGTTCAGTGCCCCCGGCAGGATTCGAACCTGCGACACCCGCTTTAGGAGAGCGGTGCTCTATCCCCTGAGCTACGAGGGCGGATCGGTTCGTGGTGCGAACCGGGTTCCGGGCTTGGGCGGAGTTTACCCGGTGGGTCAATGATCGACGGCATCGTGGCGGTCGGGGGTGGCGGGGCGGGTCAGGGGGCGGGGGTGGTGGCCTCGTCGTAGGCGGTGGGGTCGAAGCGGCGGGTCTTCCAGCGGAACAGGACGGTGGCGCCGGGCCAGTTGTTGGTGATGCGGCCGGAGGCGTAGCGGTACCAGCTGGAGCAGAAGTTCCAGGGGGTGTCCTTCAGGCGCTTCTGCAGCCAGTCGTCCCAGGATTGTTCGGCCGCGGGGCGGGCCGCGAGGAAGTGGCCGGGGCGCCGGGCCAGGTACTGCACGGCCTGGCGGATGTAGCGGGCCTGCGATTCCAGCATGTAGATGATCGAACCGGCGCCGACGTTGGTGTTCGGGCCGTACATGAGGAACAGGTTCGGGAAGCCGGGCACGGACATGCCCAGGTAGGCGCGGGCGCCCTCGGGGGACCACTCGTCGGCGAGCTTGCGCCCGCCGACGCCGTAGATGTTCATCGGCGCCAGGAACTCGGTGCCCTTGAAACCGGTGCCGTAGACGATCACGTCGACCTCGTGCTCGACGCCGTCGGCGGTGCGGATGCCGGTCGGGGTGATCGCCTCGATGGCGGTGGTCTCCACCGTGACGTTCGGCTGCCCGAGCGCCGGGAAGTAGTCGTTGGAGAACAGTCCGCGCTTGCAGCCCGCCGCGTAGTCGGGGGTCAGCTTGCGACGCAGCTCCGGATCCGGAACCTGTTGGGCGCGATGGCGATCCGCGATCGCGATGACGGGCTTCTTGATAGCGGGGATGTCGGTGAGCGCCAGCGACATCACCTCGAAGAAGGTCCAGATCGCGAAGCGCTCGGCGAGGCGGCTCGGCGGGAAGTACTTGAACAGCGCGTGATGCGTTGCGGTGTACTCGGTATCGAACTTCGGCAGCACCCACGCGGCCGAGCGCTGGAATAGCGTGAGGTGCTCGACCCTCGGCTGGATCGCCGGAATGTATTGAATCGCACTGGCTCCCGTGCCGATGCAGGCGACCCGCTTACCGGTGAGGTCGACGCCGTGGTCCCATTCGGCGGAGTGGAACGCGGCCCCGGTGAAGGTGTCGACGCCCGGGATGTTCGGCATCGCCGGGCGCGACAGCTGACCCACGGCGGGCATCAGGATGTCGGCGGTCAGGGTCGCGCCGTCCTTGGTCCGGACCTGCCAGACTCCCTGCCGTTCATCGAATTCCGCGTCGGTGACCTCGGTCCCGAAACGGATCTTCGCGGGCAGTCCGTACTTCTCCGCCACCGATCGCATGTAGGCGTGGATATCGGCCTGCTGCGAAAACCGCCGCGGCCAATCGGATTTCGGCTCGTAGGACCACGAGTACAGCGGCGACGGCACGTCGCAGGCGGCGTTCGGGTAGGTGTTCTCGCGCCACACGCCGCCGAGATCGTCGGCCTTCTCCAGGATCGTGTAGTTGTCCAGCCCGGCGCGCTGCAGCTCCAGCGCCATGCCGAGTCCGGCGAATCCGGCGCCGATGATGAGGATGGACGGGGTGCGAGTCATACCATGAGGTTAAGTGTTCCCACCCTCGGCGCGAAGAGATCAACGGCCAGCAGATCCATATTTTCGGCCATGACCGAAAGGATATTCGTGCAGGTCATCGCGCCTGAAGCTGGAATCCGGGGTATCCGCCGTCGCGTTCGGCGTCGCAGTGCCGCCGGTAGTTGCCGAAGCCGCCCAGGTAGGGCATGAACACCCGCTTCTTGCCGCTGACGTTGGCGCCCAGATACCAGGAGTTCGCCCGCACGAACAGCGTGCCCGCGGCCACCTCGCCCAGGTGGTCGGTCCACCGGGCCGCGGCGTCGGCGCGGGCCTCGGCCCGGGTGATGCCGGTCCGCCGGGCGTGTTCGATGAGATCGAAGACCCAGTCGATCTGCTGCTCGGAGTGCAGCACCATATTCGCCAGCACCGACGGCGTGCCGATGCTGTTGATACTGAACATATTCGGGGATCCGGGCAGCCCGAAGCCCAGATAGGTCACCGGTCCGTCGCCGAGCGCATCGCGAATGTTCGCCCCGGCCGCGCCCCGGATGTCGATGCGCAGCAGGGCTCCGGTCATCGCGTCGAAACCGGTGGCATAGACGAGCGTGTCGAGCTCGATGAACCCGTCCGCGGTGCGGATCCCGCCCGGGGTGATCTCCTCGATAGGCTCCCGCCGCAGATTCACCAGATGCACGTTGGGCCGGTTGAACGTCTCGTAGTAGCCGGTATCGGTGCAGATGCGCTTGGTGCCGATCGGGTGGTCGTCCGGGATCAGGTCGGCGGCGACCCGCGGATCGTCGATGCGGGCGCGGATCTTGGCCTCGGCGAACTCGCGCACGATGTCGTTGGCCACCGGATCGCTGTTCTGGTCCGGGAATACCTTGTTGAACAGCACGCCCCCGCCGTTCCAGCGCTCCTCCAGCGCGGCGGTGCGCTCGTCGTCGGTGCAGTCCAGTGCCTTGCGCGGATGCCCTTCGTGCGGGGTGGCGGCCGGTGCGTATGCCGACTTCTGCCGTCGCGCAACGTATTCCGCGCGGATGCGCCGATGGTCGCTGGCCGTGAGCGGCCGATTCGGGCACGGCACACTGTAATTGGCGGTGCGCTGGAATACGGTCAGCCGCGCGCATTCGCGGGCGATGATCGGCGTGATCTGGATGCCGGAGGATCCGGTGCCGATCACCCCGACCCGCTTGCCCTCGAACGACACTCCCCGTTCGGGCCAGCGCGAGGTGAACAGCTCCTCGCCCGCGAAGGTGTCGACGCCCGGGATGTCCGGCCGGATCGGCGCGGACAGGCATCCGGTGGCGAAGACGACGAATCGCGCGCGGTGCCGGGCGCCGTCGTCGGTGCGCAGCGTCCAGGTCGCGGTGTCCTCGTCGAACCGCGCCGCGGTGACCGTGCGCCCGAAGCGGAAGTGCCGCAACAGATCGAAGCGCCGCGCCACGTGCTCGAGATAGGCGAGAATCTCCGGCTGCGCCGCGAACTTCTCGCTCCAGCGCCAGCTGCTCTGCAGATCCTCGTCGAAGGAGTAGGAGTAGTCGATGCTCTCCACGTCGCAGCGGGCGCCCGGGTAGCGGTTCCAATACCAGGTGCCGCCGACGCCCGGCGCCGCCTCGATCCCGATCACGTCCAGCCCGGAGCACACCGCCCGGTGCACGCCGTAGAGTCCGGCGAATCCGGCTCCGACGATGATCACGTCGCGAATATCCTGCTCAACACGGTCCTGCATAGGTCCCTCTCCGACGGGTGGCGCGAAGAAGTTTCGTATCGCCATATTTCTTCTAGAAATATCTGCCCGGATGTGCTCCGTGGGAGGTCGTGTCCCGGTCATCAGGACGATTGCCGGTCGTCGCCGCGAGCGGCGGGGCGTGCGCGGCCGGGTGGACGACGGCGGGCCCGGCGTTTCGACTGGACAGGCGACCGCTCGGCTCCTTACTATTTTCCACTAGGAAGTTGCTCGAAATAGCCTGTCCTGGTGTGGGTTTGGTGATTCGGCGGTGCCGCAGGGGGTGTCGTCGCAAGACCGGGCGCACATCGGACGGTCTGCCGATCGGTAACTCGCGTCGGGTGTGACGATCGGCAGAGGGCGGCTGCGTGCGGCGAAGGTGGGGTTCGTCGCGTGCAGCCGCCTTTTCTCTCGATCGCCCATCAATAGCCATGGTGGCGGCCCGCACCGGTGTTTTATTATCTGCGTATGAATGCAGGTAGCCAGGCACCTCGCTCGCCGATCGAGGAGGATCAGGTGCGGCTGGTGGTCGAGGTGTTCCGCATGCTGGCCGACGCCACCCGGGTGCAGGTGCTGTGGGCGCTGGTCGATCGCGAACTGTCGGTCAACGACCTCGCCGCCCATGTGGGCAAGCCGGCGCCCTCGGTCTCCCAGCATCTGGCGAAGCTGCGCATGGCCCGCCTGGTCCGCACCCGCCGGGAGGGCACCACCATTCACTACGCCCTCGAGAACGACCACGTGCGGCAACTGGTCGTGGATGCGGTCCACAATGCGGAGCACGCCGGGCCCGGGGTGCCCGCCCATCATCGCCGGGAGGCGGCGGTGCGGGAGCTGCCGCGGCAGGAGACGGGCAGATGAACGACCCGAAACGCACTGCGCTCCAAGGCCCTCCGGACCGCGAGAACAGTGATGCCCGTCGGCATGGTCATCAGCATTCCGGTGCGCCCGCCCCGGCTCATGGGCACGACCACTCGCACCACCACGGCCTGCTCGGCGTCCTGCGCGAGCTGTTCGTCCCGCACTCGCACGATCCCGCCGACAGCATCGATGACGTGCTGGAGTCCAGTGCGATCGGGATCCGCGCGGTGAAGATCGGCCTGGCGGTGCTGGGAATCACCGCGGCGCTGCAGATTTCGATCGTCGCGTGGTCGGGGTCGGTGGCGCTGGCGGCCGATACGATCCACAACTTCTCCGATGCGCTGACGGCGATACCGCTGTGGATCGCCTTCGCGCTCGGCCGCCGCGCGGCGACCCGGCGCTACACCTACGGGTTCGGCCGCGCCGAGGATCTGGCGGGGCTGTTCGTCATCGCGATGATCACGCTGTCCGCCCTGATCGCGGGCTACGAGGCGGTGCTGCGGCTGATCCATCCGATTCCGATCGGTCATCTGGGCTGGGTCGCGGCCGCGGGCCTGGTCGGCTTCGCCGGCAACGAGGTCGTCGCGCTCTACCGCATCCGGGTCGGGCGGCGCATCGGGTCGGCCGCGCTGGTGGCCGACGGGCTGCACGCGCGCGTGGACGGGTTCACCTCTCTCGCAGTCGTTCTCGGTGCCGCGGGGGTGGCGCTGGGCTTCCCGCTCGCCGATCCGATCGTCGGCCTGCTGATCACGATCGCCATCCTGGGCGTGCTGCGCTCGGCCGCGCGCGACGTGTTCGGGCGACTGCTGGACGGCGTCGATCCGGGGCTGGTGGCGACCGCGGAGCACGCGCTGTCGGCCGAACCCGGGGTGCTGCGGGTGCGCAGCGTGCGGATGCGCTGGGTGGGCCACCGCCTGCAGGCCGATGCGGAACTCGACGTGGACCCGGCGACGAGCCTGCACGAGGCGCACCGCATCGCGCACGGCGCCGAGCACACCCTTGCGCATGTGGTGCCGAAGCTGGACCGGGCGCTGGTGCACGCCTACCCTGCGCACACGTGATCTTCGCCGGGTCGTCCCATGTTTTCGCTGCTAGCGAGGGCTCTTGTGCGGGCGGCCGACTTCAGTCGAGCCCCCTCCCACGGTGTCCGAATTCGGCTATCCTCGCGGCAGTGTGACCTCGTTCACTGGTGAGGAGTGGCGTTTCAGATGTTGAGCACGATGCAGGACGAGCAGCTGTCGCTGGCGACTTTGCTGCGGTACGCGACAACGTTCCACGGCGACGCCACGGTGTCCACGTGGACCGGCGACGGCGTGCGCACCACGACCTATCGCGAACTGGGCGTCGAATGCGCCCGGCTGGCGAATGCCCTGCGCAGTCTGGGCATCGGCGACGGTGACCGGGTCGGCACGTTCATGTGGAACAACACCGAGCACATGGCGGCTTACGCCGCGGTGCCCGCGATGGGGGCGGTGCTGCACGCGCTCAACATCCGGTTGTTCCCGGAGCAATTGGTCTATGTGGCCAACCACGCCGAGGACCAGGTCGTGATCGTGGACGGCTCGCTGGTGCCGATGTTCGCCCAGTACCTGCCGAACCTGAAGACGGTGCGCCACGTACTCGTCGCCGACGGCGACCCGGCCAGCCTGACCGCGCCCGCGGGCGTGCAGGTGCATTCGTACGCGGAACTGCTTGCCGCGCAACCGGATACCTTCGACTACCCGGTGATCGACGAACGTTCGGCGGCCGGTATGTGCTACACCTCCGGCACCACCGGCGATCCGAAGGGCGTCGTCTACTCGCACCGCTCGAACTGGCTGCACGCCATGCAGGTGATCTCGCCCAACAGCATGGGTTTCACCGCCCAGGACACCGTGCTCACGATCGTCCCGCTGTTCCACGCCAACTCGTGGGGCATCCCGTACGCGGCCATGATGGCGGGCGCGAGCCTGCTGATGCCCGACCGGTTCCTGCAGCCGGCGCCGCTGCTGCAGATGATGGCCGCGGTGCGGCCGACCTTCGCCGCGGCGGTGCCGACCATCTGGGGCGGGGTGCTGGCGGGGCTGGACGCGCAGCCCCAGGACATTTCGCACCTGCGGACCTGCGTGGTCGGCGGCTCGGCGGTGCCGCCCGCCATGATGCGGGCCTTCCAGGAGAAGTACGGCGTGCGGCTGCTGCACGCCTGGGGTATGACCGAGACCTCTCCGCTGGGCAGTGTCGGCCACCCGCCCCGCGGCGCCGAGGGCGAGGACGAATGGGCCTACCGCTTCACCCAGGGGCGTTTCCCGGCGTCGGTGCAGGCGCGGCTGGTCGGCGACGACGGCTCGGTGCAGCCCAATGACGGAGAGTCGCTGGGGGAGTTGGAGGTTCGCGGTCCGTGGATCACCGGCTCGTACTATTCGCCCCAGGGGTCGGAGGTGGATCCGGACAAGTTCCACGACGGCTGGCTGCGCACCGGAGACGTCGGCAAGATCAGCCCCGACGGCTACCTGACGCTGGTCGACCGGTCCAAGGACGTGATCAAGTCCGGCGGCGAGTGGATCTCCTCGGTCGATCTGGAGAACGCGATCATGGGCCACCCGGCCGTCGCCGAGGCGTCGGTGATCGGCATCCCCGACGAGAAATGGGACGAGCGCCCCCTGGTGGCGGTCGTGCTCAAGGAGGGCGGCGCCGCCGATCCCGCCGACCTCCGCGACTTCCTCGCCGACAAGTTCGCCAAGTGGCAGCTGCCCGACCATTGGGCCTTCATCGACGAGATTCCCAAGACCAGCGTCGGCAAGTTCGACAAGAAGCGGCTGCGGGCGCGGTACGCCGACGGGGACCTGAAGGTGGCCACGCTGTAGGTCCGCCCCGGCGTGCCCGGGTGCTGTTGGCAGACTGTCAACAGGATGTACCCTGAGCGTGCCCGGTCCGGTGACCGGGCACGCAGTGGTGCGCAGGAAGGATGCTTCATGGCCGAGACGAACAGCGACGCTCCGGCGTTCGCGGACATGGTGAACGGGGCGCTGGAGTTCACGATTCCGATCGCGCACAAGATGGGTGTGCAGGCGCTCGAGGTGCGGCCGGGCTTCGCCGCGACCACGGTGCCGATCGAGGGCAACGGAAACCACTTCGGTGTCATGTACGCGGGCGTGCTGTTCACCGTCGCCGAAATCCTCGGTGGCGCAATCCCTATCGCCACCTTCGACAGTGCGAAGTACTACCCGCTGGTCAAGGATCTGCAGATCTTCTTCCGCAAGCCCGCCAAGACCGATGTGCGCGCCGAGGCGTCGATCTCGGAGGAGGAGATCGCCCGCATCACGGCCGATGCCGAGGCCAACGGCAAGGCCGACTTCACCCTGAAGGCTACGGTGACCGATGCCGACGGCGTCGTGGTCGCCGAGACGCAGGGCCTGTATCAGCTGCGCACGCACGGGAAATAGCGGCCGCATCTGCTGCTGGGCGGGGTGGCGCGCTCCGGGTTAACCTGGGGGCGCATGCCAAAAGGCGGGTGGACGAGGAGGTCCGGCATGGTTGCGTTGCGTGCTGGGATTGCGCGAGATATTCGGCGCGGCAAGGGGGTTGGGCGATGACATTATCGCTGCTGCGGACGTTGGGCACCCGGGCGTGGACCGAGCTGGAGTACCTGCGGGTGTGTGTGGGCAGCGGGCTGGTCGGCATCGAGTCGCCGCTGACGCTGCTGTCGGCGGGCTCGGCGTTCCTGCGATACGGCGGTCTGCCTGCGCTGCTGACACTTTCGGCGGCCCGCTACGGCGACCGCACCGCGGTGCTCGACGAGCTGGGCGCCCTGAGCTATCGCGCCCTCGACGAGCGCAGCAACCGGCTGGCCAACGAGTGGCGCAAGCGCGGGCTGCGGTCGGGCGAGGGCGTGGCGATCCTGGCCCGCAACCACCGCGGGCTGCTGGACGCGGTATTCGCCGCCGCCAAGTGTGGTGCCCGGATCATCCTGCTGAACACCGATTTCGCGGGCCCGCAGCTGCGCGACGTCGCCGCCCGCGAGGGGGTCGACCTGCTGGTCTACGACGAGGAGTACGAGCCGATCCTCGGCGACCTGAGCCCGCGCCGGGGCGCGTATCGCGCCTGGACGGATTCCAGCCATCCGAGCAGCCTCGAATCGCTCATCGCCGCGGGCTCGTCCGAGGCGCCGCCCGCATCCGGGCCGAGCTCCAAGATCATCCTGCTGACCAGCGGCACCACCGGCACCCCGAAGGGGGCGCCGCGGTCGGAACCGCGCTCGCTGGAGCCGCTCGGGGCGGTGCTGAGCCGGGTGCCGTTCCGCACCCGCGAGGTGACCGAATGCCCGGCACCGCTGTTTCATACCCTGGGCTTCGCAATGTCGTTGCTGGCCATCGGCTTCGGCTCCACGCTGGTGATCCGCCGCCGCTTCGATCCGCAGCAGGTGATCGACAGCATGTCCCGCCACCGTGCCACCGCGCTGATCACGGTGCCGGTGATGCTGTCCCGCATCGTCGAACTCGGCCCGCAGGCGCTGACCGGTCGCGACTTGTCAAGGCTGCGAATCGTTTTCGTGGCCGGGTCGCAGCTCGGCGCCGATCTGTGCCGCCGGGTGACGGCCCTGTTCGGGCCGGTGGTCTACAACCTGTACGGCTCCACCGAGGTTGCCTACGCCAGCATCGCCACGCCCGCCGATCTCGCCGCGGAGCCCGGCTGCGTGGGCAAGCCGGTGCTCGGCGCGGTGGTGAAGATCCTGGACGACTCCGGTGCCGAGGTTCCCGTCGGAGTCACGGGCCGCATCTTCGTCGCCAATGCCGCGCAGTTCGAGGGCTACACCGGCGGTGGCGGCAAGGAGCGGGTCCGCGGCCTGATGTCCTCCGGCGACGTCGGCCACTTCGATTCCGCCGGTAGGCTTTTCATCGACGGACGCGACGACGACATGATCGTCTCCGGCGGCGAGAACGTCTTCCCCGGCGAGGTCGAGGAACTCCTCAACGCGCACAACGGGATTCGAGAGGCCGCCGTGATCGGTGTCCCCGACGACGAGTTCGGCGCCCGCCTGGCGGCCTACGTCGTCCGCGACGAGGAGGCGCTGACGGTCGACGACATCCGATCGCACGTCAAGGCGAACCTCGCGCGCTACAAGGTCCCCCGCGAGGTGGTCTTCCTGGAGGAGCTGCCCCGCAACCCCACGGGCAAGATCCTCAAGCGCAAGCTGCGCGAGCTGTAATAGACGGCAAATGCGCCTCGACTACTTGTCGCTCTTGTCGACCGCAGTGGTTGTGCGGTAGCGACGGATCTTGATGCCCAGCTTCTCGGCTTCGCGACGGCGCGCCTCGCGCTGCTCCGGCGTCAACCGAACGCGGGTTGCACGCATCGCTTCCTGCGTCAATGCACCCATCACACGCCTCCTGTCACGAATGCCTGAATACGCCACATGCTACGCGCTGTATCCCAATCAACACCAACGATGAAGTAGCTGCGCGCGTCAATAAGTAACACTTCCCGCTCTGCAGGCACGGTGGCCAGCTCGCCCAGGCGCAGGGCCGGGGTGCCTGCAGGCACGATCAAGTCCAGAATCACCGGATCGCGATGGAGCATCGACCGGGGCGGGTCGACCAGACCACACGTCGACAGGAAACCCCTGTGCGTGAATTGCTCCTCGACCAGCGCGTACGCCGAAGTTTCGTCCACGATGCCGTAAAGCGCAGCCTCGGACTCGCGGGTTACGCGCACGGACTCGCTCAGCGGGTATTTCGCGAGGCCGGATCGGATCAGGTTGATGTGCCGCTTCAGGACAGGCGTCATCGGGGCATGCCCCCATAAAGCGTCGTTGATCAGTTGAAAGAAGTTCAGGGCATAGGCGCGGATCGCTCCGCTTTCCTCCGAAGTGAGGAGGGTTAGGTCCTGACCTGCGAGGGCTACCTCGCCTGGCCGAGTATTCGCGAAAACATCATCGTCCGCATCCGCCACACACGCATTGTTCAGCATCGCCGGTTCGCCCCCGGGTACGCGTGCCGTGTAGCCCACCCGCCGTCCAGGACCGACCCCACGCAAGGGCGCAGTGGCATGTGGTGAAGCTGCGCTTCTCGGACCGCTACTCCGAGCCGGTTGGCAAAGGTCGACAAAGCCGTCGGCGCGGATTCGGTCCGGCGTCACCGGCTGGCGCGCCTGGACGCGACCGCGGCGCCCGGCCGCTCGCAGTGGTCGCAGGCCCCCGCCCGGTTCGAGCCGGGGCTGCAGCCGACGGCGCTGCTGCCCTACGCCGGGGGTGCCGCGTCTCCGGTGACCTTCCGGTACTGATTGCCGACGCGGCGGTGTCGCAGCCGGGACCTGGGGTGATGAGAGGGAAAGATGCTTTCCAGCTCACCACCGGGACCCGGAAGGAGACGCCGATGGCGAAGTGGACAGCCGATGAGCTCAACAGGATCGCGGAAACCGAAGAACTGCAACTGGCGGCGGCGGGGCGGGACGGCACGCTGCGCATGCCGGTGACGATCTGGGTGGTGCGGCACGGCCGCGACCTCTACGTGCGCTCGGTGAACGGGCCGGACGCGGCGTGGTACCGGACGGCGGTGGACAGCGGGCGCGGCCGGATCCGGGCCGGCAGTATCGACCAGGACATCACCTTCGTCGACGCCGACCCCGCCCGCAACGACGATATCGATACCGAGTACGCCGCGAAGTACCAGCGCTACGCCGCCAGTATCATCGCCGAAATCACCGGCGCCAGAGCACGATCCACAACGCTCAAGCTGCTTCCGCAGGGCTAGCGCGCACCGGCTACCGTCGTCTTCCCGGCATGGTCTCGGCCGGAACGGTGTGAGCATGCGAAACCGGCGCGGGCGGAAGGGGTCCGCCTGCGCCGGTCGCGTATTCGGTTAGCAGTTACGCAGTTCCGGGCTCTGGTTGAGCAGCTGAGCGCGGGTCGAGATGAACCGCGTGTACGTCTCGCCACCGACCTCCGACAGCGGGAACGCCGCTACCCGGTGGCAGTTCTGGAACGCGATCTTGATCCCGAAGTGCCGCTCCAGGCCGCCGCGGATGGAGTCGGACGCCATGGCGCGCAGCAGCTGGCCGCGGGCCGTCTCGTCCGGCGGGGGTACCTGATTGTCGGCGAATTCGGCTGTGCCGGAACGCAGATCGGCTGCCACCCTGCTGACCACCTCGTAGGCGTAGGGCAGCGAGTTGCGGACGCATTCGACGAACTCGTCGTCGGAGACCTCACCGCGTTCGGCGCGTTCGAGCAGTGCGGTAGGTACGTCGAGTGACATAACGCTCTCCTCATGGGATGGCGGATGATGTCATCTGATTCTAAACGAAAAAGGTTGTCAACAATCCTGGATTGTGCGCGAAAGTCCTAGTTTCAGAGCACTTTTCATATCAGCCGACAAGGTGCGCACCAGATCCTCGGCGGGTAACTCGCCGGTCAGCGCATGTGTTTGACCTGCCCAGAGGTTCACCGCATCGGCGTTGCCGTCGGCCCGCGCCTGCTTGCGCAACGGCCCGGTGGCGTAATGGATTTCGGGGTAGGCGGCGGGCGCGTCGGGGTGGTCGAGGATGAACCGGTTGCGCAGTCCGCGGGCTCGGCGGCCGCTGAAGGCGCGGGTGAGCATCGTCGGGGTGTCGATGGTCAGGGCGTCGCGATGCAGCTGCGCCGTCCCGGCCTCGGGGCAGTTCAGGAAGGCCGTGCCCAGCTGTACGGCCGCCGCACCGGCGACCAGCGCCGCGGCGGCGGCCGCGCCCGTGGCGATGCCGCCCGCCGCCACCACCGGCAGGTCGGTCGTGCCCGCGAGCAACTGCAGCAGCGCCAGCGTCGACAGCGGATCGGCCGTGTCGTCTTCGGGCCGGTCCACGAACGTCGCCCGGTGCCCGCCCGCCTCGGCGCCCTGGGCGATCAGGACGTCCGCGCCCGCCTCGGCCGCGATGCGCGCCTCACCGACCGAGGTGACCGTCACCCACACCTCCGAACCGACCGCACGCAGCCGGGCGATCTCGGCCGCCGACGGGCAGCCGAAGGTGAAGGACACGACCGCCACCGGATCGGTGACCAGCGCGTCCAGCTTGGCCTCCCAGTCGTCGGTATCGAATCGCGCCTCGCCGAGCGGGAAGTTGCGCCCGACCTGTTCCAGATAGCGGTCGAACCGCTCGGCGGGCGTCGGCGCGCTCGGAACGAACAGGTTCACGCCGAACGGGACGGCATTCGCGCCGGTCTCCGACAGCAGGGCCCGGGTTCGCACGATGCGGTCGGCGGTGTCACCCGCGCTCAGGTAGCCGGCGGCGAGGAAGCCGAGCCCGCCCGCGGCCGACACCGCGGCGGCGAGTTCGGGTGTGGAGGGTCCGCCCGCCATCGGCGCCAGCACGATCGGGGTTCGCAGCTCGTCGATGATCACCCCTCCAGTCTGGCGTATGTAACGGTCGCGCAGGACGGTGATACCCCTCTCACCTGGACTTTTTCGCCGGAAGGTTGCGAAAAGGTCACGGCGGAGTACAGTTTGCGTCACAGCAGATGCCGAATCGTTACCGAAAATGGGGTTTCGACCCGGCTCCGCATCCGAAGTTGATCGACGCTAGGACGAGCCTTGCCGCAGCACCGTGAGACCTCCAGTTCCGTATCTGTTCAGGACCTGCTCGGAGATGGTGCCGCCGGTCGGCCGAACCGGCATCGTGCCGAGCCGCGTACCGCCGACCGGATGAAACTGGCGGCCAGCGCCGCGGTCGCGGCCGGTGCCATCGTCGGCACCGCCGCTCAGCTCGCCCATGCCGCGCCGCTGCTTCCGGTGAGTCACGACAGCACCAGCACCGACGACGTCGCGCTGGAGCCGGCCTCCGAGCCGGTCGAGCCGGCGCGGGCGGCCACCGCCGCCCCCGTGGCCGCCGAGGAACCCGCCCCGGCCCCGGTGGAGGCGGCGCCCATCGCCGCCCCCGCGCCTCCCGCGCCGTTCGGGCTACAGAATCTACCGCCGGAGGTCGCCGGTCCGCTGTCGCAGGCCGAGCAGGTGATCAAGGGCCTGCAGAACCAGGTCGCCCCGGCTCCCGCGGTCCGCCCGGTCGCCGGTGTCGTGAGCTCCGACTTCGGATCCCGGTGGGGCGCCTTCCACTACGGTGTCGACTTCGCCGATACGCTCGGCGCCCCGATTCGCTCGGTGGCCAGCGGCACGGTGATCGAGGCGGGCCCGGCGTCGGGCTTCGGCCTGTGGGTCCGCGTCCGGCACGACGACGGCGCCACCGCGGTCTACGGCCACGTCAACGACATCCTGACCAACGTCGGCCAGCGCGTGAACGCCGGTGATGTCATCGCCACCGTCGGCAACCGCGGCAACTCCACCGGTCCGCACCTGCACCTCGAGATCTGGGATCCCAGCGACGTGAAGATCGATCCCACGCCCTACCTGGCCAGCAAGGGTGTCATCCTGTCGCAGCAGTCGTGGGGACCCGAGTAATCGTCGCGGGTGTCAACGGTCGCGCGCTGTCGCGGCCGGCGGTTGCGGGGGCTGGTGATGTGACAGGTTTACACGAATTGTTCGATTCCAGGTCTCTGCAGGGGCGCGCGTACGCGGCCCTGGTGCAACATCCGCGGTCCAGCCTGATCGAGTTGGCGTCCTATCTGGAATGCCCCCTGGAGGTCGCGGAGGCATCGCTGGACCGGCTGTGCGAGCTGCAGGCGGCCGTGCGCATCGATACCAACGGCCGCACCGTATGGGACGCCCATGCCCCGGAAGCGTTGTCGGAGGCCGAATCCCGGCGGCGGCAGGGCGAGACCGCGCGGATGCACGCGGCGGCGGCCCGGCTGGGCGAGACGTTCCGATCGGTGCGGCGCACTGTGCGCGGCGGCGGCACCATCGTGCCGATGTACGAAACCCGGGAGCTGGTCGCCGAATTCGAGGATCTGCAGCGAGCGGCCCGCAACAGCGTGCGGCTGGTCGAGCGCGGGCCCTACATCTGTGACGCCGACAAGGCCGAGCGGATGTTCGAGCTGAAATCGGCCCGCATCGACGCCGGGATCCGCTATCAGACCCTGTACCAGGACACCGTCTATCAGGACCCGGATCGGCTGCGGCACGCCCTCGCCACCAATTCCGCCGGTGCCCTGGCGCGCACCCTGCCCGATCCGCCGCTGAAGGTGATGATCGTCGACGGCGAGCGGGCCAGCCTGATGCTGCACAGCGACGAGCGGCGCGGCGATCCGATGGGCCTGCGGATCGGTCCGTCGCCGACGCTGGACCTGCTGGTGCGGACCTTCGACGTGCTGTGGTCGCTGGCGGCCCCGATCTCGGTGAATCCGAGCGAACCGCTGGACGAGCGCGACCGCGCCATTCTCACCCTGATGGGGCTGGGCGCCACCGACGACACCATCGCGCGCCGGCTGGGCATGTCCCGGCGGACCGTCGTGCGCCGCACGGCGAGCCTGCTGGAGCGGCTCGGTGCGAGCACCCGCTTCCAGGCGGGCGTGCAGGCCATCCGGCGCGGCTGGCTGTGAGCTTGCTGCTCCGGCGTGAGCGGTCCTGCTCGTAGTCGGCCGCGAATGCTCACCTCTCGGCGTCCGACCCGGATGCGCTGTGATGCAGGCCACTGAATCCGCCTTCCCGCGCAACATCCGAGCACCCTTGTACCGATGAGTTAGAGGAGCTCGCGTAGCCACCGCGGTGCACCGTAACCCCGATATGATTGCTCGGACCGCGCGAGGGGCTGCCTTGATGCGGCCGTGCGGACCCGCTGGACGCGAGAGGTGAATGCACTCGAATGGAAACTGCCCGCCGATCCGCTCGTGGTGGCCGTCGCCGCCGGTCGGGTGGCCCGCTGTTCGGACAGCTGCTCACCGCCGCGGTGGAGTCCGCAGCCGATTCGGTGGCGATCCGGTTCGCCCCGGCCGATGATCCCGCCGACGCGCGTGAGCTCACCTACCGGGAACTGGACGAGGCCTCCTCGCGGCTGGCCCGGGAACTGATCGACCGCGGCGTCGGGGCGGGCGACGTGGTCGCCATCGGCATCACCCGCTCGATCGAGTCGGTGCTGTCGGTCTGGGCGATCGCCAAGACCGGCGCCGCCTACGTCCCGGTGGATCCGACCTATCCGGCGGAGCGCATCGCGCACATGGTCTCGGATTCCGGCGCCGTGATCGGCCTGACCCTCTCCGCGCACCGGCCCGCGCTCGGCACCGGCGTGTACTGGCTGGAGCTGGACGATCCGGTGGTGCGCGATCGGGTGGCGGCACGGCCGTCGCATCCGATCTCCTACACCGACCGCGTGCGCCCGCTCACCGAGCTGCACCCGGCCTACGTCATCTACACCTCGGGATCCACCGGCCGGCCGAAGGGCGTCGTCGTCACCCACGTCGGGCTGGGCGCGCTGGTGGCCGCGGAGCGCGAACACTACGGGGTGGCCGAGGATTCGCGGGTGATGCACGTCTGCTCGCCGAACTTCGACGTCTCGGTGCTGGAGCTGATGCTCACCTTCTCCACCGGCGCGACGCTGGTGGTGTCGCCGCCGGAGGTGTTCGGCGGGTACGAGCTGGCGGATCTGCTGCGCCGCGAGCGGGCCACGCACATGCTGATCACGCCGGGCGCGCTGGAATCGGTGGATCCGACGGGCCTGGACGATATCGAGACCGTGATGGTCATCGGCGACCGGTTCGGTCCGGAGCTGGTGGGCCGGTGGGCGCGGGACGGGCGGACGTTCGTCAACGGCTACGGCCCGACCGAGGCCACGATCCTGGTGACCTCCATCGCGCTGACCCCGGGCGAGCCGATCACGATCGGCCCCGCGATCCCGGGTGTCGGTGTGTTCGTACTGGATTCGCGGTTGCGGCCGGTGCCCGCCGGGGTGGTGGGCGAGCTCTACCTGGCGGGTCCGGCCCTGGCGCAGGGGTACCTGGGCCGCCCGGCGCTGACGGCGGGGCGCTTCGTCGCCAGCCCGTTCGGAGCGGAGACCGGCAGCCCCGGCGCTCGGCTGTACCGCACGGGAGACCTGGTGCGGCGCAACGAATCCGACGGCGGGATCGAGTTCCTGGGCCGCTCGGACTTCCAGGTGAAGGTGCGCGGCTTCCGGATCGAACTGGGCGAGATCGACAACGCGCTGACCGAACATCCGGACGTGGACTTCGCGGCCACGCTCGGGCGCCCGCTGCCCGCCGGTGGCACCACCATGGTGTCGTACGTGCTGCCGCGCGCCGGGTCGACGCTCGATACCGGCGAGCTCGAGGAGTTCCTCTCGAACTCCTTGCCCGCGTACATGATTCCGGCATTGATCATGGTGCTGGACGAGATCCCGCTGACACCCATCGGCAAGCTGGACCGCGCGCGGCTGCCCGAACCGACGTTCGCCGCAAGGGCATTCCGCGCGCCGTCCACCCCGGTGGAGCAGATCGTCGCGGACGTGTTCGCGGCGCTGCTGGGCCCCGGGACCCCGATGGAACAGGTGGGTCCGGGAGAGGCCGCACAGGCGGCGGCGCAGGACCGCGCCGGGGCCGCGGCGGGCACCGGGCCGGGCCGGGTCGGTGCCGACGACGATTTCTTCGCGCTGGGCGGCAATTCGCTGCTGGCCGCGCAGGCCGCGGCCCGCATCGGATCCGCGCTCGATGTGCGGGTGCCGGTACAGCTGCTTTTCGAGGCGCCGACGGTGGCCGCGCTGGCCGAACGCGTCGAGCGCCACGCCGGTTCGGCGGCCGGGCAGCAGCTGCGGCCGATGCCGCGCCCGGAACGCATCCCGCTGTCGTACGCACAGCAGCGGATGTGGTTCCTCAACCGCTTCGACCCGGCGAGTGCGGTCAACAACATCCCCGTCGCGGTCCGGCTGACGGGTGCCTTGGATATCGAGGCCCTGCGCGCCGCGGTGCGTGATCTGGTGGAGCGGCACGAGGTGCTGCGCACTGTCTATCCGGAGCTCGACGGCGAGGGGTATCAGCTGGTGCTTCCGGTCTCGGATGCCCTTGCCGTACCGGAGCTTTCGGTGATCGACGCGGAGGAGTCGCGGGTGCCCGCGCTCGTCGCCGAGACGGTGACGGGCGGATTCGACGCCACCGCCGCCCCGCCGGTCCGGCTGCGCGTGCTGCGGCTCGCGGCGGAGGAGCACGTGCTGGTGTGCGTGGTCCACCACATCGCGGGTGACGGCTTCTCGATGGGCCCGCTGACGCGCGACCTGATGACCGCCTACCTGGATCGGGTGCGGGGCGAACGGCCGGGCTGGGCGCCGCTTCCGGTGCAGTACGCCGACTACGCGCTGTGGCAGCGCGAGACACTCGGCGCCGAGGACGAGCCGGAATCACTCCTGGCGCAACAGATCGAGTACTGGCGGCGGCAGCTGGCGGCGCTGCCCGAGCAGCTCGATCTCCCGGCCGACCGACCCCGGCCGCTCGCCGCGACCTACCGCGGTGCGACCGTCGGATTCGAGATCGACGCGCAGGTGCACGCCGCACTGAACGAGCTTGCGCACGAAAATAATTCGACGCTGTTCATGGTCGTGCACGCGGCGCTGGCGGCACTGCTGGCGCGGCTGTCGGGCACCCGCGACATCGCGATCGGCACCCCGATCGCGGGCCGCGGCGAGGCCGAGCTCGACGACCTGATCGGGATGTTCGTCAACACGCTGGTGTTGCGCACCGAGATCGATCCGGGCGTGCCGTTCGCCGAACTGCTGTCCGCGGTCCGCGGCACGGATGTGGCCGCGTTCGGTCACGCGGACGTGCCGTTCGAGCGGCTGGTGGAGCTGCTGGATCCGGCGCGGTCGGCGGCGCGGCACCCGCTGTTCCAGGTGATGTTGACGTTCCAGAATCTGGCACAGACCGATCTGGAGCTGCCCGGCCTGGCGGTATCCGGCGTGGATCTGGCGGTGCCGCTGGCCAAGTTCGACCTGCAGCTGGCGCTGGCCGAGCGCACCGATGAACGCGGTGTGCCGCAGGGCATCTCGGCGGCCTTCACCTATGCCACCGACCTGTTCGACGAGGCCACCGTGCAGGACTTCACCGACCGGTTCCAGCGCATGCTGGGCGCGGTCGCCGCCGATGCCGGTGCGGTCGTGGGCGATATCGACGTGCTGGCGCCCGGCGAGCGGGAACTGGTGCTGCACGAATGGAATTCGTCCGGTGCTCAGGTGCCGCCGGTCACACTGGTGGATCTGATTGCCGCACAGGCACATCGGCGTCCGGATGCGACCGCGATTCGCTTCGGCGACGCCACGCTGTCCTTCGGCGAGCTGCAGCGGCGGGCGAACCGGGTCGCACGGGCCCTGATCGACCGGGGCGTCGGCCCGGAATCGCTGGTGGCGGTGGCCATGCCGCGCACCGAGGAGCTTCCGGTGGCGCTGCTCGGCGTGTTGATCGCGGGTGCCGGATACCTGCCGATCGATACCGCCTATCCGGCGCAGCGGCTGGAGTTCATGCTCTCCGACGCCGCGCCAGCCTGCATCCTGACCACCGCGTCGGAGCGAGAAGCGCTGCCCGCGAGCGATATTCGCGTGGTTCTGTTCGAGGAGAGCGTGGAGTTCCCCGGCTCCCCGGTGGCCGACGCCGATCGGGTCGCGCCGCTGCGGCCGGAGAATCTGGCGTACGTCATCTACACCTCCGGCTCCACCGGTGTGCCGAAGGGCGTGGGCGTCGCGCACGGCAACGTGCTGGAGCTGTTCGCCAACACCCAGCTGCTGTTCGATTTCGACGAGACCGACGTGTGGACGCTGTTCCACTCCTCCGCCTTCGACTTCTCGGTGTGGGAGCTGTGGTGTGCGCTGGCCAACGGCGGCGCGGTCGTGGTGGTCGACTTCCTGACCTCGCGGTCGCCGGAGTTGTTCCGCGAGTTGCTGATTCGCGAGCAGGTCACGGTGCTGAATCAGACGCCGTCGGCGTTCTACCAGTTGGCGGAGGCGGACCGGGCGGCGCACGCGGGCGGGTCGGGCAAGTTCGCGCTGCGCTATGTCGTCTTCGGTGGTGAGGCGCTGGATCTGCGGCAGTTGCAGCGCTGGTACGAGCGGCATGCGTCGGATGCGCCGCAGTTGGTGAACATGTACGGGATCACCGAGACGACGGTGCATGTGTCGTTCTTGGCGGTGGACGAGCGGTTGGCCGATATTCCGGCCAGTGTGATCGGTCGTGCGCTGCCGGGTCTGGATGCGTATGTGCTCGATGATCGGTTGCATCCGGCGCCGGTGGGGGTCGCGGGGGAGTTGCATATCAGTGGTGTGCAGGTGTCGCGCGGGTATCTGGGCCGTCCGGGGTTGACCGCGTGCCGGTTCGTGGCGAATCCGTTCGGTGGGGCGGGGTCTCGGATGTATCGCACGGGTGATATCGGCCGGTGGGCGGGTTTCGGTGGGGAGGCGAATCTGGAGTATGCCGGGCGTGGTGATCAGCAGGTGCAGTTGCGCGGGTTCCGGATCGAGTTGGGGGAGATCGAGGCGGCGTTGCTGCGGTGTGACGGGGTGAGTCAGGCCGTGGTGCTGGTGCGTGCGGACGAGCAGGCCGGTGACCGGCTCGTCGGATACGTTGTGCCGGAAGCTGGTTCGCAGCTCGACTCGGCCGCGCTGCGGACGCGTGTCGCCGAATTCCTCACCGCCTACATGGTTCCGGATGCCGTCGTGGTGCTGGACGTGCTGCCGCTCACGGCGAACGGGAAGCTCGATCGCAAGGCGCTGCCCGCGCCGGAGTTCCTCGGGTCGGCCGCGTACCGGGCGCCGGGCACCCCGATCGAGCAGGCGGTCGCCGATGTGTTCGCCGGGCTGCTCGGCGCCGGTGAGGTCGGCCTGGACGACGACTTCTTCACGCTGGGCGGCAACTCCCTGCTCGCCACCCGCGCGGTGGCGCGGATCAACGAGGCGCTGGACTCGAACGTCGTGGTCCGTGAGGTCTTCGAGGCACCGACCGTCGCCGCGCTGGCGGCGCGGATCGTGCCGGGCGCGGCCGCCGGGGCGGTGCGGCCGAAACTGGCGCCCGTGCCGCGCGTCGACCGGATTCCGCTGTCGCTCGCGCAGCAGCGGATGTGGGTCATCAACCAGCTCGACCCCGAATCACCGTCCTACAACATCCCGTTGGCGGTCCGCCTGACCGGCGCGCTGGACGTGGCGGCGCTGCGCCGGGCGGTCACCGACGTGCTGGAGCGGCATGAGGTGCTGCGCACCCGCTACCCGGCCGGGGGTCCGGGCGGGCTGCCGTATCAGGAGATCCTGTCGGCCGCCGAGGCGCTGCCGGACGGGCTGCCGGTGGAGACCACCACCGACCCGGTCGGCCACATCACCTCGCTGATGTCTGCGGGATTCGATGTGACACAGCAGGTTCCGGTGCGCGCGGTGCTGCTGGAGCAGGGCGGGGACCACCTGCTGGCGCTGGTGCTGCACCACATCGCCGGTGACGGCGCCTCCCTGGCTCCGCTGGCCCGAGACGTGATGACCGCGTATCTCGCCCGCCTCGAGGGGCGCGAACCGGGTTGGGCGCCACTGGAAGTGCAGTATGCCGACTTCGCCGTGTGGCAGCGCGGCGTGATCGGCACCGACGACGAGGCCGATTCGATCGCCGCCCGGCAGCTGGACTACTGGCGGGCGCAGCTCGCCGGAATCTCCGGCACCGCACTGCTGCCGCCGGACCGCCCGCGACCGCAGACGCCGTCGATGCGCGGCGGCCAGGTGGGATTCGAGCTGCCCGCAGTGGTGCACGAGGGACTGCTTCGCATTGCGCGCGAACACAATTCGTCGCTGTTCATGGTGGTGCACGCGGCGCTGGCGGCGCTGCTGGCCCGGCAGTCGGGCAGCGCCGACATCACGGTCGGCACGCCGATCGCGGGCCGTGGCGAGCGCGCGCTCGACGATCTGGTCGGCATGTTCGTCAACACGCTCGCGCTGCGCACGGGGGTGAGCACCGCCGACACCTTCGACGCGCTGGTCGAAAAGGCGCGCGAGACGGATCTTTCCGCGTTCGGCAACTCCGATATCCCGTTCGAGCGGGTGGCCGAGGTCGTCTCCCCGGGCCGCTCGGGCGAGCAGAGCCTGTTCCAGGTGATGCTGTCGTTCCAGAACACCGAGCAGCCGACGCTGGAGCTGCCGGACCTGACCGTCGCGGCGCTGGACACCGATGCGGTGATGGCCAAGTTCGACCTGCAGGTGATCGTGGAGCCGCGGCACGACCAGACGGGGTCACCCGCCGAGCTGATCACCGTATTCACCTATGCCGCCGATCTTTTCGACGAGTCGACGATGCGGGCGCTGGGCGGCCGTTTCGAGCGGATCCTGGCCGCGGTGGCCGCCGATCCGCAGGTGCTCGTCGGCGATATCGACCTGCTGGACGAGCGGGAGCGGGCGCAGGCCGACGTGGCTCGGGCCGAACCCGTGGAGCGGGTGTCGGCGAACGGCACCGCGCTACCGCAGGCGCTCACGGCGGTGGTGGAGGACGATCCCGACGGTCCCGCACTGGCTTTCGGCGATGACGCGGTGACCTATCAGGAACTCGATGCGCGGTCGTCGCGGCTGGCGCGGGTGCTGATCGGCCGGGGCTGCGGGCCGGGAACCGGAGTGGCGGTGCGGCTCGACCGCGGCGTCGAATCGGCCGTGGCCGGTTGGGCCGTGCTGAAGGCCGGGGCCGCCGTGATACCGGTCGGTGACGGTGCGGCGCTGCCGGCGTCGCTGGAGATCAAGGTCGGGCTCACCACCGGGTCGGCTCCCGGGAGTGACGGCATCGACTGGCTGCTGCTCGACGATCCGGCCGTGGCCGCCGAGATCGCCGGGGAATCGGCGCGCCCGGTCACCTACGCCCACCGGACGCGGCCGCTGCGCGGTGCGGATCCGGCCCGCGCGACCGCCGACGGCACCGTGACCTACGACCAGCTGGCGACGGCCGTCGACCGGCTGCGCACGCGCACGGACCTGACGTTCGAGTCCCGGACGTTCCGGCAGGGGACCGCGGACGGCTTCGGCATGCTGCTGGAGCTGGCGGCCGCGGGCGTCGCGGGCGCGTCGATCGTGCTGCCGAGTGCGGTCACGAGCGAGGCGCTGGCGGACGAGTGGGTGACACACCTGTTCGGCGATGCCTCCGAGCTCGGAGAACTGGATCCGGAGCCCATGGAGGACCTGCGGGCCGTGGTGGTCGAGCGGGGCCCGGCACCGTCCGCCTTCGGCGCCGCCGAGGTCGTGGTGGTGCTGGACGAACTGTTGCCCGGTCATAGCGAACGGCCCTGAAGTTCTCGTGCCCCCGAACTCGGGGGCGTGCACAACCAGGGAAGATGCGATAGGTGCGCGAACCAGGCATGATCGGTGAGATTCGGCGTGAGCACGGAAAAGGTTGCATGGTGATGTTCGGCAGCGTTGCGAGCACGCGGGACGGTAGGTCCCGGAGACAGGGCCGGGTGTCTGCGTGAACCGTCCGGAACGCCGGCGGCCCACCCGTGCCCGGCGCGCACGCGTCACCACGCTGCCGAGGCTGCTGACGACGGCCGTCGAGACGAACCCGGACGGCGTCGCCCTGGTGTTCGCCGATGCGTCGGCGACGTTGGCGGAGTTGAGTTACGCGGAGCTGGATGAGCGGTCGACGCGGTTGGCTCGTTTGTTGATCGAGCGTGGGGTGGGGCCGGAGGATCTGGTCGCGGTCGGTATTCCGCGGTCGGTGGATTCGGTGGTCGCGGTGTGGGCGGTGGCGAAGTCGGGTGCCGGTTTCGTGCCGGTGGATCCGAACTATCCCGCGGAGCGCGTGGCGCACATGGTCGCGGATTCCGGTGCTGCGCTCGGGCTCACGGTATCCGCGGTGCGCGACGGGCTGCCCGGCGGTATCGACTGGCTCGTGCTCGACGGCGATGACCGGCCGCGGCTGGAGCAGCGGTCGGTGGAGCCGATCACGAACGCCGATCGGGTGCGTCCGCTGCGTGCCGAGCATCCGGCG
Organism: Nocardia mexicana NBRC 108244; assembly: GCF_001613165.1. GTDB lineage: Bacteria > Actinomycetota > Actinomycetes > Mycobacteriales > Mycobacteriaceae > Nocardia > Nocardia mexicana. Next base: position 23,911 of record NZ_BDBV01000040.1, read on the forward strand.
TATGTGATCTATACGTCGGGTTCGACGGGGTTGCCGAAGGGTGTTGTTGTCACGCAGGCGGGTTTGTCGGGTTTTTGTGATGAGCAGCGTGAGCGTTATCGGGTCGGGAATGATTCTCGGACTTTGCATTTCGCGTCGCCGTCGTTCGATGCGTCGGTGTTGGAGTTGTTGTTGGCGGTGGGTGGTGCGGCGGCGATGGTGGTGGTCGCGCCGTCGGTGTACGGGGGTGACGAGCTCGCGGCGCTGCTGCGGCGGGAGCGGGTGACGCACGCCTTCATTACTCCGGCCGCATTGGCTTCGGTGGACCCCGCGGGCCTGGATGATCTGCGGGTGGTGGTGGCCGGTGGTGAGGCGTGTCCGCCGGATCTGGTGCGGCGCTGGGTGATTCCCATCGGTGACGGCACTCGGGAGTTCTGCAACGGTTACGGTCCCACCGAGACCACGATCATGACCAACATCAGCTCGCCGCTGGTGCCGGGCGAGATCGTGACCATCGGGGGGCCGGTCCGGGCGGTTACCGAATATGTCCTCGATGAACGGCTGGCACCTGTGGCCAATGGCGCCGTCGGCGAGTTGTACATCACCGGCGCGCAATTGGCTCGCGGATATCACCAACGACCCGCGCTGACGGCCGCGCGGTTCGTCGCGAACCCGATGGATCCGGAGGGCTCTCGCCTCTATCGCACCGGAGATCTGGTGCGCCGGACCGTCGCCGGTGATCTGGAGTATCTGGGCCGCAACGATTTTCAGGTGAAGATTCGTGGCTTCCGGATCGAGCTGGGTGAGATCGATGCGGTGCTGGCGGCTCACGATTCGGTCGATTTCGCGGTCACGATCGGCCACCGGCTGGACAGCGGCGCAACGATTCTCGCGTCCTACGTACATGCGGCGAACGGCGCGGTCGACACCGGGGAACTGCTCACCTGGGCGGGCCGCAGCCTGCCCGGGCATATGGTGCCGACGAGTGTGGTGGTGCTGGACGAGATCCCGCTGACCCCGGTCGGCAAGCTGGACCGCGCCGCGCTGCCCGCACCTGTGCTGCAGGCCAAGGAGTTTCGCGCGCCGTCCGGTCGGCTCGAGATTCTGGTGGCCGAGACCTTCGCCGAGCTGCTGCACGCGACCGAGGCCATCGGAGCCGACGACGACTTCTTCGATCTGGGCGGCAACTCGCTGATCGCCACCCAGGCCGCGGCCCGGCTGGGCGCCGCCCTCGGCGCCCGCATTCCGGCCCGGCTGCTGTTCGAGGCGCCGACCGTGGCCGGGTTGGCGGCCGGAATCGAGCCGCTCGCCGACGCGGGCGGACGGGTGCCGCTGGCTCCGATGCCGCGGCCCGATCGCATACCGCTGTCCCCCGCGCAGCAGCGGATGTGGTTCCTCAACCAATTCGACACAGCGTCGGCGGCCAACAACATTCCGTTCGCCGTGCGGCTGTCGGGGGAGCTCGATATCGCGGCGCTGCAGGCCGCGGTCGCCGACGTGATCGAGCGGCACGAGACGCTGCGCACCGTGTACCCGTCCGAGGACGGCACCGGGCACCAGGTGATCGTGCCGACCGAGCGCGCGGTGCCCGATTTGGAGCCGAAACCCGTTGCGCCGGAGGAACTCGAGGACCGGCTGACCGCGTTCGCGTTCGCGGGATTCGACGTCGCGGCGGAGGTGCCGCTGCGAATCGTGCTGCTGGCACTGGATTCCGGCACCCCGGGCGAGCCCGCCACCGACCACATCCTCGCCATCGCGATCCACCACATCGCCGCCGACGGCGCCTCGATGGCTCCGCTGGTCCGCGACCTCATGACCGCCTACCTGTCCCGCTGCGGCGGCGCCGCGCCCGGGTGGGATCCGTTGCCGGTGCAGTACGCCGACTACACGCTGTGGCAGCGCGCCATGCTGGGCGCGGAGGACGATCCCGCCTCGGAAGCCGCTGCCCAACTGGCCTATTGGCGTTCGGCGCTCACCGGCCTGCCGGAGCGTCTGGACCTGCCTATCGATCACCCGCGGCCCGCGGTCGCGTCCGGTCGCGGCGGTCAGTACGCGTTCGAGATCGACGCCGAGACGCACGGCCGACTGGTCGAACTCGCCCAGGATTCGGGTGCTTCGCTGTTCATGGTGGTGCACGCCGCATTGGCGGTGTTGCTGGCGCGGTTGTCGGCCACCGATGACATCGCTGTCGGCACGCCCATGGCGGGCCGTGGTGAGCGTGAGCTGGACGATTTGATCGGCATGTTCGTCAACACCTTGGTGCTGCGCACACGCGTGGATTCGTCGGTGTCGTTCGTGGATTTGGTTGCTGTGGTGCGGGAGACGGATCTGGGTGCGTTTTCGCATGCGGAGTTGCCGTTCGAGCGGTTGGTCGAGGTGTTGGATCCGGTGCGTTCGCAGGCGCATCATCCGTTGTTTCAGGTGGCGTTGTTCTTCCAGAACATGGACAAGCCACCGCTGGAGCTGCCCGGCCTGACCGCGACCGCTGTGGAGGCCGGTGGCGCGATCGCCAAGTTCGACCTCCAGCTCACGATCGTGCCGCGCGAGAACGATGGTGTGCCGGAAGGGTTTTCGGCGCTGTTCACCTACGCGGCCGACCTGTTCGACGCGGCGACCGTCGAGGTGTTCGCCGAACGCCTGACGCGGGTGCTGGCGGCGGCCGCCGCGGACGCGCACCGGCCGATCGGCGCCATCGAGCTGTTGCTCGACACCGAGCGGGATCGAATCCTGAACGCCTGGAACGACACTCGGCATCCGGTCGCGCCCGAGCTGCTGCTGGACGGCTACCGCCGCACCGTGGCGCGGCAACCGGATGCGGTGGCCGTGACCTACGAGGGCGCCACGCTCACCTACGCCGAGTTCGACGGCCGGGTGAACCGGCTGGCGCGGCACCTGATCTCGCAGGGTGTCGGTCCGGAATCCCTGGTCGGCCTCGCGGTCCGGCGTTCGCTGGACCTGGTGGTCGGCATGTACGCGGTGATCACGGCCGGTGGTGCGTATGTGCCACTGGACCCGGATCATCCGGCCGAGCGAATCCGGCACGTCCTGGACACCGCCGACCCCGTGTGCGTGTTGACGACGGCGCCGATCGCCGGTGTTCTCGATGTGGCTCCCGCGAACACGAGTGCGTCCGCCGGAACGACGGAGGGCGTGGTCCTGCTCGACGAGCTGGACGTGTCCGAGTTCTCCGATGCTCCGGTGACCGACGCCGAGCGCCATGCGCCGCTGCGCGCTACCAACCCCGCCTATGTGATCTTCACGTCCGGGTCCACCGGTCGCCCGAAGGGCGTGGCCGTCTCGCATGCGGCCATCCATAACCAGATCGAGTGGATGCTCGCACAGTATCCGCTCGGCGGCGGCGACGTGTATCTGCAGAAGACGGCGACGACGTTCGACGTCTCGCTGTGGGGCTACTTCCTGCCCCTGCGGGCCGGAGCCCGGCTGGTGGTGGCCACCCACGACGGGCATCGGGATCCGCTGTACGTGGCGGAAACCATTGCGGCCGAACGCGTCACGGTCACCGACTTCGTGCCGTCCATGCTGACGGTGTTCGCGACCCAGCTCGCTTCCGGTGCGTGCCCGACGCTGCGGGACATCTTCGTGATCGGTGAGGCGTTGCCGCCGGAGACGGTGGATGCGGTGCGTGCGGTCTCGGATGCGCGGGTGCACAACCTGTACGGTCCGACCGAGGCCGCGGTCTCGGTGACCTACTGGCCCGCGGACGGCGCGGACCGCCCGACCGTCCCGATCGGGTTGCCGCAGTGGAACACCCAGGCGTACGTTCTGGACGGACGGCTGCGCCCGGTGCCCGCGGGTGTGCCCGGCGAGCTGTACCTGGCGGGTGATCAGCTCGCGCGCGGGTATGTGGAGCGCCCGGATTTGACGGCGGATCGGTTCGTGGCCAACCCCTTCGGGTCCACCGGTTCCCGCATGTACCGCACCGGCGACCTGGCGGTCTGGCGGGCCGCCGAGGGCGAGTTGCCCGCACGGTTGGACTACCTGGGGCGTACGGATTTCCAGGTGAAGTTCCGTGGACAGCGGATCGAGCTCGGGGAGATCGAAGCGGCGCTGCTGGGGCAGCCGACGGTGAGCCAGGCGGTGGCCGCGGTGGTGCCGTCGGCGCTCGGCGATCAGCTGGTGGCCTACGCCGTGCCCGCGCCGGGCGAGTCGATCGAGCAGGCGGATCTGCTTGCGGCGGTGGCGAAGATCCTGCCCTCCTACATGGTCCCCGGCACGATCGTGGCGCTGGATGCCTTCCCGCTCAATGCCAGCGGAAAACTCGACCGCAGGGCGCTTCCGGCGCCGGAATACGTGGGTCGCGAATTCCGCGCTCCCGCAACACCGATCGAAGAGATCGTGGCGGAGATCTTCGCCGATGTGCTCGGTGCGGAGCGCGTCGGCGCCGATGACGACTTCTTCGCCCTCGGCGGCAATTCGCTGGTCGCCACCCAGGTGGCGGCGCGACTGGGCGCGGCGGTCGACGGCCGGATCCCCGTCCGGGCACTGTTCGAGACGCCCACGGTCACCGCGCTGGCGGCCGCGATCGAATCCCGCACCCACGACCGCCGCGGCGTCCGGCTGGGCACCCTCGCGCGCCCGGAACGGTTGCCGCTGTCGCTGGCGCAGCAGCGGATGTGGTTCCTCAACCGTTTCGATCAGGATGCGGCCACGGCCGGATCCGCCGCGTACAACCTGCCGTTCGCGTTGCGGTTGACCGGTGAGCTGGATGTGCGGGCGCTGTCGGCGGCGCTGGACGACGTGGTGATGCGGCACGAGGTGTTGCGCACCGTCTATCCGGAAACGCCGGACGGGCCGGTTCAGGTGGTACTGCCCGTGTCGGACTTCGCTCACCACGAAGATACGGCCGCGGTGCGGCGCGGCTGGATGTCCGTGGCACCGGAGCCGATCGCCGCCGCGGAGGTGGCCGCGGCGGTGTACGAGCTGGCGGGGACGCCGTTCGATGTGACCGCCGACGTGCCGATCCGGGTGCGGCTGTTCGATATCGCGGATACCGCGGCCGGTGCGCCGCCCGAGTATGTGCTGGCGGTCGTCGTCCACCACATCGCGGCGGACGGTTCGTCGATGGCTCCGCTGGTGCGCGATGTCATGACCGCCTACGCGGCGCGGTCCGCCGGTGCGGCGCCGGGATGGGCGCCGCTGCGGGTGCAGTACGCCGACTACGCGCTCTGGCAGCGTGCGGTGCTGGGCGTGGAATCGGATGCGGATTCGATTGCGGCACAGCAGATTGCGTACTGGCGCCAGGAACTGTCGGGACTGCCGGATCTGCTGGAGCTGCCGACGGATCGGCCGCGGCCCGCGGTCGCTTCGCTGCGGGGCGGGCGGGTCGACTTCCGTATCGACGCGGCGGCACATGCCGGGCTGAGTGAGCTGGCGCGTGCGCACGGGGCGACGCTGTTCATGGTGGTGCATACGGCGCTGGCGGTATTGCTGGCGCGGCTGTCCGGAAGCGACGACATCGCGGTGGGCACGCCGGTCGCGGGCCGTGGCGAGGCCGAGCTCGATGATCTGATCGGGATGTTCGTCAATACCGTCGTATTCCGGTCTCGGGTCGATCGTGGCGAGTCGTTCGTGAATCTGCTCGCGCGGCAGCGAGAGACCGATCTCCAGGCGTTCGCCCACGCCGACATTCCGTTCGAGCGACTGGTCGAGGTGCTCAACCCGCCGCGGTCGACCGCGCACCATCCGCTGTTCCAGGTCGGGTTGTCGTTCCAGAATCTGGCGCGTACCGCGGTGGAGCTGCCGGGCCTGAGCGTCGCGGGCGTCGACGCGGACCTCGATGTGTCGCAGTTCGACCTGCATCTGATCGTCGCCGACGGCTACGACGAGCACGGCCATCCGGCCGGAATCGGCGGGTTCTTCACCTACGCCGCGGATCTCTTCGACGCGGCCACCGTCGCGAGCTTCGCGGATCGGCTGTCCCGCATCCTGTCCGCGGTGATCGCCGATGCGACCACCGCGGTCGGTGACCTGCCGCTGCTCGACCGCGACGAGCGCAACCGCGTCCTCGTCGCCCCGAATGCCACGGGGTACCCGCTGAATTCGGGTGCGCTGAGCGCGATCGGGGCCGACGGCGGCGCCCTGCACACCCTGGACGCGCTGCTCGCCGCCAGCGTCACGGCGTATCCGGATGCGGTAGCGCTGGTCGCCGACTCCGGCGAACCGGTCACCCTCACCTACGCCGAGCTCGGCGAGCGAGTGAATCGCCTTGCCCGGCACCTGATCTCACTGGGTGTCGGCCCGGAGACGCGGGTGGCGCTGGCGCTGCGCCGCTCCGTGGACCTGGTGGTCGCCATGTACGCCGTCTCGGTCGCGGGCGGTGCGTACGTGCCGGTGGATCCGGATCAGGCGCCGGAGCGCGTGGGCTACATCCTCGAGACGGCCGATCCGGTGTGCGTCCTGTCGACGTCCGCCGTCGCCGATCTTTCCGGGACGACGGCGCCGGTCGTCCTGCTCGACGAGCTGGACCTGCCGGGCCTGTCCGCCGCCCCACTGACGGATGCGGATCGCACTGCCCCGCTGCGTCCTTCGAACACCGCCTACGTGATCTTCACGTCGGGTTCGACCGGTCGCCCGAAGGGTGTGGCGGTGCCGCACGGCGCGATCGTCAACCAGTTGCTCTGGAAGAAGGCCGAATTCGGCCTGCACCCCGACGACGCCGTGCTGCTGAAGACCGCCGCGACCTTCGACCTGTCGGTCTGGGAGTTCTGGTCCGCCGCGGTGTCCGGTGCGCGCCTGGTGATCGCCGCGGCGGACGGCCACCGCGACCCCGCCTACCTGAACGAATTGATGGCCCGGGAATCGGTGACCACGCTGCACGTGGTGCCGTCGATGCTCGACGCGCTGCTGGCCGATGCGGCCGCCCGCGGACCCGGCGACGCCTACCGCGTGCCCGGCGCCCGGCAGGCGACGGAACGGCTGGGCATCTCCGATTCCGTAGTGGCGCTGTGGAAGTCGCTGCGGCGAGTGCTGGCGATCGGCGAGGCGTTGCCGGGCGCGCTGGCGCAGCGATTCCGGTCGGCGCATCCGGATATCGACCTGTTCAACCTGTACGGCCCCACCGAGGCCGCGGTCTCGATCACCAACCACCCGGTGACCGACGCCGACCAGGCGTCGGTGCCGATCGGCGTGCCGGAGTGGAATTCCCAGGTGTACGTGCTGGACTCGCGCCTGCACCCGGTGCCCATGGGGGTCTCCGGCGAGGTGTATCTGGCGGGAGCGCAGCTGGCCCGCGGCTACTTCGGTCGCCCGGACCTGACCTCGGATCGCTTCGTGGCCAACCCGTTCGGCGTCCCCGGCGCGCGGATGTATCGCACCGGCGACCTGGCGGCCTGGAATGCGGGCGGGGAGCTGGAGTACCGGGGCCGCACGGATTTCCAGGTGAAGGTCCGCGGCTTCCGCATCGAGCTGGGCGAGATCGAGGCCGCGCTGCTGGCGCTGCCGGAGGTCGGGCAGGCGGCGGTGCTGGCCAAGCGCGACCGGAGGATCGGCGATCGCCTGGTGGCCTACCTGGTCGCGAGCACCGGCGAACTCGATGTGGCGCAGGCGAAGTCGGCCCTGAGCGCCGGGCTGCCGTCCTACATGGTGCCGTCGGCCTTCGTGGTGCTGGAGGCGCTGCCGCTGACGGTGAACGGCAAGCTGGACCGTAAGGCGTTGCCGGATCCGGAGTTCGACACCGCGGTCTACCGGGCGCCGTCGACTCCGATCGAGGAGATCGTGGCGGGCACGTTCGCCGAGGTCCTCGGCAAGGAGCGCGTCGGCGTCGACGACGATTTCTTCGCGCTCGGCGGCAATTCGCTGCTGGCCACCCAGGTCGCCGCCCGCATCGGTGCGGCCCTGGATTCCCGGGTCTCGGTGCGCAGCCTGTTCGAGGCGCCGACCGTGGCGGCCCTGGCCGTCGCCGCCGAACAGTCCGCGGGAACGGCATTGCCGCCACTGACCGCGCAGCCGCGCCCCGACCACATCCCGCTGTCGTTCGCGCAGCAGCGCATGTGGGTGCTCAACCAGTTCGACACGGCCGCGGCCGTGTACAACATCCCGGCGGCCATCCGGTTGTCGGGGACCCTGCACCCGGCCGCGCTGCGGGAAGCGGTCGCGGATCTGGCGGCGCGCCACGAGATCCTGCGCACCGTCTACCCCCTGACCGGCGACGGGCCGGTGCAGGAGATCCGGCCGGTACACGCGATCGATATCGACGTGACGCCGACGCCGGTGCCCGCGGCCGATCTCGCCGCGGCGGTGGAGCGGGTGATGACTCGGGGTTTCGATGTCACCGCCGAGGTGCCGTTCCGGATCGCCCTGCTGCACCCGGAGCCGGAAGAGTCTGCGGCACAGGATGTTCCCGACGAGTACGTGCTGGTCTTCGTCGCCCACCACATCGCCACCGACGGCTGGTCGATGGGACCGCTGACCCGGGACCTGATGCTGGCCTACGCCTCCCGCAGCGGTGGCGAGGCACCGGCCTGGGCGCCGCTTCCGGTGCAGTACGCCGACTACGCGCTCTGGCAGCGCCGCGCCCTCGGCTCCGAGGACGATCCGGACTCGCTGCTCGCACAGCAGGTGGCGCACTGGCGGCGCGAGCTGGCGGCCCTGCCCGAGCAGCTGGATCTTCCGGCCGATCGTCCGCGTCCGGACACGGCCTCCTACCGTGGCGCCACGCTGGAGTTCGAGATCGATTCAGAGCTGCACGCGGAGCTGAACCGGGTTGCCCGCGACCATCATTCGACGCTGTTCATGGTCGTGCACACCGCACTGGCCGTGGTACTCGCGCGGTTGTCCGGCACCAGGGATATCGCGATCGGCACCCCCGTCGCCGGTCGCGGCCACGCCGCGCTGGACGATCTGATCGGCATGTTCGTCAACACCCTGGTGCTGCGCACCGAGGTCGATCCGGCCGCCACCGTCGGGGAGCTGCTGGGCGCCGTGCGCCGCACCGATGTCGCCGCCTTCGCCCACGCGGACGTGCCGTTCGAGCGACTGGTGGAACTGCTGGATCCGGTGCGCTCGGCCGGTCGGCACCCGCTGTTCCAGGTGATGCTCACGTTCCAGAATCTGGCGCCGACCGACCTGCGCCTGCCGGGGCTGACGGTTTCCGGGGTACCCGCGGCGGCACCGCCGGCGAAGTTCGACCTGCAGGTGACCCTCGCCGAGCGCATCGGCGATTCCGGTGCGGCACAGGGTATCTCCGCCGCGCTGACCTATGCCACCGATCTGTTCGACGCGGAAACCGTGCAGGAGTTCGCCGAACACTTCCGGCGCGTCCTCGCCGCGCTGGCCGACTCCGCCACGGCCGTGGGCGATATCGAGCTGCTGACCGGCGAGGACCGGGATCGGGCGCTGCGCCGGTGGAACACGCCCCTCGCCGCACCGCGCACGGCGACGGAACCGACTCTCGTCGCGCTGATCGATGAGCAGGTGCGCCACCGCCCCGAGGCGACGGCGATCCGTGCCGGTGACACCACGCTGACCTACGGCGAGCTGGACCGGTGCGCCAACCGCGTCGCCCGGGCGCTCATCGCACAGGGGGTGGGCCCGGAATCGCTGGTGGCCGTCGCGGTTCCGCGCACCGAGCACCTTCCGATCGCGCTGCTGGGCGTGCTGAAGGCCGGGGCGGCCTACCTGCCGATCGATACGGCCTATCCGGCACAGCGCCTGCGGTTCCTGCTGTCCGACGCGGCACCGGCCTGCCTGATCACCACCGGGCATGAACGGAAGACGCTGCCGGACACCGAAATCCCGCAGGTAGCGCTCGACGAGCTGCCGGATCTCGACGACTCTCCGGTGACCGACCGCGACCGCCTCGCACCGCTGCGGCCGGACCACCTCGCCTACGTCATCTACACCTCCGGGTCCACCGGCACGCCCAAGGGCGTGGGCGTCGCGCATCGAAATGTCCTGCAGCTGCTGGCCAACGCGCGGCCGCTGTTCGGCTACGGCGAATCCGACGTGTGGACGCTGTTCCACTCCTTCGCCTTCGACTTCTCGGTGTGGGAACTGTGGGGTGCGCTGAGTTCCGGCGGCGGCGTGGTCGTGATCGACTACCTGACCTCGCGCTCGCCGGAGCGGTTCCGGGAGTTGCTGATCCGCGAGGGCGTCACGGTGCTCAATCAGACGCCGTCGGCGTTCTATCAGCTGATCGCCGCCGACCGGGCCGCGCCGCCGGAGCCATTCGCGCTGCGCCACATCGTCTTCGGCGGTGAGGCGCTGGACGCGCGGCGGCTCGCGCCCTGGTGCGAGCGGCATCGCGAGGCGCGGCTGGTCAACATGTACGGCATCACCGAGACCACGGTGCACGTCTCGTACCTCGAGCTGGACGACGACGCGCTGGGCGAATCGGCCGGAGTCATCGGTCGTCCGCTGCCCGGCCTGGAAGCGTACGTGCTCGACGAGCGCCTGCACCCGGTCCTCGAGCGGGTGCCGGGCGAGCTGTACGTGGCCGGTGACCAGCTCTCGCGCGGCTACCTCGGCCGACCCGGGCTCACCGCGACCCGGTTCGTCGCGAATCCGTTCGGACCGCCCGGATCCCGGCTGTACCGGACCGGTGACATGGGACGTCGCCGATCCGGCGCTACCCCGAACCTGGAGTATGCCGGGCGCAGCGACCAGCAGGTGCAGTTGCGCGGATTCCGCATCGAGCCGGGTGAGATCGAGGCGGCGCTGCTGCGCTGCACCGGTGTCGGACAGGCGGTCGTCGTTGTGCACACCGATCCACAGGCCGGTGACCGGCTGGTGGGATACGTGGTGGGCGACGGCGATTCGCGGCCGGACCCCACCGGCCTGCGCGCCGAGGTCGCCGACTTCGTGACCGGGTACATGGTCCCCGACGCGATCACCGTGCTGGACACGCTGCCGCTCACCCCGAACGGCAAGCTCGACCGCCGCGCCCTGCCCGCCCCGGAATTCCACGGCGGCACCACCTTCCGCGCGCCGGCGACCGCCACCGAACAGGCGGTGGCGGACGTATTCGCGGAACTGCTGGGCGTGGACGCGGTCGGGGCCGACGACGAATTCTTCGCGCTCGGCGGCAATTCCCTGCTCGCCACCCGGGCGGTCGCGCGATTGCGCGATGCCACGGGAGCGCGGGCCGAGGTGGCGTGGTTCTTCACCGACGCGTCGGTGGCCGGGATCGCCCGTCGCATCGATACGCAAACCGCCGGCGGCCAGGACGATTCGGCCTTCGGGGTGCTGCTTCCGTTGCGCTCCGGCGAGGGCGATCCGGTGTTCTGCATCCACCCGATGTACGGACTCGCCTGGGCCTATTCCGGTCTGGCCCAGCACGTCTCGGCGCCGCTGTGGGGCCTGCAGTCGCCCGCGCTGGCCGAGGACTACGTTCCGGAATCGCTGCGGGATATGGCCGTCCGCTACGTCGAGGAGATCCGGTCGGTGCGGCCGCACGGCCCGTACCGTCTATTGGGATGGTCGCTGGGCGGGGTCCTGGCACATATCGTCGCCACCGAACTGCAGGCGGCCGGTGAACAGGTGTCGCTGCTGGCCATCCTGGACGGCTATCCGGGTCTGGATGTGGCCGACTTCCACACCGCGGTGCGCGATGCCCTCGCGGAGCTCGGCATCGGCGCCGACGCGCTGCCGCCGGGCGAGCTGCGCGATCTCGGCGACGAGGCGCTGGCCGCGCTGCACGCCACCATTCCCGCCGACCTGGTCGCGTTGACGCCCGAGCGGGTGCGCCGGATCTATCGCAGCGCGGTGCGTTCGGCCGAGCTGGTGGCCGAACATCGCCCGGCGGTCTTCCGCGGCACCGTCCAGTTCTTCCGCGCCGCGGCCGACGCGAGCAATGCCGCCCGCGGCCTGGCCGCCGCGGACTGGGAGCCGTACGTGGACGGCGCGGTCGTCGACCGCCCGGTCCCGGCGCGCCACGAGGAACTGGCGGGCCCTGCCGCGATGGCCGAGATCGGCCCGGCGCTGGCCGCGCTGCTGGCCCCGGACGGTCATTGACCGGGGGCCCGCGCCCCACCGTGCCGGTATCGCTCCGGTACCGGACAATGGTCTAATTCCGGTGCGGCTCGCCCCCATCGTCCCGGAGTTTCCCGTGGTCGCGTAACACGCCCAGGCCGCGTTCGATGGATGAAGGGGGTGGCGCCGCGCAGGCGCATGAGCAACAGCAGGCAGGGTGAGATAGACGTGTTTCGGGTGGTCGGGCAGCACGAAGCGGCTTCGGAAGCGGTTACGGCATGACCCGCCCGGCCCGAGTTCGCCCGGTCCGCACCCGCCGTCCGCGCGTCACGACGCTGCCTCAGCTGCTGGCGACCGCCGTGGAGGTCGACCCGACCGCTACCGCCGTGGTGTTCGCCGATGCGTCGGCGACGCTGGCGGAGTTGAGTTACGCGGAGCTGGATGAGCGGTCGACGCGGTTGGCTCGTTTGTTGATCGAGCGTGGGGTGGGGCCGGAGGATCTGGTCGCGGTCGGTATTCCGCGGTCGGTGGATTCGGTGGTCGCGGTGTGGGCGGTGGCGAAGGCCGGCGCCGGATTCGTGCCGGTCGATCCGCAGTACCCCGCCGAGCGCGTGGCGCATATGGTCGCCGACGCGCACGCGGTGCTCGGGCTGACCGTCGACGAGGTGCGCGCCGATCTGCCCGGCGAGGTGGAATGGCTGGCCATCGACGCCGCCGAGGTCACCGCGGAACTCGCGCGGTTCCCCGCCGATCCGGTCACCTATGCCGACCGCCTCCGTCCGCTGCGTGCCGAGCATCCGGCGTATGTGATCTATACGTCGGGTTCGACGGGGTTGCCGAAGGGTGTTGTCGTCACGCAGGCGGGTTTGTCGGGTTTTTGTGATGAGCAGCGTGAGCGTTATCGGGTCGGGAATGATTCTCGGACTTTGCATTTCGCGTCGCCGTCGTTCGATGCGTCGGTGTTGGAGTTGTTGTTGGCGGTGGGTGGTGCGGCGACGATGGTGGTGGTCGCGCCGTCGGTGTACGGGGGTGACGAGCTCGCGGCGCTGATGGTCCGGGAGGAGGTCACCCATGCGTTCATCACTCCGGCCGCGCTCGCGTCGGTCGATCCCGCCGGGCTCGACGATCTGCGGGTGGTGGTGGCCGGTGGTGAGGCGTGTCCGCCGGATCTGGTGCGGCGCTGGGTGATTCCGGTCGACTACGGCATCCGGGAGTTCTTCAACGGTTACGGTCCGACCGAGACCACGATCATGACCAATATCAGCTCGCCGCTGGCCGCGGGGGATACGGTCACCATCGGCGGGCCCATTCGCGGGGTTACCGAGTACGTGCTCGATGAACGGCTGGCACCTGTGACGAACGGTGCCGTCGGCGAGTTGTACATCACCGGCGCGCAATTGGCTCGCGGGTACCACGAACGACCCGGCCTGACCGCACTGCGATTCGTGGCAAATCCCTTCGATCCCCATGGTTCCCGGCTGTATCGCACGGGCGACCTGGTGCGCTGGACGGCGTCGGGTGATCTGGAGTATCTGGGCCGCAACGATTTTCAGGTGAAGATTCGTGGCTTCCGGATCGAGCTGGGTGAGATCGATGCGGTGCTGGCGGCTCACGAGTCGGTCGATTTCGCGGTCACGATCGGACACCGGCTGGACGGTGGCGCAACGATTCTCGCCTCCTACGTACACGCCGCGCCCGGTGCGACGATCGACACCGACGAGATCGTCGCCGCGGCCGGTCGCAGCCTGCCGTCGCATATGGTGCCGACGTCCCTGGTGGTGCTGGACGAGATCCCGCTGACCCCGGTCGGCAAGCTGGACCGGTCGGCACTGCCCGAGCCCGTCCTGCACACCCGCGAGTTCCGGGCGCCGTCGGGCGCGCGGGAGGAGCTGGTGGCGACCGTCTTCGCCGAGCTGCTCGGTCCCGCGACCCCGATCGGCGCCGACGACGACTTCTTCGACCTGGGCGGCAACTCGCTGATCGCCACCCGGGTCGCGGCCCGCCTCGGCGCGCAACTCTCCGCCCGCGTCCCGGCCCGGCTGCTGTTCGAGGCGCCCACCGTGGCCGCCCTGGCACAACGCCTCGAATCTCTGGAGGGTGGGGACGGGCGGCCGCCCCTGGTGCCCCTGCCGCGGCCGGACAATATCCCGCTCTCGCTCGCGCAGCAGCGGATGTGGTTCCTCAACCAGTTCGATCCGGACTCCGCCGCCAACAACATCCCGTTCGCCATCCGGCTCACCGGGCGCCTCGACGTGGCCGCGCTGCAGGCCGCGATCGCCGACGTGATCGAGCGGCACGAGACCCTGCGCACGGTCTACCCGGCCGTCGACGGCACCGGATACCAGGTCGTCCTGTCGATGGACGAGACCGTGGTGGACCTGGAGCCGCAGTCGCTCGCCGAGAACGAGATCCCCGGCTGGCTGGCCGAGCTGGCGCTGCGCGGATTCGATGTCGCCGCCGAGGTGCCGCTGCGGATCGCCGTGGCGCGACTGGGCGCCGGCGACCACGTGGTCGCGGTGGTGGTGCACCACATCGCCGCCGACGGCGCGTCCATCGCACCGTTCATGCGAGATCTGCTGGTGGCCTTCCTCGCTCGCCGCAATCACGCCAAACCCGCCTGGTCGCCGCTGCCCGTGCAGTACGCCGACTACACGCTGCGGCAGCGGGCGGTGCTCGGCGACGAGGCCGATCCCGATTCGATCGCGGCGACCCAATTGGCCTACTGGCGTGCGGCTCTCGCGGAACTGCCCGATCGCCTGGACCTCCCGGCGGACCGGCCCCGGCCCGCGGTGGCCTCCGGGCTCGGCGGGCTGTACTCGTTCGACATCGATGCCGCGGTGCATGCCCGGTTGGTGGGACTGGCGCAGGCCTCGGGAGCGTCGCTGTTCATGGTCGTGCACGCGGCGCTGACCGTGTTGCTGGCCCGGCTTTCCGGGACCGACGATATCGCCGTGGGGACGCCGGTGGCGGGTCGTGGTGAGCGTGAGCTGGACGATTTGATCGGGATGTTCGTCAATACGTTGGTGTTGCGGACGCGGGTGGATTCGTCGGTGTCGTTCGTGGATTTGGTTGCTGTGGTGCGGGAGACGGATCTGGGTGCGTTTTCGCATGCGGAGTTGCCGTTCGAGCGGTTGGTCGAGGTGTTGGATCCGGTGCGTTCGCAGGCGCATCATCCGTTGTTTCAGGTGGCGTTGTTCTTCCAGAACATGGACAAGCCGCGACTGCAACTGCCCGGACTCAGCGCCGCCGCGGTCGAGTTCGACGGTGCGGTCGCCAAATTCGACCTGCAGCTGACGATCGTCCCGCGCGACGAGCGCGGCGGCCTGGCGGCCCAGTTCACCTATGCCGCAGATCTTTTCGACGAGTCGACGATAGCCGGATTCGCCGACCGCCTGACGCGGATCCTGGACGCGGTCACCGCCGCTCCGGATCGCCCCGTCGGCGACATCGACCTGCTGCGCTCCGACGAGCGCGCGCGAATCCTGCGGGACTGGAACGACACCCGCTACCCGATCGCGCCGGAGCTGCTCCTCGACGGCTACCGGCGCGCGGTCGAGCAGTATCCGGATGTGGTCGCGGTGTCCTACGAGGGCGCCGAACTGACCTACGCCGAATTCGACGCCCGGGTGAATCGGCTGGCACGGCTGCTGATTTCGCGCGAGGTAGGCCCCGAATCGCTGGTCGGGCTGGCGATTCGACGGTCGCTGGATCTGGTCGTGGGCATGTACGCGATCGTCACCGCGGGCGGCGCGTACGTCCCGCTGGATCCCGACCATCCGGCCGAGCGGATCGCCCACATTCTCGGCACCGCCCGTCCCGCGTGCGTCGTGACCACGGTCGCCGACGCCGTTGCGGTACCGGTCGAAACGACGGTGCTGCGCCTGGACACCATGGATCTCGGCGGCTTCGACCCCACCCCGGTACGGCCCGGGGAACTGCTGCGCCCGCTGCGTCCCGAGCACCCCGCCTACGTGATATTCACATCCGGCTCCACCGGTCGCCCGAAGGGCGTGGCCGTCTCGCATGCGGCCATCCACAACCAGATCACCTGGATGCTCGCCGCCTACCCGCTCGGCACCGGCGACGTGTATCTGCAGAAGACCGCGACGACGTTCGACGTGTCGCTGTGGGGCTACTTCCTCCCGCTGCGCACCGGCGCACAGCTCGTGATCGGCACCCACGACGGGCACCGAGATCCGGTCTATGTCGCGGAAACCATTGCCGCACAGGGTGTTACGGTTACCGACTTCGTCCCGTCGATGCTTTCCGTCTTCGCCGCGCACACCGCGGCCGGAACCTGCCCGACGCTGCAGGACATCTTCGTGATCGGTGAGGCGTTGCCGCCGGAGACGGTGGACGCGGTGCGTGCGGTCTCGGATGCGCGGGTGCACAACCTGTACGGCCCGACCGAGGCCGCGGTCTCGGTGACCTACTGGCCGGTGCAGGGGACGGAGCGGCCGAGTGTGCCGATCGGGCTGCCGCAGTGGAACACCCAGGTCTACGTGCTCGACGGCAGACTGCATCCGGTGCCCGCCGGGGTCCCGGGCGAGCTGTACCTGGCCGGTGATCAGCTCGCGCGCGGTTACGTGCGCCGCCCCGACCTGACGGCGGATCGGTTCGTCGCCAATCCCTTCGGGAATATTGGCGCGGGCGGAGCCGCAGAAGGCGCGGGCGGAGCCGGAGGCGGCCGGATGTATCGCACCGGCGACCTCGTGGTGTGGCGCGGTGCCGAGGGGGAGCTGCCCGCACGGTTGGAGTATGTGGGGCGCACGGATTTTCAGGTGAAGTTCCGCGGGCAGCGGATCGAGCTGGGCGAGATCGAGGCGGCGCTGCTGGCACTGCCAATGGTGAGCCAGGCGGTGGCGCTGGTGAGGGGTTCGGCGCTGGGGGACCAGCTGGTCGCCTATGCCGTACCGACACCGGGCAACGAGATCGATCCGGAGTGGCTCCGGTCCACGCTCGCGGACACCCTTCCGGCGTACATGGTTCCGGCGACCGTGGTGGCGCTCGACGCCTTCCCGCTGAACGCCAGCGGCAAGCTCGACCGCAGGGCGCTGCCCGAACCGACCTACACCGGTCGCGAATTCCGGGCTCCCGCAACGCCGGTCGAGGAGATCGTCGCCGGAATCTACGGCGACGTACTCGGCCTCGAACGCGTCGGCGCCGACGACGACTTCTTCGCCCTCGGCGGCAACTCGCTGATCGCCACCCAGGTGGTGGCCCGGTTGGGCGCCGCCATCGGCGGCCGCGTGCCGGTGCGGGCGCTGTTCGAGACCCCGGCGGTCGCCGCTCTGGCCGCCACCGTGGAATCGCAGGCCCACACCCGGCACAGCGTGGAGCTGGGCACCCTGACCCGCCCGGAGCCGCTGCCGCTGTCGCTCGCGCAGCAGCGGATGTGGTTCCTCAACCGCTTCGATCAGGCGGACGGCGCGGCGACGGCCGGATTGTCGGCGTACAACCTGCCCTTCGCACTGCGATTGACCGGTGAGCTGGATGTGCGGGCGCTGTCGGAGGCACTGGACGACGTGGTGGCGCGGCACGAGGTATTGCGCACCGTCTACCCGGAGACGCCGGAGGGCCCGGTGCAGGTGGTGCTTCCCGCCGATTCGCGGCTCGGCGTGACGCCCGAGGAGGTGGCGGCCGCCGACATCGTGGCGGCGGTGTACGAACTCGCCCAGACCCCGTTCGACGTGACCGCCGAGGTGCCGATCCGAGTGCGGCTGTTCGATATCGCGGGTCTGCCGGGTTCGCGCAAGTACGTGCTGGCCGTCGTGGTGCACCACATCGCGGCGGACGGATCGTCGATGGGCCCGCTGGTGCGGGACGTGATGACCGCCTACGCGGCGCGGACCTCGGGCGCCGCGCCGGAATGGGCGCCGCTGCCGGTGCAGTACGCCGACTACGCGGTGTGGCAGCGTGCGGTGCTGGGCGTGGAATCGGATCCGGGTTCCATTGCGGCGCAGCAGATCGCGTATTGGCGCCGGGAGCTGGCCGGGCTGCCGGATCTGCTGGAGCTGCCGACCGACCGGCCGCGGCCCGCGGTCGCCACCCTGCGGGGTGGCCGGGTCGACTTCCGCATCGACGCCGCCACGCACCACGGGCTGAGCGAGTTGGCGCGTGCGCACGGCGCGACCCTGTTCATGGTTGTGCACACCGCGCTGGCGGTGCTGCTGGCGCGGCTGTCCGGGAGCGACGACGTCGCGGTGGGCACGCCGGTCGCGGGCCGTGGCGAGGCGGAACTCGATGATCTGATCGGGATGTTCGTGAACACGGTGGTGTTCCGGACGCGGCTGGATCGTGGCGAGTCGTTCGCGGATCTGCTTGCGCGGCAGCGGGAGACGGACCTGCAGGCCTTCGCGAACGCCGATATTCCGTTCGAGCGGTTGGTGGAGGTACTGAATCCGCCGCGGTCCACGGCACATCATCCGCTGTTCCAGGTCGGGTTGTCGTTCCAGAATCTGGCGCGCACCGCGCTGGAGCTGCCCGGGCTGAGCGTGGACGGGGTGCCCGCGGATCTCAATGTGTCGCAGTTCGATCTGCACCTGATCATCGCCGACGGGTACGACGAGGACGGCCACCCCGCCGGTATCGGCGGGTATTTCACCTATGCCACGGATCTTTTCGACGCGGCGACGGTGGCGAGCTTCGCGGACCGGCTGTCGCGCATCCTTTCCGCGGTGATCGTGGACGGCGCGAAACCGGTGGGGGACATCGAGATTCTCACCCCGGCCGAGCGCACTCCGGAGTTCGCCGGGCGCAGCGGCACCGCGCATCCCGTGGGCGACGTGGCGACGCTGGTGTCGCTGCTGGACCGCTCGGTCGCGGCCGCACCCGGGGCGGTGGCGCTGGTGGCGGACCTGCCGGACGCCGAGACCGGACGCGACCAGCTCAGCTACGCCGAACTCGATGCCCGGGTGAACCGCCTTGCGCGACATCTGATCTCGCAGGGCGTCGGTCCCGAGTCGCGGGTGGCGCTGGCCTTGCCGCGTTCGGTGGATCTGGTGGTGGCGATGTACGCGGTCGCCAAGGCGGGCGGTGCGTACGTTCCGATCGATCCGGATCAGCCCGCCGACCGCATCGACTACATCCTGCGGACCGCCGACCCCGTGTGCGTGCTCACCAACGGCGCCCTCGGGTGGCTGGTCGGGGCCGGGCGCTCGACCTCCGCCGAGCCCGCCGTCGCGGCGTCCCATCCGGTTCCGGCCGGGAACGGTGGGACTCTCGACTGGCGCGGTCGCTCCGAATCCATCCCGGCTTTCGCTGTCGCCCAATCGGATTCGGGTAACGCCGCCGTCGCTGCAGCGAACTCCCCTGCCATCTCCGCGGATTCACCCCACACCCCTGCGGATTCACCCGTCCTCCCGGCGGACGCCGGGATCGAGTCGGGGCTTCCGCGCCGAGGTGCGGTTCCGGCATCCGCCGGAATGACGGGAGGTGCATCCGCTGGAATGACGGGTGGCACGTCCGCCGGAACGAGGGGAAGCGCGTCCACGACGGGCGGTCCGATACTGCTCGACCGCCTCGATCTGTCGGACCTGTCGGATGCGCCCGTGACCGACGCGGATCGCATTGCGCCACTGCGCCCGGAGCACACGGCCTACGTCATCTTCACCTCGGGTTCGACGGGCCGACCGAAGGGCGTGGCGGTTCCGCACGCGGCGGTCGTCAATCAGTTGCTGTGGAAGACGGCCGAATTCGGCCTGGGCGTCGATGACGCGGTGCTGCTGAAAACCGCCGCGACCTTCGACCTGTCGGTGTGGGAGTTCTGGTCCGCCGCGGTCTCGGGTGGCCGACTGGTGATCTCGATGCCGGACAGTCACCGCGATCCCGCCTATCTGAACGGTCTGCTGGCCCGCGAGAACGTGACCACCCTGCACGTGGTCCCGTCGATGCTGGACACGCTGCTCACCGAGGCCTCCGCGCGCGGGGACGGCCGCGCCCCGAACGCCCTGCGGCGCGTGCTCGCGATCGGCGAGGCGCTGCCCGCCGCGCTGGCGCAGCGATTCCGGACCACTCATCCGGACGTGGATCTGTTCAACCTCTACGGCCCGACCGAGGCCGCGGTCTCGATCACCAGCCACCGGGTGACCGATGCCGATCAGGCGTCGGTGCCGATCGGCGTGCCGGAGTGGAATTCCCAGGTGTACGTGCTGGATTCGCGGCTGCACCCGGTCCCGGCGGGCGTCACCGGCGAGTTGTATCTGGCGGGCGTGCAGCTGGCGCGCGGCTATCTCGGCCGCCCGGACCTGACCGCGGACCGTTTCGTCGCCGACCCCTTCGCGGATAGGGGGGCCGGTGGCGGGCGCATGTATCGCACCGGCGACCTGGCGGCGCGGAACGCGGCGGGCGAGCTGGAGTACCGGGGCCGCACGGACTTCCAGGTGAAGGTCCGCGGATTCCGGATCGAACTCGGGGAGATCGAGGCCGCGCTGCTGGCGTTGCCCGAGGTCGCGCAGGCCGCGGTGCTCGCCCGGGAGGATCGGCGGGCCGGTGCCCGGCTGGTGGCCTACGTGGTCCCCGCGGCCGGTGACATCGATACGACACGAGTGAAGTCGGCGCTGGGCGGCGCGCTGCCCAACTACATGATTCCCGCCGCGTTCGTGGTGCTGGATGCGTTGCCGCTCAACACCAACGGCAAGCTCGATCGCCGGGCGCTGCCCGAACCGGCCCCGGAGGTCACGGCGTACCGGCCCGCGCAGACGCCGGCCGAACAGGTGATCGCCGAGGTGGTCGGCGAGATACTCGGCCTGGACCGGGTCGGCCTGGACGACGACTTCTTCGCCCTCGGCGGCGACAGCATCATGTCGATCCAGCTGGTGTCGCGGGCGCATGCGCGGGGGGTGACGTTCACGCCGCGCGACGTCTTCGGATTCCGGACCGTCGAGGCGCTGGCCGCGGTCGCCACCGTGGCGCCGGTCGCCGCGGAAGAACCGCTGACCGGCCCGGTTCCGTTGCCTCCGATGGCGGTTCGGCTGCTGCAGGGCGATCCCACGGGTGGTGATCGCCGCGCCATCGTCGTGGACCTTCCCGCCGACAGCGAACCGGACCGGGTCCGCGCCGCCGTGCAGGCCGTGCTGGACCGGCACCCGATGCTGTCCGCGAGTCTCGAAACCGCCGACGGTGCAGAACTTCCCGGAGCGGCTCTCGCGACCGCCACGGCGGGGAGCCCGTTCGGCCCGCCGGTGGGCGTGCAGATCCCCGCCTACGCGGCCGCCGGGGAGACCGAGGTGGACCTCGACACCTGGGCCGATCCTCCGACGGAGTTCCTGCCCGTCGCGACGGCGGGCGGCGGCCCGGAGTTCCTGACGGGCACCGCATTCGAGGCGGCCACCGAATTCCTTCCCGTCCTCGCGACCCGGAACGAACCGGGGGAGCGGGACCCGGGTGCGGGGTCGGCGGCGCCGGTGGACGCGCTCGCCCGATGCCTGGTCGTCCCCGATGCGGTGCCCGAGGTTTCGCTGCGGCAATTCGTGCCGTCCGCGAACGCCACCGAGGTCGCCGTGCGCGCGCTGTCCGCCGACCTGGATCCGACGGCGGGACGCAACATGGCGTTCGGCCTGATCGCGCCGACCGATCCCACCGAAGCCGATGCGACACAGGATATTCCGAACGGCCTGGTGATCGTGGCGAACGGCCTGGTCGTCGACGACACCTCCTGGTGCACGATCATCGACGAACTGTCCGCCGCGTGGTCCGGCGATCACACCGCCCCTGCGGCGCCGGACGCCGGTGCGGCGAGCGTGGCCCGCGCGCTGGCCGCCCGCGCGACCGAACCCGCCACCGTGGACGAAATCGATTGGTGGCAGCGGACCCTGTCCGACGTGCCGGGCGAAACCGCACTGGACGGCATGGACCTGACCGCGCGCGGCCGGGTATCGCTGACGATCACCGGCGAGGGCGCCGCCGCGGTGGCCGCCGTGGCGTCGGCCTATCGCGCTCCGCTCGAGGACGTGCTGCTCGCCGCTTTGGCGCTGGCCCTGGAGCCCGGTCGCAGGCAGCGGGCGGGCGATCGGACCGATGACGAGGGCACCCCGCTGCTCCCGCGCACGATCGAGGGCGCCTCGGCCGCCGATGTTCTCGGCCCGGTGGTGCAGTTGTTCGCCGACGGTCGCGTGCTCGCCGAGCCCGAGTCCGCCACCGCCGTCGGCGGATTCACCGCCGCGCACCCGTTCGTGCTGGGGCTGGACGGCATCGATGTGGACGACGCCCTGCTCGGCGGGCCCGCCGCGGGGAGCGTGATCGCCCGGATCAAGGAGCAGCGCCGGGACGTCCCCGCACAGGGTGTCGGCTACGGACTGCTGCGCTACCTGAACCCCGGTGCGGCCGCCGAACTGGCCGCACTCGCCCAGGGCCGCACCGCGTTCCGGTACCGGGACCTGCGGCCCGCCCGCGCCCTCCCGGATATCGCGGCCCCCGATCTGCTTCTCGACATCACCGTCGAGGCCACCGCCGACGGACTGCTGGCCCGATTCGACTACGCGGCCGCCGCACTGGCCGTCGAGCAGGTGAAAGAGCTTGCCGGACACTGGGTGCGGGCGCTGGGCGGCCTGGCCGAGCACGGCACCCGCGCCCCCGCGGGCGGGTTCACACCGTCCGATTTCCCGCTGGTTCGGTTGGCGCAGGCCGATATCGACCGGCTGCACCGCGGCTATCCGGACCTGTCCGACGTCTGGCCGGTGACCCCGCTGCAGTCGGGAATGCTGTTCCACGCCCTGCTCGCCGACGCCTCGGTCGACGCCTACACCACCCAGTTCACTGTCGATCTGGCCGGTGCGGTGGACGGCCCGCGGCTGCGCGAGGCCGCGCAGGCCGTGCTGGATCGGCACGCCAACCTGCGGGTGGCCTTCGCCGAGGATGCCGACGGCAAGCCGGTGCAGGTGGTCCTCGATCGGGTCGAGGTGCCTTGGCGCACCGTCGATCTCGGTGACCTCGACGACGAGGCGCTGGAGGCGGAGCTGGCCCGGATCGAGTACACCGACTATGCCGACGGCTTCGATATGCGCACGGCGCCGCTGCTGCGCTTCACCCTGATCCGCATCGAGCACGAGTCCTATCAGCTGCTCGTCACCAGCCACCACATCCTCATCGACGGCTGGTCGACACCGCTGCTCATGCAGGACCTGCTGACCCTGTACGCGCTCGGCCCGCGGTCCGAACACCTGGGCCCGGTCCGCTCCTACGCCGAGTACCTGAGGTGGCTCGTCGCCCAGGACCCGGGCGCCGCCCGCGAGACCTGGCGGCGGGCGCTGGCCGGGGTCACCGAGCCGACCCCGCTGGCCCCGGTCGATCCGGGCCGTGAAATCGCCTCCGGCACCGGCGAAACCGGCTTCGAGCTGTCGATCGCCGACACCGCGGAGCTGACCCGGCTGGCGGCGGACCTCGGCGTCACCGTGAATACGGTGGTGCAGGCGGCGTGGGGACTGCTGATCGGCCGCAGCATCGATCGCGACGACGTGGTCTTCGGCGCCACGGTCTCGGGCCGCCCGCCCGTGCTGCCCGGCGTCGAAACGATGGTGGGCCTGTTCGTCAACGCGATCCCGGTCCGCGTGCGCCTGGATCCCACCGAGACCCTGGGCGCGCTGCTGCATCGGCTGCAGGCCGAGCAGGCCGACCTGCTCGACGTCCACTATCTGGGCCTGAGCGATATTCAGGAAACCCTCGGGGTGGAGGGACTTTTCGACTCGCTGGTGGTATTCGAGTCGTACCCGATCGATCGCGTGGCGCTGGACCGGGCGAGTTCCATCGACGGCATGCGCGTCACCGGCATCGGCTCGATCACCGGCACGCACTATCCGGTGACCGTGCTGGCCTCGCTGGACGATCGGCTGCGGATCTCGCTGCAGTACCTGCGCGACGTCTTCGACGAATCGGCCGCCGAGGCGCTGGCACAACGGCTTTCGATGCTCATCGGCCACTTCGCGTTCGCTCCGCAGGCCCGTGTCGCCGCCGTGGATGCGCTGCTCGCCGGCGAGCGGGGCGCCCTGGACGCCCGCAATGCCACGGCGTCGCCCGACCTGCTGGACGACTCGACGCTGCTGTCGCTGTTCGACGCCCAGGTAGCCCGGACACCCCATGCTCCGGCGCTGCACTTCGGCGACGAAACGCTGACCTACCGCGAGCTGGACACCCGCTCCCGGGCGCTGGCCCGGAACCTGATCGAGCGCGGTGTCGAACCGGAAACGCTGGTGGCCGTGGCCATGCGGCGCTCCCTCGACCTCGTCATCGCCGTCTACGCCGTGCTGCGGGCCGGTGGCGGCTACGTCCCGGTCGATCCCGATCATCCGGCCGAACGCAATGAATTCGTGCTGAACCACGCCGATCCGGTGTGCGTCCTGACCACCAGCCGCGACGCCTTCGAAACCGGTACGGCCACAACGATCGTCGAGGTGGACGGGCTGTATCTGCCCGGCGTCGACGCGATGTGGGAATTCCCGGCGGTTCGCCCGGACGGCATCGCCTACACCATCTACACCTCCGGCTCCACCGGGCGGCCGAAGGGCGTGGCGACCACGCACCGCCAGATGGCCCACCAATTCCGCTGGGCGCAGCGCACCTATCCGCACGACACCGGCGACGTGGTGCTGCACAAGACCCCGATCACCTTCGACATCTCCACCTGGGAGCTGTTCTGGCCGCTGCAGACCGGGGCGGCGCTCGTGATCGCCGAACCCGGCGGCCACCGCGACCCGGCCTACCTGTCCCGGCTGATCGACGAGCGGTCGGTCAGCACCGTGCATTTCGTGCCGTCGATGCTGGACACGTTCCTGGACCCGGACGCGAACCCCGCTGTTGCCCAGGGGTATCCGTCGCTGCGGCGAGTGTTCGCCGCGGGCGAGGCGCTGTCGGGCGAGACCGCGACAACCTGTGCGGCACTGCTCGAGCACGCCGAGCTGGTGAACTGGTACGGCCCGGCCGAGGCCACCGTCGTCACCGCCCATCCGGCGAATCGCGCTGCCGCCGTGGCCGTTCCGATCGGCGCGCCGGTCGCCAACACCCGGGTGCACGTGCTGGACCGCCACCTGCGGCCGGTGCCGCCGGGAGCGCCGGGCGAACTGTACGTGGCCGGGGTGCAGCTGGCCCGCGGCTACCTCGGTGCGCCCGCCCTGACCGCCGAGCGGTTCGTGGCGCACGAGGGCGGCGAACGCCTGTACCGGACGGGCGATATCGTCCGCTGGGTGGCCGATCCAGCGGCCGGTCCCGAAGCCGGTGCCCTGGAGTACCTGGGCCGCAGCGACTTCCAGATCAAGCTGCGCGGCCAGCGCATCGAGCTGGGTGAGATCGAGGCTGTGCTCGCGGGGCACGCGAGTGTGCGGCATGCGGTGGTCTCGCTGGTGCGCGGTGGTTCCGGCGACCGCCTCGTCGCGCACGTCGTACCCGCTGCCGAGAGTATCGATGAGGCCGCGCTGTTCGAGCATGCGCGGGAGTCGCTGCCCGGCTACATGATTCCGGCCGCGCTGGTGGTGCTCGACGAGCTGCCGCTCAACGCCAGCGGCAAGCTGGACCGCGCGGCGCTGCCGATGCCGCGGCTCGCCGCCCGCCCGTACCGAGCCCCGTCGACGCCGCTGCAACAGGCCGTCGCCGACGTATTCGGCGAGGTCCTGGGGATTGCGCAGGTCGGCCTGGACGACGACTTCTTCGAGCTGGGCGGCAATTCGCTCAGCGCCACCCGTGCCGTCGGCCGCCTGCGCGCGGCCACCGGCGCCGAGGTGCGGGTGCAGTGGTTCTTCACCGGATCCACCGTCGCGGGACTGGCACAGCGCATCCTGGCTGCGCAGGACGCCGCCCCGGCCGCCGACGCCGCCCTCGAGGTACTGCTGCCGATCCGCGCCGACGGCGCGGGCGCCCCGCTGTTCTGTATCCATCCGATGTACGGATTGGCCTGGTGCTACGCCGGATTGGTGCGTTTCGCCGGCGACCGGCCGATCCTCGGCCTGCAGTCGCCCGTGCTGACGGAGGACGGTGCCCTGCCGGAGTCCGTGCGGGACATGGCCGCTCGCTATGTCGACGAAATACGGCGGGTCCGGCCGCACGGCCCGTACCACCTGCTGGGCTGGTCGCTCGGCGGCGTGCTGGCGCACGAGATCGCCGCCGTGCTGCAGGCCGACGGCGAGCGGGTGGAACTCCTGGCCATGCTCGACAGCCGCCTCGACATCGACCTGACCGATTTCGGCGCCGCGATCCGCGAGGTCCTGGCCGAGATCGGGATCGGCGCCGAGGCGCTGATCGGCGACGGCTCCGCGGAAACCCACCGCGACGTCTACGACCTCGACGACGAGGCGCTGGCCACCCTGCACGCCGCCATCCCGCCGGAGCTGGCCGCGCTCACCCCGGAACGGCTGCGCCGCATCTATCGCGGCGCCGTCCGCTCGGCCGAGCTGATCGTCGAGCATCGCCCGGCGGTGTTCCGCGGCCGGGTCGACTACTTCTCGGCGCAGGGCCGCCCGTCCGGCGCCGAGAACTGGTACCCCTACGTCGACGGTGAGATCGCCGACTACCCGGTGAACGCCGTGCACGAGGAGATGACCACCCCGCAGGCCCTGGCACAAATCGGCCCGCGACTGAGAATTCTGCTCTCGACCGGGGCCGATGACGCTGCGGCGGACACGGATCGGGCATGATGAGGCGGTCGTGACGTAACGATGTCCTCTGGTCGGACGACTAGAAAGGCCGTAGGGTCGGGCGCGGCGCCGACCGGCCCACGGGTGTCGGCACGGGGCGCCGACGGGAATCGCTGGACCGAAAATCGATCAGATAGCGAAGGTGTAAACATTGATTCGTCGACACTTCCGGCGTAGCGGTCTGCGTGCCGCCGCCGCAATTGCGGCCACCGGAGTTCTCGCTGGCGTTGTTGCCGGAGTCGGCGCACCCACCGCCTCGGCGGAAGACCCGATCATCGCCTCGAAGACCCTGCTGGGCGATCCGAAGGCGCCCGACGGGTCCTATATCTCCAAGGCGACCTACAAGGACGACCGCAGCATCCGGCTGTACGTGTACTCGGCCGCGATGGACCAGACCTTCCCGGTCGATGTGCAGCGCCCGGCCGACACCTCGGAGCCGCGGCCGACGCTCTACCTGCTCAACGGCGCGGGCGGCGGCCAGGACGATGCCTCGTGGCAGCGCAAGACCGATATCGTCAACGGCTTCCTCGGCGACAAGAACGTCAACGTGGTGCAGCCGATCGGTGGCAAGTGGAGCTACTACACCGACTGGATCAAGGACGACCCGACGCTGGGCCGCAACAAGTGGACGACGTTCTTCACCGAGGAACTGCCCCCGCTGATCGACGGCGCGCTGGGCACCAACGGCGTGAATGCCGTTGCGGGCCTGTCCACCTCGGGCACCACCGTGCTGAACCTGCCGATTCACAAGCCGGGCCTGTACAAGGCCGTCGCCGCCTACTCCGGCTGCGCGATGACCAGCGACCCGACCGGCCGTGAATTCGTGAAGCTCACGGTCAACACGTGGGGCGGCGGCGACGTCGAGAACATGTACGGCCCGGACAACGGCCCGGCCTGGGTCGAGAACGACCCGTACGTGCACGCGGACCAGCTGCGCGGCCTGGACATGTACGTCTCCACCGGCAACGGCCTGCCCGGCATGCACGACACCATGAACGGCCCCTACGCGCTGCCCGGCGCCTACGGCCTGGGCAACCAGATCCTGATCGGCGGCGTCATCGAGGCCGGCACCAACTACTGCACCCAGCAGCTGAAGACGAAGCTGGACGGCCTCGGCATCCCCGCGACCTACAACTTCCGCAACTCGGGCACCCACTCCTGGGGCTACTGGCACGACGACTTCATCGACTCGTGGCCGGTCCTCGCCCGCGGCCTGGGCGTGTAATCCCGCCCGAGCCTCGAGACAAGGCCGCAGCCTCCGGGCTGCGGCCTTCGTCGTTCCCCGCCATCACCTGTCGCCGCGACTTCCTGACCCTGCGCCCGATCGCCTAGGGGCGATCG
>NZ_BDBV01000041.1 GCF_001613165.1 Nocardia mexicana NBRC 108244
GCACAGGAATGGGAGGGCAGCGCGGCAGGGCAATAAAGGACAGCGTGACGGCTTTGCTGTAGGCGCTGCGGGCCCCCTTATTCCCTGACCCCGATCGCCCCTAGGCGATCGGGGTCAGGGAGATCACACTTCCCCGGCTAGGCTCAACAAAAAGTTCGGGTACCCGTAAAATGCATCCATGAGCACCACCGTCGCTGCCCCTCGCAAGCCGCTGAACCGGGCGAGATCGGCGACCATGCTGCTCGGGCCCGCTTTCGTGGCGGCCATCGCGTATGTCGACCCCGGCAATGTCGCCTCCAATATCAGCGCCGGCGCGCAGTTCGGCTACCTGCTGGTGTGGGTGATCGTGATGGCCAATGTGATGGCCGCGCTGGTGCAGTTCCTGTCCGCGAAGCTGGGGCTGGTCACGGGCCGCACCCTGCCGCAGGTGGTGCGCGATCGGTCGAGCCGTCCGCTGCGGCTGGCGTACTGGGGGCAGGCCGAACTGGTCGCGATGGCGACCGATCTGGCCGAGGTGGTCGGCGGCGCGATCGCGCTGAATCTGCTGTTCGACCTGCCGCTGCTGGTCGGCGGCGTGATCACCGGTGTGGTCTCGATGGCGTTGCTGATGGTGCAGAACAAGCGCGGGCAGCAGCCGTTCGAGCGGGTCATCATCGGCCTGCTGGCGATCATCGCGATCGGATTCATGGCCAGCGTGGTGATCTCGCCGCCCTCGGCGTCTGGCACCCTCGGCGGGCTGACGCCGCGCTTCGACGGCACCGAGAGCGTGCTGCTCGCCGCGGCGATGATCGGCGCGACGGTGATGCCGCACGCGATCTACCTGCACTCCGGGCTGTCCCGGGACCGGCACGGGCAGCCGGAGGCCGGGCCCGCGCGCACCCGGATGCTGCGGATCACCCGGGTCGATGTCGGACTCGCGATGGTGATCGCCGGAGCGGTGAATCTGTCGATGCTGCTGATGGCCGCGAACACCCTCAACGGCCGCGACGACATCGACTCCCTGGAATCCGCGCACGCCGCGGTGGGCGACGCCCTGGGCCCGTGGGCGGCGCTGCTGCTGGCGGTCGGCCTGCTCGCCTCCGGCCTGGCGTCCACGTCGGTCGGCGCCTACGCCGGAGCCATGATCATGGAAGGCTTGCTGCGCAGGCATATTCCGCTGCTGCTGCGCCGCCTGGTGACGCTGATCCCGGCGCTGGTCATCCTCGCCGCGGGCATCGATCCGACGCGCGCACTGGTGATTTCGCAGGTGGTGCTGTCGTTCGGCATCCCGTTGGCCCTGATTCCCCTGGTGCGCTTCACCAGCGACCGCACGCTGATGGGCGCCGACGTCAACCATCGCTGGACCACCGCCGCGGCCTGGCTGATCGCCGCGGTCATCTCGGCGCTGAACCTGCTCCTGATCTACCTCACAGTCACCGGCAGCGGCTCCTGAGCCGCGCCGCTGCCGGTCGCCGGGGCGGGTGGGTCCGCACGGGCCGTCGGACCCACCGCCTCGGTTCCCGGCAAAGAGCACGCCGAGATGACGGCTAATGGTTTGTCGCGAAGTGCTCGGCGATCTCGTCGCTGGTGGTCACCCACACGCCCGGGTGATTGACCACGTAGTCGAGGGCCTCGTCGAGGTAGCGGCGGCGGAAGGCCTGGCCGGTGACGAACGGGTGCAGGGCGAGGCCGAAAGCCCGTCCACTGTCGGCGGATTCGGCATACAGCTGGTCCACCTGGTCCTTGACCATCTGCACGAAGTCCGGTCCGGTGAGGCCCTTGGAGACGAAGATGCCGATGTCGTTGAGCTCCACCGAGTACGGAACACTCAGCATCCCGGGCACATTCAGCCGGTAGGGCTGGTCGTCGTTGGTCCAGTCGAGGACGTACTGCAGACCGAGCTCCGCCAAAAGCTCAGGGGTGTTGAAGGTTTCGGTGAGGCCCGGCCCCATCCAGCCGCGCGGCCGGTACCCGGTGGCCTTCTCGATGTTCGCGACGATCTCGCCCAGCGCCACCCGCTCGTCCTCCAGCGACAGCCCGGTGTGCAGGTGGCTGTTGCTGCTGCCGTGCGCCAGCCACACCCAGTCGCGAGCCTTCCCGGCCTCGATGATCTGCGGATAGCGCTCGCCCACATCGGAATTCAGCAGGGCGCTGGCGCGGATGCCGTGCTTGTCGAGCAGCTCGATCTGCCGCCAGATGCCCACGCGCGGGCCGTAGTCGCGCCAGCCGTAGTTGAGCGAGTCGGGCGTCAGCGAGGTGGTGCCCTCGTAGGTCGCCGTGCCGGGCAGGTCGACGTAGAAGTGCTCGATATTGAGCCCGACGTAGAACGCGACCCGCTTGCCGTCCGGCCAGTGGATCGGCGCGCGCTCGGTGATGGGGCTGTAGTCGAAAAGCGTGATGTCCTTGCTCATGCCGCTATCCTCGAACCTTGACATAGATGTGAGGGTCAAACGAGACCCGTTGTGAGGTGGGACATATGCGAATCGGGGAGCTGGCGAAGCGCACCGAGACCTCTCCGCGCCTGCTGCGCTATTACGAGGAGCAGGGCCTGATCACGGTGGGCCGCGCGGCCAACGGCTACCGCGATTACGACGACCGCCTGGTCGAGCAGGTCGTCCACATCCGCGGCCTGCTGGAGGCGGGTTTGTCGACCCGCCTCATCAAGCAGGTCCTGCCCTGCCTGGACGATCCGCGCGACATCCACTTCGCCGACGCCGACCCCGCGATCCTGGAGACCCTGGAGCAGCAGCGCGACCGGCTGACCCACCGAATCGACCTGCTCACCCGCAACCGCGACGCCATGACCGACTACATAGATTCCCTGCGCAGCTGCGCCCGTACGGCTATCTCTGTGTAGCTACACCCGCCCGTGGCGTAGGCGGAAGATGGCCTTGGCCAGGCGTAGGTGGCGCGGGTGGCGGTCGAAGGTGGAGAGGTTGACGGGGGCGCTGTAGCGCTTCTGCGCGATGGCGAGGGTGCGGCTGAACTCGCGAAGGCCGGCCTCGCCGTGCGTGTGGCCCTGTCCGTACTCGCCGACCCCGCCGAACGGCATGGACGGGATGCCCGCGTGCGCCATCGACGAATTGATCGTCACCACACCGGTTCTGATGCGGTCGGCCAGTTCCGGGACCGCGCGGACGTCGCGGGTGAAGACCGCGACGGCCAGGCCGTGGTCGGCCGCGTTGATGCGCTCCACCGCCTCGTCCATGGTGGCCACCCGGTTCACGATCAGCACCGGGCCGACCGCCTCGCCGGTGATCGCCGAGCTGTCCTCCGGTACCTCGGCCAGCACGATCGGCTCGATATAGGGCTCCCGGATCGAGTCCAGCCCGCCGACCACGGCGCGCCCGCCGCGCGCTATCGCGTCCTTGACCTGGCGGCGCACGATGTCGACCTGTGATTCCAGGATCATCGGGCCGTAGGAGGCGCGGCGATCGGCGCCCGGCCGCAGCTTGCGCGCCTGCGCGGCGACCTTCTCCAGGAACGGCTCGTACACCGATTCGGCGACGTAGGCCCGCTGAATGCCCGCGGCGCTCTGCCCCGCGTTCGACATGGCCCCGAAGACCGCGGCCTCGGCGGCGTCGTCCAGCTTGGCGTCGACCTGCACCACCATCGCGCCCTTGCCGCCCCGCTCGACGACGACCGGCGTCATGGACTGTGCGCACTGCGAGATCACTTCGCGCGCACCGGTCTCCGAGCCCGCGTAGGCGATCTTGTCGACCCGGGTGCGGCACAGCGCGGCGCCGGTGGAACTGTCGCCGGTGACCACCTGCAGCACCGGCTGATTCGGCGCCAGCCGGCTCCAGCTCTCGGCCAGCCAGACACCGACGCCGGGCGTGAGCTCGCTGGGCTTGAACACCACGGCATTTCCGGCCGCCATGGCGTAGGCGATCGATCCCATCGGCGTGAAGACCGGATTGTTCCAGGAGCCCAGCACGCCCACCACGCCCAGCGGCAGGTAGCCGACCGAGGCGCGCTGATTGCGCGTGAGCCAGGTGGAACCCAGTCGCCGCCGACCCAGCGCCTGCTCGGCGTTGCGCGCGGCCCAGTCCAGATTCTCGACCGCCAGCATCACCTCGATCGCGGCGTCGACCTCCGGCTTTCCGGTCTCGGCGCAGACGATCTCGACCAGTTCTCCGGCATTGCGCGAGATGGTGCGCTTCCAGTCCAGCAGCCACCGCTTGCGTCCGGCGAATCCGAGTGTGGCCCACCATTTCTCGGCGGACCGTGCGGCGCGAACCGTGCGGGTCAGCTCGCCGGTGCCCATCATCGCGTAGTCGCCGACGGCCTCGCCGGTGCGCGGATCGAACGACGTCAGCACCTTCGGGCGGCCGCGTTGCGTGGCCGGGCGCGGCTGCGCCGACCGGCGGCGCTCGTCGGGCCCGTCGCTGGTGCTGCGGGCGGACTCGGCCATTGGTCACCCTCTCGCTGGCGAATGCCCCGGCAACCGGTCCTCCCCGACCGGATCGCGATTGCCGCAGACAGGTGAGTGCATGTCTGTTCCCCTGCCCGTCAGACTATGGGCGCCCCGGTCGGCGGACAAGAAACGGTCACGGCGGGCAGACCACTCGGTCGGTGTGCAGGACCAGCGCCGATCCCGCCGCAGCGCACCCGCAACCCCGAAATGTGAGTAACGACACAACTATTCGTCAACCGCCGTGGGTACCACCCGCCCGACACTCGGCACATAGGCGACACATCAGGCAGGGTCCGAACCGCGGCCTGGAACTCGGCCACCGAACCTGCGCCTTCGAAACCCCGCCCGGCCCCTCGTCCCGCGAGTCGGAAGCCGCCCCCGACAACCCAGTAACATCGCGGCTGGTGGATGGGATCACCAAGCGGGGCGTACACACGGCGTTCCCGACAAACCGGTCACTACCCCGGTCGATAGTGGAGAGTTGATGCCGAGCTTGGACAACGCGGAGTCGGACCCCGGGGAGAAAGCGGGGTCGGAGACGTCCGTAGACGTGGCCGCGTCCGCCGCCGACGTTGCCCCGCCCAGCACCACCGGCGCCGCGGTCGTGGTGACGAATGTGCACAAGTCCTTCGGCGACGTCCATGCCCTGCGGGGCGTCAGCTTCACCGCCGAACGCGCCAGCGTGCTGGGCATTCTCGGCCCGAACGGCGCCGGTAAGACCACCGCGGTGAAGATCCTGTCCACGCTGCTGCGTCCCGATTCGGGAACCGCCGAGGTCGCCGGGCACGACGTGCAGAAGGACCCGGCCGGTGTCCGCCGCTCGATCATGATGACCGGCCAGTACGCGGCCCTGGACGAGAACCTGTCCGGCCGGGAGAACCTGGAGCTGTTCGGCCGGTTGATGGGCCTGACCAAGAAGGCCGCCCGGCGGCGCGCCGACACCCTGCTCGAGGAGTTCGACCTGGTCGGCGCGGGTCGGCGCGCGGTGAAGAACTATTCCGGCGGCATGCGGCGGCGCGTCGATATCGCGTGCGGGCTGGTGGTGCGTCCGGAGGTGGTGTTCCTCGACGAACCGACGACCGGCCTGGACCCGCGCAGCCGCCAGGGCGTCTGGGATCTCGTGCGGGCGCTGAAGGAGCAGGGCATCACGGTGCTGCTGACCACGCAGTACCTGGAGGAGGCCGACGTCCTCAGCGACAACATCATCGTCATCGACAAGGGCACGGTCATCGCGGAGGGCACGGCCGACGAGCTGAAGTCCAAGACCGGCGGCAACTACTGCGAGGTGGTGCCGCTGGATCCGACCCACCTGGTGCGGGCCATCGATGCGCTCGGCGATCTGGTTCCCGCGGCCGTGCGCAAGGATCTGCTGGTCGACGGCGCCGATCGCGCCTCCATCCCGGCACCCGACGGCGCCGCGACGCTCGCGGAGGCCCTGCGCCGCCTCGACGGCGCGGGCGTGGAACTGGCCGATATCGCGTTGCGGCGGCCGTCCCTGGACGACGTATTCCTATCCATCACCGGCCATTCGGGCGGGCATCAGTGAGTGCTCCCACCGCAATTGTCGAGACCCTGCTGTCCTCCGATACGCCACCGGCCCGGCCATCCGGCTTCGCGCAGTGGCGGGCGCTGAGCGGCCGCATCGTGCGGACGATGGTGACGCGGGGCGAACTGGTCGTCGCGATTATCGCGCCCCTGGTGTTCACCGTCGGCTTCTATCTACCGCTGCGATTCGTGATGAAGAGCAACGGCATCGATTACGCCCAGTTCGTCATGCCGATCATCGTCCTGCAGACCATGGCGTTCACCATGATGTCGAATGCGCAACTGGCGGCCACCGAGTCGATGACCGGACTGAGCGATCGGCTGCGGACCATGCCGATCGGATCGCTGGTGCCGCTGAGTTCACGGATATCGGCCGGTCTGGTGCGCTCGGGGATTTCACTCGTTGCGGCGCTGTGCTTCGGCTACATCATCGGTTTCCGATTCATTGCCGGAATCGGGCAGGCGGTGCTGTTCTGCGTATTCTCACTGGCGGTCGGCACGGTGCTGGCGATCGGTGCCGACGCGCTCGGCAGTCTGACCAAGAGCCCGGAATCGCTGAGCCAGGCGTTGACGCTTCCGACGCTGATCTTCGGCATGCTGTCGTGCGGATTCGTGCCGGAAAGCGGCTTCCCGGTATGGATCCGGCCGTTCGTGCGTAATCAACCGATCACGCAGTTCTCCTACGCCATGCGAGATATGGCGCAGGACGGGGTGAGTTGGCAAGTGCTGTGGGTTCCGTTGGTGTGGCTGGGTGCGATGGCGGTCGTCTTCGTGCCGCTGGCTGTCTGGGCGAGTGTGAGGCGGTCGTGAGCGTGGTCGAGGCGAGCACGGATTCGGTTGCCGCGAACAGAGATTCGACGGAATGGAACGCGCCGCTGCCGGTGGTGTCCGCGCAGTCCGAGCGGTCGGTGGCGATATGGGCACGGCACAGCCTGATTCAATGCAGGCGTTTGCTGACCGTGTGGATGCGAGATCCCGCGACCACCATCCAGTCGATGATCTACCCGGTGTTGATGCTGCTGATGTTCCGCGTGGTGCTGGGTGATTCGATCGATAGGGCGACCGGAACGCGCAGCGTCTACGGTTTCGTGGCGCTGGTCACGCTGGTGGCGGCGATGTCGGGGGGAATCGTGAGCGCCCTCGGTTTCCAGAACGAAAAGCGGTCGGGACTGCTGAGCCGATTCTGGACGATGCCGACCCATCGTGCCTCGGGGCTCACCGGACGATTGCTGGCCGAGGTCATCCGGGTATTCATCACCACGGTCGGCGTCGTCGTGGTCGGCGCGTGCATCGGCTTCCGCTTCTGGAACGGCCCGCTGGCCTCCGTGGCATTGTTCGCCATTCCGGTCCTGTTCGGGCTGGCATTCGCGGTCATGGTGACGGCGCTCGCGACGGTGTCGGAAGGCGTCGTGCTGGTGACCACCATCAGTATCGTGACCACGCTGCTGATGTTCTTCAATTCCGGATTCGTGCCGGTGTTCGCCTACCCGATGTGGTTGCAGAACACCGTGGAGAATCAGCCGATGAGTACGGCCATCGACACGATGAAGGGCCTCGCCTTCGACGGTCCGGTCGCCGAGCCACTGCTGAAGACCCTGGCCTGGACGCTCGGAGCGATCGTGATCTTCGCCTACCCGGCCGTGCGCGGCTACCGCCGGGCCGCCGAGACGGCCTGACTCGGCTACTCCGGCGAATCCTCGCCCAGCAGGGCGGCTTTCATCATTGCCTGCATGCGGGCCAGGGTCTCCGGGCGGCTGTCGAAACGCATGCGGCGTCCGACGTCCACGACCTGGGCTATCGCGGCGTGCACCCGGAAGCGCGCCTCGGCCGGGTCGCCCTCGAGTAGATGCGCCCACTCCAGCACGTTCTGCCGCTGGATGGAACGCAGCTTCTGCTGTTCGGCGGGAGGCAGATTCGAGAACTCGGCGAAGTAGACGGGCAGGATCTCCGGCATCGCGAAGGTGAGCCGCGCGAAGCGGGCGGCGATGCGCAGCGCGGCGTCCGAGCGGCTGGTCGCATCGGCCAGCGCCTCGGAATTGGCGATCGCGACCCGCTCGCCGGTGCGGTGGAAGGCCGCGGCCAGCAGGTCCGATTTGCTGGTGAAGTAGCGGTAGACGCTGGAGGCGTTGATGCCGACGGCCGCGCCGATCTCCTCGATGCTGGCCTCGTGGTAGCCCTGCCGGCCGAAGATCCGGATCGCCTCGGTGAGCAGCTGTTCGCGTTTGCTGCTCAGTGGCAGCCCGCGGACCGCCGATTCGGCCGCCTCCTGCGCGGGCGGCGGGGGCAGCTCGGTGTGCAGGATCGCCCGGCAGATGTCCTGCAGCAACTCGGTGAGCCGGGCCGTCGACAGCGCGGTGCGGTGTGCGGTGATGCTGCCGATCGCGCCGAGCATTCCGGTCGCGAGAATCTGGATGTCGGCGGCGGAGGCGTCCGGGCGCAGGGGCGCGATCGCGTTCTCCACGGTCTCGTGCAGTCCGGCGTAGATCACGCGGATTCGGGCGCGGTCCTCGCGCTCCAGATAGCGGCGCTCCCACCGGTACAGGCCGCCCTCGCGGCGCACCTCGATGGTGTGCTCGGTCAGGGCGCGGATCAGCGTGGTGAGTCGCGATTCCGGATCGAGTCGCGGGTCGTCGGCGGCCTGCGCGGTGTCGAGCAGCTGCTGCGCCCCGGCCTCGGCGGCCGCCACCAGCAGCGCGTACTTGTTGGTGAAGTGGCGGTACAGGGCCGGTCCGGAGATGCCCACCTCGGCCGCGATCTCGTCGACGCCGACGGGGTGGTAGCCGCGCTCGCTGAAGGCTCTGGCCGCGACCCGCACGATCTGGGCCTTGCGGTTCTTGGGCCGCCGCTGGATCGGGCGGCGCCCGGCCGCGGGGCTGTCCGGTCGCGCGGAAGCGAGCCCGGCCTCGCTGCGATCCGCGACCATACACCTCTCCTTCTGCCGTGCCGTCGTTGTTGACAGCGCCGGACAAGTCAACATAAGTTAACCACAATTCGCAAAGTTAACCATCATTCTCGCGACGCCGCCAGCGCTGACAGCCTTCCTGGGGAGTAACCATGAGTACCACCGACCACACGACCGCCCCGACCGGTTTCAGCGCCGTCCACGACGGGCCCGTGCTGCGCGTCACGATCACCAACCCCAAGCGCAAGAACGCCATCGACTACGACACGATGGTGGGCCTCGGCGACACCTTCCTCGCCGCCGCCGCGGATTCGTCCGTGCGCGCGATCGTGCTCACCGGCGAGGGCGGCGACTTCTGCACCGGCGCCGACCTGTCGGCCACGGCCGCCGAGGCACAGCGCGGAATCACCCCCGCCATGACCATGGATTCGGCCAGCCGGCTGGTGCGGGCCATCGTCGACTCGCCGGTCCCCGTGGTCGCGCGGGTCCGGGGCGCCGCCGCCGGAATCGGCGTGGCCCTGGCCCTGGCCGCCGACCTCACCTACGCCGCCGACGACTCCTACCTGCTGCTCGCCTTCGTCAATATCGGCCTGATGCCCGACGGCGGGGCCGCCGCCATGGTCGCCGCGGCCGCCGGGCGCCCGCTGGCCGCCGAGATGGCGCTGCTCGGCGAGCGACTGCCCGCGACCGAGGCCGCCGGGCACGGCCTGCTCACCCGGGCGCTGCCCGCCGACGAACTCGACGTCAAGGTCGAGGCGGTCGCCGCGAAGCTCGCCTCCGGCCCGCGCCGCGCCCTCGAACTCACCAAACGCGCGCTCAATCAGGCGGCCCTGGCCTCGCTCGACACCGCCCTCGCCGCGGAGAAGTCGGGACAGATCGAACTGCTGCAATCGGCGGACTTCATGGAGGGCGCCACGGCAATGCTGCAGAAGCGCAAGGCCGTGTTCAGCTAGTCATTTTCGGCGTGCTGTCCCGTCATCTCCGACCTGCTGTCCCGTCATTTCCGGCATGTTTTTCGGCCGGAGTCCACGCGGATGTCACACTCCGCTGCGCTGCGGCGTCGACCTCGTGACACACCGAGACAAGGGAGCGTGAGATGCGTATTGCAGTACTGGGTGCCAGCGGGCGGATCGGCCGCGAGGTTGTCGATGTGCTGAAGAATCAGGGCCACGAGGTTGTCGAGGCGACTCGGGCCGCGGGGGTCGACGCGTACGCGGGGACCGGGCTGGCGGAGGCGTTGGCCGGGGCGCAGGTGGTGGTGGATGCGATCAACGCGTCGACGACCGAGACCGAGGCGGTCACCGACTACTTCCGCACCATCGGGCACAACGTGCAGCGGGAGGCCGCCGCGGCGGGGGTGCAGCGGATCGTGGCGGTCTCGATCATCGGCATCGACAACTTCACCGCGGGCCACTTCGCGGGCAAACTGGCGCACGAACGCGCCTACCAGGAGGGGCCGGTTCCGGTCCGGGTGTTGCGCGCCGCGCAGTTCCACGAGTTCACCGAGATGATGCTCGACTGGACCACCCAGGGCGATACGGCCTACGTGCCGAAGATGCAGACCCAGTTGGTCGCCGCCCGCACCGTCGCCGAGAAGCTGGGCGACATGGTGGTCGAGCAGGGCGGCGCGGACCAGGTGGAGATCGCCGGTCCGCAGGAGTTGAACCTCGCCGCCGCCACGGCCCGGCTCGCCGAACGACGCGGCGCCCCGGCCCAGGTCCGGGAGGTCGTGGTCGAGGAGGACCCGAACCGCGAACTGCAGGCCACCGGC
Source organism: Nocardia mexicana NBRC 108244 (assembly GCF_001613165.1). Taxonomy (GTDB): domain Bacteria; phylum Actinomycetota; class Actinomycetes; order Mycobacteriales; family Mycobacteriaceae; genus Nocardia; species Nocardia mexicana. The sequence continues at coordinate 10,615 of NZ_BDBV01000041.1, forward strand.
GCCCTGCTGCCCGGCCCCGGCGCGATCATCGCGGGCCCGACCTTCGACGAGTGGCTGGACCGGCACTACCCGGCCCGCTGACCTCCTGCATTTCCGGCACGCCCTTGGCCGGAATCCACCTGTGGCGAGGTGGATCCCGGCCAAAAGCACGCCGGGAATGAGGGCGGACGCACGCCGGGAATGAGGGCGGACGCACGCCGGGAATGAGGGGGACGCGCGCCGCGAATGGGGGGACGCGCTGGGAGGTGCGGGGCCAGTTGGCGAATGGCACGCAACTTGCTTACCGATCTTGCTCGGTGCTGCGCGCTAGTCTGGCGTTATGGCTTACCTGGTTACCGGGGCGACCGGGTGCATCGGTCGATATCTCGTTCCGGAGTTGCTGAAACGTAACGGTGAGATATTCGTGCTGGTGCGGCCCGGTGCCGACTCGGCGTATCGCTTCGACCGCTGCGCGCGGGAGTGGGGCGGTGGCGACCGGGTGCGGCCGGTGCGGGGCGACCTGGCCGCCCCCGGCCTCGATATCGACCCGGATTGGATTGCGGCGCACCGTGGTTCGATCGACCACGTATTTCATCTGGCCGCCGGGCTCGATACCGCGCTGCCGGGCGGCACCCGGCACCTGGTCGACGTGGCCGGACGGCTGGAAGCCGGTGCACTGCACCATGTTTCGACCGTCGAGGTGGCGGGAGCGGCTACCGGCCTGTTCACCGAGGACATGTTCGATGTGGGACAGGTCCGGGCCACGCCGTACCAGCGCGCCGCATTCGACTCCGAGCGAGTGGTGCGGGAACAGGCACGGGTGCCCTGGCGCGTCTACCGGCCGTCGATCGTGATCGGCCACTCCCGCACCGGCGAGATCGACCGGATCGCGGGACCGTACTACTTCTTCCGATTGCTGCGGATGGCCGCCCAGCTGCCCCGGATCCTGCCGCTGCTGGTGCCGAAGCTCGGCGAAACCAATATGGTGCCGGTGGATTTCGTGACCCGGGCGCTGGACCACATCGCGCACGGCCCGGCCGAACCGGGCACCACCTTCCACCTGGTCGACCCGCGCAGGCAGAGCGCCGCCGAGGTGCTCAACCTGTTCGCCGACGAGGCCGGGGCCCCGCACCTGGTCGAGGTGATGCCGAAGCCGACCCTCGACATGATGATGCGCCTGCCCGGCATCGGCTGGGTCCTACCCCGGGTGGGCGTACCGCGAGACGTACTCGAGCACAGCGAATTCGGCTGCTGGTTCGACTCCCGCAACACCGATGCGGCACTGGCGGGCACGGACATCCGGGTGCCGCCGCTGGCCGCCTACGCCCCGGTCATCTGGAAATACTGGGCCGAGAACTGGGTGTGATCGGGGGCTCCAGCGGGCGCGTGCGAATGTCGACCCGTATCCGGAAGACGCGCCGAAGACTGGAAACGGGGTCTACGCCCCGGGAGTGATCCGGCGCGGAGACGCTTCCCCGGCTTCCTGCGAGCCGTCACTCGGGTCTGCGCCCGGCGGGGCGTATTCGTAACCCACCCAACGGTTTCGGTTGGTCCAGCCGACGAGGTCGTAGCGCCAGCGGAACGGCCAGGTGCGCGCCACCGTCATGAACAGCACCGCGCCCAGGGGCGCGTAGTCGGCGTGGGCCGACAGCAGCGCCCGCTGCTGGCGCGGCGAGGCGGTGAAGAACGCCTCGAACATCGAGGTCGCCTGGGCGGTGGTGAGTCTGCCCAGGCCGTACACCCCGCGCATCCGCATCCAGTACACCAGCCGCGCCCGCCAAGGCCACAGCGCCGCAACCGGATCCGCACCGCCGCGCAGCGCGTCGACGGCGGTGTCCACCAGTGCCAGCGAGTCGGCCACGCTGTAGCCGGTGCACGGATGCATCATGCCGCCGCGGGAACCGAACGGAACCGGCCCGGTCGCACCGCGTTTCGGCGGCGGCTGGTCCAGCGGGTAGTGGGCTGCCTCGGTCGGTTCGTCGCCGCGCAGCCGGATGCCGTGGGCGGCAAGCCGATTCAGCGTCCGGCGGCGTAACTCGTGCTGCGGCATCCCGCCGCGCAGCCCCAGGCTGGTCTCCTCGAAGATCACCGTGCCGTCGCCGAGCGGCACCGAGTACAGGAACGACGGCGGCTCGCCGGGCCCCGCGCCGTTCTCGTCGCGCCAATCCAGCAGCAGCCCTTCGCCATCGCCGACCATCGGCGCCGCCCGCTCGGCATCGACGAAGATGCCGTGCGCGCTGGCGGTGCGCCGCGAGCCGGGGGAGGGCAGGCCGCGAGTATCGACCACGGCCGATGCGGTGATCACGCTGCCGTCCTTCAACTCGACCCGATGCGCCCCCACGCTGGCGGCCCGCCCCGCCAGCACCGTCGCATCATCGAGCGGAAGCGCATCGCGCAGCCCCTGTTTCGAGAGCACGCAGTACGGCCGCTCGATGCGGTGCGCGGATTTCGTCCACACCACCGGCGCCTCGATCCGCTGCGCGATCGCACTCGAAGGCAGCCACCCGGGCAGCTCATCGATCCAGCACGAAAACGTCGGCGGCCACAGCCGTTCCGGCCGCGGATCCACCGCGACCACATCCATCCCGGCCAGCATCGCCCGATGCGCCAGCGCCCGCCCCGTCGGCCCCAGCCCGACAACACACAGATCGGCATCCCGGACAGGCTGAGCGCTCATACTTCTCATTCAATCAGGGGTGTTCGGGGCGCGCCGCTATCGGTTCCGGCCTGCGCGGCCACAATCCGAATCGAAACGGCAGATATTGCCTTCTGCGGCCGGATAGTGACCGCTCAGGCCGGAACCGGCATCGGGCCTACTTCGGAGTCACCCAGGTGGTGATGTCGGCGTGCACCACCTCGACCCCGGACTTGTCGTAGATCGAGACGGGGACGACGAGGTCCTGTCCCTCGGTGATCGCGGAGAAGTCGGGGACCTCCGGAAGCTGGGCCACCGCTCGCAGCCCCGACCCCGCCTTCGCCAAGTACTGGACGTTCATGGCCTTGGGGATCCAGCGGTGCGTGGTCGGCACGGTGGCCTCGCTGAGCATGCCCATCGCCACCTCGGCCAGGTTGCAGGCGGCGATGGCGTGGAAGGTCCCGAGGTGGTTGTGGATGCCGAACCACTTCGGCGCCGTCACCTCGCACAGCCCCGGCTCCAGCCGCACCACGCTCGGCACCACGGTCCCGAAGTACGGCACCCGGGCCACCATGCCCAGGGAGAACAGCGCATGCCCGAGCCGATTGTCGGGCAGCTTCTTCCAGCCGCGATAGGTAGCGGTCTCGTTCGTCATGCCTGTATCTTACTGTGGAGTAAGTTCGGCGCCAGTGCCCGTCCCCGTTTCCCGCACCCGGGGTCGGGAGGATCACAGGGACCCCGATTTGAAGTCGCGTCGGCGGCTCATGCATACTGTTCGGGTTGCCTGCTCCGGGTGGCGTATGTCCTGTGGATATGCGGCTCGAAGGTGTCGGGCGAGCAGTACCCACCAAGTATCCCGTCGAGTCCGGCGTGGATACGTCCGGGACGAACGTTCCGAGGCTCATAAGGAAGATATTTCCCGGGCCGACGAATGAGCGGACGTGCGACACGCCCGACCGCGTGGACCGGAAGAACCATGACAGATGAACAGCGGCGAGGGATCGGGTCACCCCCGGTCGTGGTCTAGACGGATGCGTCAGCTGTGACTTCTCAGGTTCGGGCATGCAAATGAGGGTGCTTCGGGAGGCGACTTCCGGAACACAACGCAAGCGGAGAAAAGGACACTCAGCGTGGCGGGACAAAAGATCCGCATCAGGCTCAAGGCCTACGACCATGAGGCGATCGATGCGTCTGCGCGCAAGATCGTCGAGACGGTGACCCGCACCGGTGCCCGTGTCGTCGGGCCGGTGCCGTTGCCGACCGAGAAGAACGTGTACTGCGTCATCCGTTCGCCGCACAAGTACAAGGACTCGCGCGAACACTTCGAGATGCGCACGCACAAGCGGCTGATCGACATCCTCGACCCGACGCCGAAGACGGTCGACGCGCTCATGCGCATCGATCTGCCGGCCAGCGTCGACGTCAACATTCAGTGACGGGGACTGTAGA
>NZ_BDBV01000042.1 GCF_001613165.1 Nocardia mexicana NBRC 108244
ATGACTGACAACAAGAACCGGCCGGCAGCCGGCATCCTGGGCACCAAGCTCGGCATGACCCAGGTCTTCGACGAGAAGAACCGCGTCGTTCCCGTGACCGTCATCAAGGCCGGGCCGAACGTCGTGACCCAGATTCGCACCCAGGAGCGTGACGGCTACAGCGCCGTGCAGCTCGCCTTCGGCGCCATCGACCCGCGCAAGGTGATCAAGCCCGTCGCCGGGCAGTTCGCCAAGGCCGGTGTCACCCCGCGCCGCCACGTCGTCGAGATCCGCGTCGCCGACGCCTCGACCTTCGAGGTGGGCCAGGAGCTGTCGGCCGACGTGTTCGAAGAGGGCACCTACGTCGACGTGACCGGCACCAGCAAGGGCAAGGGCTTCGCGGGCACCATGAAGCGCCACGGCTTCAGTGGCCAGGGTGCCTCGCACGGTGCGCAGGCCGTGCACCGCCGCCCGGGCTCGATCGGTGGTTGCGCCACCCCCGGCCGCGTGTTCAAGGGCATGCGCATGTCGGGCCGGATGGGCAACGACCGCGTCACCACGCAGAACCTCTCGGTCCACAAGGTGGACGCCGAGAACGGCCTGCTGCTGATCAAGGGCGCGATCCCGGGCCGCAAGGGCGGCATCGTGATCGTCAAGAGTGCAGTGAAGGGTGGTGCCCGGGCATGAGCACCGAAACCAAGACCAACCTGACGCTCCCGGTCAAAGAGCCGGGTGGCAAGACCAACGGCACCGTCGAGCTCCCCGCGGAGATCTTCGACGTGACCGCGAACATCGCGCTGATGCACCAGGCCGTCGTGGCCCAGGAGGCCGCCGCGCGCCAGGGCACGCACGCCACCAAGACCCGCGGCGACGTCCGCGGCGGTGGCAAGAAGCCCTACCGCCAGAAGGGCACCGGCCGCGCCCGCCAGGGTTCGACCCGCGCCCCGCAGTTCGCCGGCGGTGGCACCGTGCACGGCCCGCAGCCGCGCGACTACTCGCAGCGTCTGCCGAAGAAGATGAAGGCCGCCGCCCTGCGTGGCGCCCTGTCGGACCGCGCGCGCAGCGAGCGGATCCACGTCGTCACCGAACTGGTTGCGGGACAGACGCCCTCGACCAAGAGCGCCAAGAGCTTCCTGGCCGAACTGTCGGACCGCAAGAAGCTGCTGGTCGTGGTGGGCCGCGAGGACCTCACCGCGTGGAAGAGCGTCGCGAACCTGCAGAACGTGCACCCGATCGCGCCGGACCAGCTCAACACCCGCGACGTGCTGAACAGCGACGACATCGTGTTCAGCGTGGAGGCCCTGAACGCCTTCGTGCACGGGCCCGCTGAGGCTGCACAGGAGGACAGCAAGTGACCACCATCGCCGATCCCCGCGACATCCTGCTCGCGCCGGTCATCTCCGAGAAGTCCTACGGGCTGATCGAGGAGGGCACCTACACCTTCCTGGTGCACCCGGACGCGAACAAGACGCAGATCAAGATCGCCGTGCAGAAGGTCTTCGGCGTGAAGGTGACCAGCGTCAACACCGCCAACCGTCAGGGCAAGCGCAAGCGGACCCGCGCCGGTTACGGACAGCGCAAGAGCACCAAGCGCGCGCTCGTGACCCTCTCGGCCGACAGCAAGCCCATCGAGATCTTCGGAGGCCCGGTCGCGTAAGCGGCGGGGATTCCAGAAAGCAGAGAAGAACTCATGGCTATCCGTAAGTACAAGCCGACTACGCCGGGACGGCGTGGGTCGTCGGTTTCCGACTTCGCCGAGATCACCCGCTCGACTCCCGAGAAGTCGCTGCTGCGCCCGCTGTCCAAGTCCGGCGGCCGCAACGCGCACGGCCGGATCACCACCCGGCACCGCGGCGGCGGGCACAAGCGTGCCTACCGCATCATCGACTTCCGTCGCCTGGACAAGGACGGGATCCCGGCCAAGGTCGCGCACATCGAGTACGACCCGAACCGGACCGCGAACATCGCCCTGCTGCACTACGCGGACGGCGAGAAGCGCTACATCCTCGCGCCCAAGAACGTCACCCAGGGCACGAAGATCGAGTCCGGCCCCGGTGCCGACATCAAGGCGGGCAACAACCTGCCGCTGCGTTCGATCCCGACCGGTACCACCATCCACGCGGTGGAGCTGCGTCCGGGTGGTGGCGCCAAGATGGCCCGTGCCGCCGGCATGAGCATCCAGCTGCTGGGTAAGGAAGGCGCCTACGCCGTCCTGCGTATGCCCTCCGGTGAGATCCGCCGCGTCGACGTGCGCTGCCGCGCCACCGTCGGCGAGGTCGGTAACGCCGAGCAGTCGAACATCAACTGGGGCAAGGCCGGGCGCATGCGCTGGAAGGGCCGTCGCCCCACCGTCCGCGGTGTCGTGATGAACCCCGTCGACCACCCGCACGGTGGTGGTGAGGGCAAGACCTCCGGTGGTCGCCACCCGGTCAGCCCGTGGGGTCAGCCCGAGGGCCGCACTCGTAAACCCAACCGTCCGAGCGACAAGCTCATCGTCCGCCGTCGCGGCAAGAAGCGCTAAAGAGGAGGTTAAGACATGCCACGCAGCCTGAAGAAGGGCCCGTTCGTCGACGAACACCTCCTCAAGAAGGTGGACGTCCAGAACGAGAAGAACACCAAGCAGGTCATCAAGACCTGGTCGCGTCGTTCGACCATCATCCCCGATTTCATCGGTCACACCTTTGCGGTGCACGACGGCCGCAAGCACGTGCCGGTGTTCGTGTCGGAGAACATGGTCGGGCACAAGCTCGGTGAGTTCGCGCCGACCAGGACCTTCAAGAGCCACGTCAAGGAAGATCGGAAGAGCAAGCGGCGATGAGCACTGAAACTCAGAACCCGACCGCGCGCGCGACCGCCAAGTTCGTCCGCGTGACGCCGATGAAGGCCCGCCGGGTCGTGGACCTGGTCCGCGGCAAGCGGGTCGAGGATGCGCTGAACATCCTGCGGTTCGCGCCGCAGGCCGCGAGCGAGCCGGTCGCCAAGGTCGTGGCCAGCGCCGCGGCGAACGCCGAGAACAACCTCGGCCTGAACCCGGACACCCTGGTCATCTCGACGGCCTACGTCGACGAGGGCGCGACCATGAAGCGTTTCCAGCCGCGGGCCCAGGGCCGCGCGTTCCGGATTCGCAAGCGCACCAGCCACATCACTATCGAGGTCGAGAGCGTCGCCAGCGCCGCCCCGGCTCGCAGCCGCCGGAAGGGAGGGGCTAAGTAAATGGGACAGAAAATCAACCCCCATGGCTTCCGCCTCGGTATCACCACCGACTGGAAGTCCCGCTGGTACGCGGACAAGCAGTACAAGGACTACGTCAAGGAAGACGTCGCGATCCGCAAGCTGCTGTCCACGGGCATGGAGCGGGCCGGCATCTCGAAGGTCGAGATCGAGCGCACCCGGGACCGCGTGCGGGTGGACATCCACACCGCGCGTCCGGGCATCGTGATCGGCCGTCGTGGTGCGGAGGCCGACCGCATCCGCGCCGAGCTGGAGAAGCTCACCAAGAAGCAGGTGCAGCTGAACATCCTCGAGGTCAAGAACCCCGAGTCGGATGCGCAGCTGGTTGCTCAGGGTGTGGCCGAGCAGCTGTCGAACCGTGTGGCGTTCCGTCGCGCGATGCGCAAGGCCATCCAGTCGGCCATGCGTTCGCCGAACGTCAAGGGCATCCGCGTGCAGTGCTCGGGCCGCCTCGGTGGCGCCGAGATGTCGCGCTCGGAGTTCTACCGTGAGGGTCGGGTGCCGCTGCACACGCTGCGCGCCGACATCGATTACGGCCTGTACGAAGCCAAGACCACCTTCGGCCGCATCGGCGTGAAGGTCTGGATCTACAAGGGCGACATCGTCGGCGGCAAGCGCGAGGTCACAGCCGCGCCGGCCGGTGAGCGTCGCGAGCGTCGTGAGCGGCCGAGCCGTCCGCGGCGGTCCGGTTCTTCCGGTACCACCGCGACCAGCACCGAGGCCGGGCGTGCTGCTACTGCAGTGGCGGAGCCCGCAGAGGCCTCGTCATCCAAGGAGGGCTGACCCATGCTGATGCCTCGCAAGGTCAAGCACCGCAAGCAGCATCACCCCAAGCGCTCTGGCATGGCCAAGGGCGGTACCTCGGTGGCGTTCGGCGAGTTCGGCATCCAGGCTCTGGAGCCGGCCTACGTCACCAACCGGCAGATCGAGTCGGCGCGTATCGCGATGACCCGCCACATCAAGCGTGGCGGCAAGATCTGGATCAACATCTACCCGGATCGCCCGCTGACCAAGAAGCCCGCCGAGACCCGCATGGGTTCCGGTAAGGGTTCGCCGGAGTGGTGGGTCGCGAACGTGAAGCCCGGCCGGGTCATGTTCGAGATGTCGTACCCGAACGAGGAGACCGCTCGCGAGGCGCTGCGCCGCGCGATGCACAAGCTCCCGATGAAGTGCAGGATCGTGACCAGGGAGGAGCAGTTCTGATGGCTACCGCCAATCCGGCCGCAGAGCTCCGCGAGCTCGACAACGACGCGCTCGTCTCGAAACTGCGCGAATCCAAGGAAGAGCTGTTCAACCTGCGCTTCCAGATGGCGACCGGCCAGTTGCAGAACAACCGGCGCCTGCGTGTGGTCCGTCACGAGATCGCCCGCATCTACACGGTCATGCGTGAGCGTGAGCTCGGCCTGGCCTCCGGTCCTGAAGGCAAGGGAGACGCCGCATGAGCGACGTAAAGGGCCCGGCCAAGACGCCGGCCAAGGAGGAGGTGCGTGGCAGCCGCAAGGTGCGGATCGGCTACGTCGTCTCGGACAAGATGAACAAGACCATCGTGGTGGAGCTCGAGGATCGCGTGAAGCACCCGCTTTACGGCAAGATCATCCGCACCACCTCGAAGGTGAAGGCGCACGACGAGAACGAGATCGCCGGCGTCGGCGACCGCGTGCAGCTGATGGAGACCCGCCCCCTGTCCGCCACCAAGCGGTGGCGCCTGGTGGAGGTCCTGGAGAAGGCCAAGTAAGCCCACTCCACCTCGGCTGAAGTCTGTAAAGCGAAGGCCCGCTTCCCGGTTGGGAGGCGGGCCTTCGTGCTTCGGTCTCCCGTCCGACGGATTGCGGAATGTGAGGTAACGCGGTGCCGGATGCAGATGAACGGTTCGCGCGCGCCCGGCTGGCCGCAGGCGCATTGTTCGTGCGCGGCAACCGAATCTTGCTGGTGCACAAGACATATGGCAACGGCTGGGACATCCCCGGTGGCTATGTCGAACCGGGTGAGTCGCCCGCGGAGGCTTGTCGCCGCGAGGTGAACGAAGAACTGGGAATCGACCTTCCTCCGCAGCGCCTACTGGTGCACGACTGGGCACCGAATCCGGGCGAAGGAGACAAGATCCTCTATGTCTTCCATTGCGGCGAACTGGCGGCTCGGGAGACAGAGATCGTGCTGCAAGCAGATGAACTCGACATGTGGAGATGGGTACCCGTCGACGACCTCGACGAGTACGTAGTGGCCAGGTTGGCCCGGCGTCTGCGGAACGCGTACGCAACTCACGCGAGTAGCGGCACGCGATACCTCGAACGAGGCGAGGCGGCGCCATAGCATTCGGTCGCCCCGACGACTTCCTCTGCTAGCCGATGTGCGGTGGTGTCTCCTCGTCGAGTTCGGCGATCAGTTTGTGGGGGGGGGCGATCATTCGGTAGGCCTCGGTGATGAGTTCGTGGATTTCTGTCCAGTCGAGGGGGACGTCTAGGTAGACGCCGAGCCAGTCGGGGCCGCCGAAGGGTGGGTGGAAGAAGCGGGTGGGGAGTTGGGTGGTGAGGGCTTCTGATTCGCCCGGGGGTGCTGGGCACCAGAAGCCCACGCGGCCGGCGGGTTTGCGTTCGGAGTAGGTGACCAGCGTTTTGCGGCGTACGCGCCAGCACGGCTCGTCGTGGTTGAGATGTTCCGTGACCCCGGGGAAGGTCAGGCACAGCTCGCGCAGCCGTTGCAGGGGAACTTCGGCCATATCCGCCATTGTCCCTCTCGGAAGTCTGCGAGATCGACCACGTGAAATCAGCGTGCTGCACGTGATCGAATCTGCGGTGGTGAAGGCTGCGGTGACTTGCCGGGTGGCTCAGGGGAACTCGGCGGCCACCTCGTAGAGGGCGGGGTTGGCGGTGGCGGTTTTGCGGGCCTGGTCGACGGAGGCCACGACGGTGGGGTTCATGCCTGCTGCCTCGCAGGCCTCGACGCTGTCCCAGTGGGCGACGTTGACGAGCTGGAATCTGGTGTTCGGCAACAAGGCTCGGTGCAGGCGGACGTCGCGGAAACCGGGGGCGGTGCGCATGAGGGCCACGCGTTCGCGCCACTGCTCGATGAATCCGTCGACCTCCTCGGCGGGCAGCTCGATCGCGTTGATGAATGTGACGCCTTGATCGGTCATGGGGGGTCCTCCGTAATGTGTTGTGGGTGTTCAGAGTTCGAGGGCCGCGGCGATCGGTTCGCCGGGCCCGACACCGGGTGGGACGGCGAACAGCGCGCTGCCGGTGTGCTGGATCAGGCCGTTGAGGCGGTCGGTCGCCGCGAGCATCCGCTGGGCCTTGACGAACTGGTCCGGCGGGTTGTTCATGTACGCGGCGAAGAGCAGGCCGACGTCGAGTTGATCGTGCCCGCCGTGCGTGTGATTCGGGTCGGTGCCGGGCGGATGGTCGTGTGGCTCCGTCTCTTTCGCTGTCGCGCCGCCGAGAACGCCGTAGTCGTAGTTGTATCCGCGACGCAGCATGGGAATGCCGTGGACGAGACGCACATGCGCGTCGGCCGGTATCGCGAGGTCCCCGTCCGCGGAGCGCGCGTCGAGATCGATCGGCTCGAATTCGCCGTGTCCGCCCAGCGGTGCGCCGTCGCCGCGGCGGCGGCCGATGATGCCGTCCTGTTCCACGGTCGGCAACTGATCCCATTCGGCGGTCCGCATCCGAATCTTGCGGAATACCAGGTACGTTCCACCGCGGAACCAGGACGGCTCGGCAGCGGCGTCGACCCAGACGGTGCGTTCGAAGTCCGGGGACCCGGGCGCCGGATTCGCGGTGCCGTCCTTGTGTCCGAACATGTTTCGCGGAGTGCCGCCGTCGGCCGGGCGGCCGAGAAAGCCCTGCTGCGTCCATCGCATGCGGGCGAGTCCCGGCATGCGGGCCCGCAGTGCGCGAAAAGCGTGGCTCACGATCTGGGCGTCGTCGGCGCAGATCTGCGCCAACACATCGCCGCCGCACCAGGCGGGATGTAATGCGTCACCGGCGAATTCGGGTAGCGGCCGCAGATGCGCGGGACGCCGGTCGCCGATGCCGAACCGGTCGCCGAAAATGCCCGGGCCCAGGCCGAAGGTGATGGTCAGCCGGGCGGGGCCGAGGCCGGTCGCGAAATCGGTGTGCGCGCTGAACCCGGCTGGCGTGCCCGGCTTTTCGGGCACCCGGTGACCGGCGGCGAGCGCCGCGGCCGTGGCGGTCCAGGCCGCCAGGAGATCTCGGAGCGCGGTGCGATCGGGTCGCGCGATATCGCAAGCGAAAAACAGGGCGTGCGATTGCGCCGCGGTGGCTATGCCCGCCTGATGAATTCCGTGGAACGACTCGGCATCCGGGCCGGAGGGCGAGCGATCCGGGGTCGTGGCGCGCCCTGCGACGGCGCCGACGGCGGCGGCACCGGCCGCCGCGAACGCCGACCCGAACATCGCTCGCCGCGAGACCGGGCCCAGCTTCGACCCGGTGTTACTACGAGTTGTAGTAGTCTCGCTCATGCTGCCCAAGGCTAGCCGAGATGTGTCGAACCTTCAATAGAGCTGAAGGATTGGTGTGGGTCGGCTCGAGTCCGGTGATCCTTCATCGGCGACCGGCCCGTGGTGGCGTCGCGGCCGGGAATGTCGACTCGCTGGGCGAGAGCTGATGGCGGACAAGGAAACTGATGTCCGGGTTGTCGTGATTTATGCCGTGGCCATAATGCGACATCGGGGGGATCGGCGGACCTGCGGTAATCGAGTGCGTGCAGCGGGCTTCGCCCTCGATAATCGGTCGAAAACCGAAGCCTCGCATTATTGGTTGCCACCGAACCGCGTGGAGCAGTGGCGGGATTCCGTCGAGTCGAATACGATCCGCGCGGAACCAACCGTCCGTTGGAGGGACAATTGACCACCCCGAGTACGCAGGAGCGCGAGACCGGGGGAACCGCAGGTCGGCGAACGGTACCCCTGTCGCAGCTGATCTACCTTATGGCCGAGCACGACAAGCTGGGCGAACACCGCCAGACGTTTCTGCCGCCACCGATGAGTGGAGACACCGTGGTGCGTGGCTGCGCGCTGGTGGCGGGCGGGCTGGTCGTCGTGGGCGGGCTCTGTGCGGCCGCCGGTTCGCTGGTGGGCAGCGGCGCGGTCGGCGCGCTGGCGCTGGTGCCGGCCGCGGCGGCATTCCTGCGCGGTCGACGCAACCGTGGCAGCCGCAGGGCGCGACTGGATCTGTTCGATTACGGCATGACCGTGTACCGCGGTGTCGAGAAGATCGTGGCATTCCGGTGGGACAGCCTCGAGGTCCGGCAGCAGGTCATCCCGTTCCATAATGCGGCCGCGGCGGCAACCGACTACTCGTTCACCCTGACCGGTCCCGGAAACAGCACCGCCGCCTTCGACGAGTCGATCTTCGACGGCGCGAAGGAATGGGGCCCGGCGATCCAATCCGCAGTCACGGCAACGCAATTGCCGCATGTGGTCGCCGCTATCGACAGTGAGCAGACCATTCGATTCGGCGATATCGCGGTGGATCTCAACTCCCTCACCTTTGCGGAGACCTCGTATCCGTGGGAGCACATCCAGCGGATGGAGGCGCACCACGGCCTGGTCTGCATCAAGGCTGGCGGGCAATGGATTTCGCTCGTCTCGGTCGAAACCATCCCGAATTTCTACATTTTCAACGAGGTGACCGAACGACTACGCCTCGCCGCACTGGACGAAATGGCCGAGCAGGCCGCGGCCGATGCCACGAGGAGCGGCGACGCGGCAGTGTCGGAAGAAGGCGCCGAGGCGGAGCAGCCTTCGCTCACGCCGTGGGCTCGGGCCGCCGCGGAGACGAACTCGACGGCGGCGCCCGCGATTCGTCCCCCGACACTGCAGGCCGACGCCCCCGCGGCTCGCGGTGGGGCCGTGGATGTCCCCATTCATCCTGAGCAGGAGGATATTTCGGTCCGCGAGGGAGCGGAGGCGGTCGGGGTTGCCGGTCCCGCACGGGATTCCGAGTAGGGCGAGGACGACCGCTAACGCATAACAGGCAGGACCGGGGTATGTGAGCGTCCGGTGGCGGCCTCGATGAAGGCGATCGGATCCGCTATCGCGGAAAGTATTTCGACCGTCCGCCGCAGGCCCGCCTCCGGCGGTGCGTCACCTCCGACGGCGTCGATCAGGTCGAGCAGGTGCGTGGTGGCCTCCACGATCATGGTGTCGGCCAGCGCCCGGAAGCTGACGGTGCCGAGGATCGGGTGGACGAGACCGGCGGCGGGATCGGCCCCGCGCAGCTCCGCGAGCATCGGCGGGCCGTCGTCGGCGAAATGCCGGACCAGCGTCTCGGGGCCGACCGCGGAGGTCTGCTGTGCCTGTTCGGCGACGTCGTCGGCCAGCGTGTGTGCCGGCCCGCCGGGCTCGTTGAAGATCCGAAGCCACTGCGCGCTACTAGTCACCGCGGGTGAGTCCACCCGCTCCCCGCGCAGGAAGTCCAGCACCTGCTTGTCCGGCGCCATGTGGGCGACGAGATCCTGCACCGTCCATCCCGGAAGTCGCGTGGGTGTCGCCCACTGCGCGGGCGTCAGTTCCGCCACCCGCTCGCCCCAGGTCACGCAAAGCCGTTCCAGCGTGGTGATATCCATATGAACCCCAGTTCACCCAACGATGCGGATGCCATGCCATCCCATGTCAGCACCATCCGGTGGCGGTCGCAACGAGATATCGCTCGATGAGCGCGACACCGGGCTTCGTGTAGCTTGGTGATGTCTTCTCACCGGAGGGCCCGCGGGTCCTCGAGGGCTTCGGCCTCGCCAACCGGTTTCCCGGTGCCCCATGGCATCGAGGAGGTGGGAGTCGTACACGACTCCGGTGAGGTATGTCTTGAACAGCTCTGTTTCACGTCCGCATAATCCTGCTCTCTCTCGCCCGCGACGGCCGTACCCGCACGTCGTCGTGGTCGGCGCGGGTCTCGGCGGGCTCTGTCTCGCCCAGGGCCTGCGCCGTGCCGGTATCGGCGTCGCCGTCTATGAGCGCGACGCCGCGGCCGCCGTCCGGGCGCAGGGCCACCGCCTGCACATAGATGCCCGCGGGCGGCGGGCGCTGTCGGCGACGCTGCCGCCGCATCTGTTCGCGCTGCTCGCGGCCGTCGCCGGACGACCCGCGATGACTGCGAACGGTTTCGATCATCGACTGCGTCCGACGGGCGTGTTCGCGCTGGACGATCCGGTGCCGAGCCCGGGCACCGCGGAGCACCTCCTGCCCGCGCATACGGTCGTCGACCGGCAGGTCCTGCGTCGCATCCTCCTCGCGGGGCTCGACGACGTCGTTCACTTCGGGCGCCGCTGTGTCGGTTACGACAGCGATGCGGACACGGTCAGGGTGCGGTTCGCCGATGGCAGCACGGCGCAGGGCTCGGTTCTGGTGGCCGCCGACGGCATCGGATCGGTGATTCGAGCGCAGCGGCTGCCGGATGCCCGTGTCGTGGACTCCGGGACGCGCCTGATCTACGGCCGCGTTCCGCTGACCCCCGAACTGCGCCGCGAACTCCCGCCGGAGATGTTCAGCGTCTTCAACTCCGTCATCGATCCGGACCGGCGGTTCGTCGGCGTCGCGCCCGTTCAGTACCGGGAACCACCGCGGGCAGCCGCGGCGCGATCGGCGCCCGAGGTGGCTCTCGAGCCTGCCGAGGACACCCTGGCGGTGATGTTCGGCCGCCGCCTCGACCGGCTCGGGCTCTCCGACGGGGAACTCCGTGCCGCAACGGATGTGGGCCTGCGCGAACTGGTGCTCGAGCAGCTCACCGGCTGGCATCCCCTGGTGACCCGGATCGTCGAGGGGTGGACTCCCGCGAGCATCTACCCGATCACGGTGCGCAGCAGCGTTCCCGTCCTACCGTGGCAGTCCTCGAACGTGACACTGCTCGGCGATGCGATCCACGCCATGAGCCCCGCCGCCGGGGCCGGTGCGAACATGGCGCTGCGGGATGCCGCCGCATTGGCAGAGGCGCTGACCGAGGTCGCCGACGGGCGTCCGCTCCTCGATGCGGTGCGCGAGTACGAGCGGGCGATGGCCGACGAGGGCTTTCGCATGGTGCGACGGTCGGCAGCGAACGGGACGCAGGCGTTGGGGGCGGAGCCGCTGCCGGATTGATCGGGCCGGTCTGTGCGGTCATGAAACGGGGTGATGTGACGACATATGCCGTCGGGACGCGAATTGTGTCCGCTCAGACCGGGATCCGAGCGCTCCTCACCCGCTGACGGCGTAGGGGAGGCGGATGCGGCGCGCGGCTTCGAGGATGCCCAGGATCCGGGAGCCCGGCAGTCCGATGGAGGAGCCGATGGCGGCGGGGGTCCAGGACTCGTCGGCGAGGGTGAGTATCTCGGCGAGCTGCTCCACCGGGAGCTTGGACAGGCGGCGCTCGGAGATCTCGCGCGCCACCGCCCACACCCCGACATTGTCGATCTCGGCGGCCAGGTCGTCGGCACTCGCCCGGGTTTCGGTCGAGTCCTGTTCGGCGGCTTCGGGTTCCGTCTCGACAACCGCATACGGACGCCGGTACTTGGAGACGTCGGGGGCGGGCTCCTCGAGGGTCAGCTGGGTGCCGCGCCGACCCGGCTGCTGCGCACGCGGTTGCCGATCCGCCTCGGTCGGTGCCTGAGGTTCGGCCGTCTCCGGAGCCGAGGCGGGGCGCCGGGTGTACGGATGCGCGGCGGTGGACTTCTTCGCGGTGCGTCGAGAGTCGTTGCGCCCCTGCGATTCGGAACCGTTGGGAACGCTGCCGGTGTGCTGCCGGATTGTGCCGGTTTCGCCGTCGTACTCGGCGCGCGATGATCCGTTCGGCCCGGGGCGACCGGTATCCGGCTCTCCGGTGGAACCCGTGCGCTCCAGAGGGGAGCCGGATGCCGGGCGGCGGTCGTCACCGGGCTCGATGCTCTGCTCGGTGGTAGGGACCGTGGGCTCCGACGTGGGTGCGGCGGCCGGGCGGGGGCCGTCACCGTGGTCGCTCTCCTGGCCGCCGGACGGGCTGCCTTCGTCGGGGGACGGGCTCACTCGTTCCGCGTCCGTGTCGGCCGATTCGCCGAGCTGGTACCGCCGCTCCGAGAAAGACTGCTCGGCAACGCCATTCGAATGCTCCCCGTTGATTCGAGGCGCAGGCTGACCGTTGCCGTTGCCGTTGCCGTTGCCGTTGCTGGGGGAGTTCGGCGCGCTGTGTCGCCGGTCGGTCTGCGGCAGGCGTGGCTCGCGGAACCCGTTCGGAACGGACGGTGCTGCGGGATGTGTGTGGCCGTTGCGCCCCGAGTGGCCCGTTGTCGGTGACGCGCCGTGCTGCGGATTCACCTGGTTGCTGTCAGGGCCGCGGGATGGGGTGGGAAACCCGTTGTGTTCGACGGTGTTTGCGGGCAGGTCGTGTGTGTGGTTGCCGAAACCGCTGGTAGTGGGGGCCGTTGGCGATGGGTGCGTGTCGCCGTTGTGCGAAGGCGCAACCCGGGGATGCCTGTCGGGGGCAGAGCGGTGGAGGTGCCCGTTGTTCCCGGGGGCGATATCCGTAGGGCGAGTGTTGCTCTCGTGATCGTCTCGCGTCGACTGCGGGTAGGACGCGAGGGGGTCGATCGGGCGGCCGTTGCCGTACGGCTCGGCGGTCGCGTGGCCGTTTACCTTGTGCCCCAGTGTTGTCGAGGCTGTTTCGGTGCCGTGCCCGTTCGCGGGGAGGTCGTCCGGCGGGTATGCGTGGCCATTGCGATCGCCGAAGTGGGTACGGTCCGTTGTGGGGCGGGGAGCGGCGGTTTCCTCCGACCGGTGGTCCCGGCCATGACGGTTGTCCGGTTGGGCTTGCGCGTCGACGCTGGTGCCTACGGCCTCCGCCGATGGGTGGCTCCGGCCGTTGCGGCTACTCGGCTGAGGTCGGGGGGTGTCGGGAGGGGAGCCGTGGGCATTCGTCGGCGGGATGTGGTCGGAGCCGGGCGACTGTGGTGCGGACCCATCCGCCGGGTGGTCCTCGGGCCCGGGGTGGGGGACCGAGTGCGCCGTAAGACCCGGATCGCCTGGTCTGTAAGCGGCGGCGCGGTCATCGGCCGAATGGTTGGAAAGCATTGGGCCGGAGGGGTATTCGTGAGCGGCGGAGAGGCGGCGAGATCCCGAACCCTCGCGGACCGGGGCGAAGGCGTCGACTATGCGATGGGTGACCGTGCGGCCGTGCTCCGCCGAGTTGTCCGGGATCGCGTCGATCAGCTGGGCGTAGCGCGCGGAGACCCAGGCGTGCAGCCAGATCACGACGCCCACCATGACCGGCGCCACCGCGGCCTCGGCGGCGCGGGCGGGTGCGCCGCCCGCCAGGTGCGGCCCGGCGTTCAGGGCGATGGTGACGCCCAGCAGTGCCGCCTCCAGGAAAACCACCTTGCCCCGGGCGATTTCGCGGCCCCACCGCGCGGCGGTCGTCGCCACCACCATGATGGTGATGATCGGGATGGAGATCATCGCCTCGAAGCCGTAGCTGAGCCAGTACAGCGGATCGGACATATCGCCGCTGGGCACCAGATTCTGCTGCACGTTGACGCCCGCCCACACCATGCCGAGCACCACCACGCCGATCAGGGCCCGCGAGGACCATTCGGCGCGGCGGTACAGCTGGGCAAGGCGCGCATCGGGATTGGACACCCGGCGCCGCGCGGCGAGTGCCTTCCGGTGCCAGCGGGCGTCGGCGTCGTCGGCGCGGCGCAGTGCGCGCTCGACCCGGCGGTCGCGCTTCTCCGCGGCCAGTTCGGCGGTCACCGCTCCGCGACGCTGCCGTCGGCGCTGCGCTCGAATCCATTCCGCCAGATCGCGTTCGGCGGCGATCTCGGAATCGGACATCTCGTCGAACAGGGCGGGATCCGTCTGCAGCGGAAGCTTGCCGCGCGCGGTCGCCACCCGCTGGGCCAACGCGGCGATCTCTGCTGACATCTCTGCATTCCCGGCCGACTGGTCGTCGCGCATCGCGAGCCTTCCATGACGAAGGTATGGTGCCGAATATCCGCAACAGCCGATTACTCGAACATATGTGTGACCGCAGTGAGAGTAATCCGTGACCTACCCGTGGTCAATGGTGACACCGAACATCAGTTCGGGTGAATCCGCGAAAATGCTCGTCCACCCGCAACTTTCGGGCAGAATTCGAGCGCGTGTCGCGGCGGGCTCAGCGCATTGCGGTATGCCAGAGAATCGCCGCCGTCAGGGCGCCCGCCCCGTTCAGCGACCAGTGCAGCGCGATCGGCGCGAGCACGCTGCCGCTGCGCCGCCGCAGCCAGGTGAATACCGCGCCCGCCGCGGCGGTCGCCAGGACGGCGAGCGCAATTCCGCCGATCTGCCCGGCCAGGCCGCCGCCGAGAAATGTGCTCAGCCCGCGGTTGCTGCTGGTCAGGCCCAGCGACGAGGCGATATGCCAGAGGCCGAAAAGCAGTGACCCGGCGGCGAATACGCCGCGAGCGCCATAGGCGCGGTCGAGCGCCCCGTGCAGGACGCCGCGGAAGGCCAGTTCCTCGGGAATTGCCGTCTGCAAAGGGATCACGATCATCGAGGCGATCAGCGCGCCGGAAATCGTGGCGTAGCGGTCGGCCAGAAAGAACGGCCGCGTAATCGGCAGCAGCGCGCCGATGGCGACGGCGCCGAGCACGATGCCGACCGCGGCCACCGAATACAGCGTGCCCTTGCGCCAGTGTCGCGGCGAGAGCCCGAGTTCGGACCAGCCGAGCCCGCGCCGCCGCATCATGGCCACCAGGACCACGGCGGCGATCGGCACGGTCACGATGTTGGCCCAGGCCGAGGTGAAGTGTGCGATCAGATTGGTGCAGGCCAGCACCACGACGACGACGGCGACATCCAGATAGGCATGCAACCGGCGGGGCGAGCCGGTGACCTCGGAGAGCGGTACGGCGTCGTTATCGTTTCGAGACATCGCCGCCAGTCTACGTTCATCCGCCGCGGGCGCGCTGTGTTCCTCCGAACATCCGGCCGGGAATCGGGTCTTGCTTTGTATGTATACGTCTACGTATAGTCTGTCTCGGGTGGTTGGTTGAGCGCCCCGACGATGGTGTCGAACCGATCCAACGAGGGGTGTGGGCTCGAGTCCGCGCTCACCGAAGCCCGATGGCAACGGGTATCGCCGTGCGCCAGAGATCAGCTCATGCGCACGTGCGCAGTTATGCATGAACGGAGAATGCAGATGGATACAGATCCGCAGGGTTTCGGCGAACACGCCGCGCACGGTCCGGCCGACGAGCCGCATCCGGCCGACCAGCAGGCCGGAACGCCCGACCGGAGCCGGTCCGGAGATCCCGTCCGGGTCGTCACGGAGGACGGCGAGTTCGGCGAGATCAGCCTGAAGGACGGCCCCGGCGGCCTGCGCGTCAAGCGCTTCATCGGTCGCTACCTGGCGGAGGCCCGGGATGTCGCGAAGACCGGGACGGAGGTCGTCCGGGTCTACCGCAGCCGCAAGGGCAAGTTCGTGGTCCATCGCCAGCAGTCGGACTGGTCCGACTTGTCGGCGCTGTCGGAACTGGCCGCCGACTGGAGGAACTGGCGCAGCATCCTCGGCAAGGGCGACCAGGACTGGGGCGATTTCACGGTGGAGATCGTCGACTCGCTCGACGAACTGCGTGCCGTGGTCACCCCCAAGCTCTATCGCCGGGTCGCCGCCGCGGTCGAGCAGCCGCAGGCCGAAAACCTCGACATCTGAGCGGGCCCGCTCCCGGAAAGGACCCTGAACATGTTCGCACGGCTGGGCGCAGTGGTCGTCCACAACCCGTGGAAGACGATCGGCCTGTGGGTACTGATCGTGATCGCGGTCATGGCGACGGCGCCGAAACTGGCCTCGACCACCGACCAATCCGACTTCCTGCCTTCGCATTACGAGTCGATCCAGGCAATGGAGCTGCAGGAGAAGGCATTTCCGCAGAGCTCCGCACCGGCGGCGATCGTCGTGTTCGAGCGGGGCGACGGGGCGCCGCTGGAGGCCGCCGATTCCGCTGCGGTCGAGTCGATCACGGCACAGCTGCGTCAGGCGGGCATCGAGAACGTCACCGGCATCCAGGCGGCGCCGCCGTCGGACAACCGGCTGATCCAAATCGCCGCCGTGCAGATGACCAAGGCCACCGGGGCGAGCGACACCCGGCAGAGCGACGCGGTGCGGGATCTGCGTGACGCCCTGAAATCGAAGCTCGACGGCACGGATCTGAAGGGTGGCGTCACCGGCCAGGCCGCGCAGACCCTCGACGCCACCGAATCGTCCGAGAAGGGCATGGCGATCATCGGCATCGCCACGATCCTGCTGATCCTGGTGCTGCTGCTGGTGATCTTCCGCAGCCCCGTGATCGCGCTGCTGCCGATTCTCGTGATCGGCGCGATCACCGGTGTCGTCAACGGGCTGATCGCCTGGGTGAGTAAGGGTTTCGACCTGAAGGTCGACAGCTCGGTGACCTCGATCCTGCTCGTCGTGCTCTACGGCGTCGGCACCGACTACATTCTGTTCCTGATGTTCCGCTACCGGGAGCGGCTGCGGGCGGGGGAGGACCCCAAGACCGCCATGGTCAGCGCGGTGACCAGGGTCGGCGAGGCGATCACGTCCGCGGCGGGCGCGGTGATCATCGCGTTCATGGCTCTCACGCTGTCCACCCTCGGCCTGTTCAAGTCGCTCGGCCCGGCGCTGGCCATTGCCGTGGGTGTGGCGCTGGTGGCCGGTCTGACCCTGGTTCCCGCGATCGTTTCGCTGTTGGGTACCAAGGTGTTCTGGCCGTCGAAGGCGTGGCGGGCCGAGCCGAAGGGCGCGGGATTCGCCGCGGTGGGACGGGGTCTCGGAAAGCGGCCGGGGGTCTTCGCGGTCGTGTCCGGCGGCGTGCTGGTCGTGCTCGGCCTGTTCGCCGTGGGCTTCAGCCCGACGTTCGACCTCACCTCCGGATCCACCTCGAACGCCTCCGAATCCGTGGTCTACAACAAGGAACTGGTGAAGGGGATGCCCGCCGGTGTCACCCAGCCGTCGGATGTGATGCTGCAGTCGACGGGCGGGCTGACCGACGAGCAACTGGGCGCCTATCGGGACGCGCTCGCCGCCGTTCCGGGCGTGGGTCAGGTCGCGGAACCCGCTCTGTCGCAAGACCGTACGGTCGCCGACTATCGGGTGACCCTGGCCTCGGCACCCGAATCGGACGCGGCCATCGATACCGTCGCGGGTCCGCTGCGCGATGCCGCGCACGCGGCCGCACCGCCCGGTACGACCGCGGCGGTGGGCGGCATGACCGCGGTGTTCGTCGACTTCCAGGACGCGATGAACCACGACTACACGGTCGTATTCCCGGTCGCCGCGATCCTGATCATGATCGTGCTGGCGCTGCTGCTGCGCAGCCTGGTCGCGCCGTGGTACCTGATGGCCTCGGTGTTCCTGGGATTCGCTGCGACGCTGGGCGCCTCGGTGCTGGTGTTCCAGCACATGCAGGGCGAGCCGGGGCTGATCTTCACGCTACCGGTGATCATGTACCTGTTCGTGGTCGCGCTCGGCACCGACTACAACATCCTGATGGTGGCCCGGCTGCGCGAGGAGGCGCGCGAGGGTAACGATCCGCATCGGGCGGCCGCGCTGGCAGTGCGGCACACGGGTCCGACGATCGTCGCCGCCGGTGTCATCCTCGCGGGCACCTTCGCCTCGATGATGTTGGCGGGCAACACCATGCTGTCGGAGATGGGCTTCGCCATCTCGGTCGGCATCGCGATCGCCGCCTTCGTGATGGCGCTGTTCTTCACGCCGGCGGTGACGGCGCTGATCGGGCACCGCGCGTGGTGGCCGGGGCACGGGGACAGCAAGCCGGAGCGCAAGGGCGGTGTGCCGAATACCGGTGCGGTGCAACATGATCCGAACTGGTCGAAGTACATGCACGCGGATACCTACGACCACGATGGCGTGCCGACGGTATCGGTTCCCGAGCGCCAGGGCTCGCAGTGGAGTTGGTCGAACACCGGCGAGCGGCGTCGGTGAGTCGCTCGAGCCGGTAGGCGGGCCGTCCGTTCGGAATGCCGAGCGGGCGGCCCCTCCGTGTTCTCGGAACTCCTACGGCCCGGCGAGGGTTACCTCGAATACCCGGGCGGGGGCCGGTGGGATAACCACCCCAGCCCTGTGCCGCCAGCCTGCGTTTGCTCGAACCGCGTTTGACCGCAACGACGATGAGCATGATGACACCGGCGAGCACCCCGGCGCCCGCGACGCCGAATCCGAGGAGAATCGTGGTCGCTATCGAGGAGCCGATCCCGCGTCCGACCGCCGCAGTGACCGAGGAATCACCCTGTGTCGCAAGATGATACGTGCCGGATCGGTCGACATCGAACGAGAATCCCGCCCGCCCCTCGTGTCCGCCGAAGGAATAGGTCACATCGGAGGTGTAGTCCTGCAGCGGTACCGCCGCGCCGTCCGGGCCGGAGAGTTGGACGTTCACGTCCCCGTCGGGGGCCTGTGACGAGGCCCCGGGATACTCGAAATACATGGTGTAGCCGCCCGTTTCGGTGAGCTGCACATCGGCCGCGCCGGGAATCTCGACCCGCTGGAAGTCGTCGACCCGGTTCGACATCTGCATGAAACCCACTACGCCGACGACGATGCCGCCGATGATTCCCGCGGCGGCGAGCAGCGCGGCGAAGACATACCAGCGCCCGGACGGGGTGATGGATCGGGGCGGCGGCGCCCCGGGTACGCCCGCTGTCCCCGGATATGGTGGCTGCGACATGCTGAGGTCCTCCCTCTCGCCTCGGTGCCGGTCGGCAGGTGATTGAACCATCGCCGTCGACGCCGCGCTTGTTAACCGACGCCTTCCCGGAAGTGCCGGCCTTGTTCACTGGGATCCCGCGGCCCACCCGTCCGGATCGCTCCAAGCCTGCAGGGTGCGGGTGGTTTCGAAGCGGCGTGGCTCGCGGGTGATCGGATCGGTGAATTCCAGTGTGGTGGACAGTAATTGGAGCGGGCGGGTGAAGTCGTCGATGGGGCGGTCGGTGAGTTCGGGGTAGAAATCGTCGCCGAGGAGGGGAATGCCGAGGCCGTTCATGTGCACGCGGAGCTGGTGGGTGCGGCCGGTGTGCGGGGTCAGGCGGTAGCGGCCCAGGCCGTCGCGATGCTCCAGCAGTTCCACCAGGGTTTCCGCGTTCGGTTCGCCGTCTACCTCGAAGGCGCGGAGGATGTTGCGTTCCTTGATGATTCGGCTCGTGACCGTGCGCGGCAGTGTCAGGTCCGGGTCGTAGCGGGCGATGGCCTCGTACTGCTTGAACACCCGGCGCTTGTGGAACAGCGTCTGGTACGCGCCGCGGCGGGCGGGGTCGACCACGAACAGGACCAGCCCGGCCGTGGTGCGGTCGAGCCGGTGCGCGGGCACCAGATCGGGCAGGTCCAGCTCCCGCCGCAGCCGTACCAGCGCGGTCTGCAGGATGTGCTGCCCGCGCGGGATCGTGGACAGGAAGTGCGGCTTGTCGACCACCAGCAGATTCTCGTCGCGGTGCACGATCGTGATCTCGAACGGCACCTCGGTCTCGGTGGGCAGGTCGCGGTGGAACCACACGGCCGTGCCCGGTGCGTAGGGGGCGTCCGGTGCGATCGGGCCGTCCAGGTCGACGATGCCGCCCTCGGCCAGCAGCTCGTCTATCCGCGCGGCGGGCACCCGGGGCAACCGCTCCACGAGGTGGTCGCGGATGGTTGCCCAGGCCCCCTCCTCCGGCAGCCGCAACCGCGCGGGATCCAACCCGTGCCGCTTGGGCAGCGGCGGCTTCTGCCTACGTCTCACACATCCGACCCTAGCGGCCGGGTTTCACCGATGATTGCGCAGGTCGCGGCGTATGTGGGTGGGCTCAGAAGCCGCGCAGGCGATCGGGGCGGATGCGGATGAGGGTGGAGTAGGTGGCGTAGAACTTCTCCGCGGGCATATTGATGTCCACGAAGCCCTGGGTGTACTTGGCGGAGAATTCGGAGATCTCCTCGGGGGTGGCACCGGCCTCGTCGACGCGTGCGTCGCCGGTGAGGACGGCGACCTCACCGCCGTGCTCGGTGCTGTTGAGATTCAACGAGATTCGCGGGTTTCCGGTGATATTGCGGAGCTTCGCCTGGTTCGCCTGGCTGAAGACGAGGAATTCCCCGTCGCGCCAGAGGAACCACACCGGGTTCGGCTGCGGCGTGCCGCTGCGCCCGACCGTCGTGAGCCAGGCGACGGTTTCGCGGCCCAGCCGGTCGGCGACACGGGCGCCGAATTCGGTGCTGACATCTACCACGGGTGTGCTGTCGGTCGCTGTCATCGCTGCTCCTCCAGATTGACGGGTCCGGTCGTGACTCCCGTCGCACAACGCCGACCGATTCGCGAGGATTCCCCCGGTGGGTCGACGGGCGAGAACCCGGCGGTGAGAACCGCGGCGTAGGCGACTGCCGCGAAGGGCGGTCGTGAACATGGATGATGCGAAAGCCCTGGGCACGTGACATTTTCGTGCCCAGGGCCGTGCGGAGGGGATCAGACCGTGCAGGGCTGGTTCGCGTAGTAGGCGATGGTGCACTCGGATTCGCGGGTGAGTTTCCAGTTGCCGTCGATGTCCTTCCACGACAGCTCGATGAACATGGCATCGAAGCCGGGGACGTTGATCTGCAGGTTGTGAGTGAGGCTGTCGCCGTTGACGTTCACCGGCTCGACCGCCTGCCACTGGAAGCCCGGCACGGTCTTCATGACGCCGCCGACATTGTCGACCAGCGGCAGGCCCGCCTCGCCCGCCTCGAGCTCGTTGGCGCGGGCGGCTCGCGGCGCACCCGGGTCGAGGATCAGCTGCAGCTTGCTCTGTAACTGGCCGATGCCGGGGGCCGCGGCGTGCACGGGGGCGACGACCGGGGCGGCCAGCGCCGGGGTGGCGGTGGCGACGCCGCCGACGAAGACCGCTGCGGCCAGGGAGAACGCCGCGGCGGCGCGAGAGTTGATCTTGATCATGTGTATTTCCAATCGTTGCGGGACCGCAGTGCCGTGCCTCGCAGTCTCGCGGCGAGGTCTGGCACCACAGTGCAATATAAGGTAAGCCTATGCAAAGGTAGGTAACACTCATTCGGATCTCCGGCGGCCCTCGGTCCCGGACGATCCGAATCGGCGCAGCTGAACGCCGCTGACGGCCGCTGCGCGGTGGCTGGAATCACAGATCGGAGTACCAGGTGGAAACGCTTCTCGTAGTGGGTGCCGGGCCGAAAGCGATGGCCGTCGCGGCCAAGGCGCGGGTGCTGCGGGAGCTGGGACTGCCGGCTCCGCGCGTGGTGGTGGTGGAATCGCATGCGGTGGGCGGCAACTGGCTGCCCAGTGGCGGGTGGACCGACGGTCAGCACCGGCTGGGCACCGGCCCGGAGAAGGACATCGGGTTCCCGTACCGCTCGACCTGGGCCCGCGGGCACAATCGCGAGATCGACCAGGCGATGGTCGCCTACAGCTGGACCTCGTTCCTCGTCGAAACCGGCAGCTACGCCGAGTGGGTCGATCGCGGCAGGCCCAGCCCGCACCATCACGTCTGGGCGAAATATCTGCAGTGGGTGGCCCGCACGGCCGAGGTCGAGCTGGTCACCGGCACCGTGCGGCAGATCCGCGCGGCCGCGGACGGCTGGCTGGTCTCGGTGGCCGACACCGAGGGCGCCGTCACGGAGATCGACACCGACGGGCTGATGATCACGGGCCCCGGGAACAGTCGCCGGGCGCTGGCCGACCACGCGAAAGTGCTGAGTATCGCGGACTTCTGGGATCTGGCGGGAAAGCGGCGGCTGCCGGTGTCCTCCCGCGCGGCCGTGATCGGCGGCGGCGAGACCGCGGGCTCGGCGGTGGACGAACTGGTGCATCACGACGTGCTGACCGTCTCGGTGATCTCCCCGGCGGCCACCCTGTACACCCGCGGTGAGAGCTACTTCGAGAACGCGCTGTTCAGCGATCCGGCCAAGTGGCGGGCGCTGAGTCTGCAGGAGCGCCGCGACGTCATCCGCCGCACCGACCGCGGCGTGTTCTCGGTGCGGGTGCAGGAGAACGTGCTGGGCGACAACCGGGTTCACCATCTGCAGGGGCGGGTGGTGCGCGTCGCCGAACAGGGCGAGGGTGTGGCGCTGACGCTGCGCAACGAGCTGCGCCCGGATCAGGTGCACACCTTCGACCTGGTGGTGGACGCGACCGGCGGCCAGCCGCTGTGGTTCCTGGACCTGTTCGACTCCGACGCCGCGGACCTGGTCGAGCTGGCGGTGGGCGGGCCCGTCACGCAGGCGCGGCTGGAGGCGGCCATCGGTCACGATCTGGCGGTCGACGGGTTGGACGCGAAGCTGTATCTGCCGAATCTCGCGGGCCTGGCACAGGGGCCCGGATTCCCGAATCTGAGCTGCCTGGGCGAACTTTCGGATCGGGTGCTCGGCGGGGTGGCGGCGCGCCCCGTGGTCGGCGCGGCGCGGGCCGGTGAGGTGCGCGGACCGGCCTGAGAGTCCCGTTGACCAGTAGGCTAGGCTACCCTTAGTTATCGGAGATGAGGTTCGGTTCATGCGTATCGTGTCGTTCGGCTTTCAGACCTGGGGCCGCAGAACGCTGCAGGCTCTGATCGATTCGGAGCACGAGGTGGTGCTCGCGGTCACCCACCCCGCGAGCGAGCACTCCTACAAGGGCATCTGGTCCGATTCGGTCGAGGAGCTCGCCCGCGAGCACGGCATCCCCGTGCACCTGACCGAGCGGGCCGACGCCGAGACCATCGACCTGGTCAAGCGGGCCGAGCCGGACATCATCGTGGTGAACAGCTGGTACACCTGGATGCCCGCGGAGCTCTACACCATGCCCACGCACGGCACCCTGAACCTACACGATTCGCTGCTGCCGAAGTTCACCGGCTTCTCGCCGGTGCTGTGGGCGCTGATCAGCGGCGAATCCGAATTCGGGCTGACCGTGCACCGCATGAACGACGGCCTGGACAGCGGCGACATCCTCGTGCAGCGCTCGTTGCCGATCGGCCCGGCGGCCACCGGCACCGAGCTGGTGCTGGCCGGTCTGGAACTCATTCCGGGCGCGCTGGAGGAGGCGCTGGGCGCGATCGAATCCGGCACCGCGGAATGGAAGCCGCAGAAGGCGTCCGAGCGCACGTACTTCCACAAGCGGTCCGAGCGCGACAGTCGCATCGACTGGCATTGGGACGCAGTGGATCTGGAGCGTTTCGTGCGGGCGCTGTCGGATCCGTACCCC
Organism: Nocardia mexicana NBRC 108244; assembly: GCF_001613165.1. Taxonomy (GTDB): domain Bacteria; phylum Actinomycetota; class Actinomycetes; order Mycobacteriales; family Mycobacteriaceae; genus Nocardia; species Nocardia mexicana. The sequence goes on from NZ_BDBV01000042.1 coordinate 23,371, forward strand.
CGCGCGTTCTCGCATTACCGCGGCGAGAAGGTCGAAATCGTAGCGGCCACATTGTCGGAGGCGCGCTACGGCGGCACCCCCGGCCGCGTGGTGGTCGTGGAGGGCGGCGGCGTCGTGGTCTGCGGCCCGGACGCCCACCGGGGCCGCAACCGCGGCCTGCTGATCACCCGGGTGCGCACCGCCGACGGCGCCGAACACGATGCCGCCCGATTCTTCGCGCGCGGTGGCTATCTCACCGACGCCCCGGCGTGAGCGGACGCGTCACCATGCAGGCCCCCGCCCGCGCCGGAAACGGACACAGCGTGAACTCGCTGTCGCCGGGGCAGCGCCGCGTCTGGTTCCTGCAGACCCGCGATCCGGAGGACACGACCCTCAACAGCTGCGCGGTGTATCGGCTGCGCGGCGCGGTGGACCCCGATCGTCTGCGCGCGGCAGTCGCGGCGGTGGCCGCCCGGCACGAGATCCTGTGCGGTACTTACGCTTCCGACGATGACGGCGAGCCCTATCGGATCTCCCGCCCGGATGTGACGCCGAGCTGGCAGCAGCAGGATGTCTCGGACCTGGCCGAATCGAGCCGGGCTCGGCGGCTGGAGGTGCTGGTGCGTCGCGAGGCCGCGCGGCCCTTCGACCTCACCGGCGAATCGCCGCTGCGCTGCCTGCTGATCCGCACCGCGGCCGACGAGTACCTGTTGGCGCTGGTGGTGCACGCCATCGGCTGGGACGTCGAATCGTGGGCGGTGTTCTGCGAGGCGATAGGTGACCACTACGACGGGACGTCAGGCCCGCGCACCGGCGCCGCGGCAGCCGAGCCCGAATCCGACGCGGCCGAAATCGACGGTGCGGCAGGCGAAGACGGGATCGGCTTCTGGCGCCGCACACTGTGCCCGCTGCCGCAGCCGCTCGAGCTGCCCGGCCGGGTGGTGCCCGCCGGGCTGGGCTCGCTGCGCGCCGAGCGCAGCGTCCGGGAGCTGCCCGCCGAACTCGCCGACCGCCTCGGCGAATTCGCCCGCGCGCAGGAGATGACGCCGTTCTCGGTGCTGCTCGCGGCCTGTGACGTCCTGATCCATCGGTACACCGCCGCCACCGATTTCCTGGTCTCCGTGCCGGTTTCGGTGCGGACCGCGGCCGAGCGGGATCGCATCGGCAACTTCGGCAATACCCTGCTGGTGCGGGCCACCGTGCGGCCCGAGGACACCTTCGCCGCCTGCGCCGCCGCCGTGCACGGCACGGTCACCGAGGCATCCGCGCACCGCGCCACCGGGATCGATCGCGTGGTGCGGGAGATCAATCCGGACCGGGGCGGCGGCCGGGACGGGCTGGAGCAGCTGGTGCGCGTGGAATTCGGGATGCGCACCGGCGATGCCGGATTCGAGCTCGGCGATGCCACCGCCACCCGGATCGAGCTGGGCAGCCCGAGCACCCGAATCCCGTTGGCGCTCACCGTGGTCACCGACGCGGGCGGCGCCCGCATCGAGGCCGAGTACCGGGCCGACCTGCTCGAGGACCGGATCGTCGAGCAGCTGCTCGCCCACTACGTCCGGCTGCTGGACGGCGCGCTGGCGCGGCCGCAGAGCCGGATCGGCGATCTCGACATGTTCGGCAGCCGGGACCGAGCCGGGATCCTGGAACGGTCGCACGGCGAACTCGTCGCGACCACACCCACCACGCTGACCGCCCTGTTCGAGCGCCGCGCGGCCGCGGAGCCGCATGCCACGGCCGTCGTCTCGGCCCCGGACGACGATCGGGAATTCACCTACGAGGAACTCAACCGTCGGGCGAATCGCCTGGCGCACAGTTTGATCCGGCAGGGTATCGGCACCGAGGACATCGTCGGGCTGCGGCTGACCACCTCGGTGGAGTTCGTCGTCGCCGTGCTGGCGGTGCTGAAGGCGGGCGCCGCCTACCTGCCTATCGATCCGGCGTACCCGCGCGAGCGCATCGACCTGCTGGCCGCCGACGCCCGACCGGGCTTCGTACTCGGACGCGCCGAACTGGCCGCCGCCGAGGAGGCGGCGGCCGCGCTGCCGCACCACGATCCGTCCGACGCCGACCGGGTGCGCCCGCTGCGGCCCGGAAACCTGGCGTATGTCATCTACACCTCCGGTTCCACCGGTGTCCCCAAGGGCGTGCCGGTGCCGCACGCGGCGATCGCCGAACACCTGGAGGGCTTCTGCGCGCAGTGGGGGATGACCGCGCGGGACCGGCTGCTGCAGTCGTCGTCGGTCAGTTTCGACGCCTCCCTGCTGGACGTGTTCGTCACGCTGACTCTCGGTGCCTGCCTGGTGATTCCGAAACCGGACGCCTTCCGCGACATCCCGTACGTCGCCGATCTGATCGCGCGCTGCGGGGTGACCGTGTTGCATATGGTGCCGTCGCTGCTGAGCACCTTCCTGATGCTGCCGGAGGTGAACCAGTGGCGGGCGCTGCGGCACGTCCCGGTCGGCGGCGAGGCGCTGCACGGGGAGTTGGCCGACCGGTTCGCCGGTGTCTTCGATGCCGAACTGCGCAACCACTACGGCCCCACCGAGGCGGTGGTGTCGGCGACCCATCTCACGGTCGAGGGTCCGCAGGGAACCCGGATCGTGCCGATCGGTCACCCCAACCGCAATGTCCGCGTGTACTTGCTGGACGAGCGGCTGCAACTGGTTCCGGCCGGTGTGGTCGGCGAAATCTACCTCGGCGGTGCGCAATTGGCGCGCGGCTATCTGAATCGCCCCGGCGCGACCGCCGAACGCTTCGTGGCCGACCCCTTCGGCGCGGGGCGGCTGTATCGCACCGGCGATCTGGCTCGCCGCAATACCGCGGGCGAGCTCGAATTCGTGGGCCGCGCAGACGAACAGGTGAAGGTGCGCGGCTACCGGATCGAGCTCGGCGAGGTGCAGGCCGCCGTCGCGAACCACCCGTCCGTGGCGCACTGCGTGGTGACGACGGTGCCGGACACCGTCATCGGGACGCGCCTGGCCGCCTACCTGGTGCCCGCGGGGGCGGCCGTCGACATCGACGAGGTGCGCGCCCACGCCGCGGCGGTGCTGCCCGAATACATGGTGCCCTCGGCATTCGCGGTGATCGACGAGATTCCACTCACCGAACACGGCAAGCTCGACCGCCGCGCGCTGCCGCGCCCCGCGCCGACCGGCGCCGAGCTGTACCGGGAACCCGGAACCGCCACCGAGATTCGGCTCGCCGAGCTGTTCGGCCGGCTGTTCGGGCGCGATCGGGTCGGCGCCGACGATTCGTTCTTCGACCTGGGTGGCCACTCGCTGCTGGCCGCCCGGCTGCTCGCCCGCGTCCGCGCGGAGTTCGGCGTGGAGATCGGCGTGCGGATGCTGTTCGAGACTCCGACCGTGAGTGGCCTGGCGGCGCTGATCGAGGCCGCCGCGACCCGCAACACCCCGCTGGAGGTTGGCTGATGTCGAGCGCGATGTTCGAGATATCGAGTGCACGAACGGAATCCGAGCTGTCGGCGCCGGTGCGGCAGCGGGTGCTCGGGGAGTGGGCGACCGGGGTCGAACTGTCGGACGTGGTGGGTATCTCCGGGCTGATCCGGCGGGGTCAGGCGGTGCCGATCATCCGCACGGCGGTGCACTGCGGCGATGAAAGCCTCGACTACGGCGAACTTTTCGCGCGTATCGAGCGGGGCCGGGAGACGGACCGCGGCGATGTCGCCGTCGCCGTGCGGCTGCTGGCCGCCGTCGCCGCCCAGGACGGGGAACCGCTCCGCGTTCGCGGTACCGACGGCCGCGCCGTCGTGCTGACACCGCGGGCCGTGACCGCGGCCGTCGCCGACCGCCGCGCGGTGGCGGTCGAGCGCCGGTGGGACGCGGCCGATCCCGCGCTCGGCTCCGCCGATGTGCGGCTGGTCGTGGCGCCCTGGGACTGCTCGCACGTGCTGATCGAACTGCTGGCCGCGCTCGCGGACGGGGCGACGCTGGTGGTCCCCACCGCGGCCGAGCGCGGCGATCCGGTCGCCCTGAGCGAGGTGATCCGGTCGCGGTCGGTGACCCACGTCGTCGCGGCGCCCGAAATCCTCCTGGGGTTGCGAGATACCGGTGGCCTGTCCACGGTGCAGCGCTGGGACGTCGTCGGAACCGCCTGTCCGCCAGGGCTTTCCGGTCATCTGCGCACACTGTCCCCGGAGGCCGTCGCGAGCTTCGGGTACGACCTGCCGGAGTACGCCGGCGCCGTCGCGCGCGGACCGCTCGACGGCAGCGGCCGCGCCCGGCCGATTCCCGGCGCCCGCGTGCTGGTCCTGGACGACTACGGGCAGCCGGTGCCGCCCGGCGTCGTCGGTGAGATCTATGCCGGAGGCGCAGCGCTGGCCGAGGGCGAGGGGGCCGAGTCGAGCCGTTTCGTCGCCGATCCGTTCCCGGTCGACGGCACCGCCACCAGGCTGCTGCGGACCGGTGGCCGTGGTCGCTGGACGAGCGAGGGCTGGCTCGTATTCGAGGACGAGCCCGACCATGCGGCATCGCGGCGAAGCGTGGGGCGACTCACTCCGGCACCAGTATTAGCTTAGCCTAAGCTACTGTTCTGAGGATCCGTGCAGTCGGCGGATCGTGGAGAAGGAGCTGACGGAATGAACCCTGGTCGAACACGCGCGAGACGAGCCCTCGGGGGACGCACGCGCGCCGTGATGCAGCGGATCGGTCTCGTCACGGTGGCACTGGGGCTCGTGCTGAGCGCGGCCGCGTGCGGGTCCGGCGACTCCGAATCGTCCGGCGAGGTGACCATCGCCCACACCATGGGCGAGGCCAAGATCGACGGCACCCCGAAGCGGGTGATCACCATCGGTACCCAATGGCTGGATGCCGCTGTGGCGCTGGGGGTTACGCCCGTCGGCTACCTGGTTCCGGGCGGGCCCGGGGCGACCGTTCCGTGGCTGCCGCCGTCGCTGTCGCAGCAGTCGAAGGCGCTGACCATGGGCGGCGATCTCGCCGAGCAGGTCGCGGCGCTGGAACCCGATCTCATCGTGGCCCCCGGCTTCATGATGGACAAGGCCATGTACGACAAGCTGTCCAAGCTGGCCCCGACCATCGGCCCGCTCACCGGCGCCCAGGTCGACCCCTGGGAGGACCAGGTGACCACGCTCGGCAAGGCCCTGCACCGGCAGGCCGACGCCGACAAGGTCGTCGCCGATGTGCACGGCAAGATCGACGCGGTGGCCGCGAGGCATCCGGGCCTGAAGGGCAAGACGTTCCTCACCTGCATGCTGACCACGCCGACCCAGCTGATGGTGCTGGCGGACCCGAAAGACGGCTCGGCCCAGGTGTTCTCCCGGATGGGCATGACGATGCCGGACAAGCTGGTGCAGGAGGCGCCGACCGGCGGGCGGCTGGCCCTGTCGCCGGAGCGGCTCAACGATCTCACCGCCGATCTGCTGGTCTGCGGCGCGGCGCCCGGCCTCGAGCAGAAGTTCAAGCAGCTGCCGGGGTACGCCGAGCTGCCGTCGGTGCGTCAGGGCGGCATCGCCTTCATCGACATGATCACGATCAACGCCATCAACCTGCCGACCGCGCTGTCGCTGCCGTACGTGCTCGACAAGCTCGAGCCGACGCTCGCGAACGTCGGGAAGTGAGAGGTACCGCCATGCCCGAATCCTCCGTGCCGAGTTCGACTCCCGCCGCCCGCGGAGTCCCGCTGTCGCTGGCGCAGCAGGCCGCGCTGCTGCCCGAACGCATGCGGCGCACACCGGCCGCCAATCTGTTCGTGGCGCTGGAGATTTCGCCCGGCCTGGATGCCGAGGCGCTGGACCGTGCCGCGGTGGCGGTGATTTCGCGGCACGAGATCCTGCGGACCGTGTACCCGGACGATCGCCGGATTCCCTATCAGCGGGTGGTTCCCGCACCGGAGTCGGTGGTCGAGGTCGTGGAGCCGGACGGGGCGCAGCTGACGCGCGTACTGCTGGACGACGCCGCGCACGCGTTCGATCTCCTGGCCGGGCCTCCTGTGCGAATCCGGTTGTACCGGTTGGCGGATCGCGATGTGCTGTCGCTCGCCGCGCATCCGGTGGCCGCCGACGATCGGTCGATCGAGCTGCTGGTCGCCGTGCTGTTCGCGGCCTACGACGGCGCGCCGGTTCCCGAGGCGGCCCAGTATCGGACCTTCGCCGCGGCGCAGTTGAAGACGCTGGCCGCCGACGCCTCCGGGGACGCCGATCTGAACTACTGGCTGGAGCGGCTGGCCGACCTGCCGGAGCGGGCGGAGATCGCGCCCGCGGACCCGGAAGCCGGTGCCGGACAGTCCGTCTCACCGGCCGCCCATCGCGTGTTCCGGCTGCCGATCGCCACCATCGGGGCATTGGCCGCGGACGTGACGGTCGACACCGCGCTCGCCGCGGTGGTGGCGCGTGCGCTGAGCGAGGCCGGAATGGGTGACGATATCGCCGTCGGTGTCGCCGATGCGGGCCGCGGCACCGATGCGGAGGCGGCGTTCGGGGCATACGCCAATCATCTTGTGCTGCGGCTCGATCCGGCCGCCGATCGCACGCCGCGGCAGTCGATCGAGGATGCGGCCCGGGTCGCGGCCGAGGCTCGCGCGCACGCGGCGACCCGCATCGAGCGCCTCACCCACCAGTTGCGGGGTGCGGCCGCGGTATCGAGCGGTGTGCTGTTCCAGGCCCTGGTCAACGTCCGCTCGGAGAGCGCGAGCGCACCCGCCGGACGGACCGTGCGCGAGCTCGCGCGGCGCGTCGCGCGGCCGCACGGGGTGGATATCGCGGTAGACGTCGTCACCGACACCGACGGCGCGACGGTGACCGTCGGGTTCTCGCCGGCGCTGGCCGGACATCCCGGCATCGACGGATTCGCCGGGCTGCTCGAGCAGCTGTGCGCGGACTGGGCCGCCGGGCCGGATGTTCCGCAGTCCTCGCCCGCATCGGCGCCCGTGCTGTTCACCCGAGTCGACGCACCGGAAACGGGTGCCACCGGTCTGGGCGGCGCCCCGCGCACCGACGCGGAGCGGACGATCGCGAGCGCCATCCGCGAGATCCTCGAGCTCGAGGACGACGACGAGGTCGGGCGCGCGGACACCTTCTTCTCGCTCGGCGGCGACAGCATCGCCGCGCTGCGGCTGGTCACCCTGCTCGGCGAGCGGGGATACACGCTGGACGTGCAGAAGGTGTTCGAGTTCCCGGCGATTCATGAACTCGCCGAACAGCTTACGGACGCCGACACGGCCGCAGGCGCCGAGGAACCGGCCGCGCCCGAGGTGGCGCCGATGGCCGCCTCCGGCCTGGATCAGGCCGCCCTGCAGGCGCTCGGCAGGAAGTTCGCCGCGCAGTGAGCGTCGAGATCCTCGATGTCGTCGCGCTGTCCCCGCTGCAGCGGGGACTGTACTCGGTGAGTTCGATATCGCGCGGTGTCGATCCCTATCTGGTCACCTTCGCGGTGCGCGTCGAGAATCTGACCGATCCGGCCGCGCTGCGGACCGCGTTCGACGAATTGCTCGGCCGCTACCCGCATCTGGGCGGCGCGGTGCTGGCCGAGGACGTGCCGCATCCGGTGCTCGTCATCACCTCGGCCGGGCGGATCGGCTGGCGCGAGGTCGATCTGCGCGAGGCGGACGATCCGGATGCGGCGGCGCGGGAACTGTATTGGGACGAGGCACGGCGGCGGCTGGACCTCGAGCGCGGACCGCTGTTCCGGGTGGTGGTCGCGCGGGTCGGCGAGGCCGACTACGAATTGGTCTGCACCGCACACCATATCGTCGTCGACGGCTGGTCGATTCCGCTGCTGTTCTCCGATCTGATCGCGCTGCACCGCGGTGCGGGCGACACCCTGCCGACCGCGCCGCCGCTGCGCGAGCACGCGGCGTGGCTGGCGACCCGGGACACCGCGGCGTCGGGGCGGGCGTGGGCCGAGGCGCTGGCCGGGCTCGCGCCGATGCCCATGGTCGGGCCTCCGGCACCGGCCCAGCTCGACCTCCCCGTGGTGGGCGAGGCGCGGCTGGACCCGGGCACCACCGCGGCACTGCTCACCTGGGCGCGCGGGCGCGGACTGACTCTCAATACGCTGCTCCAGATGGCCTGGGCGCGTGTGCTTTCCGGGCTCACCGGGCGCGACGACGTGGTGTTCGGGCAGACCACCTCGGGGCGGGACGCCTCGCTGCCCAATGCCGAACGGCTCGTCGGGGCGCTCGTCACCACCATTCCCGTGCGGGTGCGGATGGACGAGCGGGATCCGGGGGAGATCGGCGCGCAGCTGCAGCGCGAGGTGGCGCGGCTGCGGGCCCACGAATACCTCGGCATCGCCGAGATCACCCGGCACGCCGGCGCCGGGCAGCTCTTCGACACCCTGCTGGTCTTCGAGAACTCGCCCGTCGGTGCCGTCACCGCCGGAATGCCGATGGGCGGCGGGGCGACGATGACCGCGCGCCGGGTGGATTCGCCGAGCCACTACCCGATGGCGGTGGTGCCGGTGCTCGAGCACGGCGAGCTGATCTGCCGCGTCGAGACGCGACCGGACCTGCTGGCCACCTTCGATCCCGACCGGATGGCGCGACGGGTGCTGGCGGTGGCCCAGCGGCTCATCGGCGCCGCCCGGGCCTGCGATGCCGACGTGCTGCTGGACGACGAGCCGGTCGCGATCACCGCGGCGGGTCCTTCGCCGTCCGATGCGCGAGTCTCCTCGTCTTTCCGGCGAGTGCCGGAATCGAATGCTGCGGGTATCGGCGGAGTGCCGGGGGCACTGCTGAATGCCACCGCCGATGCGGCCGGGCGGGCAGCGGTGATCGATGCGGTGGGGGAGCAGAGTTTCGAGGAGTTCGGTTCGGCTGTACGGACATTGGCGGCCGAATTGCGGGCCGCCGGGGTGCGGCCGGGGGATGCCGTCGCGGTCATGCTGCCGCGGGATCGGCGAGTGCTGCACGCGCCCTTCGCCGTTGGCCTGGCGGGTGCCACGTGCGTTCATGTCGACCCCGCGACCCCCGCCGACCGCGTGGCATACATGCTGACCACCGCGGGCGGCCGGATGATTCTCGCCGATGCCGCTCGCGCCGATGTCATAGCCGAGGTTCGTGCGTCGGGAATCGACTGCCTGCACGCGATTCCGGATAATGCCGGCCGCCTGCGGTTCGCGGAATCCGGCGATCTGCGTGCCGAGTCGGTGGCGGCGCCCGTGCCGCACCCGGACGTGCCCTTCTACGTCGTTTTCACCTCCGGCACCACCGGACGCCCGAAAGGCGTTGCGGTATCGCATCGTTCGCTGCTGAACCACTGGGCCAACCATGAGCGCCGGATCTTCGCGCCGACCGCGGCAGCGGTGGCCGACCGGCCGCTGCGGATCGGGCACGGCTGGTCGACCGGATTCGACGCCGCGTGGCAGCCGACGGTCGCGCTGCTGAGCGGGCATACCGTGGTGCTGCTGGGCGACGAGGTGCGCACCGATGCCGAGCGGATCGTCGCGGCGATCGACGAGTACGGGATCGACATCTTCGACACGTCGCCGTCCATGCTGAATCGGCTCGTCGCCGCCGGGCTTTTCGAGAAGCAGGGCGAGGACGAACGCTGCCCGCTGGCGGTGCTGGCGCTGGGTGGCGAGGCGATCAGCCCGGATACCTGGCGGCGACTGCAGGGCCTGCCCACCACCCGGGTGATCAACTTCTACGGCCCTACGGAGACGACCGTGGAGGCCCTGATGGCCGACGTGCACGAGCACGCGGCGCCCACCATCGGCCGACCGTTCGACGGGATGCGGGCCGAGGTTCTCGATCATCGGCTGCGCCCGGTGCCGCCCGGCGGTACCGGCGAGCTGTACCTGTCGGGCCCGCAGCTGGCCCTCGGATATCTCGGCAGGCCGGGCACGACGGCCGCGGCGTTCGTGGCCGGTGCGGGTGGAAGGCGTTACCGCACCGGCGATCTGGTGCGCCGCGGCGCCGATGGCACGGTCGCCTACGAGGGACGCATCGACAGTCAGGTGAAGATCAACGGTTACCGGGTGGAGCCCGACGAGGTCACCGTCGTGCTGCGCGAACTCGACGGTGTGCGGCATGCGGCGGCCCTGGCCTTCACCGAGAACGGCCGAACCCGGTTGGGGGCGTTGGTCGTCGGCGGTCGGTCGGTGGCGGAGATCCGATCGGCACTGGCGCGGCGGTTGCCGCAGTTTCTCGTGCCGACGCGCATCGTGCACGTCGGCGAGATTCCGTTGAACCGCAACGACAAACTGGATGTGCACGCCGCGGCCGCACTGCTGGCGCGGCCCGCCGGGGCAACTGCTGCGGTGGAGCCGGAAACCGAGACCGAGCGCACTTTGATCGCCGTGATCGGGGCCATGACCGCGAGGTCGGAAACCACCGATGGCGATATGGACCGGCGCGGGGCGGAGTCCGGTGGGGCGCGGATCGGAATCCTCGACAGCCTGGTCGATCTGGGCATCGACAGCATCGGCGTGATCGACCTGGTGTCGCGGCTGCGGGGTGCGGGCTTCCGCATCTCCGCGCGGGATGTGCTCGCCGCCGCCGACCTGCGCGATCTGGCGCGCCGCCTGGACGATCCGGATTCGCGGGACGACGAGGCCGCCGCCGAAGTGACTCCCGCCGGGGCGGTCCTACCGCTGACCGATTTGGCGCACGAGATCATCGCCAACGGCGACTACCGTTATCTCGCGCAGTCCCAGGTGATTTCGCTGCCGCAGGACGTGTCGGTGGAGGCCGTCGTCACGCGGCTGGAGGCACTGGCCACCGCGCACCCGACATTGCGCTCTCGGCTGAGCGTCGATGAGTCCGGAACATCGGTGTTGGTGGTGAGTGAGGCGTCGAGCGCGGCCGAGCTGATCTCGGTCTCCGACGAATCCGGCGGTGCGGCCGCCGCTCTGGCCGACACCGTGGAACGCCTCGACCCGGAGGCGGGGCGCATGGTGGCCGCCACCATGCTGAACGGCCCGAATCGCCGCCTGCTGCTGTCGATTCACCACCTGGCCGTCGACGTCGTGTCCTGGCTGATCCTCATGGACGACCTGCGGCAGCTGGAGCAGGGGGAGAAGCCGCTCAACGAACGACGCGACCGTGCGGATGGCGATGGTGTAGGCGTGCGTGGCATCCGACCCGCAATCCTGGGAGCGCCGCTGGGTGGCAGGTTCACCGATCCGGCGACGGACAAGGCGGGCAAGGCGATTCAGCGCGTCGTCGAGCTGGGACCGGACGAGACCGAGCGCCTGCTGTCCCGCTGCGCCGAAGCCGATGTGCCGCTGGAGGAGGCGCTGCTGTCGGCCTGCGCGCAGATCGTGGCCGACACCGCCGACTTCGCCGGGCGCATCGCGGTGACCCGGGAGTCGCACGGACGCGCGCCGGACGACGACACTCGCCGGGTGGGTTGGTTCACCGTGGAGGAGACGGCGCTGGTGCCCGCGGCGGAGATCCAGGATTGGGCGCCGAACGCGGGACGCCCGCCGCTCTCGGACCGCACCCTGGCCGCCCGCGGGCAGATTCGCCTCAATCACCTGGGCCGGTTCGATGTGCTGCGGTTCGGCACCGGGCCGTGGTCGCCGGTGCCGCTGTCGGAGTTCACCTCCGAATTCGGCGTTGCCGGGCATCCGGATCTCCCGCTACGTTTCACCCTCGACGTGAATACCGCCGTGGTGCCGCGTGATTCGCGACCGGCGCTGGTCGCGCAGTTCGACGCCAACGCGGCCGTGCTCGACGAGGCCGAGGTGCAGGCCCGCACCGACCGGTGGCTGGCCGTATTGTCCACATTCGCCGAGGGGTGAGCAGAGTGGGAGGAAGGGCATGACGGTCGAAACGGCCGAACAGGCCGCGCCGGACGCGAAGACACCGGCGCTGGAACCGGATCGGGTGGCGCTCAAACAGCAGCGCAGGGTCGACGGTGCCGCGCGCAAGCAGATCCTGGCTCCGGTGAACGGCGCGCTGTCGCTGGCGAGCCTGGTCATCGTGGTGTCCTCGGTCTGTGCGGTGGTCCCGTTCATTCTGATCGTCGAGGCGTGCCGGGAGCTGCTGTCGACACCGGTCGATTCGGATCGGGTGTGGTGGTTGGTGATCACCGCGATCGTGGTGCTGGTGGTCCGCGGCCTGCTACAGGCCGGGGCGCTGGTCTGGACGCACCTGGTGGACGCGAGGTTCCAGCTGACCCTGCGACAACTGCTGGCGGCCAAGCTGACTCGGGTGCCGCTCGGCTGGTTCACCGAGCGCAGTTCGGGTGAGGTGAAGAAGTTCCTGCAGGACGATGTCGAGGCGCTGCACTATCTGGTGGCGCACGCGCGGCTGGAGTTCGTCGGCGCGGTGACCGTCCAATTGGTCGCGCTCATCTACCTTTTCACCGTCGACTGGCGGCTCACACTGGTGCTGCTGGTGCCGCTGATCCTCTACACCCGCGCGCTCGCCGCCATGATGGGGCCGGGCCACCGGGAGCGGCTGGCGGAGTTCGAGGGCTCCGAACGCAAGATCGAGCAGTCGACCATCGAATTCGTAGACGGCATCCAGGTCGTGCGCGCGTTCGGTCAGGCGCGCAAGGCGCACAACACCTTCCAGCAGGCGGTCGACAAGACAGCGGCGAACCTGCTCGCGTGGAAGACCCCGATGACGCAGCTGCAGTCGGCCGCCGAGATCCTGCTGACACCGGTGTTCCTCATGCTGGTGGTCGTCGTCGCCGGGCTCGGTTTCGTCGATCTGGGCTGGATCGACGCCGCGGACATCCTGCCGTTCCTGCTGCTCGGCATCGGGCTCGGCAGCGCGCTGCTGGGCATCGGCTACGGCGGTCAGGCGCTGCGCGAGGGGGCCGCTGCGGCGCTGCGGCTGCACGAGTTGCAGCAGACGCCGGAGCTGTCGGTGCGGGCGGGCGCGGAGGCGGCCGAGGCAGGAGCAACCGGCGACCGTGCCGGGCTGCCGGTGCGGTTCGAGGGGGTGAGCTTCGGCTATCGGAAGGACCGGACGGTCCTGCGCGACATCGATATCGAGCTGGCGCCGGGCACCATCACCGCGCTGGTCGGGCCGAGCGGCTCCGGCAAATCGACGCTGGCCCGGCTGCTGCCCCGCTTCTACGACGTCACCGACGGCCGAATCACCATCGGCGGCAAGGATTTGCGCGAGTTCTCCACCGAGGAGCTGTACCGCACCGTCGGATTCGTCCTGCAGGACGTGCGGATGATTCGCGGCACCATCCGGGACAATATCCGCCTGGCCCGGCCCGACGCCGACGACGCCGTGATCGAGCGTGCCGCCCGGGCGGCGCAGATCCACGACCGCATCGCCGCCCTGCCGCGCGGATACGACTCCGAGATCGGCGTCGACGCAGTGCTTTCCGGCGGCGAGGCGCAGCGCCTGTCGATCGCCCGCACGCTGCTGGCCGACACCCCCGTCCTGGTATTGGACGAGGCGACGGCCTTCGCCGATCCCGAATCCGAGGCCGCGGTGCAGGACGCGCTCGCGGTGCTGGTCGCCGACCGGACGGTGCTGGTGATCGCGCATCGGCTGCACACGATCACGGGTGTCGATCGGATTCTCGTGCTGGAGGACGGGGTGGTGGCCGAGAGCGGCGATCACGCCACGCTGTCGGGCGCCGGCGGGCTCTACCAGCGGCTGTGGGAGACGAACGAGGCCTCCATCAACGAGATCGAGCTCGTCGAAGGGGAGATCCGATGATCACCAAGGTTTTCGCGCTCGTTCCGGCCGAACTGCGCGGCCACGTCCCGCGCTACCTGGCGTTGATTCTCGCGCTGTCGCTCGGCCAGATCGCGGCCTACCTGCTGCTGATCCCGTTGCTGCAGGCGCTGTTCGACGGCGATCTCGGCGACGCGTGGCGGTGGGCGGCGTGGATGGCGGTCGCGGTGGCCGTCGCCTCGGCCTTCTCGTATCTGCAGTCGATGGCCGGGCTGCGCATCGGCGTGGGCATGCTGCGCGGCGTGCAGACCCGGCTCGGCGACCACCTGAGCGGCCTGCCGCTGGGCTGGTTCGCCACGGCGAATGCGGGCGCGATCTCGAAGATCGTGGTCGGTGGGGTGCGCGAGATACTCAGTGTCGTCTCGTATCTGGTCGCGCCCGTGCTCACCGCCGTGGTGGTGCCGGTGGGCGTCGCCATCGGCGTCGCCTTCATCGACTGGCGGATCGCCCTCACCATGCTGATCAGCCTGCCCGTGCTGGTGCTGGTGAGCCGGTGGGCGAACAACAGCTATTCGCGCGCCAACGACCAACTGCACGACGCCGCGGCCGAATCCAATGCGCGGGTGGTCGAATTCGCCCAGGCCCAGCCCGTGCTGCGGGCGTTCGGCGCCGTCGGTGACGGGAACCGGAAGCTCTCCGAGGCGCTGCGCCGACAGCAGCAGGCCTCGACGAGCCTGATCTTCGCCAGCGTGCCGGGCCTGATGGTGTTCGCGCTGTGCGTGCAGGCCGTCTTCGTGATCCTGGTGTCGGTGATCGTGGCCCGGGGGACCGGTGGTGACCTGTCGATCCCGGCCGCCATCGCGCTGATCGCGGTGAGCTCGCGGTTCATCGAACCGATCAATCGCGCGGCGCAGCTGAGCAATGCGCTGCGCAGCGCGGCCGACGCCGCCGACCGGATCACCGCGTTCCTGGCCGTGCGTGATCTGGGCGAGGCGACCGAACCGGTCGAACCGGGTGCGCCGGAGATCGTGTTCTCCGATGTCGACTTCGGCTACCGGGACGGCGAAAAGGTCATCAGCGCCGCGTCTTTCACGGTGCCGAGCGGAACCACCACCGCCATCGTGGGGCCCTCCGGCAGCGGCAAGACCACCCTGCTGCGGTTGGCGTCGCGGTTCTACGACGTCGACGCCGGCCGGATCACGGTGGGCGGTCACGATGTTCGCGAGCAGCCGTCGGAAACGCTGCTGCGCCAGGTCTCGCTGGTGTTCCAGGACGTGTATCTGTTCGACCAGACCGTCGAGGAGAACATCCGCATCGGCCGTCCGGACGCGACGCCGGAACAGGTGCGCCGCGCCGCGGAGATGGCCCGTGTCGACGAGATCGTCGAGCGCCTGCCCGACGGCTGGGATTCCGCCGTCGGCGAGGGCGGCGCCGCGCTGTCCGGCGGTGAGCGCCAGCGGGTCTCGATCGCCCGCGCGCTGCTCAAGGATGCCCCGATCGTGCTGCTGGACGAGGCCACCAGCGCCCTGGATCCGCACAGCGAGGCCGTGGTCGTCCGCGGCATCCACGAGCTGACCCGCGGCAAAACCGTTGTCGTGGTGGCGCATCGCCTGGCCACCATCCGCCACGCCGACCAGATCCTGTTCGTCGAGGACGGCAGGATCGTCGAAAGCGGCACGCACACCGAGCTGCTGGAGCGCGGCGGCCGATACGCCGGATTCTGGAGCGAGCGCTCGCGGGCGACGGGCTGGCACCTGGCCCCGGCCTAGCACCCGGCGCCTCGATCCGGTGCCGTCGGTACTGTGACTTCGTATGCCCGGCACCGAGCTCGAGATCACCGCGGACCTGGTCCGTGACCTGCTGCGGGAGCAGCATCCAGACCTGGCGGGGCTGGCCGTCCGTCCGGTGGCGGGCGGCTGGGGCAGCCAGATGTGGCGCCTCGGGGACGAGTTGGCCGTGCGCATGCAGCACATGGACCGCACCCCGGCGCTGCAGCTGAAGGAGCGGCGGTGGCTACCCGTGCTGGCCCCGCGCCTGCCGCTCCCCGTGCCGACCCCGGTGCGGTTCGGCGAACCGTCCGAGCGCTTCCCCAAGCACTGGACCGTGATGACGTGGGTCCCCGGCGAGCCGCTCGACCACGGCTCGATCAGCCGCGGCGCCCACGCGGCCGATACCCTGGCGGGCTTCCTCCGGGCGCTGCATGTGGAGGCGCCTGCCGAGGCGCCGATCGCCACGGATCGCGGTGCCCATCCTGGGAACTACACGGACGGCTTCGAGAAGCTACTCGAGGCCGTCGCCCCTGACGGCATCGGTGCCGATATCCGGGCCGTCTGGGCCGACGCGTGCGCGGCCCCCGAGTGGGAGGGTCCGCCGGTGTGGGTGCACGGCGACCTCCATCCCGCGAACGTGGTCGTTTCGGACGGAACGCTCTCGGGCATAGTCGATTTCGGTGACATGTTCGCGGGGGATCCGGCGTGGGACCTCGCCGCCGCGTGGGTACTGCTGCCCGTGGGCACGGCCGCGCGGTTCTTCGACACGTACGCGCACGCGGACGAGGCGGCGATCCGGCGCGCCCGCGGGCTGGCCGCCATGAAGAGCCTCTTCCTGATGCTCATGGGGCAGAACGGAGATCGAGGTCTGCCCGGCGGCAAACCGCACTGGGGACCCGTGGGCCGGGCGGCACTCGATCGTGTTCTGCGGGGTGTCTGAAACACGCGTCGGGAGTGACAATCCGGTCCGGTGAATTCGCGCGGACAAAGGCTCTGTCGAATTCCGGTGAAATTGGCTACCGTGGTTCGGGACGCAGTTGAAATTCATTGGGGCACAGTATTTTCAATGGAGGCGATGACGCATGTCCGGACTGCTCTACACCGGATCCGGCCCGTACTGTTACAGCAGCTCACTGGCGATGATGCTGGGGGAGGGGGCGCCATCGCCGGGCGTTGTCGAGGTGCTGACCGGTGCGCCTTTCGGGATGGCTTTGGTGGCGGGGAAATTGCCGTTTTTCGATCCGTACGGGTGGGATCCCGAGCTCGGTCTCGATACCGCAATTTCATTGCTGGGATGGCGGTGCCGGTTCGACAGCGGTGGCGACGAGGCGGGCGCGTTGCGGCGGCTCCGGGGCGCCGTGGACAAGGGGCCGGTGCTGGTCGGTCCGGTGGAGATGGGGATGTTTCGCCATCAGCCCGGGATGGACGGGCCGATCGGGGCCGACCACTACGTGGTCGTGCTGGAGGTGGGGGACGATCAAGTGCTGATGCACGACCCGCAGGGATATCCGTTCGCGACGTTGCCGCTACCGCTGTTCCTGAGCGCGTGGCGTGCCGAGTCGATACCGTTCGGCGCGCCGTACTCGATGCGGTGCGAATTCGTTCGCGACCGCGATGTGGCCGTGGACGAGGCGCTGCGGAGAGCCATCCCGAATGCCGTTGCGTTCCTGTCGAATCGGGACGATCTTCCGGTCCCGGCGGGCACCGTGGGTGCCGGTGCGGCCGCCCTGGCACTGGCGGACCTGCTGATCGAAGATCCCGACCCGGAGTTGCGGGCGCACCTCGTACATTTCGCGATCAGGGTCGGCGCCCGGCGACTCTCCGATGCCGCGGCGGCCCTGCGCCACCTCGATCTCGGTGCCGCGGCCGACGTGGCCGCCGCCCAAGCACGTCTCGTGGGCGCACTGCAATACGACGTCGTGACCGGCGACAACGCCTCGGCCGCGGCGACGCTGCGGCGGCTCGCACCGACCTACGAAACGCTCGCCGCGACGCTCTCCTGAGATCCGGTCAGCGCCAGTAGGCCCGGGCGGCGATGTTCTGCTTGGGCAGCTTGGTCTTCAGCGACTTCACGATCGCGCGGGTGGTGGCCGCGTCGCAGGCGGCCCAGCCGAAGCCGTCCGGGGCGCAGCTCAGCGATTCCGCGGCCTGGCGGAGCAATTGGCCGTAGTTCACCCGCTCGACCCAGGTCACCTCGGTCTTCGGGCCCGACCGCACCGGCAGCGTCCGGTCGGACTCGTACTGCCACTCCAGCCACACCCGGGCCGGGGTTTCGCCGATGGCGTCCAGCAGCGAGTTGATGGCGGGCAGCGAGGCGGTGTCGCCGAACACCACGAATTCGGACGGAACCGGCTCGGGGACAGCGAATTTCGAGCCCATCACCGTCGCGTCGATCACATCGCCCGGCGACGCCTGCGCGGCCCAGGCCGAGGCCGGTCCGCCGTGCAGGGCGAATTCGATATCGAACGCGTCGCGGGACGGATCGGGGTCGACCAGGGTGTAGCCGCGCTGCAGCAGGCTGCCGTTGTCGTCCGGGAACCACATGCGAATCCACTGCGTGGGGTGCACCGGATGTTCGGCCAGCAGACCACCGCCGGTGAAGCCGAGCCGCAGGTAGTTGTCGCTGATGCGATCCACCGAGGTGACGGTCAGGCGGTAGTCGTCGGCGCGCAGCGCCTTGAGGACGAGTCCGTTGATGCCTTTACCCATATGGTTAGGTTAGCCAAACCACATCCCTTCGTCGCGCCCAGAGTCGTGAGTTACTATTCACGAAGGTTAGGCAAGCCTAGCCTTTGACGCTTGATGAAGGCTGCTTCGAAGAATGCTGCGGCCGGTGAGGAGTCCGATGCTCGGCAAGGCTGACGTTCGCGACATCGTGGCGGGGGAGCTCGGGGTGGACCCGGACTCGATCGGCTACGAGGACGATCTGGTGAGCCTGGGCATGCACTCGATGATGCTGATGCAGCTCGCCGCCCGGTGGCGCAAGCAGGGGCACGAGGTGCGCAGCTCCGAACTGGCCCTGCAGCCGACCGTCGCCGCGTGGGCCGAACTGCTGGGCAGTCCCGCCGAGCGGGAGGAACCGGTGGCGGTTCCCGCGGCCGCCCCCGAAACCGATGAATTCGCGCTGGCCACAATGCAGCACGCCTATTGGGTCGGGCGACGCCAGGACCAGCGCCTGGGCGGTGTCGCCGCGCATCTGTACGTCGAGTTCGACGGCCGGGGCGCGCAGGCCGACCGGATGCGACGCGCGGTGGAGCGGCTGGTGCGCCGGCACGACCAGTTGCGCGTGCAGTTCACCGACAGCGGGACGCAGCGGGTGCTGCCCGAACCGCTGCGCCCGGTCTTCCATCTCGTCGACCTGACCGCCGAATTCGACGGCGGCCGCATGGAACTCGAGCGGATCCGCCAGGAGAAGAGCCATCAGCGGATGGACGTCGAGGCGGGCCAGGTGATCGATATCACGCTCACGCTGCTGCCGGACGGCGGGCATCGCGTGCACGTCGACGTCGATATGCTCGCCGGAGATGCGCTGAGCTACCGCCGAATTCTCGACGACCTCGCAACCCTCTACGAAACCGACGCTGACGCAACGGATTCCATCGGCTACACATTCCGTGAATATCTGTCCGCCAAGGAACGCAACGCCCCCGACAACTCGGCGGCGAAGGCGTGGTGGGAGAACCGGATTCGGCAGCTGCCCGATATTCCGTCGCTGCCGGTACTGCCCGAGAACGAGCGGCGCGACCCGGCGCGCAGTATCCGGCTGCACCACTGGTTCTCGCCGGAGGCGAAGGCACAGCTCAACAAGGTCGCGCACGGGAACGGCGTCACCCCCGCGGTGGCGCTGGCGACCGTGTTCTCCGAGGCCATCGCACGCTGGTCGGCGCAGCAGCGGTTCCTGCTGAACGTGCCGCTGTTCGACCGGGAACCGCTGCACGACGACGTCGAACGGGTGGTGGGCGACTTCACCAACTCGGTGCTGGTCGACGTGGACGCGCGCGAGCCGGAGTCGATGGTGGCGCGGGCCAAGCGGCTGCAGCGCGAATTGCACACCTGCGCGGCGCATTCCACCTACGAGGGCCTCGACGTACTGCGCGACCTCGGCCGGTTGCGCGGCGCTCCGGTGACGCCGTCGGTGGTGTTCACGTCCGGACTGGACCTCGGCGAGCTGTTCTCCGACCGCGTCACCCGGATCTTCGGCGAGCCGGTGTGGATCCTGTCGCAGGGACCGCAGGTGGACCTGGACGCCCAGGTGGTCGAGCTGGCGGGCGGGCTGATGGTGAACTGGGACGTGCGCCGCGACGCCATGCCCGCCGGTGTGGTCGAGGCGATGTTCGCCGAATTCCGGCAGTTGCTGCTGACGCTGGTCGACACCGACGCCGATTGGCAGGCCCCGCTGTCGATCGCGCTGCCGGAAACGCAGCGGGCGGTGCGGAATTCGGTCAACGACACCCGGAAAGATCTCGGTGACCGCAACCTGCACGATGCCTTCTTCGCCCGCGCCGCGCAGCATCCGGAGCGGGCGGCGCTGCGGTGGCGCGACGGTGGATCCTGCAGCTACGGCGAGCTGTCGGCGCAGGCGCTGGCGGTCGGCCGCGCCCTCGCCGATGCGGGCGTCCGGCCGGGCGACACCGTCGCCGTGGTGGTTCCCAAGGGGCACCGGCAGATTCCCGCCGTGCTGGGCGTCCTGGCCTCCGGCGCAACCTATGTCCCGATCGGGACCGGGCAGCCGCAGGCGCGTCGGGATCGGATTCTGGCCCGGGCGGGAGCCCGGGTGGCCATCGTCGACGACACCGTGGAAATGCCGGCGGATGTCACCGCGATCCGGCTGACGGATGCGATGACGGGACCGCGCCTGGACCGCGCGCACGGCGGTGCCCCGGACGCGCAGGCGTATGTGCTGTTCACCTCCGGTTCCACCGGTGAACCGAAGGGAGTCGAGGTCGGTCATCGCGCCGCCGCGAATACGATCGACGCTCTCGCAACGCATTTCGGGCTGGGCGCGGACGACCGCCTGATCGGCCTGTCCTCCCTGGAGTTCGACCTGTCGGTGTTCGACATCTTCTGCCCCCTGTCTCTCGGCGGCGCGCTGGTGTGTGTGGATGCCGACACCGAGCGCGACGCGGCCGCGTGGGCGGCGCTCATCGCCGACACCGGTGTCAGCGTGCTCAACTGCGCCCCGGGCCTGATCGGCATGCTGCTCGATACCGCCACCGCCGAACAGCTGCGGTCGCTGCGGGTCGTGATCACCGGCGGCGATCGGGTGAAAACCGAACTGGCACGGCGGTTCCGGGCGCAGGTCCCGGGTCTGCGGTTCGCGGGCCTGGGCGGCACGACCGAGACCGCCATCCACTCCACGGTGTGCGAGGTCACCGACGCGTTCCCGCCGGAGTGGGATGCGGTGCCCTACGGCACGCCGCTGGCGAATGTGCGGCTGCGCGTCGTCAACGAGCGCGGCGAGGACTGCCCGGACTGGGTGGTGGGCGAATTGTGGATCGGCGGAACGAGTGTCGCGGACGGCTACCGGGGCGACCCGGAGCGCACGGCGCAGCGGTTCGTCGAGATCGACGGCGTGCGGTGGTACCGGACCGGCGACATGGCCCGCTACCTGCCCGACGGCACCGTGGACTTCCTCGGCCGCGCCGACCACCAGGTGAAGATTCGCGGCTACCGGGTGGAGCTCGGCGAGGTGGAATCGGCGCTGACCGGGCTGCCGCAGGTCCGCGAGGCCGTGGCGCTGGTGACCGATTCGGGTCGCCTGGTGGCCGCGGTGACGGGTGGGGCCGACGTCGATTTCGGCCCGGCACTGCGGGAGTTGCTGCCCGCCCACATGATCCCCGAGGCGGTCGAGGTCCTCGACACGATTCCGCTGACCGGCAACGGCAAGGTCGACCGGGCGGCGATCCGTCGCGTGATCGACGCCGACGCGCTCGCCGCGCGCACCGCGTACGTGGCGCCGGAGAACGAGGTCGAGGCGGCGGTGGAATACATCGCCGCACAGATCCTCGGCGTCGAGCAGGTGGGGGTCGAGACCGACTTCTTCGAGATCGGCGGCAACTCCATCCTGGCCACCACGCTCACCGCGAAGGTCCGCGGGCTGCTGGCGGTCGAGAAGTTCGGTGTCACAGAGGTTTTCGAGGGTCGCACGGTGCGCCGGATCTGCGCCGGGCTGCTGGCGGGCGAGGCCGAGGCCGGCCGCCTGGCGCAGGTGTCGCGGATCCTGCTCGAGCTCGCCGAGGTGCGCGTGCCGGAACCCGTCCCGGCGAGATGATCTGCCGGATTCGCGTAGTACACAGATTGGTTCGATAGATGCGTTCGCTGGAAGACCTGCAGGTAGCCATGGCGGCCCGGTTGGCCGAGGAGGGCCTGGCCACCGCGGCGGCGGTGCCGGCGCGCCGGGATCCGACCCGGGCGCCGCTGTCGTTCGGACAACGGTATGTGTGGGCGCATCAGCAGATCGCACCCGACAGTGCGGCCTACAACCTGTGCCTCGCACTGACTTTCGCCGGGACCGTCGATCCGGCGGCGCTGCGGTCGGCCTTCGAGGCGCTGGTGCGGCGGCACGAGGTGCTGCGCACCACCTATCACACCGACGAGCACGGCGAACCGTTCCAGCGCATCCACCGGGAGCTGCCGCCGCGGCTGACCGATGTGGACCTGACCGGCGCCGCCGAACCCGATCGCCGCCTGGCGGAACTGGTGGAGGCGGCGGCGCGGGAGACCTTCGACCTGACGGCCGAATCCTCGCTGCGGGTCACGTTCGTGCGGACGCATGCCGCGAAACTCGTTGCGATCGTGGTGATCCAGCACATCGCGTGGGACGGCATGACGCTGCCCGCGCTGTCGCGGGACGTGGAGAACTTCTACCGGCAGGCCCGGACCGGCCCGGTCGAGGTGGAGCCGCTGCGCCTGCAGGTGGCCGACTTCGCCGAATGGGAGCAGGACCGCTTCCACGCCGAGGAACACGCCGACGAGATCCGGTTCTGGGAAACCAGATTCGACGGCGAGGTCCCGGAGCTGCAGCTGCCCTACGATCGCCGCCCGGTCACGGTCTCCGAGCGCGGCGCCCGCTCCGATCGGCTGCTGGGCTCGCGTGCGGACGCCAACTTGCGGCACCTGACCGCGCAGCTGCGCACCACGCCGTTCTCGGTATTCCTCGCCGCCTACCACCTGGCGCTGCGGCAGATGACCGGTCAGCACGACATGGTGATCGGCACGACGGTCGCCAATCGCGAGGAATCCGGGATGGAGCTGCTGATCGGCAACCTCAGCAATATGCTCCCGCTGCATATCGCCGGCGGCGCGGGCTCCTTCGCCGAGCTGGTCGAGCAGGTTCGGGCGGTGATCACGGACGCGTTCCGGCACAAGAACTTCCCGCAGGAAGGCATCGTGCGGGCGGTGAACCGCACCACCGGGAACGTCGGTTCCAAGCTGTTCGACACCATGGTGCTGTTCCTGCACCAGAAGATCGACGGACCGCAGCTGCCGGAGGCCACCACCAGCTGGGAGCTGGTGGACAACGGGTCCGCGCTGCTGCCGCTGGTGGTCGAGACGTTCATGCACGGCGACCGCACCGACGTCCAGATCACCTACCGCACCGACCTTTTCGATGCGGCGACCGTCGACCGGCTGCACGAGTACATCGATCGGATCCTGGCCGAGGCCGCGGCCGATCGTCCGGTGCGGGAACTGCTGACGCTCTCCGCCTCCGACCGGGCGAATCTGGACGACTGGTCGCACGGCACCGCGGTGGATATCGTCCCGGAAACGGTCGACGCGATGATCCGCTCGGCCGCCCGCGACCATCCGCACCGGACCGCCGTGGTTTTCGAGCAGACCGAGCTGACCTATCGCGAATTCGATTCGCGGGTCAACGGACTCGCACGCCTGCTGCTGGCCCGCGGCGTGCGCAACGGTGACCGCGTCGGCGTCTACGCCGAGCGCAGCGAACGGTTACCGATCGTCTTCGCCGCCGTATTACGCACGGGGGCAGTGTATTTCCCGGTGGACCCGAGCTATCCGTCTGACCGCATCGAGTACCTGCTGGGCGATGCCGAGCCGACGCTGCTGGTGCGCTCGGCGTCGGCGGCGCAGGAGCTGCCGACCACCGATGTCCCGGTCGTCGACCTCGCCGACCCGGCGATCGCGGAAGAGCTGTCCGCACAGGACGATTCGGTGCTCGCCGCGTCCGAGCTGTCGCGCCCGATCCATCCGCTCGACGGCGCCTACCTGCTCTATACCTCCGGCACCACGGGCCGTCCCAAGGGCGTGGTCGTGAACCACCGGGCCGTGGCCAACCACGTGCAGTGGATGCGCGACTACCTCGGATTCGGCGAGGAACGCATCCTGCAGAAGGCGCCGATCGGATTCGACGTCTCGGTGTTCGAGCTGGTCAACGCGCTGTGCACCGGGTCGGCGACGGTGCTGCCGCCGCCGGACTGGTGGCAGGCCGACGTGGAGGCGCTGGCGGGCATCATCCATCGGCACCGGATCACGCAGATCTCGCTGGTGCCCAGCGTCGTCCGCGCCTTCATCGACGCCGGGCCGGATCCCGCGCGGCTGCAGTCGATGCGCTACGTCTACCTCGGCGGCGAGTCGGTGCCGCCCGCGCTGGTCGAGGAGTCGAGCCGGTTCTTCGGCGGTACCGTGCTCGGCCTGTACGGGCCGACCGAGGCGGCCATGGACCTGATGCACGAGGACTTCGCGAGCACCCGCGAGCGGCGCGGCTCGATCGAATCGGCGCTGATCGGCCGCCCCGAATCCAACTCGTCGGTCTACGTGCTCGACGAGCACCTGCGGCAGGTGCCGCCCGGCGTGGTCGGCGAGCTGTACCTCGGCGGCGCGCAGCTGGCCCAGGGCTACCACCGGCGGCCCGATCTGACCGCCGGCGCCTTCGTCGCCTGCCCGTTCGCCGGGACACCCGGCGCGCGCATGTACCGCACCGGCGACATCGTGCGCTGGAATTCGCAGGGGCGCATGGAATATCTGGGCCGCGTCGACGATCAGGTGAAGATCCGCGGCCACCGCATCGAGCTGGGCGAGATCGGTACGGTGCTGCGGCGCCTGCCCGGTATCGCCTCGGCGGCGGCCGTCACCGTGCAGCAGGGGAGCGGCCCCGCGCTGGTGGCTTACTATGTGCCCGAACCGGATTCGGATCACCCGGCCGACGACGCCGACCGCATCAAGGCGCAGCTGGCCGAGCGGCTGCCGGAGTACATGATTCCCTCGGCACTGGTGCGGCTGGACGCCCTGCCGCTCACCGTGAACGGGAAGCTCGACCGGAAGGCGCTGCCCGCACCGGATCTGGGCGGCGGCAGCGGCCACGGCCGGACCCTGCGCGAGGGCGCCGAGCGCGTGGTCGCCGAGGTGGTGCGGCAGGTTCTCGCCCTTCCCGACGCCACCGAACTGGCGGCCGACGACGACTTCCTCGCCCTCGGCGGCGACTCGATCACCGCCATCCGGATGGCCTCCGCGCTGAAGAAGCGCGGCCTGTTCATCACCACCAGCGCGCTGTTCGACGCCCGGACCGTCGCCCGGATCGCCGCCGCGACCGAGCCGATCAGCGAGCACGGCGCCCCCGCACTGGCCGAGGTCGGCGACGAAACCGGCTGGATCCCACTGAATCCCATCGCCACCCAGCTGACCGAGCTGGCCGCGGACTACAGCGGATTCAGTCAGGCCACCGCGGTGGTGACGCCCGCGCACAGCACGCTGGAGCAGGTGGCCGCGGTCGTCGCGGCGCTCGTGGACCGCCATCCGATGCTGCGGGCCCGGATGGCCGAGGATCCGGACGGACGGATCGCCTTCCAGGTCCCGGGCCCGGGTGAGACGGCGGCCGAGCCGACCCTCACCGAGGTGGTGCTGGACGGCGAAAGCTGGGACCGCACAGCGGGTTCGGAGCTGCGCGAGCAGCTGCGGCACGTGAGCGAGTTGCTGGATCCGGCCGCCGGGCGCATGGTCGCCGCCGTCTGGCTGCGATCCGGCGACGGCGCGCACGGCCGGTTGCTGCTGGTGATCCACCACCTGGTGGTCGACGGCGTGTCCTGGCGCATCATTCACGACGACCTGGCTCAGCTCTGGGACAACCCCGGTGCGACAACGGAATCCGGCACGTCGGTCAAGACCTGGAACACCAGCCTCGCCCGGCTGGCCACCGCGGACGCCGTCGTCGACACGCTGCCGTACTGGGCCGCGGCGGCGGCGGGCGCCGACCCGCTGCTGGGCAGCCGCGAACTCGACCCCGCCGTCGACACCGTCGCCACCGTGCGGGAGATCACGGCGGCACTGGATTCCGACGACACCGCCTTCCTGATGACCACCGCCACCACGGCATTCGGGTGCGACTTCCTCGACCTCCAGGTGGCCTCGCTCGCCGTGGCCATCCATCGGTTCCGCAGCCGCCGGGAGCGGGACGCGGACACCGTATCGCTCACCATGGAACGGCACGGGCGCGTCGAAACCCTGTTCGCCGGTGTGGATCTCGCCAACACCGTCGGATGGTTCACGACCACCTACCCGGTCAACCTGGACGTGACCGGTGGCAGCGACGTCGAGTCCGCGGTCAAGGCCGTCAAGGAGCGTCTGCTCGCGGTCCCCGACTCCGGCATCGGCTGGGGCATGCTGCGCTGGCTCAACGACGACACCCGGACCCGGCTCGAGCCGTACTCGGCGCCGCAGATCAGCTTCAACTACATGGGCCGCTTCGCCGCCGCGGGCTCCGAGGGGGTGGCGCAGGAGTGGAGTGCCGCACCGGAATTCGGCTACCTCGGCGGGCACGCGAACGCCACCATGCCCGCCCCGGCGCTGCTGGACATCAACACCGTCGCCCTGACCGACGACGACCGGGTGACCCTGCAGTCCTCGTTCCGGTTCCCGGCCGGTCCGCTGTCCGAGGACGACGTGCGCGAGCTGGCCGAACTGTGGACCGAGGGGCTCGGCGAACTGGTGAAGACCGTGCGGGACAACCCCGCCCGGCGGCTCACGCCCAGCGATGTCGTGGCCGACGAGGTGACCCAGCTCGACCTGGATCGCTGGCAGTCGATGTACCGCGGATGCGTGGACATCTATCCGCTGGCACCGCTGCAGGCGGGTCTGTACTTCACGGCGCTCGGGACATCGGGCACGGACTTCTACAACGTGCAGACGCTCATGGGCGTCCGTGGCGACCTGGACGTGCCGCGGCTGACGCGGGCGTTCGACACCGTGCTCAACCGGTATCCCAATCTGCGCGTGACCATTTCGGTCTCGCACGCGGGTCAGCCCTACGCGATCGTGGCCGACCACATGGCGATTCCGGTGCGGGAGATCGACTTCTCGGCCCTGCCGGACGCGGAGGAGCGGCTGGAGACGTTCTACCGCGCGGATCAGGCCGAGCAGTTCGACCTGGCGCGCGGGCCGCTGCTGCGCGCCACCGTGGTGCACCTGCCCGGCAACGCGCACATGGTGGTGCTGACCTCGCACCACCTGCTGACCGACGGCTGGTCCGGTCAGCTGCTGCCGCGCGAGCTGTTCGCCGAGTACGGCGCGCCGGGCGCCGAGCCGCTGGGCGATCCGGGCACCTTCGCGAAATTCCTGCAGCTGACCCGCGATCGGGAGGAAGCCACCGAGGCGGCCTGGCGTGACTACCTCGACGGTGTGCAGCCGTGCCTCGTCGCACCGAGCCGGACGCCCGACAGCTCGGGCGTGCCGGCGGGCCGCTCCTTCACCATCGACGACGAGCTGGTGAACCGGGCCACGGAGGTCGCCGGGGAGCTCGGCACCACCTTCAGCGTGGTCTGCCAGCTGGCCTGGGCCAATGCGCTGCGGTACGTCACCGGCGAGCAGGCGGCCGTCTTCGGCGAGGTGGTGTCGGGCCGTCCGGCCGATCTCGACGGGGTGGACAACGCCGTGGGCTGCTTCGCCAACACCATTCCGGTCGCCGTCGACCTGAACTCCGAATGGACCTGGCGCGAACATCTCGCCGAAATCCAGCGACACCGTGTGGAACTCATGGAGCACCACCAGTTCCGGCTCACCTCCGCGATCCGGAATTCCGGTGCGCGCAAGCTGTTCGACAGCATGTTCGTCTTCCAGTCCTATCCGCCGGGCCGCGAGGACCTGGCGCGGCTGCTGCGCGAATCCGACCTGGAACTGGTGTCGTTCGAGGGCGGCGGCGCCACCGACAACGCCCTGCTGCTGATGGTCTTCCCCGCGAATTCGCTGCTGCCCAGCGATGCCGTGCAGGCCGTCGTCTTCTACGCCGAGGACGCCTTCGAACCCGACGACGCCCGGATCATCGAGACCGCCTTCCACAACACCCTGCGCGCCATCGCCGGACAACCCGACGTGCGGGTCGCCGCGGCACCGGTGCTCGACGACGAGGACCAGGGCCTGTTGGTGATGCGGCGGATGTGGCAGTAAGTGCGAAAAGGAGTTAATGACATGGCAACTGGACCCGGTTGGATCCGACAGTTTCACAAGCCCCGCGCGGCAGGCAGTGCGCCGCTGGTGATCTGCCCGCACGCGGGCGGCGGCGCCTCGACGTATCGGCCTTTCTCCGCCCGGCTGCGCGAGCATTTCGATGTCGTGGTGCTGCAGTACCCGGGCCGCCAGGACCGTGCCCGCGAGGCGGCCCCGCAGACGCTGCCCGAGGTGGCGGCCGGGGCCTTCGAGGAATTCGCGCGATCGTCGTTCCATCGCGGTGAGCCGATCACGATCTTCGGGCACAGCATGGGCTCGATCGTGGCGTTCGAATTCGCCCGGCTCGCCGAATCCGCCGGTGTGCCGGTGCGTTTGCTCGGGATCTCCGGTGCGGTGGCGCCCTGGCGGGTGGCCGAGATGCCGAATCATCCGACCGAGGACGAGCAGTTGCTCGACCACGTCGCCGGGCTGCAGGGCACCGGGTCGGATGTGTTGGGCAACCGGGAGCTGATGCGCATGGCGCTGCCCGCGCTGAAGGCCGATTACGCCGCGTTCGACCGCTATTCGTGTTCGCCGGACGTGCAACTCGACGTGCCCATCCAGGCGATGGGCGGCAGCGACGACGAGTTCGTCACGATGGGCGACCTGTACGGCTGGCAGCGGCACACTACCGCGGATCTGCAGGTGGCGCTGTTCGACGGCGGGCACTTCTACCTGCACGATCAGGTGGCGGGCATCGCGGAACTGCTTGCGGGAGAACTGGAAACCGCGCGATGAGCGACGCGACCGACGATCCGATCGTCATCTCCGGCATGGCCGTCGAGGCGCCGGGCGGGATCGAGACCCCCGCGCAGTACTGGACTGCGCTGGCCGACTCCCGGGACCTCATCGGACCCTTCCCGCGCGACCGCGGCTGGCCGGTCGAGCGGCTACTGTCGCTGTCGGAGTCCGAGGGCTGGGCCAAGGTGCCCGACGCGGGTGGGTTCCTCAGCGGTGCGGCGGAATTCGATCCGACCTTCTTCGGTATCACCCCGCGCGAGGCGGTGGCGATGGATCCGCAGCAGCGGGTGGCGATGCGGGTGGCCTGGCGCGCGGTGGAGAACGCCGGTCTCAATCCCGCAGCGCTGGCCGGTGACGAGGTGGGCTGCTACATGGGCGTGTCCTACACCGAATACGGCCCGCGCTGCGACGAGGTGAACGAGTACACCGGCTACCGCGCGACGGGCATGGCCCTCGGCGCGGTGGCGGGCCGGATCTCGCACGGCCTCGGCCTGATCGGGCCGTCGGTCAGCGTCGACACCGCCTGTGCCTCGTCGCTGTCGGCGCTGCATCTGGCGGCGGGCGCGATCCGGAACGGCGAGTGCGACTGGGCGATCGCCGGCGCCGTCTGTGTACTGGGCTCGCCCGCAGGGTTTTTCGAGTTCTCCAAGCAGCACGCGCTGGCCTCGGACGGGCAGTGCAGGCCGTATTCGGAGGACGCGACCGGCACGCTGTGGGGCGAGGGCGCGGGAGTGGTGGTGCTGGAACGCGAATCTCGCGCCCGCGCACTGGGTCACCGGATCTACGGCAGGGTGCTGGCCACGCGCGTCAACCACAACGGCGCCGGTGCGCCGCTGGCCGTGCCCCGCGCGGAGGCGCAGGAACGGCTGATCCGCAAGACGGTTGCCGCGGCGGGTATCGCGCCCGAGGTGATCGGGATGATCGAGGGCCACGGCACCGGTACCTCCGTCGGCGACCCCCTCGAACTCGTTGCGCTGCAGCGTGTCTACGGCGCCGGCGGCGCCCCGCTGCTGGGCTCGGTGAAGTCGAACGTCGGGCACGCGCAGGCCGGTTCCGGCATGCTCGGGCTGGTCAAGGTGCTGCTCAGCGGGCTGAACGGCCATATCGCGCCGACGCGGCACGCGGAAAACCCCACGCGCAAGGTGGATTGGGAATCGTCCACGCTGCGCCTGGCCGAGAAGTTGCAGTACTGGGAACCGATCGACGGGATGCGCTACGGCGCCGTCTCGTCGTTCGGCGTCGCGGGCACGAACGCGCATGCCATCGTGGCGATGCCCGTGCAGGAAGAGGAGATCCATGTCTAGCCACCGGCTTCCGGACGGCAGCGTCCCCGTTCTGCTGTCGTCGGACGGCCCCGAGCTGCTGCGAGCCGAGGCGGCGGCGATACTCGGATATCTGGAACAGCGGCCCGCCGTCACCCCCGGCCAGGTCGCGGACATGCTGCTGCGCACCCGTTCCGCCCGTCGGCATCGCGTGCTGGCCATGGTCACCGAGCGGATCGAACTCCTCGAGGCGCTGCGCGCGATCGCGGCGGGCGATCCGCATCCGGCGGTGATCGCCGGTGGCCCGGCGATCCCGCGCCGCATCGGGTACGTCTTTCCGGGGCAGGGCAGCCAGCGGGCCGGGATGGGCCTGTCGTTCTACGAGCATTCGGCGGCGTTCCGGGCCGCGGTGGACGAGTGCGAGGCGGTGTTCCAGGAGCTGTACGAGCTGTCGCCGCTCAGCTACCTGCTGGGCCGCGGCGAGCACGATGAGAACGTGCTGCGCATCGTGCAGCCCGCGCTGTTCATGCAGATGCTCGGCCTGGCCGCGATGTGGCGCGCCGCCGGTGTCGAGCCCGCGGTGACGATCGGCCACAGCCAGGGCGAGATCGCCGCCGCCGTCGTGTCCGGGGTCATCCCGCTGGCCGACGCGGTGCGGGTGGTGACGATGCGCGGTGGCCTCGTCGACACGATCGCCTCGCAGAACGGCATGGAGGGCAAGTACTCGATGGCGGTCGTCGGAGCGGACCGGGACGAGTGCGAGGCGCTGCTCGCCCGGCGTTCGGGCTGGGCCGAGGTGTCGGTGATCAACTCCGCGCACGTGCTGGCCCTGGGCGGTGATCGCGACGTGGTGTCGGACATCGTCACGATGCTGACCGAGAACGGCAAGTTCGCCAAGGAGATTCGCGTCCCCTATCCGGCGCATACCACCGTCGTCAGCGAGTTCCGCGACCGATTCTGCGACGACGCCCTGATCCGCGACCTGGATCAGCCGCACTTCGCCGCCACCGAAATCGACTGCCTCGGTGCCACACTCGGCGCCCCGATCACCCCCGACCTGCCGGTCGGCGACTACTGGTACTGGAATCTGCGCAACCGTGTCCGCTTCGACCTGGCGATCGCCGCGGCCGCCGCGCGCGAGGTCGACACCTTCCTCGAGATCGCCGATCATCCCGCGCTCATGCTGGCGATCGGGGAGAACCTGAGCGGTGTGACGCCCCAGCGGGACTTCCTCACCGTCGGCACCTCCCGCCGCACCGCGGACGATTTGAGCGAATTCACCCGCAACCTGGCGACGGTCGCGGTCAGCGATGCGAACTATCGCTGGGATGCGCTGCGGGACAGCGCCTCCGGTGGCGCTCCCACGCTGCCGCTGCCGGACTTCCCGAACACGCAGATGAACGCGAAGCCGCTGTGGGCGTTCTCGCACCCGGCGAACGGGCACACCGCGGTCGCGGCGCCGACCGGTGTGGAGGCGGCCCCGCAACAGAGGGGGGCAACGGCGGTGAGCCCGGGTACGGCGGCCCGAACCGCAACGGCCGCTGCGGAACCCGCCGTGCCCTCCGAGACCGTGCAGCCCGGCGATGCCCCGCAGCCCGACAGCGTCCCGCAGCCTGTCCCCGAGGCCGGGACCGCCGTCCCGCAGCGACTCGTCGAGCATTGGACACGGCTGCAGCGGCGGGCGCTCGTGCCGCCGCGCACCATGGCGCTCGTGGACCACACCGGCCGCTGTGCCGACCTGGTGTCCGCGGTCTGCGCGGTCGCGCCGCGGCACGGTGCCACCGTCGTCTACACCGACGAATCGGGCGCGCCCACAGCGCCGTTCGACACCCTGGTCGTCCTGGTACCGCCGCCGTCGGATACCGAGATCGGCGCGGCCGTCGACGATCTGGCCGAATTCCTCGGCGACCGCTCCTGGTTGCGGGACACCCGCGGGATCACCGACGTCTGGCTGGTGACGACCGGTGGCGAGCAGGTGCTGGAGACCGACGTGCCGGGGCTGTTCCACGCGGCCGCCCAGGCCGGATTCCGTTGTCTGGCGGCCGAGCACGTCGGCGTCGGGTTCCGGCACATCGATCTGGATCCCGCCGCCGACCCGGATACCTCGGCGAAGGCGCTGGCGGGCGCGTTGCACATCGCCGGGGAGCCCGAACTCGCGGTCCGCGACGGCGGGGTCTACGCCAAGCGTCTCGTCGTCGACGACACCGCCGAGGACCGCCCGCTCGGCGCCCAGGACCTCCGCGAGGTCGTGATCGTCGGCGGCACCGGCAAACTCGGCCTCGACCTGTGCGAGTACTTCACCGAGCACGGCGCGAACCGGATCACGCTGATCAGCCGGTCCGGCGGCGATGCCGCCGCGGTGCAGCGCATCCGGAACCTGCGGCGCGTCGGCAAGGCCGAGATCGTCGTCCGGAACTGCGATGTCGGCGACGAGACCGCGGTGCGGGCCCTGGCCGACGACTATCGCGGCACGCCCGCGACGCTGATCGTGCATGCGGCGGTCGACTATTCGGCGGCGGCGGCCGATCCCACCCCGGACGCGCTCCGCGCCGCCGCCGCATCCAAGGCGGTCGCACTGGACCACCTGGTGCGGCACTTCCCGCTCGCCGCGGACGGCCGCATCGTCCTGTGCTCCTCGCTGTCGGCCACCTTGGGCGGCCGCGGTCACCTGGCGTACTCGGCGGTCAACCGGCTGCTCGACGCCGCCGCCGGGCGGTACCGGGCCGGGGGCCTGCGCTGCTCGTCGGTGCAGTGGGGGCTGTGGCGCGCCGTGGGGGCCGACCACGCCGACGCGCTGGCCAGGATCAGCGGCGCCGGGCTGCTGCCGATGGATCCCGCGTCGGCCGTCGCGGCCGCGTTCCCGCCGGAGCCCGCGAATATCCTTGTCACGGCCTCGGATTGGGGCCGGATCCGGGAGCTGTACTCGGTCTTCGGGTACGAGCGGCTGTTCGCCGAGCTGCCCGAGGAGTCGCCGCAGGTGGTCGCGGCCGTCCCAGCCGATACCGCCGTCGCTCCGGTGCTACCGGAGACGAACGGCAATTCCGCTGTGGCCCCGGCGAATTCGCACGAAATGGCGGTGGCTGCCCCGGCCGATACCGCGGAGACCGTGCGGCACGCCCTGCGGACCGTCATGGGCCTCGGGGGCGCCGAGGCCATCGACGGCTCCGTGCCGCTGGTGGCGCTGGGCCTGGATTCGTTGCAGGCCTTGGATTTGCGCAAGCGCATCGAGTCCGACCTGAAGCGCGACCTGCCGGTTACGGCCATCCTCGGCGGCGCCTCGCTCGACGAGGTGGTGTCGCTGCTGAACTGACCGCGGGCGGGGTGGAGTCGGCGGGTCAATTAGGTTAGCGTTACCAAAGTAATTGGCTCGATGAGCGCACAGACGGAGAGCATTGTGTCGGAATCAGTGGCAGGATCGGGAGTGGATCACGCGATCGTCGTCGAGTCGGTCGAGAAGTCGTTCGGCGCGGTGCAGGCCCTGCGGGGCATCACCTTCAGCGTGCCCGCGGGCAGCGTGCTGGGCGTGCTGGGACCCAACGGCGCCGGCAAGACCACCACCGTATCCATCCTGTCCACGCTCACCCGGCCCGATGCGGGCCGCGCGGTGGTCGCCGGATACGACGTGGTCGCCGAGGCCGCCCAGGTGCGGTCGTCGATCATGCTCACCGGTCAGTACGCCGCGCTGGACGAGATGCTCACCGGCCGGGAGAACCTGGTGCTGTTCGGCCGCCTGATGGGCCTGCGCCGCAAGGCAGCCGGGGCGCGTGCCGAGGAACTGCTCGAGCAGTTCGCGCTGACCGAGGCCGCGGACCGGCGGGTCGGCCAGTACTCGGGCGGCATGCGCCGGCGCATCGACATCGCCTGCGGGCTGGTGCGCCCGCCGCGGGTCGTCTTCCTCGACGAGCCCACCACCGGCCTGGATCCGGTGAGCCGCCAGAGCCTGTGGGCCCTGGTGCGTTCGCTCAAGGAGCAGGGCGTGACGATCCTGCTCACCACGCAGTACCTCGAGGAGGCGGATGCGTTGAGCGACAACATCATCGTCGTCGACAAGGGTACCGTGATCGCCGAGGGCACGGCCGACCAGCTCAAGGCCCGCTCGGGCGCGAGCTACTGCGAGGTGGTGCCGGTCGACGCCGCGGATGTGCCCGCGGTGGTGACGGCGCTGTCGAGCCTGGGCGAGGTCACGGTCGCGGATTCGCAGGACCGGGTGTCGCTGCCCGCTCCGGGCGGAGCCGCGACGCTGTCGGAGGCGCTGGACCGGATCAACGGCGCCGGAATCGAACTGATCGATATCGCGCTGCGCCGCCCGTCGCTGGACGAGGTCTTCATCGAGCTGACCAAGCCGGCCGTGGGGGCCGGGGCATGACGGCGGCGGCGAAATCGCCGGACGTCCTGCATGTTCCGGCGTGGCTGCAGTGGAGCGCGCTGAGCGGCCGCAATATTCGCACCACGCTGCGCGAGGGCGATGTGGTGCTGGCCTTCGCGGCGCCGCTCGTGTTCTTCGTGTGTTTCTATGTGCCGCTGCGCCGTTCGATGGAGGCGTCGGGCGTCGACTACGCCCAGTACCTGCTGCCGCTGATCGTGGTGTTCGCGATGTTCTTCACCTCGATGTTCGCCGGTGACCGGGCCGCACGAGAGGTCACCGGAGGGATGGCCACCCGGCTGCGCTCGATGCCGGTGCCGCCGTGGATTCCGGTGACCGCCCGGATATCGGCGAACCTGGTGCGCGCGCTGGCCGCGCTCGCGGGCGCCCTGGTGATCGGGACGATCTTCGGATTCCGCTTCCATTCCGCCGGGGCGGCACTGGTTTTCGTGCTGATCGTGCTCGGTTTCGGTGCGGCGCTCGTGATCGCCACCGACGCCCTCGGCACCGTCACCCGCAACTCCGAGCTGAGCGGCACCGTGCTGTTCGGCCCGCAGCTGCTGCTGGTGATGACGTCGACGGGTTTCGTTCCGGTGCAGGGCTTTCCGGGGTGGATTCAGCCGTACGTGCGAAATCAGCCGGTATCGCAGGTGACCGACGCGCTGCGCGGCCTGGCCGATGGCCGGTACGTGTCGGAGCTGGGTGTGGCCGCGCTGTGGATCGTGGGCCTGCTGGCGGTGGGCGCGGTGCTGGCGGTGCGGGCGGAGGGAAGGCGAGCATGAGTGTCGCGGTGGATGTTTCGATGACGGACTCGCGGTCCGGCGTGGGATCGCTGCCCCAGCAGAGCCTGGTGGAGGCCGGTCGCCTGCTGCGCCGGTGGTCGCGGCAGCCGGAGGTTATCACCAGCACGCTGGTGCTGCCGATTCTGCTGCTGCTCATGTACGACCTGGTGCTGGACAAGTCGCTGGGCGCGACCGGCGGCGACGATCCGATCTACGGTTTCGTGCCGATGATCGCGGTCGCCGGGACCATGTACGGCGCCATGGGCACCGGCATGTCGCTGTACGGGGAGCGGGAAAGCGGTCTGCTGCGCCGGTTCTGGGTGCTGCCGATCCACCGCTGGGCGGGGCTGACGGGCCGGCTGCTGGCCGAATGCGGCCGCGCCGCCGCCGCGACGATCGTGGTGGTCGCGGTCGGGATGCTGCTGGGCCTGCGCTTCCAGGAGGGCTGGGCCGGGGCGTTCGGCGTGCTGGCGATCCCGGTCGTCGTGATCGCCGGATTCACCCCGCTGGTGATCATGGTCGGCGTCAGCAGCATCGGCGACAAGGTGGTGCAGCTGTTCGCGATCGTGGTGCTGATCGGCATGTTCTTCAACTCGGGTTTCGTTCCGGTGCAGAACTATCCGGGCTGGCTGCAGCCGATCGTGCGGGCCCAGCCGATGAGCTGCGCCATCGACGCCATGCGCAATTTCACCCTCGGCGGGCCGCTGCTCGTCCCCGTGCTGCAGACGCTGGCGTGGGCAGTGGGGCTGGCCGCCGTCTTCGGTGCGCTGGCGGTGCGCGGCTATCGCAGGGCCGCCGAGAGTTAGCCACCGTTCGCGAACGAATCGCATTGTGGCCCTTGCGCTTACATCTGTCTTTACATCCGGCGAACGTTGCTGATATTGCGGTCCCGACGCCATGACCGGCGCTAGAGTGGTGATCAGCCGCTGACCGCCCGGCGCGACGACGCGCTTCGGGGCGCCGTGGATCGTGGTGACACCCCGCGCAGAGCTGATCACCACGGCACCGTCGCCGGAGCCGGGCTCCTCGGAACCCACCCGCAACCGATCCACGCCACGGAGAGTGCGCCGGTCAGCGTCGCGACCGCCGCGCGCCCACCGGTAGCGAGCCGTCCGGGCAGATTTCATCGTTGAACACCCTTCGCGAACGAGGCTGTGTCGTCGTGTGCCGACGTCCGTCCTCGTCCGGCGACGTCTGCCATCGGGACTCCGGTGCCACCGTGCGGCACATTCGGCACTCGGTGTACCGGTGCCGACCGCTTGTGTGTCATCAGGAGAAAGTCATGAACGCGCAGTTCTCGGCTCCGGAGCAGGTCATGCGGCCTGCGCAGTCCTCGGTCCGGATCGCCCCGCTGGGGGTGCCGCCCGCACGCGACACCCTTCATATCGCGATGGTGGTGCCGCCCTACTTCGACGTCCCGCCCAAGGCCTACGGCGGCGTCGAGGCCGTCGTCGCCGATCTGGTCGACGCGCTGGTCGGGCGCGGTCACGAGGTCACGCTGCTGGGGGCCGGCGAGCCGGGCACCAGGGCGCGGTTCATCCCGGTGTGGGACAGCATCCAGGCCGACCGGCTGGGCGATCCGTTCCCGGAGGTGCTGCACGCGTTGAAGATCCGCCGCGCCCTCGAGCAGCTCTGCGCGCGCGACGGCATCGACCTGGTGCACGACCACACCTTCGCGGGTCCGCTCAACGCCCCGTACTACCGGGATCTCGGCCTGCCCACCGTCGTCACGGTGCACGGGCCCGTGGACGGCGATCCCCACCTCTACTACAGCGAGCTGGGACGCGACGTGTCGCTGGTGGCGATCAGCGATCGCCAGCGCGAGCTCGCCCCGGACCTGAATTGGGCGGGGCGGGTGCACAACGCGCTGCGGATCGGCGATTGGCCCTTCCGGACGGACAAGAGCGACTACGCTCTGTTCCTGGGCAGGTTCACCGCCGACAAGGCGCCGCACCTGGCGCTGGAGGCCGCACACGCCGCCGGCATTCCGCTGGTGCTCGCCGGCAAGTGCAACGAACCCCCGGAGAAGGCGTATTTCGATAGTGCGGTGCGTCCGCTGCTGACCGAGAACGACCATGTTTTCGGCATGGCGGACGTGGCCGCCAAGCGAAAGTTGTTGTCCGAGGCCACATGTCTGCTGTTCCCGGTGCAGTGGGAGGAACCGTTCGGAATGGTGATGATCGAGGCGATGGTGTGCGGCACGCCGGTGGTGGCGTTGCGCGGCGGCGCGGTGGCCGAGGTGATCGTCGACGGCGTCACCGGCCGCATCTGCGACGACCCGGCCGAGCTGCCGGTGGCGGTGAAGGAAGTCCAGGAGTACGACCCGGCGGCCTGCCGGGCGCACGTGGCCGCACACTTCGGCGAGGACACGCTCGGCCGCGGCTACGAACAGGTGTACCGCCGGGTGCTGCGGTCGCGGGCCGCGATCGGGCACAGTGGTGGCAGCGGAGCGTACCGACGCAAGAGTCCGATCATGCCGGAAAGGATGCCGTATGACCGGTCCCACCCCGTTGAATTCCGGTGAGCCGTCCG
This sequence comes from Nocardia mexicana NBRC 108244, assembly GCF_001613165.1. Lineage (GTDB taxonomy): Bacteria > Actinomycetota > Actinomycetes > Mycobacteriales > Mycobacteriaceae > Nocardia > Nocardia mexicana. The sequence continues at coordinate 60,803 of NZ_BDBV01000042.1, forward strand.
TGCTCGGCAGCTCGGGTGGCGCGATCACCCTGGTAGAGGGCAGTACATTCTGCCTGTCCGACCGGGTCGGCGATGTCGAGCCCGGCACCGCGCAGGGGCTGTTCTACCGCGATGCCCGGGTGGTGTCGCGGTGGGAGCTGCGGGTCGACGGCCAGCGCCCGGAGCCGCTGTCGGTGCTCAGCCCGGAGGCGTTCACCGCGCGGTTCATCGCGCGGCGGCCGCCCCGGGCCGGGGCCGCCGACAGCAGCCTGCTGGTGGTGCGGGAGCGGCTCGTCGCCGACGGGTTGCGCGAAACGGTGAGCGTCGAGAATCTCGGGCGCGAGCCCACCGCGGTCACGCTCGAGCTGTTCGCCGACGCCGACTTCGTGGACCTCTTCGCGGTGAAGGAGGGCCGCGAGGGGCACGGGCGCGCCGAGGTCATGGTCACCGACAGCGAACTGCTGCTCAACGATCGTTCCGACCGGTCGCGCGGCATGGCGATCTCGGCGTCGGAGCCGCCCACGGTGCTGCCGGGGTCGCTGCTGTGGCGGGTGGTGGTCCCGGCGGGCGGGCGCTGGAGCACCGAGATCCTGGCCCAGCCGACGCTGGCCAATCAGCGCGTGAGCCTGCCGCTGCGGCCCGGCGAGCACTACGAGGCCAGCGAGCCCGGCCGCAAGATCGAGGCGTGGCGCGATACGGCGACCAAGCTCACCACCGGCGACCCGCTGCTCACCGCGGTGCTGCAGCGTACCGAGAGCGACCTGGGCGCCCTCCAGATCCACGACGACTCCCACGACGGGCGCACCTTCGTCGCGGCCGGTGCGCCCTGGTTCATGACCCTGTTCGGGCGGGACAGCCTGCTCACCGCGTGGATGGCGCTGCCGCTCGACGTCGGCCTCGCGATCGGCACCCTGCAGCGACTGGCCGAGTTGCAGGGGCAGCGGGTGGATCCGCTGACCGAGGAGGAACCGGGCCGGATCATGCACGAGATCCGGCGCGGGCCCTCGGGCGGGCTGGCGCTGGGCGGCGAGACCTATTACGGAACCGTCGACGCCACACCGCTTTTCGTGATGCTGCTGGCGGAGGTGTGTCGGTGGGGCGCCCCGGCGGATGCCGTGCAGGCATTGCTGCCCGCCGCCGACGCCGCGCTGGATTGGATCACGCACTTCGGCGACCGCGACGGCGACGGATTCGTCGAGTACCAGCGCGCCACCGACCGGGGCCTGATCAACCAGGGCTGGAAGGACAGCTTCGACGGCATCAACGATGTCGCGGGTCACCTGGCGGAGGCGCCGATCGCGCTGTGCGAGGTGCAGGGCTACGTGTACGGAGCCCTGCTGGCGCGTGCCGAGTTGGCCGACGAGTTCGGCGACGCGGCCACCGCCACCCGAATGCGCGAGCATGCGTCGCAGCTGCGCACCAAGTTCAGCGAGGCGTTCTGGCTGCCCGAAAGGGGTTGGTACGCGGTCGCTCTGGACGGTAGCAAGCGCCGCATCGATGCGTTGACCAGCAATGTGGGGCATTGCCTGTGGTCGGGGATCGCCACCGACGAACAGGCCGCGCAGATCGTGCAGCGGCTCGCGTCCCCGGAGATGGATTCCGGATTCGGTTTGCGCACACTGGCTTCCGATATGGGCGCGTTCAATCCGATGAGCTACCACAACGGTTCGGTGTGGCCGCACGACACCGCGATCACCGTGGCCGGGCTGCTGCGCTACCGGCACATCCCGGGCGCCGTCGAACTGGCCACCCGGCTGGCCGACGGCCTGCTCGACGCCGCCGCGGCCTTCGGCGGCCGGTTGCCCGAATTGTTCTGCGGTTTCCCGCGGTCCAGGTTCGCGGCGCCGGTGCCGTATCCGACCTCGTGCTCGCCGCAGGCCTGGGCCAGCGCCGCCCCGCTACTGCTGGTCCGCTCGTTCCTCGGCCTGGATCCGGACGCGCCGCGCCGCACCCTCACCGTGCTCCCGCACCTGCCGCCCCGCTGGGGGCGCGTCGAACTCACCGACCTGCGCCTGGGCGGCTCGGTGATCGACCTGGCAGTCGACGGTGACCACATCACCGCCTCGAACCTCCCCGACGACTGGCGCCTGATCACCCACTGAAGCCGGGTATCACCAGCCGCTGTCGGTGATGCCCTTCTTGCCGCCGTCGAAGTCGATTTCGTCCACATCGACGAACTGCATTTCCGAATCCGCTGTGCCGGAATGTCGTTCGGGTGAGTCGGGCGGTGCCGTCGACACCGGCGGGGCGACCGGAACACGCTCGGTGAGATCGGGCAGACCCTCGATCAGATCCGACAGCTTGGGCAGCCGCGCCCGCTGCGCCTGCAGCGGCTGCATGAGTTCGGATGTCTTCCGTGTCATTTCCGCCGCGGCCTTCTGCGCGGCTTCGGTGATACCGCGAGCTATTTCCGGGTAGTCGAGATCGCTGATGTCGGAATTGAACCGGGTCTCGATCACGGTGCCGTCGGCGTTGACCGTGACCATGACGCGCTTGCGGCAGGCGGTTCCGGTCGCGGTGAGCTGGGCCCGGCGCTGGTGAATGTCGGCGATGGTCTTCACTTGATCATCGAATGCGGTGAGGAGTTCGGCCAACTCCCTTTTCGCGTGCTCGTTCGACACGTTTGCTACCGGAAGCCGTCGGCACTGGTACGGTCGGAATCACCGTGCAGTTTCGACGATTTCTGCTGGCCATCGCCGTGTTCCGAGGAATGATCCGAAAGATTGCCGGTAAGTTTCTTCAGATTCCGGCGTGCGGCCTCGTAACCGTTGTTGTTCTCGCCGTTGGCGAAACGGTCGCCGTATTGGTCGTTTCCCCAAGGGGTTCCCCGTCCCTCGGCCGCCGCCTGCAGTGTGGTCAGCGCATCGGAGATACGGTCGCTGACCTGCTTGGCTTTATTGGCGGCCTGACGCTGCAGCTCGGGATCGGTTTCGACATTCTTACCGGTCAAGGCGATGCTCCTCCCCTGGTTGTAACTATTTACCCTAACCCCGGCGGGGCGGTACGGGCAATGTCGCAATCCGGAGTATGTGTGCCACGATTTCTCGGGGGTTGTGATCATCGAACCGTCATGGGACGGTGTTTGTTCGCCTGACCGGTCGGTTGCTGAAGTACCGGACAGAATATTTCCCGGCGGCAGGTGCGGGAAATTTTCGGGCAGAATTGTTCGCCAGGGGGTGTCTGTGGGTCCGGTCGGGATGGTGTTTCCTTCATGGTGATTTGGAAGCCTCCGCTGGCAGACGGTCTCGGCTGGCTGGTCGGAATGGAATGGCCGGACGGTAACGAGGACTCGATGTGGGGCCTCGCCGACGATTGGAGAGCGGCGGCCTCGTCGCTGTCCGATATCGACACCGATATCGACGCCGCCATCGCGGCCATTCGCACGGCCTACCCCCAGGGGTCCGGCGGCGATGCGATGATCAAACAGCTGCAGGCGATGCGGGACGGGGAGGGCTCGGTCGACGAGCTGGTGAAGTGGTTCAACAGCGTCGCCGAGACCGCCGACTCCACCGGCACCGAGCTCGAGTACACCAAGCTGATGTTCCATTCGACGCTCATCCTGCTGGCGGCGGAAATCGCTGCGGCGTGGTTGTTTCCGCCGACGGCGCCGGCCACGGAAGCGGCGCTGGTGGCCGGAACCCGGGTCGGCGTGCGGATGATGATCAGGCAGCTGATCTCCCGCATCGGTCAGCACGGGCTGAAGAATTCCATTGCGGCGGCGCTGAAATCGCAGTTCACCAAGCGGCTCATGATCCACATGGCCATCGACGGCGGCATGAACGCGGTGCCGGATGCCGCGATTCAGGGCTACCAGACGATGTTCGGGCGTCGCGACAAGGTCGACTGGGGGCAGGTGGCGGTCTCCGGCGTCTCCGGTGCGGCGGGATTGCTGGGCGCGGGCGTCGGCAAGGCGGCGCTGGGGCCAATGGGAAAAGTGTTCGGCGACAAGATGCTCGGCAAGCGTTCGATGGCCGACCGGGCGGCCGGTGCGCTCGGCGGGGGCGCCAATGCGGTGGGCGCGTGGGCGGCGACCGGGGCGATGACCGGCCAGTGGCATTTCGACCCGCGGATGGTCACCGCGGGGATGGCCCCGGGCGCGATGCACGGCGCCGGGCACGGTCTCGGTCCGGGTATGCGGGATGCGCCGGGTGGGCTCGGGAAAAGCGGTTTCGACGGTGGCGCAATGCGTCCCGAGGGGCCGTCGCCCCATACCGACGGCGCAGCGGCCAGTCCGAAGTCCACGCCCGACGGCGGTGACGCGCCCGCGCACGATGTTGCGCCGGTCGGGCACGACGGCGGCGGTGTCGCCGATCGCGGCGTTCCCGCGGGCGCCGAGACGCGGCCCGCGGCGGCCGATCCCGGTGGCGGGTCCGACCATTC
>NZ_BDBV01000043.1 GCF_001613165.1 Nocardia mexicana NBRC 108244
GGCCGGGCCACGACGGGGCCGGTGAGCGTCCCGCGCGAGACGCCGCGGACGAACCGGCGACGCACGACGGGGTGGGCGGACAGCCGGCGCACGACGGCCCGGGCGACCGGGCGGCCCCGCAGGATGTCGGTGGCCAGCCGACCCACGACGGTTCGAGCGCGACCACGCCGCATGACGGACCCGGTGTGCAGCCGGGCCACGATGGTGCCGCCGGGCGGCCCCCGACTCCGGAGACAGTCCCGGCCGGGAACGTATCCCACACGGGGAACGGAGATTTCGGCGGCGCGCCACACGATGGATCGCATCCCGGCGATCCGGGTGTGCCCGTCGGTGACAAGGGTTCCGACGCCGCCGCTCCGGCGGCCGGGGTGCGACCCGAGGCCGACGGCGGTCCCGCGCACGCGGCACCGGTGGACCGGCCCTTCGTAGCGCCGGACATGCATCCGGCCGCCGCGACCCCGATCGGCGCCGAACCCGTTGCCGCCAGGGGGGATTCACCCGCAGCCCCACCGTCCGACCGCACGTCCCCGCCCGGCGCGGCGCGCACCGGCGACCCCGGCACCGTCCCGGTCGTCCCGGGCTCCGAACCCCGACCCGCAGCGAGTAGCCCTGCGGCCCGGTCGGATTCGCTCACCCCGGGCCGCTCCGAAACCTCGACCCCGGCACGCACCGGTGATTCGAGCAGCCCGGCACGTGCGGGCGATTCGGGTAGCTCTTCGCGTGTGGGTGATTCGAGTAGTCCTGCGCGTGTGGGTGATTCGAGTAGTCCTGCGCGTGTGGGTGATTCGAGCAGTTCTCCGCGTGTGGGTGATTCGAGTCACCCCGCGCGTGCCGGTGATTCGAGTAGCCCGGTGCGCGCGGATGATTCGGGTAGTCCCGCGCGCGCAGGCGATGGGGCGGGCCCGGCGCGTATCGGGGAGTCCGGCGGCCCGGATCGGGCAGCCGAACCGGCGGGTGCGGGTCGCACGGCCGATGCCCCCAGCCCTGCGCGCTCGTCCGACGCGTCGCGCGGGGCGGGGTTGCCGGGTGACGGGCAACCCGGAACGCCGATCCATGCCCGCAGCACAGGTATGGAGAGCACGCCGCGCACGCCCGCGAGCCCCGAATCCGGAACGCCGATCCATGCGCGCAGCACCGGCGCGGAGAGCACGCCGCGCACACCCGCGAGCTCCGAATCCGGCCGCACCGCAATGCCGGGTGATCGTGCGGGGCTCGGTGCCGATCGACCGGGCGAGCCGGGTGGACCGCCCCGGGATCGTGATCAGGGGCCGTCCGGACCGCACGATCGCGAGGCGCCGCCGAGGGATCCGCGCGAAGCCGAGTCGCAGCGCCGGCCGGATCGCGACGACGAGCAGCCGCACCGGGACCGCACCGAACCCCACGAGACCGGTCCGTCGGAAATCCGCCCGAGCATCGAGGAAGCTCACGCCCGACACGGTGAGCAGACGCCCGCCGGCATCTCCCACCACCGCGGCGACAACTCCATGGGCGACCTGCCGCACCGCGTCCCCCGCGACGAGGGCCGCTTCACCGCGGACGTGCACGTCACCCCGGACGGCCACGCCCGCATCGGAAAACACGAATACACCCCCGAGGAATACGGCAACCTGCTGCGCGACCACGGCTGGGACGGAACGAGCCCGATCCGCCTGATCGGCTGCGACGCCGCCACCAACGGCTTCGCCGGCCGCCTGGCCGCCCACCTGGGCGTAGACGTCCTCGCCCCCACCAAATCCGCCTGGACCGACGGCCAGGGCCGCGTCTACAGCAGCACCCCGGAAATAGGCCCGGACGGCAACCGCCGCCCGCGAATTCCACCCGACGGCGGATGGGAGACCCACCATCCCGACGGGTCGACGACCAGGGCTGGCGACGACGGCTTCGTCCCGGGCACCCGGGACGCCGACAAGCAGGACCTGACCCCTCACGACGCGGCCGAACGCGCGCGTCCCGTCGACCCGGTCCGGGACGAACCGGGTCGCGACGGAACCCCGCAGCAGCGGGAGACCTGGGATCCCCCGGCTCGGCCCGACGGCACTCCGCTGCCGGAGGTGCCGTTGACCGTCGACAGGGACGTCAGAGTGCTCGATTTCAACGGCCGGGAACCCTTGCAGCCGAATTCCCGGATGCGGGTCACCGATACCGACGGCAATCTGCGGGGCGTGTTCTATACCGATGCCGATCGGAATGTCACGCACGTCGAGACGGCCGTGCCGAACGTGGGGCTGAGCCGTGATCCGATCGCGGCGCCCGTCAATCCCGATACCGCCCGGCCCGCTCCGGGCGTCAAATACAACGTGTCGACGGGCCCCAACCTCAGGCATATCTTCATGGGGCCCGAGCCGACCCACGAGAGGCAGCCCGCTGGACGCGAACCGGACGCGACCGTGCCCCCTCCGCACGATTCGCCGCTACCCGCCCGCGAGCCGACCTATGAACCGCCGCAGCGCTTCGACGAGTTCAACCGCGGGGATGTGCCACCGGCCGTCGACTGGAACCCGCCGGGCGATCACAACGGCCTGTATCGGATGGCGGAGCCGGTGCGAAACTACGACCCGGCGACATCCGGCCCGTTCTCGCTGGGCGAGCCGAGGGAACCGCACACTCGGTACGACGTATACGACACCAACGGGAATTGGCACGGCACCTTCTACACGGACGCGCACGGCAACTTCTCCCACATTCATACGTGGTCGGGCAACCGCGACCATGGATTCAATCCGGAACTCGGCACGGGAGCGACCTGGGACAGCGGATTGCAGGTTCCGAGGCCGAATACCACGTATGCGGTCGGTCCACGGTATCTGGACGGCTTCGATGCGCGTGAGCCGCGGCAACTGTATCGGACCGACGCACAGGGCGATACCGTCGCCGCGTCGATTCGCCCGCACTACCCGCCGCCGGGAACCAGGGCAGCCGACTACTTCGGTGCACGGCGCGGGTTCGACGAGACCGGCAACTTGCAGACCGACGTGGGGCAAATCGCCAGTGGCGGCAACGATCGTACGGGCACGCGCATCGACGGGGAATACGATCGCGACAGCCAGGCGCCGGCGGACCGCAGGATGTATCGGTTCGCCGGTGGGCACCTCGCCTCCTATGAATCGGGTGGCCCCGGCGAACGCATCAACCATATTCCGCAGTGGGCCTACGAAAACAGTGGCTGGCGGCTGGATGAGCGGCCGACGTCGGATTCGTGGCGGAGAATGGAGTCGGATCAGGCCGATCTTCGTGCCGACCCCAATATCGATGTCGACAGGATCGACGTGTGGGCGGAACGTCGAACACCTGGCGTGCACACCCCGGATGTTCTGCACGCTCAGTTCCAACTGATTCTCAGGAACCCGGCGTCGATTCGAGTGTATTTGAGGAGTTTCTACAATGTCCCCGAGCAAGCGAGACACCCCATCTACCTCTACCCACCCCCACCGAGCCCGTGAAATCCACGCGGAATTGCTCGCCACCGTCGGCCGCGATCTGGCGTCGACAGTGTCGGAGAATTGGTTTCGGATCGATTTCCGCTTCTGGAGCACCGGCACCATGGCTCAGTCGGAGTTGACGGTGGTCGAGCGCGATGGCGCGACTCGTGCCGTACCCGTGCCGTTTTCGGTCGTAGGGGCGCTGCGCGAGTTGCGCGCCGAAATGTACGAGCCCGGCCGTGGCACGTGGTTCTCGCTGCGTTACACCATCGATCCGCCGATGGAGTACCGCGTGCTGTTCGACTACGACGACGACCCGCAGTGGTGGCCCGAGATCGCGCCGGAGGAATGGGCGACAGATCTTCGAGCGTACCCTCGCAATCCAGAACATATACCGGACTGGCTTCGTGCGAAGCTGCCCGAAGCAGAGTGAAGAGGAATACTGACTACGGTGACGAAACCGCTTGGCCCTGAGGCCCAATCCGAGATCCTGTCCGCGATCACGGCGCGGCTGCAGATGGTGCTGCCGGCAGGGTGGCGTCATCTGCAAATCGATTACACCGCGGTCGGCGACACTGTGATCAGCGGCGGTCTGTTGCGTATGGAGAACGGTGGAATGGTCGGTGTCGCGCTGCCGGAGGACGTCGACGAGCGATTCGGGGCGCTACGCGCGGGGATGGCAAACCCGGAGACCGGCGCCTGGCTGCACGCGACCTATCGGCTCGACTACCCGGACGCCGCCACTGTGGAGTACGACCGACAGCAGATGCCGCTGTGGGACGACGCCCCGTCCGGCGCGGACTGCACTCGGGAGCTGGAGTTGTATCCGCGCGCTGCCGAGTTCGTTCCGGAGTGGATGCGGGAGCGTCTCACGTCCCGGTAATCACCGACACCGCAAGGCCTTTCGTCGCCTCATCGACATCGGGTGTGCGAAAGCCGCGCTCCAGAATGTGCTGAACCAGGCTCGGCTCCGGGGCTAATCCGTGTTTGCGGAGGTAGTGGGGAACCGAGCCCGCCCAGATCCAGGTGCCGTCGGTGCGGTAGTTCAGGGGGACGTCGTGCTCGTCGGGTGCGAACTCGTCGACGTCCAGGTGCCGGGCGGCGAGCACCACCGGTGCGGCCTCCAGATATGTCAGAAGTGCTTCGCGCAGTTCGGGATTCACGGCGGCTCGGTCGGCGACGGGCCGTCCGCTCGGGTCGTGCCCCTCATATACACGGGCCAGCCGCAATTGATGATCGGCGGAAACCGATGGCGCAGAGTCACTCATATCGAACCCCCTCGAGCTTGTCGTCCGTCCCGACTGTAGTCGTTCCTCGCTGATACTCAGTGCGTGTGCGGCGGCACCGTCGGCCCCTCGCTGGCCTGGACCAGGACGAAACCCTGGCCGTGGAAGGCCAGTTGCATGGCCTCGCCGCTGCCGCGGCCGATGAGGGCGCTCGCCTTGAAGGTGCGGTTGACGCCGACCTGCAGGCTGGTGCTCCAGGCGACCGCGGACTGGCCGTCGGCGAAGGTCGGGGCGCGGCTCGCGTCCAGCATCACCGGTGCGCCGTGGGTGGTGACGGCCACCCATCCGGTGCCCTGCAGGGTGGTGTTGAACAGCCCGCCCGAGGCCATGCCCGCGCCCTGCACCCGCTGGATGTTGGAGGTGAGGCTCGCGTCGTAGGCGAGCACGTTGGCGCCGTTGACGGTGATGCCCTCGTTCTCCAGGAAGAACATCTGCACGTCGTTGGCGTCGTCGGCCAGGAACAGCAGGCCCTGGCCCTTGACGCGCATCAACTGCACGCCCTCGCCCGTCACGGCCTTCTTGATGAATTTGCCGATGCCCCCGGCGCCTTCGTAGTCGAAGTCCATCTGGCCCTGGAAGGCCACCATGGAGCCCTGCTTGGCCAGCACATCACCGTTGAGCTGGATTCGGAGCATTTTGGCGTTCTGCAGGGCGAAGTGCCCGGGGAGCTGCCCCTGATCCAGATTGCCGAAGAACGAACTGCGCATAACCGAGCGGCCTCCCGTGTCCTGTTGTCCCCGCTGATTTCGCAGTATATCGGCGGCGCACCAGCGTTACCGGTTTTCGCGGAGAGCCCCTACAGCGTCACCCGCTGGTCCGGCAGGAGGAACAGCTTGTCGCCCTCCTTCACCCCGAAGGTGTCGTAGAACTCCTGGAGGTTGCGCACCACCTGATTGCAGCGGAATTCGTTGGGGGAGTGGGTATCCGTGAGCAGTTCGGCGGTGAGTTCCCGGGTCTGCTTGCCGCGCCAGCTGCGCGCCCAGGACATGAACATGCTGCGATAGTCGGGTTCCCGGCCCGCGCGCTGCTCGGCCATCCGGTAGGCGGCGAGCGCGATCTGCAGGCCGCGCAGGTCGGCCAGGTTCTCGCCCAGGGTCAGTTCGCCGTTGACGTGCTGATTCGGTTCGAGGCCCTCGGGCACCAGCACGTTGAACTGGTCGACGAGCTGCTTGGACTTCGCGTCGAAGGCGGCGCGGTCCTCGGGCGTCCACCAGTTGCGCAGGTTGCCGGTGGCGTCGTACTTGGAGCCCTGATCGTCGAAGCCGTGGCCGATCTCGTGACCGATGGTGGCGCCGACCGCGCCGAAGTTGACGGCGAGCTGCGAGTCCTTGTCGAAGAACGGCGGCTGCAGATACGCGGCGGGGAAGGTGATTTCGTTGTTGGACGGGGAGTAGAAGGCGTTGACCGTCTGCGGCGTGCTGTTCCACTCGGCCTTGTCCACCGGCGTGCCGAGCCGGTCGAATGCCCGCCTGGCCTCGAAGTTGTTGATGGCGACCAGGGATTCGACGAGCTTGCCGCGGGTGATCTTCAGGCCGGAGTAGTCGGTCCACTTGTCCGGGTAGCCGAGCTTCACGGTCATCTTCTCGAGCTTCAGCAGCGCCGCGTCCCTGGTGGCCGGGGCCATCCAGCTGGAGTTGCGGAAGTCCTCCCGGTAGGCCGCCATGAGGTCGGCCACCATCTTCTTGACCTCGTCCTTCGCCTCCGGCGGGAAGTACTTGTCCACGTACAGCTTTCCGAGCTGCTCGCCCAGCGACTCCTGGACGATGCCGACGCCGTACTTCCAGCGCTCCGGCCGCTCCTTCTGCCCCGCCATGACGGTGCCGTTGAAATGGAAGTTGGCGTCGTTGATCGCCTTGGGCAGGTACTTCGCGAAGGAGCGAATCAGGCTGAGCTTCAAGTACTCTCGCCACCCGGCGATATCCACCTCCGCCCAGAGCTGCGCGGCCGCCGGGATATACGACGGCTGCCCCACCACCAGCTCGGCGAACAGCTCCTTCGGCCGACCGGTGTTGCCGGAAAGCCAAGGCTCCCAGTCGAATCCCTTGCCGAGTTCGACCAGCTGGGCCCAGGTCATGCGGTTGTAGGTGGCGTTGGCATCGCGCAGGCGCACGTTGTCCCAGTGGTGCGACGCGATGCGGGTCTCCAGGTCGACCACCCGCCCGGCCAGTGCCGCCGGGTCGGGAAGTCCGGCGCCGGCGGCGATCTGCTCCATGAAGGTGCGGTACGCGGCCAGCTTGTCGGCGTACTCCGGCTTGCGGTAGTACTCCTCGCCCAGTCCGATGCCGGACTGGCCGATCGAGGGCACATAGCTGTCGGTCTTCTTGCGGTCGATGCCCACGCCGAGCCCGATCAACCCGCCCAGCGGCAGCTCGCCCATGACTCGCGCCAAATCGGGTTTCGTTGCGGCCCTGTCGATTTGATCGAACATCGGCTGGAGTGGGGTCATGCCCAGCCGCTCGATCTCGTCCCAGTCGACCCGGGCGTCGTAGAGGTCGCGGATGTGCTGGGCCTCGGTGCCCTGCTCCGGATCCCGGATGCCGTCGATGATTTCGCGCAGCTGGTCCTGGGTGCGCTCGGCCGCCTCGGTGCCCGCGCCGTACCCCGCCTTGTCCGGCGGCAGCTGATATTCGCGCAGCCACTTGCCGTTGACGTACCGGTACAGGTCGTCCTGCGGGCGCACCGCCTCGTCGACGCCCGACAGATCCGCGCCGTGCAACTGCTTCGGTGCCTCGTCCTTCGAGCACGCCCCGAGGGCCGCGGCCGCGGGCACGAGCCCCAGGGCGATCAGAAACGCGCGACGCTCGAGGCGCACCGGACCCGACGATGTCACCAGAAACCCACTCCCCGGCGAGGCAACACGCCCCGCACCCATGCTCGTAGCCGACTTGCTGCGCAAGAGGCTACCGGGATCTACAGGCTTACGCGCTGGTCCTGGGGAAGGAACAACTTGTCCGGCTCCTTCACGTCGTAGGTGGCGTAGAACTCCGGCAGATTCCGCACGACCTGGTTGCAGCGGAATTCGGCGGGGGAGTGCGGATCGCTCGCGATCTGGGTCTCGGTGGCCTGCGGGGTCTGCTTGGTGCGCCAGGTGCGGCCCCAGGATTCGAATACCGGGTGGTAGTCGGGGTTCTCGGTGCCGTCGCGCTTCTCCGCGATCCGGTAGGCGGCCAGGGAGATCATCAGGCCGCGCAGGTCGGCCAGGTTCTCGCCCACGGTGAGCTCGCCGTTGACGTGCTGCTCCGGCGGCAGGCCCTCGGGCACCAGCGCGTTGTACTGCGCGATGAGCTGCTTGGTCTTGGCCTCGAAGGCCGCCTTGTCCTCCGGTGTCCACCAGTCCTTCAGGTTGCCGTCGCCGTCGTACTTGGAGCCCTGATCGTCGAAGCCGTGCCCGATCTCGTGGCCGATCACCGCGCCGCCCGCGCCGAAGTTCACCGCGGCCCGCGCCTCGGGATCGAAGAACGGCGGCTGCAGGAACGCGGCCGGGAATACGATCTCGTTACCGGAGGGGTTGTAGTAGGCGTTCACAGTCTGCGGCGGCATGCCCCACTCGGACTTGTCGACAGGCTTGCCCAGCTTGTCGAACATCCGCTTCGCCTCGAAAGCAGTTGTGGCACGCAGGGATTCGACGAGCTTGCCCTTGGTGATCTGGAGCCCGGAGTAGTCGGTCCACTTGTCCGGGTAGCCGATCTTGGCATTGATCTTGTCGAGCTTCGCGATGGAGGCGTCCCGGGTGGGCGGCGACATCCAGCTCGAATTGCGGAAGTTGTCGCGGTAGGCGGCCATCAGATCCGAGACCATCTGGTTGGCGCGGTCCTTCGCCTCGGGCGGGAAGTACTTGGCCACGTACACCTTTCCGAGCTGTTCGCCGAGGTTGGAGTTGACCGTGTTCACGGCCGACCGCCACAGCTCCGGGCGCTCCTGCAGGCCCTGCATCACCTTGCCGAAGAAATCGAAGTTGGCGTCGGCGATCTCCTTGGTCAGATACGGCGCGTACTCGCGGACCAGGCTCAGCTTCAGATAGTCGCGCCAGGTGGCGATATCGACCTCGTCCCAGAGCTTTCCGGCCTCGGTGACGAACGACGGTTCGGCGACATTCACGGTCGCGAACAGTTCCTTCGGCCGGTCGGTGTTGCCCGTCAACCAGGCATCCCAGGCGAATCCCGGTGCGAGCGAGGTCAATTCGGCCCAGCTGCGCAGGTTGTAGGTGGCCGAGGCGTCGCGGGTGCGGACGTTGTCCCAGAACCCGGCGGCGATGCGGGTCTCCAGATCCACCACGCGCTGCGCGTAGGCGGCCGGATCGGGGAAGCCCGCTCCGGCGGCGATGCGCTGCATGAAAGTGCGGTAGGCGGCGAGCTTCTCGGCATATTCGGGCTTGCGGTAATACTGCTCGCCGAGCCCGAGGCCGGACTGGGCCACCATCGGCTGGTTGGCGTTCGAGTCCATCGGATCGGCCGCCACGCCCAGGCCGATCAGCCCGACGTTCGGCAGCGCGCCCATCACCCGGGCCAGGTCGGTCTTGTTCGCCGCCCCGTCGATCTGCGCGAACAGGTCCTGCAGCGGCGAGATGCCGAGCCTGTTCAGCTCGTCCTCGTTCATACGCGCGTCGTACAGATCGCGGATCTGCTGGTCCGCGCTCCCCGCCTTCGGGTCCTCGATACCCTCGATGATCTCCTTCAGCTCGCCCTCGACTCGATCGTTGACCTCGTCGAAGCTGCCGAAGGAGGTCTTGTCCGGCGGCAGTTGGTAGTCCCGCAGCCAGGTGCCGTTGACGAACCGGAACAGATCGTCCTGGGGCCGGACCGCCGGATCCGACCCGGCCATATCCGGACCGGCCAGCGGCTTCGTGGCCGCGTCGGAGTTGTCGCAGGAGGCCAGCACCGCCGCGGCGGGCACCAGGCCGAGGGCGGTCAGGAAGGTGCGGCGGGCGAGTCTGGACGGACGCTCGGGCGCGGTCACTCGGTCTCCTCTACCAGGTAACGTGCACTTGCTCGGACGTAGCCCGGCCGACGTTAGTGGAGTGGGCTGAGCAAACGCTGAATCGACGCGAACCCCCATCGCGCGCCGTCGTCCCGGCCCCTGATTTGGGCACGACCTGGGGCTTCGCTACACTGATCCGGTTGCCTGCGGGACAAGTGTGCCCGCACTCCGGCCGCGAACCCACAGTGGTTGATCGCTTCAGATCTGCAAAACCGCTGGCAGGCGCAGCCCCGCGTAGCTTGCGGAGCGGGCCGAAAAGGTCTGTCGGAGGGCAACTGGCCATGCCCGTCGGGTCGGAATCCGGCGTGCATATCGTCCAGGTCTAGGAGGAGCTGAAGTGATTCAGCAGGAGTCGCGACTGCGCGTCGCCGACAACACGGGTGCCAAGGAGATCCTCTGCATCCGCGTGCTCGGCGGGTCGTCGCGTCGCTATGCCGGTATCGGCGACGTGATCGTCGCCACCGTGAAAGATGCCATCCCCGGCGGAAACGTCAAGAAGGGTGATGTCGTCAAGGCCGTCATCGTGCGCACCGCCAAGGAGCGCCGTCGTCCGGATGGTTCCTACATCCGTTTCGACGAGAACGCCGCGGTGCTGATCAAGCCGGACAACGATCCGCGCGGCACCCGCATCTTCGGCCCCGTGGGCCGCGAGCTGCGTGACAAGCGTTTCATGAAGATCGTTTCGCTGGCCCCGGAGGTGCTCTGACATGAAGGTGCACAAGGGCGACACCGTGATCGTCGTCTCGGGTAAGGACAAGGGCGCCAAGGGCAAGGTCATCCAGGCCTTCCCGCAGACCGAGAAGGTTCTGGTCGAGGGCGTGAACCGGATCAAGAAGCATGTCGCGAATTCCGCGAACCAGCGTGGTGCCAGCTCGGGCGGCATCGTGACCCAGGAGGCGCCCATTCACGTCTCGAACGTGATGGTTGTCGACTCCGACGGCAAGCCGACCCGCGTGGGTTACCGCACCGACGAGAACGGCAAGCGGGTGCGCATCTCCCGTCGCAACGGGAAGGACATCTGATGACGACCACCGAGAACATCCAGCCGCGTCTGAAGCTGCGCTACCGCGCCGAGATCAAGGACGCGCTGAACAAGGAATTCAACTACGCCAACGTGATGCAGATCCCGGGCGTGGTGAAGGTTGTCGTGAACATGGGCGTCGGTGACGCCGCTCGCGACGCCAAGCTGATCAACGGCGCCGTGGCCGACCTGGCCCTGATCACCGGTCAGAAGCCGGAGATCCGCAAGGCCCGCAAGTCGATCGCGCAGTTCAAGCTGCGTGAGGGCATGCCGATCGGCGCCCGCGTCACCCTGCGCGGCGACCGCATGTGGGAGTTCCTGGACCGCCTGGTGTCCATCGCCCTCCCGCGTATCCGCGACTTCCGCGGCCTGTCGCCGAAGCAGTTCGACGGCAACGGCAACTACACGTTCGGCCTGAGCGAGCAGTCGATGTTCCATGAGATCGATGTGGACAAGATCGACCGCCCGCGCGGTATGGACATCACGGTCGTCACCACGGCGACCAACGACGAGGAGGGACGCGCCCTGCTCAAGCACCTCGGCTTCCCGTTCAAGGAGAACTGAGCACATGGCTAAGAAAGCTCTGATCAACAAGGCCAACGCGAAGCCGAAGTTCGCCGTTCGCGCCTACACCCGCTGCCAGCGCTGCGGCCGCCCCCACGCGGTCTACCGCAAGTTCGGCCTGTGCCGCGTGTGCCTGCGCGAAATGGCGCACCGGGGCGAACTCCCGGGCGTCCACAAGTCCAGCTGGTAAGATAAGTAGCAGACCCGCCGATGCGGTGGTTCGTCGACGACGGACCACCGCATTTGTATGTATTGGGTAGATGAGTCATCGCCAGATGAAAGCATGCGAAGAAAAATATTCGGCGGCTTGTGGATGATTGTGTCAAATATGGACTGTAAGTGTGAAGAGTCTGGACAAAGTTCGACTATGCTCATAGTCTGGAAAGGAAAGAGGAGGATATATTGGAGTTCGAAATAGCAGATTTTGCAGGCGCATCTGAGTTTTTTGAGGGAGAAGGGTCGGGTGAATGGGCAGAAATTCACGCAGTACTTGATAAATGCTCTCTACAGTTACAGCCGAGCGATCAGGCAGGCAAGGGGCACAGACCGATATTTGACCCGAAAGCTACGAACCGCGAGTTGACGGACGCTGCAGCTCTACACGGGTGGAAATCGATCCCAGTTCCGAAAGAGCTACAAATGTTTGGTAGCGATTGGGATGTCGGTAAGCAGACAACACTAGTTGAATGGCAGTTCTCGAACTATCCATTTCTTTGGAATAATATTATACGTACCCAGGGGGTTTATCGCTCCAAGATTCAGCTATCGGGGATGTCGGGAGTCGAGGCGATGATAATTGTCACAAAAAGCGGAAAACTTCCGGCATCCAACAGTACATTGTACTATGAGCAGGCTCGCGCTCAGATAAAAACTGTGATGGATTTCCTGGAATTTACTCTCCCGATCCGGCTGGTCGGAATAACGCTGGATTCACTCGCTCGGTCGGTCGAAGCGGTTTGGAACACCTATGCAAATAACCGCTACGACCGAGTTCCACGGTCAAAGGTCCTTCGTACCTTCGATGTTACGTGGAGTTCGCGACCGGCCAAACATGGAAACTTGGTGGCGTCACTCGAATAGGCCGACTTGTTCTGCTTGGGGCTTATCCTCGATGATGCCACGCAACCTATCGCCAAAGGCAGATTCTTCGAGCTCCAAGCGGTCCGCCAGCTCTGCACGGTGATGCTCTTCATCGAAGATTTTCGACTTTGTTCGATCGGTTGCGACTCTGCCAGTTTGAACTGCGAATCGATAATCTGATGCCGGGGTGCCTGTCCGAGAAGCGTAGGAGCGTAGAGTTTTCAAGTTAGGGAATATACCCTCGTCGTCCGGCTCGCCCTTTATTCTTTGGAGTGCGATGTTGAAATATTCCTGATCGATTTCGGCACCGGTAAAATGCCGGTGCAAATCCTGTGCTGCGACGGCGACGGTACCGACTCCCATGTAAGGATCCATGACGACATCGCCAGGCTGAGTGGTGGCAAGTATCATCCTACTCACCATGTCTTCTGGGAATTGCGCTGGATGTATCGTTTGTTCTTCGTGGTTATGCTTTACATTCTGAAATGACCAGATATCCCCTGGGTTCTTTCCCAGTGGATTGCACGTCAGCTCCCCTTTGTTCTCCCCTCGCCACGACTTTTTGTTCTGATATTTTTGAGGTACCCGAATTTCCTCAAGGCTGAACTTGTAATCGTCGCTCTTCGTGAACCAAAGAATGGACTCATGTCGAGCGGAAAACTTGTTTCGTGCGTGCAAGCCGTGCTGCCGCACCCACATTATTCTGTTGCGAGGCTGTAGATCGAGGCTCTCCAGTATCGGAAAGAATTTTATGTCCAGAGGTATCAGCTGGCCTTTGTTGGAATACGAACCGACCTGCCAAAATATGGAACCCGTCTTTTTTAGCACCCTTGCGCATTGAAAAAGAACTTCTCTTTGTTCTGTCAGATAATGTTCCAGTTCCCGCCTTGTCTCGTAGGATTTCCCGATGTTGTACGGAGGTGACGAGACGATGCAGTCGACGGCCTCGTCTGGGAGAGTCTTCAGCCACTTCAGGCAATCTCCCAGCTCGATATGGTCGAGCTTTATAGGCGCCAATTCTAAATCCCTTCGTGAAGAGTCGTGGTCAAAGGATACTCTGCGTCCCCGACAAGGTGGGGCTTTGGGGCTCATGTGTCGGCGAATCCGGGTGTTGTGAGCAGTTGATGGCCGGGCTGTCAGGCACAGTGGATCAGGAAGCGGGCAGTGGCCGGTTGGGTGTATTTGACGTCGGCGGTTTCGGTTGCAATCGCATCGGATTAGCAGCCGGATGGGGCGGTCGTCACCGCGGCGCGGTAGCAACCGTCGGCTGCGTTATAGGTCGCGGTGCCGTCTCGGCCTGTAGTCAAGGTTGACAGCTCCGAATCGTTTTCGCATGAGGTGATTCGCACCGCGACGCTTGGTAGGAGGAACCGTTCGGTGCCCGTGCCTGCTTGCACCGTCAGACCTTCCACCGCCTCGCCGGCGGCTGGCGTAGCCGCCGCGCCTGCGGGTGCGGACGCCTGGGATGCGCCGCTCTCCGCTGCGTGGGTATCGCCGGACGAGTTGTCCGACGGGCAGCCGAACAGCGTTTCCGCCGCCGCGAGCAGGGGGAACGTCAGGAATGCGGTGGGCACGAGTCTCCTCTCCGCGGGCCGCTCGGCCTCGCGCCGCTTCACACCTTAGAGCTGCGGAACCGGATGTACGGCGCTACTTCGGTCTGGTGTCGTAGTCCGTTGGTATCAGTGGTTTCGGACCTCCGGTGTCGAGTTGGGTGCCCGCCGATCGTCCTTGCTGTGACAACAACCCTCGAACTGGAGGAACACAGTGATGGACGAGACCTTGCGGGCGTATCGGCGGGCGCAGGACGAGCTGGAGGCGGTGCTGGGGAAAGTGGGGGCGGATCAATGGGATTCGCCGTCGGCCTGTGCCGAGTGGACGGTTCGCGATATTGCCGGGCACGTCACCTGGGCGCAGCGGCAGATGTGCGCCTGGGCGACCGGTGAGGAGTTCGGCGACCGGAGTGGGGCGCCCGGATCCGCGCATCCCGCGGTGCAGGTCGGCGGCGATCCGGTCGAGGACTTCCGGGCGGCTCGCGCCGCGTGCGATGCCGCGCTGACCGATGCCGCGCTGGCGCGGGTCACGCAGATCACGGGGATCGGCGAGATCCCGCTCGCGGCCATCCTTCCGCTGCTGCTGACCGATTCGATCACCCACGCCTGGGATATCGGGCATCCGCTCGGCATGGACATTCAGCTCCCGCCCGACCTCGTGGCCCGCGCCGACGAGTGGGCACGCACCAATGTGGTTCGCGCCCCGGGCTTCTTCGGCCCCGAACTCCCCCCGCCCGCCGACGCCGACGAACAGACCCGGCTGCTCTCCTTCCTCGGCCGCGAGCAGTAGCCCAAGTTCCCGCACCCTTTACTCGTTCCCGCACCGGCTGCAAGCCCATGCAGTGGGTGCGGGAACGCGCAGGGAGTGCGGGAATGGGGACGATCCTCACCCGATGCGGAAGCGGGCTCGGTATTCCGCAGGGGTGGTGTCGAGTTGGCGGCGGAAGGCTCGGGTGAGGGTGTCGGTGGTGTTGAAGCCGCAGGTGGAGGCGATGCGGTCCAGGGTGTCGTCGGTGGTTTCGAGGCGGTTGCGGGCCGCCTCGACCCGGGCCGATTCGAGATAGGCGGCGGGGGTGGTGCCGAGATCGGTCTTGAAGATGCGGGTCAGCTGCCGTTCGCCGACGTGGGCGCGTTCGGCGAGATCGGCGACGGTGAGTGGGTCGGTGATGTGCTGGGTGATGTACACGCGCAGGTCATCGATGCGGCGCGTGGTCGACACCGGGTCGAGCGAGACGCTGAACTGGTTCTGCCCACTCGGCCGCTTCAGATACATCACCAGCTGCCGGGCCACCCGCAAAGCCATCGCCTCGCCGAAGTCATCGGCGACCAGGGCGAGTGCGAGGTCCAAACAGGCGCTGAGTCCCGCTCCCGTCCAGACGTTTCCGTCGCGGATGAAGATCGGATCGGCATCCACCTCGATCGCCGGATGCTCGGCCGCGAGCTGCCGCGCCGTCGACCAATGGGTGGTGGCGCGCTTGCCGTCCAGGAGCCCGGCGGCCGCGAGGATGTGCGCCCCGACGCACACCGAGGCGATACGGCGGGTGTTGCCGGCCAGCCGCCGCACCCGGTCGACCACCACCGGATCGGCGATCGCCCGCACTCGGCGAGCGTTGTCGGTGGCGGGATGAAAGGCGCTGGGAGGCCGATCGGCAACCGTCTGTACAGGGCGACGAGGGCTCTCCGCGGCAGGGATACCGGGGGAGAGGTCAGGATTCTGGTCACCGGTCGCGCGTACCGGACGAGGGCTGTCGTCGGCCGGGGAGGTACGGGAGTCGGCCGCACCGAGGACGGTCTCGACCGCGCCGGGCACCACGAGGGTGTCGATACGCCTGGCCGACACATCCTCGAAGGTCGCATCCGGCAGCACCCGCACCCCGGCGGACGTGGTCACGGGGTCCATTGTCTCGGCGGCCAGCACGACCCGATACCCGGTCGGCTCGTCCATCTCGCGCTGCAGCAGCGAGAACACCTCCGGCGGCCCCGTCACATCGAGCAGGTCGACGCGATCGAACAGGACGATGACGATCAGTCGTTCGCGGGTGCCCAACGGATCTCCGTTCGGTGAGTCGAAGGGGCGGCTGGATATGGCCGACGCTGGATGTCTGAATCTGCATGTTAGATGACATTGCCGACATAGCGCATCCGCCATAGTGTCGAAATCGGGCCGGAAACCGGAGGCCCGAACCCCTCGAATACCAACGGAGACAACGGAAATGGCGACAACCCTGCGCGAACTCAACGGCTTCGACCCGACCCCGGCCGCACTGGCCGACGCCACCCTCATCCTGGTCGACTACCAGAACACCTACACCCGGGGCGTGATGGAGCTGACCGGCTGGGAGCCCGCCCTCGAGAACGCCGCCGCTCTGCTCGCCGAGGCCAGGGCGGCCGGATCGACGGTCATCCACGTCATCAACGACGGCGGTGAGGGCACCCCCTACGACATCCGCGCCGAGATCGGCCGGATCCACCCGAAGGTCGCCCCGATCGAGGGCGAGGCCGTCGTCGTCAAGACCGTCCCCAACGGCTTCGTCGACACCGACCTGGGCGAACACGTCGACGCCGCGGGCCACGAGAACGTCGTCATCGCCGGTTTCATGACCCACATGTGCGTCACCTTCACCGCCGAGGGCGCATTCCTGCGCGGCAATCACCCGACGGTCGTCGCGGATGCCTGCGCAACCAGACCCCTCCCCGGCGCCGCGGGCGACGTCTCCGCCGACCAGCTCCACCAGGCCGCTCTCGCCACCATCGCCGACCTCTACGGAATCGTCGTCCCCTCTTCCTCCGAATTGAAGTAGCGGGACGCCGTCGACCTGGATCATCGATTGATGCGGGCGGGGTCGCTGTACGCCGCAACGCCGTTCGACGACCGGCGATTGCGGTTATGCTGACCAGTAATTCTGGACGCGTGACGAGCAATTGCGGGACGAGGCGAGGAGGAGCTGTGAGCGCGGCGATCGATTTCAGCTCGTCCTTCGGCGTGGGCCCATACACCGCGGAAGATCTCCACAACAGCCCCGAGGAGGGGAAGGGCTCCGAGCTGTGGAACGGGTGGCTGATCGAGAAGATGTCTCCGTCTCTGCGTCACAACCGGATGAGCCGCGGGCTCCGATGCCTGTTCGTCGACGCCGCCCGCCGCGCAGGTGCCGATGTGCTGGTCGATGGTGGTGAGTACGAGTTCGCGTTCCCGAACGGTATCCGTAAGCCCGATGTGTTCGTCATCGATTCGAAGGCCGAGGAGACCGGTTTCGCCGAGGAGGAGACGTTTCTCGACCCGGCCGACCTGCTGCTGATCGTCGAGGTCGTTTCGCCGAGGAGCGGCAGCGAGGCCCATGATCGGACGGTCAAGCGCATCGAATACGCCTCCGCGGGCGTGCCGAGCTATTGGATCGTCGACTTTCGCCCGGTTCCGCGCATCGAAGCTCTTCACCTCGACGGCGGCCGTTACGTCCGTACGGCGGTCGCCACCGCCGATGAGACCCTCGTGGTCGAGCATCCCTTCGAGATCAGCGTGACTCCGAACGCGCTGTACGATCTCGGTCGCCGCGACTTCGCCTGACGCTCGAGGTTGCGGAGTAGGGGGTGAGTGCAGCGTCACGTCACCCCGGTTTTGGCCCTGACGAGGGGCTTGCTTACACTGGACCAGTTGCCTGGGCACCCCTGTGCCCATCTTCGTGTGTGCGCGACCCGGGCGATACGAACTCAACCGGTCGGTGATTTGCCGGCCGGACCAGCCGAATTGCTGTAGGCCCACGATCGGCGTGCCGAAAGGCATGCGGGTGCTGTATGGGAACCGCGGCGAGAAAGGTGAGCGGTCAAGCATGACCATGACTGATCCGATCGCAGACTTCCTGACCCGTCTGCGCAACGCCAACTCGGCGTACCACGATCAGGTGAAGGCCCCGCATTCGAAGCTCAAGGCGAATATCGCCGAGATCCTGAAACGCGAGGGCTACATCGCCGACTTCCGCACCGAGGATGCGACCGTCGGCAAGACCCTGATCGTCGACCTGAAGTACGGCCAGAGCCGGGAGCGCAGCCTGCAGGGCGTGCGCCGCGTCTCGAAGCCGGGCCTCCGGGTGTACGCGAAATCCACCAACCTGCCCAAGGTGCTGGGCGGCCTGGGCGTGGCCATCATCTCCACGTCGCAGGGCCTGCTCACGGACCGTCAGGCCAAGCAACACGGCGTGGGCGGCGAAGTCCTCGCCTACGTCTGGTAAGGGAGGTTAGGAACAATGTCGCGTATCGGTAAGAGGCCGATTGCCGTTCCTTCCGGCGTCGAGGTGAACATCGACGGCCAGAACGTGTCGGTCAAGGGACCCAAGGGCACCCTGTCGCACGTGATCGCCGAACCGATCACCATCGTCAAGGCCGAGAACGGTGAACTCGAGGTCGGGCGTCCCGACGACGAGCGTCGCAACCGCTCCCTGCACGGTCTGACCCGCACCCTGATCAACAACATGATCGTCGGTGTCTCGCAGGGCTACGAGAAGAAGATGGAAATCTTCGGCGTCGGTTACCGCGTGCAGCAGAAGGGCAGCGACCTCGAGTTCGCGCTCGGCTACAGCCACCCGGTTCCGGTGAAGGCGCCCGAGGGCATCACCCTCAAGGTCGAGGCCCCCACCAAGTTCTCGGTGTCCGGCATCGACAAGCAGCGGGTCGGCCAGGTCGCCGCGGTGATCCACCGCCTGCGCAAGCCCGACCCGTACAAGGGCAAGGGCATTCGCTACGAGGGCGAGGTCGTGCGGCGCAAGGAAGGGAAGACGGGTAAGTAAGCCATGGCACAAACTGATACTCAGAAGGCCGCGCGCAAGCCGCTCGGCAAGGACGTGTCGACCCGTCGCCGAGTCGCGAAGACGCGCCGGCACTTCCGGCTGCGCAAGAAGGTCGCCGGCACCGCCGAGACCCCGCGCCTGGTCGTGTTCCGCTCCGCGCGGCACCTGCACGCCCAGCTGGTGGACGATTCGGTCGGCAAGACCGTCGCCGCCGCCTCGTCGATCGAGCCCGACGTGCGGGCCGTCGACGGCGACAAGACCGCCAAGGGCAAGAAGGTCGGCGAGCTGATCGCCGCCCGCGCCAAGGCCGCCGGTGTGGAGGTCGTGGTCTTCGACCGCGGCGGCCACGACTACCACGGCCGCATCGCCGCCCTGGCGGATGCCGCACGGGAAGGCGGGTTGAAGTTCTAATGACCAGCACCAAGCGCATGAACGGAAGGAACGTCTGATGCCGGGACGTCAGCGGCGTGACGGCGGAAACGGACCCGCCGGACAGAATTCGAACGAGGGCGGCCGCCAGGAGCGTGGCGGCGGGCGTAACCGCCGCGACGATCGTCGCAACGATGCCGCCGAGAAGAACCAGCTCGAGCGCGTTGTCGCGATCAACCGCGTGTCCAAGGTCGTCAAGGGTGGTCGGCGCTTCAGCTTCACCGCCCTGGTGATCGTGGGCGACGGCAACGGCCTGGTCGGTGTCGGTTACGGCAAGGCCAAGGAAGTGCCGGCGGCCA
The DNA here is from genome assembly GCF_001613165.1 of Nocardia mexicana NBRC 108244. Classification (GTDB taxonomy): domain Bacteria; phylum Actinomycetota; class Actinomycetes; order Mycobacteriales; family Mycobacteriaceae; genus Nocardia; species Nocardia mexicana. The sequence goes on from NZ_BDBV01000043.1 coordinate 19,404, forward strand.
TCCAGAAGGGTGTCGAGGAGGCGCGCAAGAACTTCTTCCGCGTCCCGATGATCGGCTCCACCGTCACCCACCCGGTCCAGGGTGAGGCGGCGGCCGGTGTCGTCATGCTGCGCCCGGCCTCGCCGGGTACCGGTGTGATCGCCGGTGGCGCCGCGCGTGCCGTGCTGGAATGCGCGGGCATCCACGACATCCTGGCCAAGTCGCTCGGCAGCGACAACGCCATCAACGTCGTGCACGCGACCGTGGCGGCCCTGAAGATGCTGCAGCGTCCCGAAGAGGTGGCGGCCCGCCGTGGCCTGCCGCTCGAGGATGTGGCACCTGCGGGCATGCTGCGTGCGCGCGCGGGAGTGGGAGCCTGACATGACACAGCTGAAGGTGACCCAGATCAAGTCCACGATCGGCGCCAAGAAGAATCAGCGCGATTCGCTGCGCACCCTCGGACTGAAGGGCATCCGCAAGTCCGTCGTCCGCGAGGACACCGCCGAGAACCGCGGGCTGATCAACGTCGTGCGCCACCTCGTAAATGTTGAGGAGGTCAAGGCATGACCATCAAGCTCCACCACCTGCGTCCGGCCCCGGGCGCCAAGACCGAGAAGACCCGCGTGGGTCGCGGTGAGGCGTCCAAGGGCAAGACCGCGGGCCGCGGTACCAAGGGTACGAAGGCTCGCAAGAATGTGCCCGCTCGCTTCGAGGGCGGTCAGATGCCGCTGCACATGCGGCTGCCGAAGCTGAAGGGCTTCACCAACCCGTTCCGGACCGAGTATCAGGTCGTGAACGTCGGTGACATCGCCGTGAAGTTCCCCGAGGGCGGTGCGATCGACAAGGACCAGCTGGTTGCGGCCGGTCTGGTGCGCAAGAACGAACTGGTGAAGGTGCTCGGCGAGGGCGAAATCGGTGTGGCCGTTCAGGTTTCCGCCGACAAGTTCTCCGGCTCCGCCAAGGAGAAGATCACCGCCGCCGGTGGAACCGCCACCGAGCTGGGCTGACAGTTACCTTATGTAGTAGGGGGCGCCGGACGGGTGAGAGCCCGTCCGGCGTCGCTGTTAAAGTCAAGTTGTTGTCTGCCCTGCCCCATGTCGTTAGCCAGGAGGATCTGTGCTTTCCGCCTTCGTATCGGCTTTCCGGACCCCGGACTTACGGCGGAAGATTCTCTTCACGCTGGGCCTCGTCGCGCTGTACCGCGTCGGTGCCTCGCTGCCGTCGCCCGGTGTCGACTACAAGGCGATCCGGACCTGTATCGAGCAGGTGTCCGGCGGCGAGAACGCCGGGATCTACCAGCTGATCAACCTGTTCTCCGGTGGTGCGCTGCTGCAGCTGTCGGTGTTCGCGATCGGCATCATGCCGTACATCACCGCGAGCATCATCATCCAGCTGCTGACCGTGGTCATTCCGCGCTTCGAGGAACTGCGCAAGGAAGGCCAGGCCGGCCAGACCAAGATGACGCAGTACACCCGGTACCTGTCGATCGCGCTGGCGATCCTGCAGGCCACCGGTCTCGTGGCGCTCGCCGCCCGCGGTCAGCTGCTGCGCGGCTGCCAGGAGGACATCCTCGCCGACACCAGCATCTTCGGCATGATCATCATCGTGCTGGTGATGACGGCCGGTGCGGCCCTGGTGATGTGGTTCGGCGAGCAGATCACCGAGCGCGGCGTCGGCAACGGCATGTCGCTGCTGATCTTCGCCGGCATCGCGGCGCGGATTCCCGGTGAGGGCAAGGCGATCCTGGACAGCAAGGGTGCGCTGATCTTCTCCCTGGTGTGCGTCGGCGCCTTCCTGGTGATCGTCGCGGTGATCTTCGTCGAGCAGGGCCAGCGCCGAATACCGGTGCAATACGCGAAACGCGTGGTCGGCCGCAAGATGTACGGCGGTTCCTCCACCTACCTGCCGCTGAAGGTCAACCAGGCGGGTGTGATCCCGGTGATCTTCGCGTCCTCGCTGCTGTACCTGCCGAACCTGGTCGCCCAGCTGACCCAGTCGACGAATACGCAGGACCCCAGCTGGTGGCAGGAGATCATCCAGAAGTATCTGGTGGATCCGACGAACCCGGCGTACATCATCATCTACTTCGCGCTGATCGTGTTCTTCACGTACTTCTACGTGGCGATCACGTTCAACCCGGAGGAACGCGCGGACGAGATGAAGAAGTTCGGCGGCTTCATTCCCGGGTATCGTCCCGGTAAGCCGACCGCCGACTATCTGAACTACGTCCTGAGCCGCATCACCCTCCCCGGCTCCCTCTACCTCGGTGCCGTGGCGGTACTGCCCAACCTGTTCCTTAACATGGGCAATTCGAGCGGTTTGCAGAACCTGCCGTTCGGTGGCACGGCCGTGCTGATCGTCGTGAGTGTTGGCCTCGATACGGTCAAACAGATCGAGAGCCAACTGATGAACAGAAATTACGAAGGGTTCCTCAAGTGAGACTCGTACTGCTCGGACCGCCGGGTGCCGGCAAGGGCACGCAAGCCGAACTGTTGTCGGACAAGCTGGGTGTCCCGCATATCTCCACGGGGAATCTGTTCCGTGCGAACATCGACCAGCAGACGCCGCTGGGCCGCGAGGCGAAGAAGTACCTGGACGCGGGCAATCTCGTGCCCAGCGACGTGACCAACCGCATGGTCGAGGCGCGTATCGCCGAGCCCGATGCCGCGAACGGATTCGTGCTCGACGGCTACCCGCGCACGGTCGATCAGGCCGAGGCGCTGGAGAAGATGCTGAAGGAGGCCGGCTTCGAGCTGGACGCCGTGCTCAGCTTCGAGGTGTCCGAGGACGTCGTGGTCGGCCGCATGATGGGCCGTGGCCGCGCCGACGACACCGAAGAGGTGATCCGCAACCGGATGCGCGTATACCGCGAGGAGACCGAGCCGCTGCTCGAGCACTACGACGGGCTGGTCGTGTCGGTGGACGGCGTCGGTGAGGTCGAAGAGGTCAACAACCGCCTGCTCCGGGCCCTGGGCCGCTGACGCGAATGGTCTTCGGCCGCAAGCACAAGAAGGTGGTGCCGTTCCGCACCGCCGGTGAGCTGGATGCGATGGCGGCGGCCGGGGCCGTCGTCGGCGAGGCACTGGTCGCGGTGCGATCGGCGGCCAAGCCGGGTGTGTCGACGCTGGAGCTGGACGAGGTGGCCGAGCAGGTCATCCGCGGGGCCGGTGCCGTGCCGTCGTTCAAGGGCTACCACGGTTTCCCGGGATCCATCTGCTCCTCGGTGAACGACCGTGTGGTGCACGGGATTCCGACCAAGGACGAGGTGCTCGCCGAGGGCGATCTGGTCTCGATCGACTGCGGTGCCATCCTCGACGGCTGGCACGGTGATTCGGCGTGGACGTTCGGCGTCGGCGAGCTCATCGAGGCCGACCGGCTGCTGAGCGAGGCGACGAAGCTGTCGATGGAGGCCGGTATCGCGGCCATGCTGCCCGAGAACCGGCTCACCGACGTCTCCCACGCCATCGAGCTGGGCACCCGGGCGGCCGAGCGGGAGCACGACCGCGCCTACGGCATCGTCGATGGCTACGGTGGTCACGGCATCGGCCGGCAGATGCACATGGATCCGTTCCTCGCCAACGAGGGCGAGCCGGGCCGGGGGCCGAAACTCGTTGTGGGATCGGTACTCGCGATCGAGCCGATGCTCACGTTGGGGACCACCCAGACCCGCGTGCTCGGCGACGACTGGACCGTCGTGACCGAGGACGGCAGCCGGGCCGCGCACTGGGAGCACACCGTTGCCGTCACCGAGGACGGGCCGCGAATTCTGACGTTGCGTCCGGAGTAGCTCGGGCGCATCGGTTCCGTTAACGCCGAGGTTCGATCCTGTTCGTCTTGGGCATGATTCGACCATGACGACTGCGGAGGATCCGGCGCCGGCGGCTGCTATCGGCGCCGCCGCCGAGCGAGAGCGGCTGGGACGGCATCGCGAGACCTACCGGGAGGCGGCTCGCGGCTCGCGGCGTTACGTCGTGGAAGCCGCCGTCACCACCGCGGGGTTCGCGGCCGCGATCGCCGGGTTCTCGATGGGGTGGCAGATGCTCGGAATCCTCGGTGTCACAACCGTATTGATGTGCGGTGTTCGATTACTGGCCGGGCTGGGCCTGCTGGGATGGGTGTCCGCCCGCAACAGGGGCATGCGGCTGGACCTCTACGAGCACGGGCTCGTCATGGTGTTCCGCGGGCAGGTGCGGGTGGTGCGCTACGACTCCACGACGCTGCGGCGACGGATCGTGCGCATGGTGGAAAACCCGGCGCCGGACCAGATCTCGTACGCCTACACCGTCGTCGACGTCGCCGGGGTGCCGATCACCCTGCGGCAGGGCATCGAAAATCCCCAGGAGTGGGGAGCGCGGATCGAGCGCGGTGTGACCGAGGCGCAGCTGCCCCGGGCGCGGGAGGCGCTGCACGCGGGCGAGTGCGTCGACTTCGAGTACTTCCGGTTGAGCGGCAACGGGATCAGCGTGCGCAAACGATCGATCCCGTGGGCCCGGGTGAGCGAGATCGCCGTCGTGAGCGGGTGGTTGAGCGTGCGGGTCGTGGGGCAGTCGCAGCCGCTGGAGTCGCTGCCGATCAGTGAGATTCCGAACTACGCGGTGTTTCGGGCGCTTGCCGACGAGCTGTGGTCGCCGGCGGACGTGTGATCGGCGGCCCGTCAGGAATCCGTCAACGATCGTATTGCGGTGGCGCGCACGGTATCGCCCGCGTCGGAAGCGAGACCGGCCTCGATGTCCCGCCGGTTCATTGTCCGTGACAACGGTTGCGCGGCACCGGATATCAGAACCTCGTTAATACCTCTTCTGCCTGGTGAGCATGCCGTGTGATCGTGTGATCCGTTCCGGTGGAAGGGGTTTGCGATGGCTACGAAGGTCGGGGTCACTCCGCATCAGCTGCGGAAGGCCGCGGGGGACATGGGTGACCTGCGCGACCGGGTGCGGGGCATCCTGGACAAGCTCGAGCGGTCGGTGGGTTCCAAGGAGAACGCCTGGGGCAACGACAGTTACGGCAGCACCTTCGCCGGTGGTGAGCACGGCTACATCGCGTCGCACGAGAACCTGCGTGTGCAGATGGGCAATATGGCCACGACCATCGGCTCCTACTCGACCGGGCAGTACAAGGCCGCCGACCTGTTGGAGAAACAGGATCACCTCTGACAACCGGCATCATTCGACGTAGCGCCTGACGACGGTGTCCGACTTTCTGGGCGACAGCCTGATGCAGAAGCTGGGCTGGGTCGCCGGTTCGGCGTGGCCACTGGGTGACGAGGACCGGATGCGTGCCCTCGCCGACGACTGGCGCACCGCGGCGGAGGAACTGCGGGATCTGCTCCCGGATCTGGCCGCGGCGGAGAACGCGACCATCGCCGCCTACCCGTGGGGCGAGGGTGTCGAGGCGATGTCCAAGTCGCTGAAGAAGCTGGACCACGGCGACCAGTCCATCGAGAAGCTGGCCGAGATCTTCGACAAGATCGCCGAATCGGCCGACGCGATGGGGACGGAGATCGAATACACCAAGTGGATGATCTACAGCTCCCTCGGGCTGCTGGCGATCGAATTGGCACTGGCCCTGTGGAATCCGTTCACCGCGCCGCTGCAGCAGGCGATGTCGATCGCGGCGACCCGATTCGCGATCCGGGAGATCGCGCAGCGGGTGCTGCACAGGATCGAGTCGCAGATCGTGCGGCGGCTGCTGGTCGGCCTGCTGAAGTTCACCGCGGAGCATGTCGCCATCTCGACCGCGATCGGGGCCGGGCAGGATCTGGCGATCCAGTTCCTGCAGATGGCGCAGGGGAACCGCAAGGACATCGACTGGAAGCGGGCCGGTGTCACGGCGGGCTCGGCGGCGGCCGCGGGTGTGGTCGGCGGGCCCGCCGGTAAGCTGCTCGGCCGCGGCGCGTCGCATATCCGGTTGCCGGGCGGACGGTTCGGCGAAGGTTTCAAGGGTGCGGTGGTCGGTGTCACGGCCGGAAACCTCGGGGGCGTCGCCTCCTTCTATGCGGGCAATGTGCTGAACAACGGGTTCGATACCGACAAGTGGTCGCCGTTCGACCCTCGGGTGCTGTCGAGCAGTTCCGTTTTCGGGGCCGCCGTCGGCGGGGTCAAGGGTTTTCGGGCGAGTGGGCCGCGGCCGGGCGGAGCGGGGTTCACCGCACCGGACCCGGGCACTATGGGCGGACCCGATGGGTCGTACCCACCGAGTCCGGAAAATGGTGGGGGACAGCGGCACTCGGGGACCGGACCGGCGACCGGCGAACCTTCGAACGGGGCCGGACCGCAGCAGGGTGCACCGAGACCGGCCGCTGCGGCTCCGGCCGAAGGTGCGGGCGGGGCTCCGCCCGAGGGACAGACGACGGCCGGTCCGAAGCAGACCCCCGCGTCGTCGGAGGGCGGGGAGGGCGTCCAGGGCTCGCCGGAACATGCAGCGGCGCATAATAATTCGGAAGATTCCGGCGCGCATTCCGGAGATGAGAGTATTCCGAATCAGCCGGAACATGCTTCGGGGGAAGGTAATTCGGAAGATTCCGGAACTGCCTCCCAAGGCGGTGGCGATGGCCATCGTCCAGAGCATGCTGCTGGACAGGGCGATTCGGAAGGCCCATCCCTCCCCGGCGAAGGTACTTCCGGCGTTTCGGATGGCAGGCGAGAGTCGCCTGGCGATTCCGGGGACATCGGCTCCGAAGATCCGGGACGTCACGAGGCGCCCGGGGAGGCGGCGTCGCGGCCGGAAGACGCGGATTCCGGTGGGGCTCAGCGGCCGCGCGAGGCTGCGGACAGCGGCGAAGTACCGCGCGGTGGTGACGAGTCGAATGCGAGCCCGCCACGCGAGGAGAGCGTCGCCCCCGCTGAGACATCCCGCGGCCCTGACGAAGGCGAGGGCAGTACCCCGCACGCGGAGGAGCCCGCAGCCGAGACCCCGCCCGGCAGTGCGAAGCCGGACGCACCGCGCGACGGGGGCGAAGAGGGGACCCGTGACGGCGGCGAGTCCAGCACGTCGCGTGACGACACCGGTGCGGATCGCGGTGGTGAAGGCAGGGAGCACCGCGACGGTGTCGAGCCCGGCACGTCGCGTGACGACACCGGTGCGGATCGCGGTGGTGATGGTGGAGAGCACCGCGATCGTGAGGACGGAGAGCGTCGTGACGGTGGGGGTGGGGAGCGCCGCGATCGTGAGGGTGGAGAGCGTCGTGACGGTGAGGGTGGGGAGCGCCGTGGCACCGCCGGGCAGGGCGGCGACGGTGAAGTGCCGCAACGGGATCGGGGCGTCGGCGCCGACAAGGACTCGCAGGACGTCCGTCCGGCGGCCGGCGAACGCCCGGAGGGCGCGCAAGGCCCGCGCGACCCCGGCGAGATGGTGACGGGACGCGATGAGCGCACCGGGCCTCCGTCGGCGATGCGGGAATCCTCCGACGGATCGCAGGGCGACGTGAAAGTGTGGCCGCTGGACCGGAATTCCACCGAGGCCGGACCGTCGACGCCGCCCGCGTCCCCGACGCCGTCCCCGAGCCCGGCGCCGTCGGGGAGCCCGGCGCCGCATTCGGGTCCGAGCGCGCGTCCCCCCGCCGGTGCCACGCCGGGGGAACCCGGTGCACGTCCCGCGGGATCGGAGAACCGCGCGGCCACCGGTGCGAGCGAGTTGCGACCCGGCCCAGGACCGTCGCAGCCGAGTTCGTCGCCGAGACCCGAACCCGGTGCACGTTCCGCGGGGCCGGAGATCCGTCCGGGCACCGGTGCGAGCGAATTTCGGCCCAGCCAAGGGTCCTCGGAGCCGAGTTCGTCATCGAGACCCGGTGTACCGCGTCCTTCCGTGGACCGCGGTGACGGTTCACGTCCTCGTGCGGATACACCGGATCGCCCTGCGGGCCAAGGCGGCGAATCACCCGTGCAGGCGGGTCGATCCGAACCTTCCGCGCCGGGTGCGCGCACGGCGGTCCCCGACGCCCCGGCGGCACCGCGCGGTGGCGAGAGCGGGCACAGCGTGGGAGAACAGCGTCCGCAAGGCGATGGCGAGCAGGCTCCGACCTCGGAACCGGAGCACCGGGGCGAGGCCCCTGAGCACGGAGCCGTACGCGAGGGCGACTCCGGCAGAAGCGGACAGCGCCCGGACGAGGACCGCCCCGACCCTGGACTCGACGAGCAGGAGCGCAGCGACCCACCCAGCACGGTAGCGAATGTTCCCTACACCCCAAGGTTTTTCACTCTCCCGGAAATTCCCGACTGGGACGCCCCGGAACCGCCGAACGACAAGGTGTGGGAAGACCCGACCCCACCCGCCCCCAAACCGCCACAGCCGGAACCGCCACAGCGGCCCCGACCCCCTGTACCCCCACAGCCGGAACCGCCGCAGCCCCCCGCCCCACCGGCACCTCCCGCCCGCCCGGAACCTCCTGTGCCACCACAGCCCCCGGTTCCGCCCCGGCCGGAACCCCCCGTGCCGCCGCGGCTACCTGCGCCACCGGAGCCGCCGCTGCCACCCGAGCAGCCGTTGCCTCCGCAGCCGCCTGCACCCCCTGTTCCGCCGCAGCCGGAACCGCCCGTGCCGCCGCGGCCGCCTGTGCCACCGGAACTGCCGCTGCCGCCTGAGCTGCCGTTGCCTCCGCAGCCGCCTGCATCCCCTGTTCCGCCGCAGCCGGAGCCTCCTGTGCCACCGCTGCCACCCGTGCCACCGGAGCCGCCGCTGCCGCCTGTGCCGCCTTGGCCGCAGCCCCCTGTTCCGCCGCAGCCGGAACCGCCTGTGCCGCCGCGGCCGCCTGTGCCACCGGAACTGCCGCTGCCGCCTGAGCTGCCGTTGCCTCCGCAGCCGCCTGCATCCCCTGTTCCGCCACAGACCGGACTTCCCGTGCCACCGCAGCCGCCTGTGCCGCCCCAGCCGGAACCTCCTGCGCCGCCCTGGCCGCAGCAGCCGGTGACTCCGCAGCCACCATTGCCGCCTGCGCTTCCGGAGCCCCCGGTGCCACCGCAGCCGGCGCCACCCATCCCACCGACGCTGCCCGCACCGCCGGAACCGCCCGTGCCGCCCCGGGCGGAACCGCCGCAACTGCCGGAACCGCCCGCGCCCTCAGAACCGTCGGAGCGTCCGGTGCGGCCGCGTCCTCCCGTACCTCCTCCGCCTGCGCCACCGGAGCCGACTCTCCCGGTGCCGCCGGAGCCTCACATGCCGCCGCAGCCGGAGCCTCCCGTGCCGCCGCGGCCGGAGCCTCCTGTGGCGCCGTTTCCTCCCGTACATGCTGAACCGCCGGTGCCATCGCGGCTGCCGGCGCCACCTGTACCACCACAGCCGTCGGCGTCCCCTGCGCCTCCGGTCCCGGTGTCGCCGGTGTCTCCCGCTCCACCCTCTGTGCCTCCGGAGCTTCCGCTGCCGGCGCAGCCACCCGCGCTTCCTGGGCCGCTGGAGTCGCCGACGCTGCAGAACCCGGTGTCGCCGGAACCTCCTGTGTCGCCGGTGCCTTCGGCTCCGGTGCCGACAGCCCCGGGGCTGCTGCCCTCTGTGCCAACGATGCCGGAACCTCCGGTGTCGCCTGTACTGCCCGTACCGTCGACTCCGGGGCCTTCGGGACCGTCGTCGCAACCCGAGACGCCGGTGGCGGGGAGCCCGTTGCCACCGCCGGTGCCGTCGGAATCGCGGGTGCCGCAGTCGGGACCGGGTGTGCCGCCGTTTGCTGTGCCACAGGAACATTCGACATTGCCGCGGCCTTCGTTGCCGGGGGAACCGTCGGTGCCTTCTGCGCCGGGATCGCCGCAGGCGTGGGATCTGCCGTATTCGGAGCCTGGAGTATCCGTTGGGGTGGCGGAGCAGACATCGGAACCGGCTGTGTCACAAACGGTTTCGTCTGTGCCGCCAGGTGGATTCGCGGATGGTGGTGAGGAGGGGAGTGGGCGCCGCGGTGCGGGAGTGTGGGCTACTTCCGATGGTCAGCGGAGCGGGGCCGGCTTGCTGGTGCGGTCTCTCGCGGGGTTCGGAGATTTCGCCGAACTCGACACCGAAACCGGTGCGCTGCGAGCGGCCGGGCCGGTGTCGCCCGAGGCGGCGGCCGGGATGCGTGGTGTCGTAGGGAATTTCGACGACACCACCGCCGTGTTCTACCGGGATCGGCAGGGCCTCACGTTGCGCATCGGTAGCTGGACGGTGAACCTGGACGACCCCCGGATCACCGCCGACTGGTTCCGGGCGGGCGAGTCGGCGCAATTCCGGGTGTTGGCCGACGGGGTTCCGCTCTGCGATATGCGTTATCGGAGTGTGCATCTCGACGGCGACATCGGGATGTTCGTTCGCGATGTGCTGGGGAACGACGCCCGGCGTTCGCGGCTGTTCGCGGCCGCGGTGCGCTGATCAGTCGTGTACCTCGGCCCGCCGCCGATGCTCGGTCATGGTCGTCAGGGGCACCACGCCGGTCCAGCCGCACGGCCGGTCGCAGGAGGCGAAGACGGTCCTGGTATCTCGCAGGGTCGTCGAAGCCCTTGCGGGGTAACCACATTCGGGGCACTTGCCGAAATAGTCGAGGATCTCCCGCAGCTCCGATGCCGCGGTGGATGGAAGGCGTTTGCGCATACCGGTGTATCTCCCGGCCCGATCGGGCCCGCTGCTGAGACATGAGTCGTGTTCGACGCTAACCGGATCGGTGCCACGCCACGGACGTTCCGGGTCCGACTGGACGTTTCACAATCAACGCTGGCGCGGCTTCCACTTCGGCCACAGTCCGCCGGACGAAATTGCCGACCGGACCGCGTTCACGCCTCGAGCAGGATCGTCACCGGGCCGTCGTTGACCAGCTCGATATGCATGTGGGCGCCGAAACGTCCGGTGGCGACGGTGGCGCCCAGCCCGCGCAGGGTCTCGGTGAACGCGTCGACCAGCGGTTCGGCGACCGGACCCGGCGCGGCCGCCGACCACGACGGGCGGCGGCCCTTGGCGGTGTCGGCGTACAGCGTGAACTGGCTGACCACCAGGATCGGAGCGTTCAGATCGGCCGCGGAGCGTTCACCGTCGAGAATGCGCAGCCGGAACAGCTTGTCCGCCAGCGCTTTCGCCGTGTCGGCGGTGTCGTCGTGGGTGGCGCCGACCAGCGCGAGCAGGCCGTGCGGCACGCCCGCGGCGGCGGGATCGATGCGCCCGACGACCTCCTCGCCGACGATGACCTGCGCCGAACTCACCCTCTGTACGAGTACTCGCATGCCCGAGATCATCGCAGACGCTCGGGCGGGCAGATTTGCTACCTATGTGCCACTATTCGGCGGGACGTGTCCGGGTGATGGGCCTCGTGGGCTCGGTCTGCTCGCCCTGGATCTCGTCCAGTCCCCTGGTCGCGTGCTCGAGGTACCGCCCCACGAACCGGTCGACCAGTTCGGCGGACACCCGGCCGGGCAGGGTCCTGGTGGTGGCCAGCTGTTCGGAGAATTCGGCCAGGTCGTGCGGGGTGTGGCCGGACTGTTGATACCGCTGGACGGCGGTGCTCTCGAACAGGTCGACGAAGCGCCGGGCGATGTGGTCGCAGTCGGCGCGCAGCCGCTCGAGCTCGTCGAGCACGCGCACCTGCGGCGCGCCGGACATCATGAGCTGTTCGGCGAATCGGACGAGCTGCGGATCGCTCTCGCGGTAGGTGGTGGCGTCGAACGGCTCGTACAGACCGGCCGCCACGACCCGGGCCAGGCCGTTGGGTACGTCGCCGTAGCGAGCCGCGAGATCCGTTGCCGCAATGGTCTTTTCGGATTCGGGTCGGCTCTGCGGCGGGGCTCCGCGCGGCGGGGCGCCCTCCGCCTCGAGGCTGACGCCGAGGACGTCGCCCAGATCGTCGCCGCGGTCCCAGGCGTCGAGCAGTTCCCGGATGCCGCTCAGCTTGATTCCGCGATCCATGAGGCGGCTGATGATGCACACGCGGTTCAGGTGCTGCGGACTGTAGATCCCGGTCCTACCCTTCAAGCGCGGCGGCGGCAGCAGGCCGCGCTCCTGGTAGGCCCGCAGGCTGCGCACGGTCATGCCGGATTCGCGCGCCAGCTCGTCGATCGTGAACTCCGCACCCGATGTCATGTCTCAAGGAAACCACACCGGCACCCCGGTCGGCCCCGTGTGAGCGCGGCGGGTGCCCTGGTCGGGCGGGTGATGCCGGGGCAAATGCCGCCCGCGCGTGTCCGTTGGCACTTCGGTATCGATCGCTATTGCCGGGCAATCGTTTTCGACCGTCCGGCCCGGGTTTCCGCGGCGTTACAAATTTCGTCCCCACGTTGTATGTGCCATCGATTGGAGGTATGTTCCATGGACTGATGGTATGATCGGCATCACAGGAGAGGTCTCATTATGACCACCGTTCAACACCCGCCGGAGACGGAGGCGGCCGCGCGTGGCTTGGACGCCGAAGACGCGGGTTATCACAAGGCGCTGCGGCCTCGCCAGCTGCAGATGATCGCGATCGGCGGAGCGATCGGCACGGGCCTGTTCCTGGGCGCGGGCGGCCGGCTCCACGAGGCGGGCGCCAGCCTGTTCATCGCGTACGCGGTCTGCGGCATCTTCGTCTTCTTCATCCTGCGGGCGCTCGGCGAGCTGGTGCTGCACCGGCCGTCGTCGGGCTCGTTCGTCTCGTACGCCCGCGAGTTCTACGGGGAGAAGCTGGCGTTCGGCGTGGGCTGGATGTACTTCTTCCACTGGTGCATGACGGGCATCGTGGATATCACCGCGATCGCCACCTACGTCCACTTCTGGGGCGCGTTCAAGGTGATCCCGCAGTGGACGATCGCGCTGGTGGCACTGGCAATCGTCGTCGCCATCAACATGGTGTCGGTGAAGTGGTTCGGCGAGATGGAGTTCTGGGCGGCCCTGATCAAGGTGGTCGCGCTGGTGAGCTTCCTGATCGTCGGAACGATCTTCCTGGCCGGGCGCTTCACCATCGAGGGTGCGCAGACCGGTATCAGCGTGATCAGCGAGCACGGCGGATTGCTGCCGAACGGCAGCCTGCCGCTGGTGTTGTCAGTCACCGGCGTGGTGTTCGCCTACGCCGCGGTGGAGCTCATCGGTACCGCCGCCGGTGAGGCCGAGAACCCCGAGAAGATCATGCCGCGCGCGATCAACTCGGTCATCGCCCGCATCGCGCTGTTCTACGTCGGTTCGCTCGTGCTGCTGGCGCTGCTGCTGCCCTTCACCGCGTTCAAGTCCGGTGAGAGCCCGTTCGTGACCTTCTTCTCCAAGCTCGGCGTCGACGGCGCCGGCACGATGATGAACCTGGTGGTGCTGACCGCGGCCTTCTCCAGCCTGAATGCCGGGCTGTACTCGACCGGCCGGATCCTGCGTTCGATGTCGATGAACGGCAGCGCGCCGTCGCTGGCGTCGCGCATGTCCAAGCAGGGTGTGCCCTACGTGGGCATTCTCGCCACCGGCACGATCGCGCTCGCCGGTGTCGGACTGAACGCGATCGTCCCGGAGAAGGCGTTCGAGATCGTGCTGAACATGTCGGCACTGGGCACCATCACGGCGTGGGCGGCCATTCTGCTCTGCCAGATGAAGCTGGTGAAGTGGTCGAAGGAAGGACGCATGGAGCGGCCCTCCTTCAGGCTGATGGGCGCGCCCTACACGAATATCGCCGCTCTGATCTTCATGGCGATCGTCGTGCTGCTCATGCTGTTCGGCGAGGACGACACGCAGCGCGGCGCCGTCATCGCGATGGCGGTGATCATGGTGCCGCTGCTGGTCGGCGGCTGGTTCCTGGCCCGCCGCAAGGTCCTGCACGTGGCGGCGCTGCGCGAGGGCTACACGGGCCAGTTCCCCGTGGTGGCCGAGCGCCCGCTCGAGCACCGCGAGGGCAGGGAAGAGGAGTCTTCCGAAACGAGCCCCCACCCCGAACCCCGCGATGAGGCAGAATCGCGGTAATGCCCGTCGGTCCCGACTCTGTGACGCCGCATGGGACCGGCCCCGGCCGCTCCGCGGGACGGATGATCTCCGTCCCGCGGGGCGGTTCAGGTTTCGGGTCGGCGCGATAGGTTGAGAGGGTCACATGCCGGACGATGCCACCGCATCCGACCGCCTGTACCCGCAGCCGTGGGCGTCGCGGCAACTACGCGAGGCCGACCAGAACTATCGGTGGGGCACCCGCACCGCCGGGACCAGCCCGTGGTCGCCGGAGTTCTCCGGCTCGGAGCGGTCGCATTCGCAGTACGGGGATTCGGAGATCGAGAATTCGGAGCACGAGGACCCGGGCTCGAACCGTGAGGGGGTTCGGTCCCGTCCCAGCGTGCGGCGATTGGGTGCCGGCCTGGTCGCACTTCCCGAGTTCACCTCCACCGATCCGGCCACCGCGATGCTGTCGGACCCCGAGGTGCCCGAGGACAAGCGGTTCTGCTGGAAATGCTCGCAGCCGGTCGGCCGTTCCGGGGATGCCGGCCCGGCCCGGTCGTCCGGCACGTGCGCGTCCTGCGGCGCGCCGTTCAACTTCCGTCCGCTGCTGAACCCCGGCGATCTGGTCGCCGATCAGTACGAGGTGCAGGGGTGCCTCGCCTACGGCGGGCTGGGCTGGATCTACCTGGCCCGTGATCGCAACGTCGCCCGGCGCTGGGTGGTGTTGAAGGGCCTGCAGAATCCGCTGGACTTCGAGGCGAACGTGGTCGCGCTCGCCGAACGCCAATTCCTTTCGGAGATGGCGCATCCGGCGATCGTGAAGATCTTCAACTTCGTCACGCACCGAGCCGGAGACGGCGCCTCGTGCGGTTACATCGTGATGGAGTACATCGGCGGCCGCTCCCTGAAGACGGTGCTCGACCTGCACGCGCCGGCGCGGATGCCGGTCGCCGAGGCGATCGCCTACGTGATGGAAATCCTTCCGGCACTGGACTATCTGCATTCGTTCGGCCTGGCGTACAACGACCTGAAGCCGGACAACATCATGGTGAGCGAGGACGAGGTCAAACTCATCGACCTCGGCGCGGTGGCGGCCCGGCAGTCGGGCGGAAGCCTGTACGGCACACAGGGATACCAGGCGCCCGAGTACACCAGCACCGGTCCGACCATCGCGTCCGATATCTACACGGTGGGCCGGACGCTGGCCGCGCTCACCCTGGATCTGCCCACCGATCGGCGCGGCCGCAAGCTGCCGGGGCTGCCGTCGGCGGACCGCGAGCCGGTGCTGCGGCGCTATCCGTCGTTCGACCGGCTGCTGCGCCGGGCCACGCATCCCGATCCCACACAGCGGTTTCCGTCGACGTTCGCGATGCATCGGCAGCTCGGCGGCGTGCTGCGGGCGGTGCTGGCCGCGGACACCGACCGCGGCCATCCCCAGGTGTCGTCCGTATTCGGTGCGCCCCGTGGCGATTTCGGGGTCACCGCGCTGCTGCGCCAGACCGACGGCATCATCGACGGCCGGTACCGGCCGCCCACGCTCGACGCCGCCAGTGTGCTTGCCGCACTGCCCGTTCCGCTGATCGACAGCGAGGACCCCAGCTATGAACTGGTGTCGCCGCTACTGCACGGCGACCCGAATCAGGCGCTGGACACCTTGCGGCTGCACCGGGACAACATGAGCGCGGGCGACATTCCCCAGCCGGAGTCCTTCGAACTGGAGGCCGCCCTGACCGAGATCCGGGCGCAGCTCGACCTGCGCCGGGTGCGCGGCGCCCGCGCCGATCTCGACCGGCTGCGGGCCGAGTACGGCGACGACTGGCGCCTGGACTGGTACACCGGTATCGCCGAACTCGGCGAGGGCCGAATCGAGCGCGCCTACAGGCTGTTCGATCTCGTCCACGGCGCGGTGCCGGGGGAGGTAGCGCCGCAGCTCGCCCTGGCCGCCACCGCCGAACTGCTGGTGCAGCTCGGCGCCGAGTCCGGGGATGGCGAACGCTGGGCCCGGATCGCCGCGGCACACTACCGCGCGGCCTGGCAGGTCGACCGCGGGCTGGCGAGCGCCGCCTTCGGCCTGGCCCGCAGGCAGGTCGCCGACGGCGACGTCGTGGGCGCGGTCGCCACGCTGGAGCGGATGCCGGAGGTGTCGCGGCACTACAACGCCGCCCGGTTGACCGCCTGCCTGCTGTTGGTCTCGCGGCCCCCGCAGGAACTGACGCAGGCCGATCTGAACGAGGCGCAGGCCCGGCTGCAGGCGCTCCCGGATGACCCGCGCCTGCTGCAGCTGCAGGCGGTCGTGCTGGGAGCCGCGCTGTCCTGGGTGCGCGCGGGTGGGCGGCCGGAGCCGGAGCAGTCCACGGTACTGGGATTCCCCTGTACCGCAGCGGGTCTGCGCGAGGGGTTGGAGACGGTGCTGCGGACCGTCGCGCGCACCTCGCCGCGCAGGCTGCAGCGCTACGCGCTCGTCGATCTGGCCAACCGCGTGCGCCCGCGGTCCTGGTGGTGAACGAATCCCGTTCACCCACCGGGGTATCTGCCGTTCACGTTCACGCAAGAAGCGATTTCCCCCCGGCTGTCATCGTGCAGTGATGTACACCGGCGTCGGGCGGGCGCGGGCAGCAGA
Organism: Nocardia mexicana NBRC 108244; assembly: GCF_001613165.1. Lineage (GTDB taxonomy): Bacteria > Actinomycetota > Actinomycetes > Mycobacteriales > Mycobacteriaceae > Nocardia > Nocardia mexicana. The sequence continues at coordinate 35,818 of NZ_BDBV01000043.1, forward strand.
ACGTGGAGGGAATGACGATGACCGTTGAGCTCGATCCGGAACGGTTCCGCAAGGCGTCCACCAAGACCGGGGACGTCCGGGACAAGATCAAGGATGTCATCGACACGCTGAAGGGGTCGCTGGACTCCGGCTCGCCCTGGGGTAACGACAAGATCGGCTCGCAGTTCTACGACGGCCCGAACGGCTATGGCGTCACCCGGAAGAACCTGTACGACAACGCCGGTAACTTCCAAACCACCTTCGGAGACTTCTCGAAGGGGCAGACGGACGCCGCCACGAAGCTGGAGAACCAGGACCGCGCCAACTTCCGGCGCTGAGCGGGGGCTCGGGGTGACAAACGAACACGCGAAGGCGGAGATGGCCGCGGTCCTGGACGGCGTCCGGGATCAATTGCGGACGATTTCGCGCATTCAGCAGGAACGCACGCGGCTGATGGCCACCGCGACCGTCCGCAAGCGGGTGACGGTGACGGTGAACGCCGACGGCACGGTCATCGAGACGAAACTGGCTGCGGGGGTAGAGGACCTGACCTATCCGGAGCTCGCCAAGGCGTTCACCGAGGCCGCGCAGCAGGCCGCCGCCGAGGCCGCCCGCAAGGGGCAGGAACTGATGATGCCGCTGCACGATCAGCGCGCCCGGTTGCCCAAGCTGACCGACCTGATCGAGGGCATGCCCGATCTCAGCGCCGAAACACCCCCTCCGCCACCGGTTTCCACCGCACCGCCGGGCGCGCCGGAGCGGGTGCAGGAGCCCGAGGAGGCGATGCGGTTCACCGACGTCGAATCCATTCCATCGGACGGTGAGCGCACGCGCGGTGTCACCGACTCCAGCTGGTGACACCGAAGTAGGTATCGATGGCTGAGCTGCCCGGCTGGCTGGGCTGGCTGGAGTGGGTGGCCGGCTCGGAATGGCCCGACGGCGACCCGGATCGGATGTGGGACGGCGTCGGCAAGCCGTGGCGCACCGCGGCCGGTGACCTGCGCGACCTCCTGGACGACATCCAGGACGCCAAGACGGCCTCGCTGGCCGCCTATCCGCAGGGCGACGGCACCGAGAAGATCACCAAGGCCTTCGATCAGCTGCTGCACGGCGAGGCGTCGCTGGAGCAGCTGGCCAAGCACTTCGACGCGATGGCCGAGACGGCCGACGGCGTCGGCACCGAAATCGAATACACCCAGCTGATGTTCATCACGTCGCTGGGACTGCTGGCCGCCGAGATCGCGGCGGCGTGGATCTTCCCGCCGACGGCACCGGCGGTGGAGGCCGCGGCGATCGCTGGTACCCGCATCGGCCTGCGCCTGCTCAGCGCGGGGGCCAGAAGGGCCGTGCAGCAGATCGTCCGGCGGCTGGTCTCGTCGTCGACGCTGAAGTTCCTCGCCAAACACGTCGCCATCGATACCGCGCTGGGCACCATCCAAGAGGTCGGAATCCAGGCGTATCAGGTCAACGAGGGCCATCGGAAGAACATCAATCTGGAGCAGGTGGCCGTCACCGCGATCAGTTCGGCGGCCGGTGGCGCCGCCGCCGGACCGCTCGGCGACAAGATCGGTAAGGCGCTGGGGAGCAAGCTCGGTGACTCGCTGGGCGGCAAGCTCGTCAACGGCGCGATCACCGGGACCACCGCCGGTCTCGCCGGGGCGGGTGCGGGCTATCTGGCGGCCACCGGCACCCAGATGGCCATCGACACTTACAAATACGGCTTCGACAAGGCCTGGGCGAACGCGAAGGCGGCGGGTATCGATCCGCTCATGTTCACCGCGGGGGCCTCCAACGGCGCGCTGAGCGGCGCCAACAAGGCTGGGGCGAACCACTTTTGGAACAGCCACAACCCGGATCTGGCGAATCGTCCCAGCTTCGGGTCGCGGATGGACGATGTGTTCAACCAGATGAACCAGCCGGGCGGGGATCCGGGTGGTAACAACCCGGGTGGTAACGAGCCGGGCGGGAACCAGCCCGGGAATCAGCCGGGTGGGAATCAGCCTGGGAATCAGCCCGGCGGGAATCAGCCCGGTGGAGACCCGGGTGGTGACCCACGGGGTGACGGCAGTGCGCCTCGCGATCCGGCACGGGCCGGTGAGGCACCGGGCGGGCAGAACGGTAGCGATCCGTCGAACGTGCAGGGCGCCCCGCAGGGTGGTTCGGACGAAACCGGTGGTGCCCCAGAGGGTTCCGGTGGTCAGAACGGCAACGACCCGTCGAACGTGCAGGGCGGCGGTTCGGACGAAACCGGTGGTGCGCCCGCGGATCCCGAGGGTGCCGGGATGCCGGAAGGAGATGGGGGCGAGGAAGGCGGCGCTCCCGAGGGCGGCGCGAAACCCGACGATGTGGCGGGCGACGACGGTGCCGAGGAGCCGGGTGGTGGCGCCGACGACAGTGCCAAGGTGCAGCCCGCCGCCGGGCAGACGCCCGAGGAGGGCGCGCCGCCGGAGGGCGAGGCTCCCGCCGCGGAACCGGAACAATCTGCGGGACCGGAGAATTCGGGTGAACAGCGGCCGCCCGGGGGGAACGCCCCCGGTGCCGGTCGCCCCGAACAGGGAGCGACGCCCGAGCAGCAGGCCGGCGACGACGGCCAGGCCGGTGGTGGTGCGCCACCGCAGAGCGGCTCGAGCCCGCTGAGCGCATCGGACGGTGGTGACCAGGCCGCCGGCGCCGATAACGGTGTGGGACAAGCTGATTCCGGTAAGGCCGAGGGTCCGGACGGGCAGCAGGACGGGCGAGCCGGTGTACCGCAGCCGGATGCGAAGACATCCGGCGAGTCCGCCGCCGACGGTGGGACGCCGAAGGGCGATACCGAAGCCGGTGCTCAGAAGGCCGCGGATCCGGTCGACGGTGTCACGCCGCAGAGCGATACCGAAGCCGGTGGCGCCCAGAAGGGCGATTCGACCGGTAATGGCGCCGCTCCGGTGGTGGGCGCTCCGGTGGCGGGTGCCCCGATCGCGGGCGGCACCCCGGCGGGCACACCGGGCGCCGGGGCGCCCCCGGTAGCGAGCGGTGGCGAAAACCCCAGTGGCGGTTCGTCTCCCGCAACGCCGAAGGCCAGTCCGGTGGGCGAGGCGCGTGGTACCGGAGAAGGCGCCGGCGGGGAACAGCCGAAGGGTTCCCAGCCGCGCGCCGGAACGCCGGAGGGCCGCGGCGGCGAGGCACGTTCCGGTGCGGAGCAGCCGCGCGCGGGCGCCGGAAGCGGTTCCGGTGCACCGAAGGGTCGCGCGGACGCAACGAGTTCGCTACCGCAGGGCGGTGATTCGGGCGTACAGGCGGCATCGAGCGGGAAAGAGGCGCCGCGCAGTCAGGACGGCGCGGCCGGGAAGCCCGGGGAATCCGACGGTTCCGCACCCTTCGTCGTGCCGGTCGCGGTCGGCGCCGAACCGGCTCCCTCGCCGCGTCCGGCCCCCGCCGCCGGCGGTGGAGGCAAGGAACCGCCGTCCGGCCCGCCCAAGAAGCCCGCCGGGTCGCCGGACGATCCGGGCGACGGCTCGGGCCCGAAGCAACCGGAGTCCGGGGACGGTTCGGATCCCGACAAATCGGCGCCTCCGAAGGATCCGGAAGCGCCGGAAGGCCCTGGGAAACAAAAGGATTCGGAAGCGATCGAGCCGACCTCGGTCGACAGGCCGGAGCGTTCGCGCGACTTCGTCGTGGAGATCAACGGCGAGCAGGTGACGGTGCGGTGCGTTCCCGACGGGGAAGGCGGCTGGAGACCGGCGCGTGACGGCGAGCCCGGCCCCGCACACCGCGACTCCGATGCCCCGGCCCGCGCCGAGGGATCCCAGCCGCCTCGCAAGAAGTCGGCGCTGCGGCGCGCGCTGGACCGGCTGCGGAAGATGTTCAACGAGCACGGCCACACCCCGATTGCCAAGCACCCCTCCGGATCTCGGCTCGATTCGCGCGGACAGTCGGCGGCCATCGACGGCGCCACCCGCATTCCCGACCTTGTCGACCCGCCGCCCGCGCCGCCGGCGCAGCCCCCGCCGTCGGACCTGCCGCAGTTCAAGGCCCCACCGGATTCGGGTGGGACGCCGGAGGATCCGCTGGCCCGGATCGGCCAGATCATCCAGCTGATGATCGCGAACATCGAGCATGTTCCGCTGCTGCGGCGGCTGACGTCCAAGATCGTCCTGCAGGTCGGCGAGCACGTGCCGCTGCGCGCGTCCGACGGCAGCGAATACAAGCCGTGGATCACCGACGTCGAGCCGGAAGCGGCCCGCGCCGGTGTCGTCGAAAGCCTGGAGCAGGGACTGATTTCGCCGCGCGACGGCTTCGAGGATCTGCTCGATCTGCTGAAGGTGACGCGGGATTCGGAGACGGGCCTGCCGACGGATCCGGACCTGCACCGCCGGATCATCGGGGATCTGGTGCGCTTCGACCTGGTCTCGCCGCGGCAGGCCCGGGCGGCGCTGCGGGACCTGTACGAGTCGGTCACCGATACCGAGCTGCGTGAGCGGATCGTCAACGACTTGGCCAACAACGGCCTGGCGCACAACGACGTCGCCATGGCGTTGGAGTTCGGGGACCTCGCGGATGCCCACGCCGATCTCGTCGCGAGACTGCAGGACGGAACCCTGTCCCCGGAGGACTGCAGGCAGCGCCTGCTGGAACTGCGGGACCTGGTGTCCGATCCCGATCTGCGACAGCAGATTCTCGACGACCTCACGAACCGGAACCTGATCACCGACGAGCAGGCGCGTGCGCTCGAGCACGAACCGGCGCTCGACCCCGCCGACGCGATTCCGAAACAACCGCCGCCCGAGGGCCCGCCGCCCGAGAACGAGACGTTGTCGGAGATGGCCGCCCGGCTCGGTTTCCCACTGCCGGACGAGAATCCGTCCACCATCCGGCGGATGCTGGACGAACAGCAGTACCGCTGCCTGCGCACGACCGGCGCGATCGAGGGGCTCGGCGAGGCCGCCCGGCGCTACAACGAGGAGATGGCTCGCCCCTACGGGGACGGCGACGAGTCTGCGCCCGTTCCGCGTGGCGAGCGCGACTTCTACAGCGAGAACCCGATGGGCGACTTCCTCACCGAGGTGATCGATGCCTTCGGCGGGGATACCGGCCTGCGGAATACGCCGGGCGTCCTCACCGGCGAAGACACGATCAGTGAGTGGCACCACGTCTCGCCGAATCCCGAATCGGATCGCGACGGCGGCCTGCCTCCGTACTATTCGAATGCGCTGCGTCGCGATCAGCTGCAGGACGAATTGTCCACGTGGACACAGCTGTTCGGGCTCGGGTTCGACGATGTGAATTCGGCGAACCTGGACGCGACGCTGGACCGCCTGCGGGACGAGAACAACGCGCGCATGGCCCGTCTCGCCGAGCTGGCGGCGGTCGCCGAGGCGGATCTGCCGCCCGCTCCGCTCAACGACCAGGCGGTGCGGGTGCCGGTCGACGGCGAATCGGATCGGCTGGTCATCGTCGACGGTGAGCGCGACCGCAACGACGTGCTGGCCGACCTGCTGGCCGAAAACCCGGATCTCGGAAGGCAATTGAACGACGGAGAGGTGACACTCGACTATCGGCAGACGCGTACCGACGCCGACGGGGAGATCCGCCTGGATCCGGTCGACACGCCGGAGGTATATCACCATCGCGAGACCGTCGACGGCCGGGACGTGGTCGCGACGCTGGTTCGTGACGGCGACGGCGAGTGGCGTGCGGTGCCGCACACGGTCGATCCGGTGTCGACCGTCGAACCTGCCGATGGCACACCGGATCTCGCGTCGCCGCGGTCGCGGGAGGAACTGCTGCGCGATCTGGTCGATGTGGCGCGGGACCTCGGGTTGGGCCCCGCGGATGTGGTCCGGCTGCTGCAGCCCGGCGGCGAACAGATCATCACCGATATGAAGCTGGGCAACGCCCTGCGCGCCGGGCAGCTCGAGGCGCTGTCCGACTTCGCCCGGACGATGCGCGATATCGGGACCTACTACGGATTGCAGGACGGCGGGCCCAGGGCCGATGATCCGGCGGGGCGGGCGCAGCTGGCGCAGACGCTCGGGCTGTCGGAGGCGGCGCTGACGCCGGCGAGCCTGGCGGACCGAATCACCGATCCGAGCAACGGATTTCTCCGTCGCAGGCAGCAGATGCGGGCGCTGTGCGGGTACGCCGTCCGGCTGCGCGCCGTCGATGCCGAAGCCTTCGCCGCGGCGCGAGCCCGGCTTGCCGAGGACCTCGGGATCCCGGAGTCGTCGCTGTATCCGGACGAGTACAAGAACGACCCCGAAACCGGCGCCCGCCGCAAGCACAAGAACTCCGACTCGACGTCGATCGATCCGGCGAAGTTGCGAAAAGCGCTGGCTCGGTTGGCGAAACAGGGCCGGCGATCCCAGGCGCACGACGCGATGGAGGAGTTCGCGCGTGCCCTGATCGATATCGACCCGTACTCGGAGGTCTCGCGTGGCGATCACGCCGCCGATCCGCGGGTCGCCGATCCCGAGGCGGCGGTGCACGATACCGACGCGTTGCCGAGCCTGCAGGAGATCATCGCGGATGCCGTGCAGACCGGCGATCCGGCTGCCTTCGGCCAGGCCGTCGCGGACGCGATCGCGCGTGCGGAGGCGGACGGCGGCACCCTCGACGACCATACGGGTCCGCGCCCCGAACCGGGCGGCGACTGGTCGCGTGTGGTCGGTGTCGGTCTGCCGCACCCGGACGATCCGAGCTTCCTGGAGGTCTACACGGCCTACCAGGACGGCAATATCGAAAACCACGAGGGCCCTCAGGATCTGGGCGCCGAGGTCGGGGACCTGCGCGACGAGGTGCGGCACCGCCAGCAGCAGATCAACACCCTCGCCGCCTTGGCCGCACAGTTGCGGGAGGTGCAGGGGCTCGAAGCAGCGGATCCGGGTGTCGGCCCCGGAGACGGACCCGCCGCGCCCACCCCACCGCCGGGGCCCTCGCCGCTGGACGGGGCGACTCCGCCGGGTGGTCAGACGCCCGGTGGTCCGAAGCCGCCGGGTGGTCCGACGCCGGACGGTCCGACTCCGCCGAATGGAGCGACTCCGCCGAATGGGGCGACTCCGCCGAATGGGGCGACCCCGCCGAATGGGGCGACTCCCGCGGCAGGCTCGGTGCCGAAACATGGAGACGGCTCGGCGGCGGACACCGATGCGAATGCGCCCTCGCCGAAAGCTGATGAGCCGCAGGGGGAATCGTCCGACCAGAAGTCTCAGCTCGAGGCCGAGTCCCCCCGTCGGCAGGGCGATGCGGATCAGGAGTCGCGCCGTCGGCAGGATGGCGCGGATCAGGAGTCGCGGCGTCGGCAGGATGACACGGATCAGGAGTCCCGGCGTCGGCAGGACGATGCGGATCAGGAATCGCGGCGCCGACAGGACGATGCGGAACAAGAGTCGCGGCGCAGGCGCGATGATGCGGAGACCGAATCGCGTCGTCGGCGGGATGATGCCGAGGCCGAGTCGCGTCGTCGGCAGGATGATGCCGAGGCCGAGGCCCGTCGCCGGCGGGACGATGCCGAATCCGAGGCCCGGCGTCGAAAGGACGATGTCGAATCGGAGGCGCGTCGTCGGCAGGACGATGCCGACGCGGAATTCCGGCGCCGACAGCAGGAGATCGAGGCGGAATTTCGGCGCCAGCAGGAGGAGATCGACGCCGAATTCCGGCGTGTGCAGGAAGATCTGGCGCAGTTGCGGCGCGAGCTGTTCGGCGAATCCGACGGGCCGGACGGTCGTGATCGCGGCGACGAGCCACCCGATCCGGCGCCGACGGGAGCCGCACCGCCGCATCCCGACAAGCCCGGCGACGGCGGCGGCGCGCAGCGAATTCCGGAAGAGTCCACACCCCGGCAGGAGCGGGCCGAGCGCGACCAGGCCTATGCGCGGGATGCGCTGGGCGCCGCCGACGAATACCAGCGGCACATGGACGAGCTGGACGAGATCTATCGGGAAATGTTCGGCGGTGGTGTGATTCGACCGCGCAACATACTCGACGACCCCGCCCAGCGGGCCTGGGCGAACGAGGCCTACGAGGCGATCCGCCAGTCCGTGGGCGACGTCCGCGATATGCACGAGAACCTCGCGGATGTCGTGCGCTCGGACGGCACGATCGGATTCACCGACCGCGAAATTCGTCAGATCAAGAAGCACCTGTTCCTCGACGAGCACAGGCTCGACATAGTCGACCGCAACGGTCGCGTGGTCGGGGAGGAAACCAGGCGCTTCGACGCCGACGCGGATATCGCCGAGGCGTGGATGCGGCTGTCGCGCGGTGAACCACTGCCCGCGGATATCACGCTCTTGGAGCACGAGCTCGCCGAGTCCGACTACATGCGGCGAAACCCGGGGGCCAGCTATCGGAAGGCCCACGATTACGCTAACTCGAAGGCCGACTGGCAAAACAATATTCCGGAACGCACCGGCGAGAACTACGAGAGGTGGGCCGAAAAGGATGGCGTTGTACGTGGTGTTCCGGAAAGCGACGGAAACGCCGACCGAGGTGACCTACCGGTTCGGGAACAGCGAGACGGACCTGAACCGCGAGCTGGTGATCAGCAAGGACGGCGAGGACATCAGAGCGGGGGGCGGCTCGACGGACACGTTGACGCTGAAGGTGGCCGCGCGCATTCTGTCGGCGATGCGGACGGACGGGACCTGGCCGGGCGGGGGCGGGATTCAGGCCTAGCCGATCCGGAACCGGGCCCGGCCGATCCCCGCACGGATGCGGCCGACGGTGAGCTGGGGCCCGGTGACTCCGATGCGCCCCGGCGTCCGGATATTCACGACGACTGGACGCGGCTGGATCCCGGTCAGGTCGCCGATCGGCTCCGCGACGAATTCGGTATCCGGGACATCGATTTCGCCGATGCCGACCCGGACGTGGTGCGCGAGATCGCCAGGGCGGTCGAGGAAGTACTCACGAAGTACCCGAGGTCCGAGTACCCGCAAATAGATCTGCGGGCCATTCGGGTGGAAACGCTCGCGGACGGACGTTTCGCCAAGACGGTGGCGCATCCGCGGCCCGGCGACCGCAACGGGCAGTATTCCGAACTCGTCGTCAATCGCACCGTGGCCACGAACCTGGCCTACTTCAACAGCTCGGTCGACCTCAATATCGGTGACGGCCGCTTCCACCAGAGCTTCCATGACCGCCCGGTGCGCAGCATCGTCCTGCACGAGATGGGTCACGTCCTCGACAACGCCGGTTCCCCGCTCACCCGGATGCGCCTGGACGGCGGCACGCCCATCGATATGGTGCGGGCGTACATGCGGGCGCATCCGGACGGGGACATGGTCCAGTTCGAGCGGTGGATGCAGCAGCTCAGCGGCTACAGCTTCCACGACTCGGCCAAGACGAACCTGAATCCGGGGGAGGCGCTGGCGGAGGCCTTCGCGGACGTGATGCTGCGCGGCCGGGACGCGGTGAGCGAACCGGCCCGGGCGCTGTACGACATGCTGGAGGCCGCCGCCCGGTCGGCGGCGCCGATCGCCCCGGAGCCCGGGCCCGCCGCCCGCCCCGACGGCCCGGGCCGGACGGACTACGCCCGCGGCCGCTTCGACGACCAGGTCGACGGCCCGGAGTCCGGCAAACACGAGGTTCCCGATCCGCCTCCCGAGGCCCCACCCCGGCCCGAGGACGAATGGACGGACCGCAGTCCCCAAGAGATCAAGGAGATCCTGGAGGACCGGCACGGCCTGGACGTGTTCGGATTCGACCTGCCCGGAATCGATGCCGACATGGTGCGCGATATCGCCCGCGCTACCGACGACATGCTGAACAAGCATCAGCAGATCACGCTGCGCCGCGTCGGCATCGGTGATATCGACCCGATTGCCAACGCGCGCCGCGCCATCGATCCGGATACCGGGCGCATCATCACCGACACCATCACCTTCAACCAGCGCTACGCCGACAGCGCCGCGAGCTTCCGCGAGCTGATCCGCAAGGCCGTGGACATCGAATGGTTCCGTCCCGGAACGGAACTGGACCCCGTATACGCCGTCATGCTGCACGAGTTCGGGCATGCGCTGGACAACGCCGGACAGCTGCGACTCGAGGAGACCATCGAGTACGAACTGCTCCAGCACTTCATGGCGACCCATCCGGACCGCTCGATCGCCGACTACGAGCCGTGGCTGGCGCAGCTGAGCGACCGCAGTTTCCACAGTGTCGAGAATCCCGACGGCACGGTCACCGTCGACAGAACGGACCTCAAAACCCGCGAGGCGATCGCCGAGGCCTTCGTCGACGTCGAACTCAACGGCCGAAATGCCAGTGAACCAGCGCGTTTTATTTACGAGCAATTGATTCGGGCGAGCCTTGCGGGCGACACCGGCCCGGCCCCGCGGGAACTGCCCGATTCCGCCACCGACCACCAGGAGCTACCGGGCGACGGCCACGAGCCCGGAACCCCCGGTGACGATGCGGGGGATGATGCACTGCCACTGCCGAATCCGAACGACGCCGAGCTGACCCGGGAGCGGGAAGGGCGGGCGCAGGAGGAGGTCCGGCAGGCGATCTACGGTGACCAGGCGGAGCCCGACGGCTGGCAGGGCCACTTTCCGGACGAGAACTTCGTGCGGGTCTGGGAAGTGTTGTCGCACACCACGGCCGGGCGCGAGGCCATAGCCGTGCTGCGCGAGGCCGGAGCGTCCGTGCGGTTCGCCGATCTCGGCGCCGAACGTGAGGCCGCCGCCCTCGCCGAGGCCGCAGCCCGGGCCGGTGACAGCCTCGAGGGACCGGGCACGGACCGGGACGATACCGGCGGCACGCCGGACGAGCCCGGATTGCCTGTGGGAGAAGCGGATACGTTCAACGACCGCACCCTCGACATCGTCGTCGACACGCACGACCGCTCCGACGCGGAGAAGGCGGCCGCCGTCGTACGGGCGGCGGAACGCGTGCGGGCGATCCTGTCCGGGGACGTCGAGGTGCTGCCCTCCCGGATCGCGGTGCTGGACCTGGCGGATCACCTTGCGGCGCAGGAACGTATCGAGGCCGCCGCGTTCGGCCGCGAACTCGATTTCGAGGACCAGCTGAACGGCGCGGGGATCGGGTTCGATCCCGCGGTGCGGCCCGAGGACGCCGACGCGCTGTACCGCGAAGAGATGCGAGAGGTCTATCGCTACGCCGGGCGGTCGGCGGCCGACGCCGCACTGCGTGCGAATCCCGACCTGTCCGCGTCGCAGCTGCGCGGAATCGCCCACGATGCCGGAGTCGATGCGCTGCTGGCGGATTCGCGATACGGCGAGTTCGGGCGGCCGGGCTCGGAGGCCGCCTACCGCCCCGTGCACGGGGCGGAATGGGAGGCGGCGAGACGGCCGCAACCGCCGGACGGTGCGCCGGAGTCCTGGCCGGACTACGCACCGCGGACAACGGAATCCGCACAGCAGGTGCAACAGTTGGTGCGCGAGCACGCGGCGGCCACCCGGGAGTTGCGGCGGCTCCGAGCCGACTGGGACCGGGTGTTCGCCCGGCTGCAGGGCGACGGCGACGGCCGGATCCCCGAGTCCGAACTGGCCGAGAGCAGGGCGGCCCGGCTCGAGCAGATGCGAAAGAAGCTTGTCTTCGCGGACGGTTACGTCGCCATGAATCTGCAGCTGATCACCGAGATGACGGCACGGCACGATGCCGTGGCCGCCCGGCTGGCGGATATCGAGCGCGCGATCGCTACCAGGGTCGGGGAGGATCTGCTCGACACGTTGGCGGTCGATGTCGGACGATCGGTGCGGGACGCCGAGCTGGAGCCCGCGGATCTGGTCCGGGTCGTCGTCGACGAGTCGGGGGCAGTGCGGGTGGTCCGTGCTACGGACGCCATGCGTGCCGCGGAGTCCGGGGCGCACCCGCGGGCCGACGATCCGAGTCGACCGGACGAAGCCGTCGACAACGCGCCGCAGCAGGAGAATTCGAGCACCTACCGGCGAAGGACGCTCAGCGACACCGTTGCCGAGGCATGGCAATGGCTGCTCCGGGAAGCCGCGCGGACTACCGGCAAGTGGCCGCAGGGAAGTCACGTCGGCGACTGGGCGGTGAAGTTCCTGGAGCGGCACGGAATCGACATCCGCCTGAGCGGCGAACCGGAGGCTCGGTCGTCGCAGGTGATCGAGGGGGACGTCACGGTCGGCCCGGCCCTCGGATATCACCCGGCGACGAATACCGTGGTGCTGAGCGCGTTCTCGGGCGGGACGCGGCGAATCGCCGACGCGATCCGGGCGGCCGCGATGGCCGACATGCTGCGGGAAACACCGGGCTGGGTGCGGGAACGGCTGACCATGCAACGGGCGGAGTATGTCGGCCTGATGCTCGACCGGCAGGCCGAGGCCCATGCGCTGGCCTTCGAGAATATTCGCGTCGCCCGGGGCGGCGACGGCGGTCGCGACAAGTTCTACGACAAATACCGCGACAAGCTGGAGATCGTCTACCTCGACGCGTATCGCGACGCACTGAAGATCGCGAAGGACCTGTACCGCAACAGCTCCGTCGTGCATCCCTCGGCGTTGGAGGCCGCGGCCTACCGTGCCGGTGTGCGGGCCGTGCGCGCACAATTCCAGGCTCTCGGCCCGGCGGTGGGCGACAGCAATTACGCCACCCGCTACGGTGCCGCATGGGACCGTGCACACGGCGCTCCGCCCGCCGCCGAAACCACTCCGGCACCGCCGTCTACCGATACTCCCGCGAGTCGCACCCGGCGCACCCTCGCTTTCGCCCAGGAGATCGAGACGAATCGGGAGCTGCGGAACGCGGGCCGCCGGATCGCGATCGGACCCGTGGAGCGGGCCTACACCGACGCCTACGACAAGGCGCATCAGAAGGCGACGAAGGCCGCGGAACGCTCGCCGGATGCGCCGAATCCGGACCGGGTCGCCTACGAGGCGGGCCTGAAAGGCATACGCCGCTATATCGATAAGGTCGGGCTGGATAAGGCCGAGATCGCCTTCGACGCGGTCCGTGCGGACAGCGACCGGCCGCATCGGCGCTGGGGTCGCCCGCCGGAGTCGATGAGTGACGGCATACCGAATGACTCCGTTGCTGCGACAAGGGATTCCGCTCATCTGGATGCCGATGAACTGCTCTCGGCGGCCGCCCGCAAGATCGATGCGGAACTGACGAACCATCCCGATGCGGAGTGGCTGACCCCCGAGGTGGTGCGCGTTCCGGCGCCGGAGGGCCGGTGGCCGCGAATGGTGATCCTCGCCGAGGCGGGCGGTCACATCGATGCGCTGAACCGGCTGGCACAGAGCCACTCGCAGTACGTCGATGTGCTGTGGAATCGTTCGCACGCCCTCGACTACCGTGTGGTCGCGGCCGGGCCGGACGGTCAGCCGGAGCTGACCCGCATCGCGAGCAGGGACGCGGAGGGCCCGTACCGAGCCCCGGATTGGTCGGAGGCCCGCGCCCAGATGCTGGCGCACTACCTGCGCTACCGCAGCGAAGGCAGCACCACTCTCGGTTTCGATGCTTGGATGCGGCAGCTGGGCGAGGGCGCCTTCTCCGAACCTTCCAAGTCTCGATTCGGGCGCACCAAGAGCTCGGGCGGACTTGTCGACTGGTTCCTGTCCGTCGGATTCCGTATGGCGCAGGCCGATCCGGGGATCGGGGTGACGCATCCCGCGCATGTGGCACAGCAGCTGATGATGCGCCGCATACCGCTGGACTCGACCCAGGGACCGCCGCCGCGCGATTACCTGCACTTCGCATTGCACACCATCGACGTCGGTGGGGTTCCGCTGGCCGTCCAGTTCGAGCGCACCAGCGACGGCGGCTGGCGGGTGCCCGCTCCGGCCGGGGCGGGATTCATGACCGACGCGCTCGCGCATCACCTGCAGGGCATGGCGGATACCGACGCGGACCGGCTGAAGGCACGGATCGTTGCCACCCTCCGCGACGGCGCGGCGCCGCTGAACGCCCGCGGGGCGGAACTCCCCGGCAGGCTGAAGCGGATCTCCGATCGGCTGCTGGGGCAGCGCAACGAGCCGGATGCGCCGGAATCCGATGCGCCCGGACGTTCCGAGGGCTCCGGTCGCCGGGACGGCGATCGATCCGGGAACGAGGACCGAGGCACCGATTCCGCGACGGCGGCGCCGGTGAAAGATCGGACCGATTCGCGAGAACCGCTGGCGGACAACGGTACCGAGCATCAGGGTTCGCCGGTCGACCATCCGGACGGGACGACCACACAGCCGCCCGCCGACAAGTGGTCGCGGCTGGATCGCGGCGGCATCCTGCTGGAACTGCAGTTCCACCACCCGCGCGTGGAGATTCACGGCTTCGACGCCGACATCGATGTGGCCACGCTGCGCGAGTACGCCCGCGCGGTCGACGAGGTTCTCACCCGGCATCCCGATATCGATCTGCGCCGCATCGACATCGCCCCGCTCGACGGCAACCGGCACGGCCAGGCCGTCTGGCGCAAGCGGGCCGACGGCACCTACTACGCCGAATCCATCACGCTCAACCGGGATCTCGCCACGAACCCGGACGAGTTCCGGGCGTCGAAGCAGCGGGCCGAGGACACCGGGCATTCGCCGCGCGGGGTGGCGGACCGGCCGGTGTACGCCACGATCGTGCACGAGCTCGGCCACGCGCTCGACTACGCGGGTGGCAAGCGGGCGCGGGTGCTGGCCGAGGACGTGCTGATCGCGCACTACCGGGCCACCCGGCCGGACGGTGACGCCGCGGGGTACATCGCCTGGGTGCGGCAGCTCAGCGGGTACAGCTTCGACCGCGGAATTTTCGATCCGGGCGAGGCATTGGCCGACGCGTTCCTCGACGTAACGCTCAACGGCCGCAACGCCTCCGAGCCCGCACAGGTGCTGCACGCACTGCTGAACGCCGAGGCGCTGGCCGGGCCGGATGGCGCCGAGGGTCCGATTCCGCACCCGGACAACCGAATCGGGGACGGTCGCATGCGCGGCGCGGATGCCGCAAAGGGGCCGGAACCCGATGCGGGACCGCCCCACGAAGTCGCCGCGGAGTTGCGAGAACTGTGCCGCGCCTACGACATCGCGCCCCGGGATCTGCGGCGCGACCGGCTCGGCCCGGTGCTCGACGACATGCAGGGCCCGCATGCCGAACGCGACCGTGCCCGGCTGGCGGAACTGACCGAACAGTACTGGCGGGCAATGGAATCGGAGGCCAGCGCCCGGCGGCAGGCCGAGCTCGAGCGGTTCGCCGGGCAGCGCGACGCGGCGCGGCGGGAGCTCGCCGAGGCCGCGGCCGAACGCGAGGCAGCGCTGGCCGGTATGCGGGTGGACGAGTCGGAACTCGGCCCGGACCGCGACCAGGACAATCCCGATGTCCGCTCGCTGGAGGAAACCCTTCAGGCACTGCGCAATCGGTCGGTCGAGGCCGGTGATGTCGACGCGTGGGGCGATCGCATCGCCCAACTGGAGCGCGCCGCCCGCCGCTACAACGCCGCCGCCGAGCAACTCGCCGAGGTGAACGCAGTCCTGCGCGGGCTGGCAGAGGATCCGCTGTCGCGGTACCGGCTGTTCGGGGAGATCGACGATCAGCTGGTCGCCTCCGCCGCCGATCACGCCGCGCCCGCGAAACCCGGCGACGATCCGGACGCATCCCCGGATGAACCGAATGCCGGTGGCGGATCGAAGAAGCCGCCCGAGCAGCCGCCGGTGCCGAACGCGCCCGACGACCCCGGCGAGCCGTCCGGTTCCGGGAAACCCGGGGATGCCGACCCCGCGCACACGCCCGACGACGATGCGGCGGTCGGCCCGCCGCAGCCGGACGACGGCGACCCGGCCACGCAATGGGCGAACGGTGAATACGACCGGCTCATGCAGGAGCGCCGAAACCTGGTGCGCGAACTGGAATTCTGGCGCGCCAAGCTGGAGGACCGGGTCGGGCGGCTGTCGGATTCGCAGCGGATTCTCGATGCGCTCGGCGATCGCGGCCGGTTGGCGCGCGAGGTGCTGCTCCGCTACGGCGACGCCGTCGTCCGGCATGTCGACGTCGACCCGCTGGGCGAGGACGCCGAGGGGCACCTCGATAGCAGGGCCGAGCCGCTGGACGTGGCCTACCGCCGCGAAGCACTCGGCAAGATGGTGGACGCGGCCCAGCACGTCTTCCAGCTCGACGATCAACTGCGGCATCTCGATCGCCAGATTCAGGAGCTGGAGCGCAGCGGCGCGGTGAACCGGCCGCCGTCGCAGGAGGTGGCGGACCGGCTGGAGCAGCTGGCCCGGGACCGTGCCGAGGAGCTGCTGCGGATCAAACCGCGGCGCGGCATGCGCGACGACCTGGCCGCGCGGCTGGGCCTGGTGGACGAGAACGGGGTGCTCGACGAGCAGGCGCTGACCGACGACCAGCTCGATGACACGGTGCGCCGCTTGGCATCCGAGCAGCCGGGCCGCACTGCCGAGATCGATGCCCTGCGCGATGCCGCGCGCGATGTGAACGCCGCGCACAACGAGATCGGCCGCATCCAGGACGAAATGGCTCGGACCGCGGGCGTCTGGCGGCGTCTGGTCGAGGATGCGGGCGGGCGCATGATCACCGACACCGTCGGCCTCGTCGACGGGGAGCGTCCCCGGATCATCGTGCTGGGTCCGCGTGCCGCACTGGGGGATTCGCCGCGCGCCCATTTCGATGCCGAATTGGCCCACGTGCTCGACCACAGCGGTGCCGTGGCGCAGGCGATGGTGCGGCCGGAGACCACCGTCGAATTCCACCGGGTCACCGCCGACCGGAACGGCAAGCCGACCGTCACCGAGCTGCCGCCGCCGGATGTGCGGCGCCTCAGCACCGGCTGGCAGGGCGGCCGTCGGATCGATGTCACGCTGTGGCGCGACGGCGACGGCAACTGGCACCCGGTGAACCCGGCCAAGCCGGATCTGGTCACGAACGGCACCTCGGCGACCGTGCCCAAGGCCTTCAAGCCGCGCGATCTGCCGGAGGGCATCAGCGGCTGGGCGGTCGATCCGACGCAGGCGGCGGTCGAGGGCGCGCTCGTGGATCACCAGCCCGGTGCGATCCCGAAGGATCTGTTTCCGGCGATTCCGGGCGGGGAGCCGATGGTCCCGCCGGGGGTGCAGGCCTACGACGTGCCGTTCGCCGGGGTCGTCTACAACACCATGCGGATCATCCTGGAGACGGCGAAGCTGAGCGGCTTCACCTGGTACAACGACCCGGATAATCCGGGGAAGATCCGCCCGGGGTTCAAGGGCCACTACTGGTTCAAGAAGAAGCCCTCCGAGGTGCAGCCGCTGGTCCGCGAGATCGATTGGGGCGCACTGGCCGACGACCAGGGCGAGATCGATCCGGGCTTCATCCGCCAGGAACTCGCGCGCGAGCAGGCGTGGGCGGAGGTACAGCAGTGGGCGAACGACGAATACCGCCGGTACCGGGACGACGTGGCCGACTCCGATGTGGATCGCATCCTCCAGGAGCTGGCGCCGCTGCGGCGTGATCAGTGCGCGCAGGCCGCGCGCGATGTCGTCGACGCGGTCCGCCGACAGCTGGTCGAGGCGGACCGCGGAATCGATCCGCGCGGCGACATCGATGCGCAGCTGCTGCGTATGGACGACGAAATCGACCGTGTGGCAGGCGAACTCGCGAAGAAGTTCCGGGTAGCCGATCCCGGTGTCGTGCGCGACACCATCGACGATATTCGGACGCTGCTGCTCGAGGGTGCGGATGCCGACGCCCTGGCCGCGGTGCTCACCCCGCACATGGACGCCGACATCCCCGACCTGACCCGCGACCAGCTGGTGCAGATCAAGAACCACCTGATGCGCACACCGCTGCTGCGGCTGGATCCCGATACCCACCAGGTGACCCGCCGTCCGCTCGATTGCGTCGCCGATGTCGCCGAGGCGTGGAACCGGCTGGTGGACGGGGACCCGCTGGATCAGGACATCCTGCTGCTGCGCGATGCGCTGGCAGAGGCGCGATTCCTCGCCGCCAACGAGGGGGCCACCTGGCACGAGGCGAATGCGTATGTCGCGGCCAAGGAGGGGCTGCACTGGGACGCCAACCGGCCCCCGCTCACCGACTGGCGTGCCGACATTCCCTACGTCCCGCCCTCGCAGACCACGCGAATGGCCAATGGCGGCAACGGTTCCGGGCCCGCGCTCCCCGGTCCGGGTCCGCGCCCGCAAGGGCCCGACGACTCGGGCGCACTGCCGGGCGAGAGTCCGCACCCGAAGGAGCTTTCCGGTGCTCCCGAGCCGGAGGGCACAGAGCCGAATCCCTTCCGGGACGCGGTCGAGCGGGAGCTGCAGCTGCTGGACGAGACGATGCGTCGCAATGCCGAGGAGGCCGAGCGCGAACATCGGAAGGCGATGCAGCGCCTGGCCGAATTGCAGGCCGAGTTGCAGGGTGGGCCCGACAATTCGGCAGTCGACGGCGCGGACGATTCCGGTCGTGTGCAGACGGGGTCCGGGCCGCTGGCGGGCGATGCGGAGAACCGAGCGGTGGGCAAACCCGATCCGCGGGCGCCGGAAGTCGGTGGGTCGGAGCAGAAGGCGTCGCCGGAAGCCGGTGGGCCCGAACAGAAGCTGCCGCCGGAAACCGGTGGTTCGGAGCCGCAGGCGTCGCCGGAGGAAGGCTCGCAGCCCGAGGGTGAGCCGGAACCCGGTGCGCGGCAATCGGAGCCGAACCCCTTCCGGGACGCCGTCGAGCACGAGCTGCGCCTGCTGGACGAGGCGATGCGTCGCAATGCCGTCGAGGCCGAGCGCGAGCATCGGAAGGCGATGCGGCGCCTTGCGGAGATCCAGGAGGAACTGGAGGCAGGGTTCGACGAACTCGAGCTCGGCGGGGCGGACGATTCCGGTCGGGCGGCGCCCGAGACGGCGGGAGACTCTCGGCAGGACGCACCGGAGTCGACACCGGACGGAGCGCCGCCGCAACCGGAGCCGGAGAGCCAGAGTGACGCCGTAGCACGCGAACTGGAAGAGCTGGATTCCGCATTGCAGCTGCGTGCGGACGAGGCGGAGCGCCGACATCGGCAGTTGATGCAACAGCTGGATGACGCGCAGGCACAAATGCACGCGCGGTTCGACGAGTTGGAGGCCGGGACCGCCCCGGGCAAGGCCACCGACGAAGGCGACGCCGAAAACCGATCACGCACACCCGCAGACCCCGACCCCCACCATCCCTCCAACCCGAGCGGCGACCCCAACCCCGCCGAGCCGCACTCGCCCGCTGAACAGGATGATGACCGCCCCGCCCCGCACTCGCCCGCCGATGAGGGCAACGACGATGTCGCGTCGCACTCGCCCGTCGGCGCCGATGGTGACGGGGAAGGGGGTGCGCCGCGCTCGCCCGTCGGTGAGGGTGGTGATGAGCAAGGGGGTGCGCCGCGC
>NZ_BDBV01000044.1 GCF_001613165.1 Nocardia mexicana NBRC 108244
CGCGCCGACCGCTCGGCCGGTGCGGGTGGCGGCGGCAGGTCCGGGCGGCCCGTGACCCGCACCGTCAGCTCCGACGGATCCGGGGTGGGCGGCGTATTGCCCGAATAGGCCTGCGGCGCAGGCGGAACCGTCGGGATGGAGGGCTGCGACGGACCGGACTGCCACGACGGCTGCGCCTCGGCACCGGGCCCGCGCGTCGGTGCGTCCGGAAGAGGCGGGCGCGAGCCTGAATGCTGCGGTGGCTGTTCGGGTCCGCGTTGCGGTGCGTCGGGGAGTGGCGGGCGCGAGCCTGAATGCTGCGGTGGCTGTTCGGGTCCGCGTTGCGGTGCGTCGGGGAGTGGCGGGCGCTGTCCCGAATGCGACGGTGCGTCCGGCCCGCGTTGCGGTGCGTCGGGGAGCGGCGGGCGTGAACCCGAATGCTGCGACGGCTGTTCGGGTCCGCGCTGTGGTGCGTCGGGCAGCGGCGGGCGCGAGCCTGAATATTGCGGTGGTTGTTCGGGTCCCCGCTGTGGTGCGTCGGGGAACGGTGGTCGCGGTCCCGAGTGCTGCGGCGGCGCGAAATCACCGCCCGTGGGCGCGGGGGTGGGATGGAAACCGCCGCCCGCGTTCGGATCCGGTGCCGGAGGCATCGTGGGGCCGTGCTGCGCCGGGCCCGGGCCGCCGCCGCGTGGATCATGGTGCGGGGTCCGGAAATCGTCCCTGCCGGGCTGCGGTGGTTGCGGCCGGTCGGGCGCGAGTCCGCCGGAGTGGAATTCGTTGCTCGGCCGGAAGGAGTCCGGTGTGCGGTAATCACCCTGCGGCGCAGCGGTTTCGGGGGCCGGTGGCTGGCCCCAGTCCGTCCGCTCCGGCTCCGGTGCGTCGGGCTTGTCCTTGCGCCAGGTCTTGCGGCGCTTCTTGCCGCCGTCGGGCTCGGGCTTGTCGTCCGGTTTGCGCTTCGAGCGCTTCTTCAGCGCCTGGTCGGGAATGAAGTCCTCGTGCGGCAGGTTCTGGACCGGCGCCTCATAGCCGGACTGGGAGACATCACTCTCCGAGAGCCAGGGCGGCAGCATCGGAAGATCGTTGTTGCGACTCACGACTCCACCTCGCTAACGCTCGGCTCCGTCGTGCCCCGCGGACGCTGTGTCTTCGGTTCGCTCGCAAGCTCGCTCACGACTCCAC
The DNA here is from genome assembly GCF_001613165.1 of Nocardia mexicana NBRC 108244. GTDB lineage: Bacteria > Actinomycetota > Actinomycetes > Mycobacteriales > Mycobacteriaceae > Nocardia > Nocardia mexicana. The sequence goes on from NZ_BDBV01000044.1 coordinate 1,159, forward strand.
CTCGCTAACGCTCGGCTCCGTCGTGCCCCGCGGACACTGTGTCTTCGGTTCGCTCGCAAGCTCGCTCACGACTTCGCCTCGCCACCAGCCGTGTCCATGGCTTGCACGCCCCCGACGTCACCTCGCTCACACTCGGTGACACCGTGCGTGCCGCGCGCTGCGCCCACGGCTCGCTGGCTGCGCTCACTCACGAGGCCCCCTGGATCTGCTGGACCGATTACCTGGACAGGCCGTAGTTTACGCGAGCACCAACGGTGGCGAGGCACGCGCTACCCGGCATCGGCCCGCCCAGCGGTACATGTGTCGAGTGTCGTCTTCCCCACACTAGGCGCCCCGCATTGCCGTGCAGTTGCGAGATCGGGAACATGACGGAATGGCAACCGCAGTCGACCCCGGGGACCGCCTGGACGTGCTCCCGGTCCGACCGATCCACGGGAAGCTGGTCGCCCTGGTCGGCATGGGCCTGTTCTTCGACCTGTACGAACTGTTCCTCGCGGGAACCATCACCGGTGTGCTGAAGCAACAGCTGCAGCTGTCGACCTATGAGCTCAGCGGCATCCTCGCCTCGGCCTTCGCCGGACAGTTCGTCGGCGCACTACTGCTCGGCCGCCTGTCGGACGTGTTCGGCCGCCGCCGGATGTTCATGATCAACATCGGGCTGTACGCGGGGTTCACGCTGCTGGGTGCGTTCAGCCCGAACGTCTGGTTCCTGATGGCGACCCGCGTCCTGGCCGGTCTGGGCATCGGGGCGGAGATGACCCTCTCCGACACCTATCTGTCGGAGGTGGTGCCGCCGCAGGTGCGCGGCCGCATGATCGCCATCGCCTACACGATCGGCTTCTGCGCCGTCCCGGCCGTCGGCTTCCTGGCCCGCTGGTTGGTGCCGCTGGATCCGCTGGGTGTGGACGGCTGGCGCTGGCTGTTCGTGATCGGCGGCCTCGGGGCGGCGCTGGTTTTCGTGGCCCGTCGGCACATGCCCGAATCGCCGCACTGGCTGGCCCGGCAGCGCGACGTGCGCAACGCGGAGGCCGCGCCCGCGCCCTTCCTCGAGATTCTGCGCAAACCGTTCCGCGGGCGCACCGCCCTGTTCTCCGCGGTCATGATCCTGCAGGTGTTCGGCTACTACGGCTTCGGCACGCTGGCCGTGCTCGTGTTGCAGCACAAGGGCTTCACGGTCGTCAACAGCCTCGGCTACCTGGCCGTCACCTACCTCGGCTACCCGCTCGGGTCGCTGCTGGCGATCCCGCTGATCGAGCGCATGGAACGCAAGTACCTGGTGATGGCCGCCACGGCGGTGATGGCGGTGTTCGGCCTGATCTTCGGCTTCGCGACCAGCGTGCCGCTGATCCTGATCTCCGGTGGCGTGTTCACCCTGGCCAGCAACGTCTTCTCGGACGCGATCCACACCTACCTGCCGGAATCGTTCCCCACCAGCGTGCGCGGCACGGCCTCCGGCGCCACCTACTCCCTGTCCAAGCTCAGCACCGCGGTCCAGCCGTTCCTGCTGCTCCCGCTCCTGGACAGCCGGGGTTCGGGCGCGGTGTTCACGGTGATCACCCTCGCGCTGGTGTCGATGATCGTGCTGATCGGGGTGTGGGGACCGGTCACCGGACGCAGACCCCTGGATGCGTACTGACCTCGCATCGGACCCCATTTGGCCGGGTCGTACATGCACAGGTAGCATTGATCGGCGGTGCACCTATCCGCCGGTCGCTCATGTCCGCATGTTACTTCCGGTGAGTATGGCACCAGGTGGACGCAAGTGCACGACAAACTGCAGTGAGAGCTAGCCGAAGAGTTGGGCCCAGCCAGGGGCCAGCGTAAACGGGATCGCGGAGGATATGGCGAAGAAAGACGGGGCCATCGAGGTCGAGGGTCGAGTTATCGAGCCGCTGCCCAATGCGATGTTCCGGATCGAGCTGGAGAACGGGCACAAGGTTCTCGCGCACATCAGCGGCAAGATGCGGCAGCACTACATTCGCATCCTGCCCGAGGACCGTGTGGTGGTGGAGCTGTCGCCCTACGACCTGTCCCGCGGTCGCATCGTCTACCGCTACAAGTGACGGCGGCGACGCCGCACGACAACAAAGACTTCCCCGGTCGATAGGCCGGGGAAAACCTGTGTTCACACCCCTGTGAACCACAACCAGATTGGACGGACGTGAAGGTTCAGCCGAGCGTCAAGAAGATCTGCGAGAAGTGCAAGGTGATCCGCCGTAACGGGCGGGTCATGGTGATCTGCGACAACCTGCGCCACAAGCAGCGTCAGGGCTGAGTGCAGGAGCGATCACGGTAGAGCACGAACGCAGTTCGGCTTGACTGAGAAGAAGACCTCCCAGAGCCAGTCACCGTCGGCGAGCCCGTAAGGGCGGATGGTGACCTACCCCCGGAACGGAGGCCGGGGCCCCACTAGCGGGGATGGACAGGGAGAAGACCTCCGCAACGATTAAGGAATCGCCACATGGCACGTCTGATGGGCGTCGATCTCCCGCGCGAGAAGCGCATGGAGGTCGCACTGACCTACATTTTCGGCGTCGGCCGTACCCGCTCGAAGGAGATCCTGGCAGCCACGGGCGTCAGCCCGGACCTGCGTTCGAAGGATCTCACCGACGACGACGTCACCCGGTTGCGCGACTACATCGAAGCGTCGGAATTCAAGGTCGAAGGTGACCTGCGCCGCGAGGTGCAGGCCGACATCCGTCGCAAGATCGAGATCGGCTGCTACCAGGGCATCCGCCACCGTCGCCACCTGCCGGTGCGCGGCCAGCGGACCAAGACCAATGCGCGCACGCGCAAGGGTCCGAAGAAGACCGTCGCCGGCAAGAAGAAGTAGGGATAACCGATGCCTCCGAAGAGTCGGGCCTCCGGCCCCAAGAAGACCCAGAAGTCGCGTCGCAGGGACAAGAAGAACGTTCCCCACGGCAGCGCGCACATCAAGAGCACGTTCAACAACACGATCGTGACCATCACCGACCCGACCGGCAACGTCATCGCGTGGGCGTCGTCGGGTCACGTCGGCTTCAAGGGTTCGCGCAAGTCGACCCCGTTCGCCGCGCAGCTCGCTGCCGAGAACGCCGCCCGCAAGGCGCAGGAGCACGGCGTCAAGAAGGTCGACGTGTTCGTCAAGGGCCCGGGTTCGGGCCGCGAGACCGCGATCCGCTCGCTGCAGGCCACCGGCCTCGAGGTGGGCACGATCTCCGATGTCACCCCGCAGCCGCACAACGGCTGCCGTCCGCCCAAGCGGCGTCGCGTCTAGCGGGAAGGAAGGTAGAGAATTATGGCTCGTTACACCGGCCCCATCACCCGCAAGTCGCGTCGTCTGCGCGTCGACCTCGTCGGAGGCGACCAGGCGTTCGAGCGTCGCCCCTACCCGCCCGGCCAGCACGGCCGCGCGCGGATCAAGGAGAGCGAGTACCTGGTCCAGCTGCAGGAGAAGCAGAAGGCCCGCTTCACCTACGGCGTCATGGAGAAGCAGTTCCGCCGCTACTACGAAGAGGCGAACCGTCGCAAGGGTAAGACCGGCGACAACATGCTGCAGCTGCTCGAGTCCCGGCTGGACAACGTCGTGTACCGCGCCGGCCTGGCCCGCACCCGCCGTCAGGCCCGCCAGCTGGTGAGCCACGGCCACCTGCTGGTCAACGGCAAGAAGGTGGACGTCCCCAGCTTCCAGGTCGGCCAGTACGACATCATCGATGTCAAGGAGAAGTCGCTGGCCACGCTGCCGTTCCAGGTGGCGCGCGAGACCCACGGCGACCGCCCGATCCCGGGCTGGCTGCAGGTGGTGCCGAACCGGCTGCGGATCCTGGTCCACCAGCTGCCGGAGCGTGCGCAGATCGACGTGCCGATCAACGAACAGCTCATCGTCGAGTACTACTCGAAGTAAGGCTGAGCGTTGCTGGTGGGGATGGAGAGCCTCGGCCGACCATCCCCACGCCCCAGTTCGTGGGCGTCAAATAGCGGGCGCCCCTGAAGGAGGAGATCCTCATGCTGATTTCACAGCGACCGACGCTGACCGAAGAGGTCTTGGCGGAGAACCGCTCGAAGTTCACCATCGAACCGCTCGAGCCGGGCTTCGGCTACACCCTCGGCAACTCGCTGCGGCGCACCCTGCTCTCGAGCATCCCGGGTGCCGCCGTCACCAGCATCCGCATCGACGGCGTGCTGCACGAGTTCACCACCGTCCCGGGCGTGAAGGAGGATGTCACCGACATCATCCTGAACCTCAAGGGCCTGGTCGTGTCGTCCGAAGAGGACGAGCCGGTCACCATGTACGTGCGCAAGCAGGGCCCGGGCACGGTCACCGCCGGTGACATCGTCCCGCCGGCCGGTGTCACCGTCCACAACCCGGACATGCACATCGCCACCCTGAACGACAAGGGCAAGCTGGAGATCGAGCTCGTGGTCGAGCGCGGTCGCGGCTACGTCCCGGCCGTGCAGAACAAGGCCTCGGGCGCGGAGATCGGCCGGATCCCGGTGGATTCGATCTACTCGCCGGTGCTGAAGGTGACCTACAAGGTCGAGGCGACCCGTGTCGAGCAGCGCACCGACTTCGACCGGCTCATCCTGGATGTCGAGACCAAGAACTCGATCTCCCCGCGGGATGCGCTGGCGTCGGCCGGTAAGACCCTGGTCGAGCTGTTCGGCCTGGCGCGTGAGCTCAACGTGGAGGCCGAGGGCATCGAGATCGGCCCCAGCCCGGCCGAGGCGGATCACATCGCCTCGTTCGCGCTGCCGATCGAGGACCTGGACCTCACCGTGCGGTCGTACAACTGCCTCAAGCGCGAGGGTGTGCACACCGTCGGCGAGCTGGTGGCCCGCACCGAGTCGGATCTGCTGGACATTCGTAACTTCGGCCAGAAGTCCATCGACGAGGTCAAGGTCAAGCTGCACTCGCTGGGCCTCTCGCTGAAGGACAGCCCGGCCTCCTTCGATCCGTCCAGCGTCGTCGGCTACGACGCCTCCACCGGAACCTGGAGCGACAGCGGCTCGTTCAGCGACACCGACCACGGCGAGCAGGACTACGCCGAGACCGAACAGCTCTAGGCCGTACGGGGTGGCAGCCCCGGTTCGGCCTCACACAAGGAGAACCAACAATGCCCAAGCCCAAGAAGGGTGCCCGCTTCGGCGGGTCGGCGTCGCACCAGAAGGCGATCTTCGCCAATCTGGCCACGGCGCTCTTCGAGCACGGTCGTATCACGACCACCGAGGCCAAGGCCAAGGCGCTGCGCCCGTACGCCGAGAAGCTTGTCACCAAGGCCAAGGCCGGCTCGCTGGCCGACCGCCGCGAGGTGCTCAAGGTGATCCGCAACAAGGACGTGGTGCACGAGCTCTTCGCGACCATCGGACCGTCGTTCGAGGGCCGCGAGGGTGGCTACACTCGGATCATCAAGACCATGCCGCGCAAGGGTGACAACGCGCCGATGGCGATCATCGAGCTGGTCCGGGAGAAGACCGTGACCAACGAGGCCGATCGTGCTCGCCGCGTTGCTGCGTCGCAGAAGGCCAAGGCCGATGCCCCGGTCGAGGACAAGGTCGAAGAGTCCGCGGAGGAGGCCACCGCCGAGGCGACCGAGGCCGAGGCCCCGGCGGCCGAGGAGAAGGCCGACGAGAAGTAGGACTCATGGCGATGCCGAGCGCTAGCGAGGCATCGGCATGAGTGAGCCCGCCGTCCCCTCCGGGTCGGCGGGCTTCTCTCATGTTAACCAGGAGATGGCTGTGACCAGTCCGGATTCGGCCCGGCAAACCGTTGCGATTCGAGTACGACTCGATATCGCCTACGACGGCACCGATTTCACCGGCTGGGCGCGGCAGCCGGGCCTGCGCACGGTGCAGGGCGTGCTCGAGGAGACGCTGAGCAAGGTGCTGCGCGAGCCGATCCAGCTCACGGTCGCCGGGCGCACCGACTCCGGGGTGCACGCCGAGGGGCAGGTCGCCCACTTCGACACCGCCGCGCAATTCGACGGGCCCAAGCTCGTCCACCGCCTGGCCCGCTTCCTGCCGAAAGACGTGCGGGTCACCGGCATCCGCGTCGCCCCACCCGAATTCGACGCCCGCTTCTCCGCGATCCGCCGCCACTACGCGTACCGGCTGACCACGGCGCCCTACGGTGCCGATCCGCTGCGGGCACGCAGTGTGGTGCCGTGCCGCGCGGTCGATCTGGACGCGATGCGGGAGGCGTCGCGCAGACTGCTCGGGCTGCACGATTTCGCGGCCTTCTGCCGCCGCCGCGAAGGCGCGACGACTGTCCGCGAACTGCAGCGGTTCGACTGGGTCGCATCGGCCGATCACGTCGTGGACGACGAGTCCGGCGGGCCCGACGGGCATTCGGCTCCCGACCGCGGCCAACTGCTGACGGCCTATGTCAGTGCGGACGCGTTCTGCTGGTCCATGGTCCGCAGCTTGGTCGGTGCGGTGCTGGCGGTCGGGGAGGGCCGACGCACCCCCGACTGGGTAGCCGGGCTCCTCGCCGAGCGCGAGCGGTCCAGCTCGGTCACCGTCGCCCCCGCGCACGGCCTGAGCCTCATCGCCGTCGACTACCCCGCCGACGCCGACCTCGCCGACCGCAACGCCCAAACCCGCGAAACCCGCACCCTCCTCCCCACGGACCCAGGTTGCTGCGGCACCTAAACCGGTCGCCGAATACCGGGAAGTTTCCGTGGCATCGGCCCAGGAAGGGGTCACGGAGAGTTCCCACTCGGCGACACTGCGCGAGTTGGTGACGGGACGGGCGGGCGCGGATGGCAGACTCGGGCCACATGAGTCCGGTGAGTCGTGGCCGTAAGGGCAAGAACAAGAAGCAGCAGGTCCGCGAGGCCGAGTCGGTCGCGTCTCCGGAGCTCGGTGCGCTCGATCTCGACGCGGTCGACGTCGGCATCGACCGCAGCGGATTCGAGGGGATGATCGACGATATCGAGGCCACCATCGCGCGGCTCGCCGACGTGGACGACCCGGTGGATGGGGAGTATCTGGCGGCCTCGCTACTGGCCGCGACGTACGGCACCCCGGAGTACGACGAGCCGTTCGCCAGCATGTTCATCGAGGAGGCCTTGCGCCAGGCCGGGCCCGGCGGGGTGGCCTTCCTGCAGTGCATCGCCGCGCTGACCCCCGAGCCGTCGCGTACGGCGGCGCTGGAGGCGGCGGACCGTCTGGCCGCGACCGGGGTCGAGGCCCCGGCCTGGGTGGCCGAACTCGCGCGGCCGGTCACCGCGGGCGAGTATCTGCGCTGGACGACGGCGGACGGGCAGGGATCGGTGCTGTACGGCAGCTTCGAGCGGGCCGGACGTGCGGACGGGGTCCTGCTTTTCATCGATGACGAGGACTGCGGCGCCGCCAACGACCTGGCCCCGTTCATCGGCGAGGGCCTGGCCGAGGCGCGCCGCCTGACCGACGAACGCGAGTCCTCCTCCGGCGAGCCCATCGCGGCCGACGAATTCCGGTGGCAGGTCGAGGCGGCATTGGCCGCGCGGGCCCTGCACGAGCGAGCCGCGCTCGAGCTGGGCATCGAGCCGGAGGAGCCCGAGGACGAGGACGACGTACCGCACGAGGTGACGGATGTAGTCCTGCGGGCCCGACTACGTACGCTCCCGATGTCCGCGAAACCCCTTCCGGTGCATGTACATCCGGGGGTTTCCTGAGTAACCACCTCGTATTCCCGGCACGCCGGATCTCGTCGAAGGCGGAATACTCGTCGCGAGAGTCTGGTTCGCTTGGGATATGACGATTCAGGGACTTGGACGATTCGGGGTATGGCGCTACTACTCGGGTTTCACGCCGGAGGACGCGCGCGAGCTGGAAGGCCTCGGGTACAGCACGCTGTGGCTGGGCGCCTCGCCCGGCGCCGACCTGCCCGTGGTGGAGTCTCTGCTGGAGGCGACCGAAACGCAGCTCGTGGGCACCAGCATCGTCAATATCTGGTCGTCCCCGGCCAAACAGGTGGCCGAGTCGTTCCATCGCATCGAGGCGCGCTTCCCCGGCCGCTTCATTCTGGGCGTGGGTGCGGGGCACCCCGAGCACGACCAGGTCTATCGCAAGCCCTATGACGCGCTGGTCGAGTACCTGGACGAGCTCGACGAGGCGGGCGTGCCGAAGGAGCGTCGCGCCCTGGCCGCCCTCGGCCCGCGCGTGCTGGAGCTGGCTCGCGACCGTACCGCGGGCGCGCTGCCGTATCTCACCATTCCGGAACACACCCGCCAGGCCCGGGAGATCGAGGGCACCGGTGCTCTGCTCGTCGCCGAGAACAAGGTCACGCTGGACACCGATGTCGACCGCGCCCGCACCACCGGCCGCGGCAGTGTGGGGTTCTACCTGGACCTGAAGAACTACGTGTCGAACCTGCGCCGCCTCGGCTTCTCCGAGGAGGACGTGACCAAGCCCGGCAGCGACCGCCTGATCGACGCTCTCGCCCTGCACGGCACCGCCGACGAGGTCGCCGACGGCCTGGTCGCCCACCTCACCGCGGGAGCCGACCAGATCGCCGTCCAGGTCTTGGACCAGGACTACATGGCCACCCTGCGCGCCCTCGCCCCCGCCCTGGCCGCACGCGTCTGAGACCGGCACCGGCCGACGTCGCACCCCGCACATCTTCACGCACCCCGTGCGGCACATGCACGGGGTGCGCGAGTGGGCGCGGGGTGCGTGGAGTGGCGGAAGCTACCGGGGCGCGCGCCTCAGGAGCGCACCAGGCGGGCGATGGCGTCGGTGGCCTCCTTGATCTTGGCCTCGGCTTCCGGGCCGCCCTTGACCGCCGCGTCGACCACGCAGTGGCTGATGTGGTCCTCGAGCAGGCCCATCGCGACCGCCTGCAGGGCCTTCGTCATCGCCGACACCTGGGTCAGGATGTCGATGCAGTACTTTTCCTCTTCGACCATGCGCTGCAGCCCGCGGGACTGTCCCTCGATGCGGCGCAGCCGCTTGAGGTAGTCCTCCTTGGCGGTGATGTAGCCGTGCGTGGCGTGATCATGGCAGGGTTGTTCCACCGTCGTGGTCTGGTCCTCTGTCACCGGCTGCTCCCTCACTCCCACCATTGCTTAAATACCCCCCTAGGGTACACGGCCGCGGCGGTCTTGTCAGGGGGCGGAGGGTGGGGCGGTGTGGTGCCCGCCGAGGTGCGCGAGAATCGGGGGCATGAGTTCGGTTCCCCGGCCCGCGCTGGCCATCATCGGCGGCAGCGGCTTCTACGACTTCTTCGGTGACGACGCGACCACGCTCGATATCGAGACGCCCTACGGTGCGCCGAGCGCGCCGATCACCGTCGGAGAGGTCGAGGGGCGGCAGGTGGCCTTCCTGCCGCGGCACGGCCGCAAGCACGAGTACTCGCCGCATACCGTGCCGTATCAGGCGAACATGTGGGCACTGCGCTCGATCGGGGTGCGACGGATCTTCGCGCCGTGCGCGGTCGGCAGCCTGCGCGCCGACTGGGGGCCGGGAACGGTGGCGGTGCCGGACCAACTGGTGGACCGGACCTCCGGCCGGGCGCAGACCTTCTTCGACAACGGGGGCGTCCACGTTTCCTTCGCCGATCCGTACTGCGACGAGCTGCGTACGGCGGCAACGCAATCCGCTGTGGATGAGCTGTCCATGAAGGCCGCGGGGACGATGGTCGTGGTGCAGGGGCCGCGATTCTCCACCCGCGCGGAGAGCCGCTGGTTCGCCGCGCAGGGCTGGGAGCTGGTGAACATGACCGGGTATCCCGAGGCCGTACTCGCTCGCGAGCTCGAGATGTGCTATGCCGCAATCGCTTTGGTCACCGATCTGGATGCCGGGCTGGAGGCCGGTGAGGGCGTCAGCGCCGCGGCGGTGTTCGCGGAGTTCGAACGGAATCTGGTGCCGTTCAAGAAGCTTGTCCGGCAGGCGGTGTCGACGGTGGACGGTACCGGTACCTGTGATCGCTGCCGTGTCCATGCCGGGGTGTCGCTGCCGTTCGAACTACCCTGAGCCCATGGGCAGACGGGCGGTGGCGACGAGCTCGGTGACCGAGGGGGCGGCCGCATGCGCGTACTGCTGACCGGTGCGGCCGGATTCGTCGGGTCGCACGTCCATCGAGCGCTGAGCGCCGCGGGGCATGACGTGGTGGCGATCGATGCCCTGCTGGAGGCGGTGCACGGCGCCGATCCGCAACCTCCCGAAGGGGTTTCGCCGGTCGACATCCGCGATCCGGATGCCCTGGAGCCGATGCTGCGCGGCATCGACGTCGTCTGCCACCTGGCCGCCTCCGTCCCGGCCGGTTCGGTGGCGCCCGCCGCCGCGCCGGTCCAGGGCGCCGAACCACACCGCGACGGGACCATTGCCGCCGCGCCGCCGACTGCCGCGCCGGTTCGAGTCGACGGTCCGCCCGCGGTCACCACTCCCGACGAATCGGAGCCGGGCATTGCCGATTCGGGAATTGTCCAGGTGGACAGGCCCGGTCGGGTGCCGGATTCGACCGAGTCGGGCAAGGAACGCGCGGACGTGATCGCGCCCGGCGCGGCACCGGATCCGACGCCTTCGGGGCAAGACGCCGTCGATTCCGCAGCAGCACAGATGCCCCCGCCCGACGCCGCCGAAACGTCGAGTGGTGGGGACCCTATCGAGGGCCCGGACACGCGCCCGGTGGGGCGGCCCGCGAGCGGTGAGGGTCGCCGAGGCGGCCCGCATGCGGCGCATCCGCTGACCGGTCCGACGACGCGCCCGGTGGCCGGTCCGGCCGCGGGCGCTCCTCGGTCGTCGGCGCACCCCACCGGACTGGGCCGTCCGGAACGGTCACCTCGGGCGGACGGTGGCCAGCCACCGGCCGAGCGTTCTACCGCGGTGCGGCCGGACGGACCCACCATGCGCGGCGCACCGGTTTTCGCCGCGCACAACGACTTCGGGACCGCCGTCCTCCTGGCGGCAATGGAGCGAGCCGGGGTGCGCAGGCTGGTGCTGGGGTCGTCGGTCTCGGTGTACGGCGAGGGGCGCTACCGCACGCCGCGCAGCGGGCCGTACTTCCCCGGCATGCGCCGCCGGGCCGATCTGGATCGCGGCATGTTCGATCACCTGGCGCCGCGCACCGGTGAGATCCTGACCTGGGAACCGGTCGGCGAGGATGCGCCGCTGCGCCCCCGAACCGCCTATGCGGCAAGCAAACTGGCCCAGGAGAACTACGCGCTGGCCTGGGGCGCGACGACCGGCGGCGCGGTGACCGTGCTGCGCTACCACCACGTCTACGGCGACCCGGTCGGCGGCGGCGCCGCACTGGCGGCGCACTCCGGTGTGGCCGCCCGCTTCCGCACCGAACTGGACGCGGGGCGGGCCCCGTTCGTCTTCGAAGACGGCGGCCAGATCAGGGATTTCGTACACGTGCGCGATGTCGCCGCCGCCACAGTCGCCGCCGTGCAGCGCCCGCTACCGGGCTTCGTACCGCTGAACATCGCCTCCGGCCACCCGATCACCCTGTGGGAGGTGGCCTCGATCATGTCTCGCGCCCGCGGCGGACCGCCCCCGGTGGTCAGCGGCCAATACCGGGTCGCCGACGTCCGCCACATCGCCGCCCACACCGAACGCGCCCGCCGCGCACTGAATTTCGCCCCCGCCATAGCCCCCACCCAGGGCCTGGCCGACTACGCCAAGGGCCCCGAAGCCACCAGCCCCTGAGCAGCGGTCGGCAGGTCCCCGGCCCGGTGCTGGTCGTAGATCGCGGCGGTTGTCAGTTTCCCTGGTCCGATGCCGGTCGCAGATCGATGCGGATCAGGGCGAACTGGGGTGGTCCGGCGTCGGGTGGGCCGAAGGGGAGCGGTGATACCTCGACGTCGGTGGTCAGCCAATCGCCGTCGGTTGCGGCCAGGCGGAGCTGGGGGATTGTGCAGACCGGTATGCCCGCCAGGATGTCCTTGCGTGCGGCCAGGATTCGTTCCCGATCGTCGGGGTGGGGCAGGGTGCGCTCGTCGGTGTCCCCGGACCACCGCAGGCCCGGTATCGGATCACTGATCCACCGGATCAGGCGGACCCGCGCGGTGTCGACCACCGCCAGGTAGAGCCCGGGATTGGTGCTGACCAGCGTGTCCACCGTCGCCGCCTCGAACGATTTCCCCTGCGGCGGAACGCTTTCGGTCACGTCCGCGAGCAACCCGCGCCAGCGGTGCGGATCGTCGTCGGCGTTGCGGGCCGCGATGAGCAGGGTGCGCAGACCCACCGGGGTGCGCACGGTGCAGGTGCCCGACCAGCGCGACCCCGGCTCGGCCTTGGCGACGGTGGCCACCAGGTCCAGCGCGCCGTCGAAACGTTCCATGTGCTCGAAGGATTCGGCTCCCGTCCAGACCGAGCGGCCGCGGTCGAAGGCCGGTCCCAGCCCGGCCGAGAGCACCTCGGTGCGGCGGGTGCGCGCGTCCATCAGGAACGGCGCCACCGGCGGTCGCGGCGCATCTCCGCCCGCCCGGAACTGCACGCCGTACACGCAGCCGTCCGGCCCCACGAGGGGAACCGCCCGCGCGGGCTGCTGCGACCACGAATGCCGGGATCTCGGCAGCTCGCGTTCCACCGTCCGGCCGGTGCTGCGCGCGGCGGCAACGATCGGCAACAGTCGCGCGGGAACGGTGCGCGCCAACGATTTCCACTGCCGCGGCGCGGTACCGGCCGCCAGCACCGACCAGGTCTCGGGACCGGCGAGCGTCTCGATCAGCAGCCATTCGCCGACGTTCATCGCCACATCCCCCTCTCCGAGTTCGCCGGTTTCCTGCTCTGCGGTGATAGCCAGCGAATATCGTGCACCATCCGCGGCCGGTCCGGTGCCGGGGCGGCGATATCCGCGCCTGGCGTCGGCACGGCCGGGCGCGCCGCGGATAGGATCCCGGCATGGACACCCCGCTGCGCCTCGAGGTCATCGTCGCCAGCGTGCGACCGGAACGGTTCGCGCCCGTCGTCGCCGACTGGTTCCTGCGCACCGCGCGGGCCTACCCCGAATTCGATATCGGGGTCATCGATCTCATGGACACCCCGCTGCCCACCGACCTGTCGCCGACGCTCCAGGCCCGCGCCTATCGCGAACGGCTCGCGGCCGCAGACGCTTTCGTCGTCGTCACCTCCGAGTACAACCACGGCTACCCGGCCTCGCTCAAGACCGCCCTGGACACCGCGAAGCACGAGTGGCGGGCCAAGCCCATCGGTTTCGTCGGTTACGGCGGACTGTCCGGTGGTCTGCGCGCCATCGAACAGTTGCGTCAGGTGGTCGCCGAGATCCATATGGTCTCGATCCGCGAATCCGTCAGTTTCCACGAGGCCAAGCGCAAATTCGACACCGCCGGGAACACCGAGGACGGCGCCGCGAAGGACGCCGCCCAACGCCTGCTCCGACAGCTGTCCTGGTGGGCCCGCCACCTGCGCACCGCGCGAGCCGCCGATCCGTATCCCGGATGACATCCGGCCTGGCCGGTCACATTTCGCGTCGACGGGGCAGTAGCTGCCGTCTCGAGGCGAAACGTGACCGCGTAGGCCGGATCTACTGGCTCGCCATCGCCCGCCGCTGACCGCGCGGCTGGCCGATGTAGGTGGTCTCGCGGGGGATCGACACCAGGGTCAGGTCGACCTGGGCGGTTCCGGTGCGCAGGATGACGTGGTTGCCGATCGCGCCGGGCTGGTGGATCTGCAGGTCCGGGCGGGTGGCGGGCCAGCCCATCGGGTCGCCGGTCACGTAGATGGTGGTGACACCGGCGTGCGGGGCGGGCGCCAGCACGCCGTCGACCACGGCGGCGGTGAAATTCGCGTCGCTCTGGTGGGTTTCGACGGCGATCGTCAGCCGCTCCGGATTGCCGATGGTCTCGACCAGCTGCTGCCAGGCATGCGGCCGGTCGGTGCGGATGAGGATGCGCTCGCCGACCGCCAGCGCCCGGAACACCAGCTGCTGCGCCAGATACAGCTCACCGGCGACGTACACGGTCGAAATGCCCTGTCCGACAAGGCGGATCGCCACACCGTTGCCCTCGTCGTCCGAGCCGATCAGCTGACCGCAGCCCGACGACGGCAGATGCAGCGCCCCGACCACGTCGATCGGGTACTCGCCCAGCGGCACCGTGTCGTCGACGTCCGGGATGCCGATCGGCAGGTGCGCCAGCAGGCTCTGCCGATGGCGGCCGTTCAGCGACACCATGCCCTTGCGCCGCTGCTTCTCCGGCAGCTCCCGGGTGGTCAGGCGCCATGCGGCACCGACATTCACCTCCTCGGCGGAGCTGCCCGGCCGCAGCCGCACGGCCACGGTGGTGCCGCGCGAGGGCGCCACCCACAGCTGCGCCAGCAGGTCCGAGCCCAGCTGCTTCGGATCGACGGCCGCGCCGATGTTGACGCCGTTGCCGAGTTCGGCGTAGCGCCAGCGGTGGCTGAGCGTGCGCGCATCGATGCCCGCGGTGACCTGCAGCACCGCCTTCTTGATCTCGGGCGCGGTGAGCACGCGCGACGCGCAGTCGGCATCCTCCAGCGCGCGCACGATGCGCTGGGTCGCGATGGTGACGGCGCGGCAGGCGCCCGCGGTCCCGCCACCGCGGCGATCGGCCGCGTCCGGGCAGACCAGCGCGTCGAAGCTGATGGCCAGCCACACCGTGCGGTGCGCGGTGGCCGGCAGCGGGCCCAGCAGCGATTCGTAGATCGGCCCGGCGGGGGTACCGGAGCGGCTGCGGTGGCCGTGGCTGATGATGTCGATGCCGCTGAGCAGGATGTCGTGCTGGTTCAGGCACTGCGCCAGCTCGGGCAGCGGCAGCAGGTGCGAGGCGTGCACGGTGTTGCGGTCGATGCGGGTCAGCCCGCCCTTGGGTGCCAGCACCTCGACCACCGCCACCACGCGGCTGCCCTCCCAGTACAGGCCGAGCGAGCGGCCGTCGGGACCGCGGAAGTCGACGGTGTCGCCGAGCTCGTAGTCGCGGCGGGTGCGGTACCGCCAGATCGTCGCGATCCAGTCGGCCAGCGTTCGTTTGCCGAACGGGATCAGCACCAGCAATCCCGCCCCGACCGCCGCGGCCAGGGCGTACCACCACGGCACGCCCACGACCAGCACGATCACCCCAACCACTAGTCCGAACAACTGCGCCACCAGCAGGTTCGGTAGCGAGATTCGTCCAAACAGCGGGCGGTTGTGCGTGCCGCTCGGTTCGGCCATCGTCGTCCCCCAGGTACCCGGTGTCGGCCATTTCGACGGCCGAGCTGAACTTCAGTCCCGGTGAACTGTACTGTGTTGTGCGGACGTGAGCACTGTTCGGGGGAGCCTTTATGCCTTCAAGACCCACCACTCGCTGGCAGGTGAGCGGTTACCGCTTCCTGGTACGGCGGATGGAGCACGCCCTGGTACGCCGGGATGTGCGCATGTTGCACGACCCGATGCGCTCGCAGTCGCGGGCCTACACGGCCGGACTGGTGCTGGGCATCATCGCGCTCGCCGGCTGCGGCGTGCTGGCACTGCTGCGCCCGCAGGGGGCGATCGGCGACAACAAGATTCTCCTCGGCAAGGACAGCGGCGCGGTATACGCCGTGATCGACGGTGTCGTGCACCCCGCGCTGAATCTGGCATCGGCGCGGCTGGCGGTCGGCGAGCCCGCCAAGGCGGAGTCGATCAAGGAATCGGAGCTGGCGAAGAAGCCGCGCGGCACGCTCATCGGCATCCCGGGCGCACCCGCCTCGCTGAACTTCGACACCGCCGGCAAGGGCCGGGTGTGGACGATCTGCGACGAGATGAGCAACGACGGCAGCCGGGGCCTGACCACGACGGTGCTGGCGGGAGACCCGATACTGGGCGAGAAGGCCGCGACCATGGGCCGCGATTCGGCACTGCTGGTCAAGGGCCGCGACGCCACCTACCTGATCTACGACAACCAGCGCGCGCGGGTCGATATGACCGACCCCGCCGTCACCAACGCGTTGAAGATTCGCGGCATGACGCCCCGGCCGGTCAGCGAGGGCCTGCTGAACTCGATCCCCGAGGTGCTGCCGATCGTGCCGCCGAAGATCGACGATCCGGGCGGCCTGCCTTCCTATTCGCTGGGCAGCAGCCACCGCATCGGCGATGTGGTGCACGTGGATACCAAGGATCAGTACTTCGTCGTGCTGCGCGACGGCATCCAGGCGGTGTCGCCGCTGACCGCCGACATCATCCGGAACTCGAATCCGACTGTGTCGCAGAATGCTTCGATCACCCAGTACGACAGCACCAATGCGCCGCCGACCACCGAGCTGCAGGTGTCGAAGTACCCGGAGCTCGCGCCGAAGATCGTCGACATGAAGGATCAGCCGGTGGGCTGCCTGTCGTGGAAGCCGATGGCCGGTGCCGCCGAGAAGTCGGACGGCAGTAGGCATGCCGAGTTGTCGCTGATCACCGGCCACATGCTGCCGCTGCCCGACAACTCGAAGACGACGCCGCTGGCTCAGGCCGACGCGTCCGGCCCGAATGTCGACGCGTTCTACTCCAAGCCCGGCTCCGGCGTCTTCGTGCAGACCACGGGCATCGAGCCGGACAGCCAGCGCCGCGACAGCCAGTTCTTCATCGCCGACACCGGAGTCCGCTACGGCATCAAGGACACCGAGGCCGGTAAGGCGCTGGGCATGGACCCGGAGAAGGCCAAGCCCGAACCGGCCCCCTGGCCGATCGTCGGCCTGCTCGCCCCCGGCCCCACCCTCGGTCGCCAGGAGGCCATGGTCGCCCACGACGGCGTGGCCCCGGACCCCAACCCGGCCAAGGAACTGGTGAAGTCCAAGGACGACAAGACCACGGCCACCGGGCAGAACTGAGCGACGAGGCGCCGCGTTACCCGCCGATGCTGTTCGGGCCGTGGGTATTCGGTGACGGTATTTCCGTCGGGCGCAATGCCGCGACCTCGGTGCGCAGGGCGCGGATTTCCTCGACGAGCTTGCCGACCTCGATGTCGGTGCGTTCGGTGGATTCCTCGACGGTCTTCAGTTGGTCCAGTACCCAGCTGGTGGTGGTGCCGATGGCGAAGCTGATCAGGCCGATGCCGAAGGTCATGAGGATCAGCGCGACCAGGCGTCCCTCGACCGTGACCGGGTAGTAGTCGCCGTAGCCGACGGTGGTCACCGAGACGACCGCCCACCACAGTGCGTCGCCGAAGCTCTGCACCTTGGCGTCCGGCGCGCCGTACTCGGCGTCGAACATCGCCAGGCTGCACAGGAATACGACCAGCAGCGAACTCACGCCGACGAAGATCGACAGGCGCATGCGGTTGAACGTATTGCGATTGAGGGTGTCCAGCACCAGCAGTGCGGCCCGCAGCAGGCGCAGCGGGCGGATCGGCGGCAGCACGACGATCAGTAGTTCCAGCGGATGCGTGCGCAGGAAACGCCAACGCCGAGTGGACAATCCGACCCGGACCGCGAAATCCGCCGCGAAGATCACCCAGATCGTGATGTCGGCGGCCGTCAGCCAGGTGTCCAGTGCCGGGGAGGCCCCGGTATCGAGGACGTGCCAGGCATAGACGCCGAGAAAGGCGACCGCCAGCACGCCCATCGGGATATTGGTGGCGCGTTCCCAGGCCACCCGGCGGCTGACCGCCGGAGTCGCCGAGGGGGAGAGCACGTCGGAACCTGTGTGAATACCGGTCTGAGCCATGCGGATACTGCCTTGATCGATCGTCGGGCAGCCGCGGAACGGCCGACCGTGAGGGTGCATCGAAACTATCGCTGGTCGGTGCGCCGATGTTGCCCGGCGTCGGATGGTTCCCGATACCGATGAATTCGGGCCGGGAAGGAAGTCGCAACCGTATGGAGACGATCAATCTTGCCGAACTGTACGACCAGCAGGCCATGAGCTGGGACGAGGTCCGGGCCCGGCTCGACGCCGGATTCCCCCAGGAACCGGGCGGCGGCGGCCCCGACCGCCACACCTGCTGGCTCACCACCCTCAACTCCGACGGCAGCCCGCACGTGACCGGCGTCGGCGCCCTGTGGGTCGACGGCACCTTCTGGTTCGAGACCGGCAGGCGAACCCGCAAGGGCCGCAACCTCGCCCACGACCCCCGCTGCGCCCTGAGCCTGGCCACCCGCGAATTCGACCTGGTGGTCGAGGGCACAGCCGACATCGTCACCGACCCGGCGACGGTCGCGAAGATGGCCGCCCATTGGGCCGCGGGCGGCTGGCCCGCCCGCGTAGACGAGTCGGGCCAAGCCCTCACCGCCGAATTCAGCGCCCAATCCGCAGGCAAGCCACCCTGGCACGTCTACCGCATTACTCCGCGCAGTGTGACCGCCCTCGCCACGGTCGACCCCTTCGGCGCCACCCGCTGGCGCTTCGACTAGCGCGGCTCGACTGGCCGCCGCCCGGTGCAGCGATGGAGGTCGGTGGCCGTCAGTCCTCTCGCACACCGAGGCGGCGGCGGATCGGGAACGAGGCCAGGTAGCCCAGGACGAGCAGCAACCCGATCACGCCGGTGCCGATGAGGGCGACGTTGCGGGCGGTGTTGTCCGGCGGCGGCGGGGCCTGGGGGACCGGCAGCTGCAGGCTCTTGGCGGGGCTCGGATGCTTGGGCGGCAACTGATTCGGGACCTGGGCGGTCAGGGCCGCGACCGGGTCGACTGCGCCGTATCCGAGGAAGGGATTCCAGCCCTCGGCGGGGGCGTGCGCGGTCGCCTCGATGCGCTGGATCACCTCGAGCGCGCTCAGCTCGGGGAAGCGGGAGCGAATCAAGGCGGCGACGCCCGACACATAGGGTGCGGCGAAGCTGGTTCCCTGCAGTTGAGCCTGCTGTCCCTGGCCCTGCGGGCTGACCGTTCCGACGATGGTGCCCTTGCTTCCGCCCTCGTTGAAATGCACGTCGAGCGAGGTGATGTCCTCGCCCGGTGCCGCCACGCCGACCCACGGTCCCGGCACGGTGAACTTCGACGGCTGGCCGTTGCGGTCGATCGAACCCACGGACAGCACGTAGTCGTCGTAGCGCGCGGGCGAGACGTTCATATTGACCTTGCTCCACGGGTCCGCGGCCGGATCCAGCGGATCGAGCACCGGATTGGTGCCCTTGCACTTGTCGTTGTTGCCCGCGGCGGCCACCACGACGACGTTCTTCTCCAGCGCGGCATAGCGTACGGCCGCACCGAGACTCGCGTCCTCGATCTCGGCGCGGCAGGCGACCTCCGAGATATTGATGACCGAGGCACCCATGTCGGCCGACCGCCGGACCGCGGAGGCCAGCGTGTTCGTATTGCCGTACCCCTCGGGCATGGCGTCCGGCGCCTGTTCGCGGGACTTGCCCTTCTCTTGATACTGCGAACTGGTCTGCCGGATGGTGAGGATCTGTGCCTCGGGTGCCACGCCCGCGAAACCCTGGCCGGGTTCCTCACTGGCAGCGATGATTCCGGCAACGACGGTGCCGTGCGAATCGCAGTCCTCGGTGCCGTCGGAGTTGCTCACGTAGTCGCCGCCCGCGATGAGCCCCGGCAGCCGGGGGTGCCGCGCGACACCGGTATCGATGACCGCGACCAATTGCCCGGCGCCCTTCGAGAACTGCCAGGCGTGCGGAAGGTCCAGCGCGCGTTGCGGAGTCGGGATGGTCGGCCCGTCGCCGCCCCACACGGTGCCGATCGGGCAGACGGAGTTGGCGTTGCGCTCCGTCGCTCCCGGCGGCGCGGCATTACCCGCGGGCGGCGCCGCCCCCGGCGGGACCACGGGTTTCTCCGCGAACGCCGATCCCGCGCCCACCGATACGCTCATCCCCAGTACGGCGGCCGCCGCAACGACGCGAACCACGTTGCGCCCGAACATCTTCGGTCCCATGGCGCTACAGCGAACGAATCAGCGTGTACAGCTCGGCCACCCAGAACACCAGCGGTATCACCGCGGCCACGAAGGCGTACTCCAGCAGTTCGACGGCCCGGCGCATCGGCGGGGTGGCGGACTGGTTGGGCACGATCAGGCCGAGGATCAGCGCGCCGATCAGCATCACCATCGCGGCACCGAACACCGCCAGCGGCTGATCCATCGTGAGCGCGGCCGCGATCATCATGGCCAGCAGGATGGTGGCGCCGCCGCCGAGCAGCACGACGGCCTGTTCGGCACCGGCGTAGGTGCGGCTGCGGAACATCAGCACGATCGCGCCCACCAGCGCGAGCGCCACTCCGGGCCAGAACGGGTCGTCGGCGCCCGGGTCGGTGGCGGCCAGCACGCCGACGACCGTTACCAGTGTCGTCGCGGTGACCAGTCCGGCCAGATACATCCGTGCGCGTTCGGATTTCGCGCGCAACGCCTCCATGGTCGGCAGCGCCCGGTGGTCGTCCGGATCGTCCTCGGTGGGATCGATCGGCGTGCCCGGCGAGGGCACCGGCGGCAGCGGCAGCTTGGACAGCAGCATCGAGACCCGCGGCGACAGCGACAGGCCCGCCAGCGCGAGCGCGGCGGCGACGGCGCCGATGGCCTTCACCGGCTGCGACGTCAGCAGCCCCACGATGGCGGCGGGAACGGCGAACACCGACAGCGTGGTGGTGCCGATGAACAGCGCCAGGCCCACCCCGCTGACCCGCCACGCGAGGATCGAGGTCGCCCCGACGAGGACCGCCCCCAACAGGATGTTCGCCCATCCGTAGTGGTCGGGAACCAGCAGCATGCCCGCGGTGAACGCGGCGGGCAGCGCGCAGCCGCCGAGGATCAGCGCCGTGGCGCGATCGCCGTACATCCGGCTCAGCACGGTCGCGGCAACGACCAGCAGAATGGCGATGAACGCGGCGATCGACCCGGTGATATAGCCCGACAGCGCGTCCGGCGCGGTGAGCAGCCCGGCGCAGCCGACGAGCATGGTCAGCACGGCGATGACCGAGCCGGTGATGCGCGCTACCCCCGGCGACCAGGTGCGGAAGTGGTCGGCGTCGGCGATCGCGACGTTGTACATGATGTCGTCGAACAGCGGCGTCGGCGCCACGTGGTCGGCGCTCTCCAGCATCAGCAGTTCGCCGTCGCGCACGCCCTGCTCACCCAGGCTGAGCGAATTGGAGAACGGCGGCTGCCCGATGCGCGCCAGCACCCATTCCGCGGGCTGGAACTGTTCACCGGAGTTGTCGAAGTCGTTGTGCCGGCTGTGCTGCGCGACCATGTCGACGACGCTGGGAATGACGAGCGCGACCGGGACGTCGACCGGAATGGCCATGTCCACCTGGGTGTGTTTGGCCAGGATGGTTACGCGGGCAAGATCGGGTGCCCGGACGATCCCGCGGCTCGAATCCTCTTCGATATGTTCCAGTCGCGCGTGCGTCACGCTTCCCCCAACTCCGTCTCTACCTCGGGTTTCCGCATCCGCCCCGGTTTGCGGTCGCGCGGCCGGTCCGTGCAGAATGCCTCCGAACTGTACGTCATGTCGGCAGTGCGCTCTACACTGAGGCCGCTAGCACTGTCGCGAAGGGGGATCTTCCGTCGATGAGCACCGTCCGGTTCCAACGCCGTCAACGCCGGGAGGTCCCGAGATCGCCCGGTGGCGAGGTCACTTTGCAGCCGCCGCCGGAGATTCCGCGCGCGGTACCGGGCAGTCTGATCCAGAAGCTCATGCCGGTCGTGATGATCGTCGGCATGGTCGGGATGATGGCCCTGCTGTTCACGCAGGGCGGGGGCATCGCCTCCAACCCGATGAGCATGATGTTCCCGATGATGATGGTCTTCTCGATGGTCGGCATGTTCGCCGGTCAGGGCGGGAAGGGCCAGAAGGCGGCGGAGGCCAACGAGGACCGCAAGGACTACCTGCGCTATCTCGATCAGGTCCGCAAGGATGTCGACGAGACCGCCAAACAGCAGCGTGAGGCCGTCGAGTGGAGCCACCCGGAGCCCGGCCTGGTCTGGATGCTGGCGGGCACCAGCCGCATGTGGGAGCGGCGCCCCGGCGACAAGGACTTCTGCCACGCCCGCATCGGCCTGGGCGGCCAGCGGCTGGCGACGCGCCTGGTCTCCCCGGAGACCGGCCCGGTCGAGGAGCTGGAGCCGATCGCCGCGGTCTCGCTGCGCCGGTTCGTGCGCACCCACTCCACCGTGGTGGACCTGCCGACCGCGATCGCGGTGAAGGGCTTCGCCACCATCCAACTGAACGGCGACCGCACCCAGGCCCGGGACATGACGCGCGCAATGCTGTTGCAGCTGTGCATGTTCCAGGCGCCGGACCAGGTGCTGCTGGCGGTGGTGTGCGGTGCCGACACGATGCGCGAGTGGGAGTGGACCAAGTGGCTCCCGCACACCCAGCATCCCGAATCGCAGGACGGCGTCGGTACCGAGCGCATGGTGTACGGCTCGGTTCGCGAGATGGCCGCGGGTCTGAATCCGCTGCTGCACAACCGGGTTCGGTACTCGCGTAATCAACCGGCCAACCAGAACCTGGTGCACATCATCATCGTGGTCGACGGCGGCCTGCTGGAGGCCGAAGAGGACAGCCTGCGGGAGTCCGGCTACGAGGGCGTCACCGTCATCGATCTGTGCAATTACGCTCCGCGCCTGGCGGTTTCGCGCGGCATCCAGATGGTGGTCGAGAACGGCGAATGCGTCGGCCGCGGCGCCACCGGCAATATGGAGCGCTTCGCGCTGATCGACCGGATCAGCGCCCGCCAGGCCGAGCAGGTGGCGCGCCGCCTGGCCCCGTTCCGGGTGGCCGTGCAGCGCGGCAGCGACGTGGCGGCCGAGGAGAGCGCGGAGGTCATCTCGTCGTGGTCGCAGCTGATGGGCCTCGGCGACATCGGCACGTTCAATCCGGAGTACGCCTGGAAGCCCCGCTACGGCCGGGAGCGCCTGCGCGTCCCGTTCGGCGTGGGTGCCGACGGGCTGCCGGTGTACCTGGACATCAAGGAGGCCGCGGAGAACGGCATGGGCCCGCACGGCCTGTGCATCGGCGCCACCGGTTCCGGTAAGTCGGAATTCCTTCGCACCCTGGTGCTTTCGCAGCTGGCGACGCACTCGCCCGACCAGCTGAACCTGGTCCTCGTCGACTTCAAGGGTGGTGCCACCTTCCTCGGCCTGGACGACGTGCCGCACGTGGCGGCCGTCATCACCAACCTGGAGGAAGAGGCCGACCTCGTCGACCGCATGAAGGACGCGCTGGCCGGTGAGATGAACCGCCGCCAGGAGGTGCTGCGCTCGGCCGGTAACTTCGCCAATGTCGGCGAGTACGAGAAGGCCCGCGCCGCCGGTGCCGACCTGGACCCGCTGCCCGCGCTGTTCGTGGTGCTCGACGAGTTCTCCGAACTGCTCTCGCAGCACCCGGATTTCGCGGAGCTGTTCGTCATGATCGGCCGGCTGGGCCGCTCGCTGCACGTGCACCTGCTGCTGGCCTCGCAGCGCCTGGAAGAGGGCAAGCTGAAGGGTCTGGAGACCCACCTGTCCTATCGAATCGGCCTGAAGACGTTCTCCGCCAACGAGTCTCGTCAGGTGCTGGGCGTTCCCGACGCCTACAATCTGCCGTCCAGCCCGGGTGGTGGATACCTGAAGGCCGGCGACGGCGAGATCCGGCGCTTCCAGGCGTCGTACGTGTCCGGCACCTACGTCGGTGGCGGTGCGCAGCGCGAGGTCACCCAGGCCGGCATCGCGGGCGGCGAGATCGATATCAATGCTCGCGCCTTCTCCGCCGGCCACGTGAATTTCCGTGCCAGCGATCGGCTTCCGCTGCCGCAGGAGTCGGTGGTGGTCGAGCAGCCCAAGGACGAGGGCGAGAAGATCTCCAACCTCGACATGCTGGTGTCGCGCATCCAGGGCCACGGTCGCCGTGCCCACGAGATCTGGCTGCCGCCGCTGGACGCGGCGCCCACCCTGGATCAGCTCATTCCGCGCTCGATCCTCACCGGCGAGTACAACCAGGTCGCTTCGCTGCGCGCGCCCATCGGCATCGTCGACCGCCCCTATGACCAGCGCCGCGATCCGTACATCGTCGACCTGTCCGGCTCGCGCGGCAATGTCGCCATCGTCGGCGGCCCGCAGTCCGGTAAGTCGACCGCCCTGCGCTCGATGATCATGGCGATGTCGCTGACCCACACCGCCGAGCAGGTGCAGTTCTACTGCCTGGACTTCGGCGGTGGCACGCTGGCGAGCCTCGAGAGCCTGCCGCACGTGGGTTCGGTGGCGAGCCGCCTCGAGGTCGACAAGGTGCGCCGCACGATCTCCGAGATGCAGACCATCGTCCGCCAGCGCGAGCTGCGGTTCCGCCAGCTGGGTGTCGAGTCGATGTCGGAGTTCCGCAGGATGCGGGCCTCCGATCCGGGTTCCAGCCCGGGCGTGGCCGGCGTGCACGAGGATCCGTTCGGCGATGTCTTCCTGGTCATCGACGGCTACGGCTCGATCCGCACGGATTTCGATCCGCTCGAACCGCTGATCACCAGCCTGGCCACGCAGGGCCTGTCATACGGCGTGCACGTGGTCCTGTCGCTGTCGCGCTGGATGGAGGCGCGCCCCGCGCTGAAGGATCAGATCGGCACCCGCATCGAGCTGCGACTCGGTGACCCGATGGACTCCGACTTCGGCCGCAAGGTCGCCGCGCTGGTTCCGCAGGGCAGGCCGGGCCGCGGTATGACGCCCGAAGCCCTGCACATGCTGACCGCCCTGCCGCGGGTCGACGGCAGCTCGAACCCGGTGGACCTGAGCACCGGAGTGGCCGCCGCCGTCAGTGATATCGCCGCCCGGACGCCGGGACGTCCGGCGCCGAAGGTCCGGATGCTGCCGGATACGTTCACGCGGGATCAACTGCTGCAATCGCTCAACGGCTGGCCCGCCACCCTCGACCCGAGCCGCAAGAATGCGCAGATCCCGGTCGGCCTGAACGAATCCGAACTGGCCCCGGTGTTCTTCAATTTCGAAGAGCAGTCGCACTTCCTGGCCTTCGGCGACAGCGAGAGCGGCAAGACGAACCTGCTCCGCACGATCGTCCAGGGCATCATCCAATCCAACCGGCCGGACCAGGCCAAGATCGTGCTGGCCGACTACCGGCGCACGATGCTGGGGCTGATCGAAACCGAACACCTCGCGGGGTACGCGCCCTCGGAGGAAGTGCTGACATCGCTGGCACAGCAGCTGGCCGCACTCTTCAAAGACCGCATGCCCGGTCCGGACATCACCCAGCAGCAATTGCGCGATCGCTCGTGGTGGTCGGGCCCCGACGTCTATGTGGTCGTGGACGATTACGACCTGGTGGTCACCTCCTCCGGCAATCCGGTCGCCGTCCTGGTCGAATTCCTGGCGCACGCAAAAGATCTCGGATTCCACCTGATCGTGGCCCGCCGCTCGGGCGGCGCCTCCCGCGCGATGTACGACCCGGTGATCTCCCGAATGCGCGATGTCGGCGCCATCGGCTTGATCATGAGCGGCAATCGCGACGAGGGCCAACTGCTCGGCAATGTGCGGCCGAGCGAGATGCCACCCGGCCGCGGCACGCTCATCACTCGGGCCGGCAACGACCTGTTCCAGGCGGCGTGGAGCCCGGGGCAATGACTCGGTCGGAGTGCACGATCGCAGGCCTGATAGGGGCTTGCTCGGCCGTGTACTCTAATGAGCTAGTCGACCAGGCTCGCGGGCCGGTGTCGTACGGAAGCGAGGAAGGGGGGTGGGACTCTGCCCGGGCCGCATGACGTCAGCTGTTGCGGTGGCCGGTGCTCTCCCGGGGTTCCGAAACTTGTGGGAGCCGATGGAACCAACGACGTGCACCGTGCGTCGAATCGATATGTAGGGGATCGATGTGCCAAGTCGTGAGTCGACTCGATCCGAAGAGAACGTAGAGAGGGGCTAGGGGATATGACCCAGGCAATGGAACAGGATGATGCGGCGATCTCCAGCGCTGCTCAGAAGGTCATGAATTCGATCGAGCAGATCCGCAGCCAGGTCAACGCGGTGACCGCGAAAGCTCAGGAGATGAAGGCCGGCTGGGAAGGCGATGCCTATGTCGCCTTCTCCGGGGTCGCCGACAGCTGGCAGCAGGAAGGCCTGAAGCTGAACGCCAAGATCGATGCCATGCGGGAGCACCTCCAGACCGTGGTCAAGCAGACCAATGCGGCCCAGAGCGACAGCAGCAGCAACATCGCTCGGCTGAACATGGGCTCCTGATCAGGTCGAATCGACTTTCTCTCATATAGAACGGAGTAGGAATAATGGGTTTTACCAAGTACAACCCGGCTATCATCGTTCCCGGACTTGGTGATCTGCGGGGGTCGCACGCCAAGCTGACGACCGATAATCAGGATATCCAGCAGGCCGCTGCGGAACTGATGGCTATTTGGCGGGGTAAGGCTGCGGACAATTTCGATGCCGCGCACAAGGCTTGGATGAACGAATTCTCGGATACCTTGACCAAGCTGCAGGACCTGATCAATGTATCTCAGTCTGCGATGGATGAAGCCCTCGCGCTGGATGCATCGCTGGCCGGAGGGTTCGGCGCTTAAACGTAAGCGCGCCCCTCGGTGCGATAGCGGCTGGTTGGCAATCTGATATTGCCGACCAGCCGCTTCATTTATTTGCCGAAGAGTGCCGATTCAGTCTAGGTGACAACCTTGGCGAGGGCGGGAACCATCTTGTCGACCAGGGTATCGACCGATTGATCGGTCCAGACCTGGTAAGCCTGGATTGCGGACGGATCGTCGACGATCGCGATCTTCGCAGATGTCCCCAAGAGAGCACTGGGCAGACCTCGCATCCCGCCATTGCCTGCCTGGCTGTCGGATCGCAGGATGACAATGACATCGACTTTCTTGATATCGATATTGCTCATCGAGAGCTGCCGAGGTGATTTCTCACCGGCGGTGGCGCGATAGTCGGGGCTGTATCGGAACCCGAGATCCTGTAGAAAGTCGGTCTGGTCACTGGGATCGAGATCAATCGAGGCGGCGGAGTTCGTATACCGGAGAGCGACGACGGACTTGCCGTCGAACTGCGGATGGCTGCTCTTGGCCTGGGCGACCTTGTCGGTCGAGGATGGTTGAGCACCGTCGTTGGTGAGGAAATATGTTCCGGCGGCGACCGCCACGGCGACCACCAGGGCAGCCAGTCCCGGCACCAGGAACTTTCGTGAACGGGATCGCCGGGGTGTCAGGTTGTTCAGGTTCGGCGTCGTGGCCGCGAGCCGTGGTCCGGTCGTTCCGCGTGTGGGCTGCGTGTAGTTGTATTCCACCTGCGGAGCGACGGGGTAGCTGTGTGGTGGTGTCGTGTATCCCGTTGCGGGCGAACGGTACTGGGCACTGGCACCCATCAATGCGATCTCGGCCGCCTGCGTGAACTCCCGGCAGCTGTTGTAGCGCTCGGCCGGGTTCTTGGCCATGACGCGCGCGATGACGTCGTCCAACGCCGGCGGAAGTCCCGAGCGGAGCATGCTCACCCTGGGCGGCGGCTCATGGAGGTGGCCCATCATGACCATCGCCGGAACCGTTGCAGGGTATGGGTTTTGGCCGGTCAGGAGCTTGACGAGGGAACATCCCAGGCTGTAGATGTCGGCATGATGGTCGAGGCGTTCGCCCAGCAGCTGCTCCGGCGGGGCGTAGGCCACCGTCGCCATGAAGTTGCCGGTCGAGGTGAGATCCTGGCCGTCCTCCGCCGACTTGGCCACGCCGAAGTCGGTGAGATATACCCGCTCCTCGTCGTCGTCATCCGAGGCGGAGAGCAGGAAATTCGCCGGCTTGATGTCACGATGCAGCAGTCCGCGCCGGTGGGCGTAGTCCAGACCCTTGCCGACCTCGGTGACGATTCGCAGGGCGCGCTGCGGAGGCATGGCGGCGGGTCCCTTGGCCACTTCCTCTGCGGCGTCGGTCCCCTGGACGTACTGCATGGCGATCCAGAGCTGGCCGTCCTCTTCGCCGCGGCTGTACACCTTCACGATGCTCGGATGATCCAGTCCGGCCGCGAGATTCGCCTCCCGCTCGAATCTCGCGCGGAACTCGGGATCGGTCGAGAGATCTGCGCTGAGCACCTTCAACGCGTCACGACGGGGGAGGATGGGGTTCTGCGCCAGGTAGACGGTGCCCATGCCGCCACTGCCGAGCACCTGAATCACCCGGTAGCCACCGATCATCGCACCGGGCTGCAACGGCATCCGATCCTCCTACGTGCATATCTGGTGCCCTTACAGGCACCGGTTGGTGTTCAGAATCTAGCAAGGGGGGCAGTGGTAATCGACCGGTCCCGTCGGACGACTATCCTCCTGCCAGTAGTTTGTACTGTGCAGCGGTCTTCTGGTAGAGGTCCTGAGGTTGTTCCGAAGGCACCAGAGCTACATAGCGATCGTGAGATAGGAAGCACCGGTACTTGGAGTCGGCCGCGCTCTCGTCCTTGGTTCTCGAGCACCTGGTATCAGGCAACCCGGGTGGGCTGTCCATCGCTTCGTATCTATCCACGCCTTGAGCGAGGTAAGCGGCGAGTAGCCGCTTCGCGGCAGCTGAGTTCGCGGTGCGAAATAAAATGCTTCCTCGCTCGGCGACAAGATCGACATCAGCATCCTCGAAGGCTCGCTTGATCGAATCGGGCTGTGTCTGCCGATGCAATGCCGCGTGGGACGTGTATACGCCGGTCGTTACCGTCGGCTTGTCCGATGGAATCGTCTTGCCCAAGAGCCCATCGATATCCGCAGGAACTTCGGAAAGCTTGTCGGCGGGCGTGGGCTTGTAACCCTTCAACAATTCGAATTGCTTGTCCAGCATTCTCTTGGTCAGGTCGAGCAGGGGTGCGGGGTCCGGCGGAGTCGCCATATTGTTACTGATATACGTCTCGGCGACGAAGTTGTCGTGAGGTGTCCACGTTTTTACCGAATCGTACTGGCTCAGGAACGCCGAAGACATGGGGTAGCCGTTGACGGTCAGTGGCATCTTGGCGGGGTATACCGCATTCGAGTCCTCCGCCATTGCCTTTGCCGCGTTAGCTGCATGTTCATTCGTGTCGAATCGCAACAGCTTGAACTCGACCTTCGTGCCGGGCTGATTCCCTGAGCGTCGATTTCCGAAGGTGCTCCAACCCGCAATCAACCCGGGTGCTGCGTCTTTGAATTTAACGCCCTTGGAGTCCATGGACGGCGGATACTTGGCGGTATAGGCATGTGTGACGAAACTTCGCCCGTAGACCAACCGGCTATCGATATCGAGCATCAACGGAATATGTTCCGCCATTCGGATGGACTCCTGTACGGCACCCGAGGCATCGTCTTTTACCGTCTCCATGTCTTGCGGTGCTGTGGGGTAGTTCCCCGAATCGAGTTTCGCAATGTCCACGGCGGACGAGTCGGACGTCGATTCTCCGCATCCAACCGCAATGGCGGCGGTGACCGCGAGGGAAATTGTGACAGCGAACCCGCTGAGGGTGCGGCCACCGCGTGTCTTCCGAGAAAATAACTTTCGAGTCATATGCAAGTCGCTATTCGCTCTTGGTAAGTATCGAGTATTGAGCGGCGGCCCGCTGATAAAAGGCCGGATCCACAGCACCGGACAGCTTGCTCTGCGCGCTGATGACTCCCACATAGCGACCGTAGACAACCGCACAGATGAAGGTGTGATCGCGGATGGGTTCCTTATCGTCGAGCTTGATGCAATGAGCATCCGTGACTCCGGGCGGGTTCGGGACCTCCTCATCGTCTCGCCCGAGTCTCGTCAGGGCCGCCTGTAATTTGAATGCGGACTCCAGGTCGCGTGTACGATATACGACACCGTCGTTTCTCGCCACCAGGTCTACTCCATTTTCCGCGAATGCTTTTCGCAGGCCGGTGGCATCCCGCTCGAAGTGGAGATCCCCAGCGGGGTCATAGTACCCGACGGTATTCTCCGTCAGCGAGGCGTCGTAAATCTTATCGGGTAGCTGGAGTGCATATCGCATGATTCCAGCGGGATTCTGCGGAAGATCGAGGATATCGTCCGGAGCGGTGGGCTGCGTCGTGTTCAGCCTGGCGACCTGCATATCCAGGACCTTCTTCAGTCCGACGCCCAGTGCGGCCTGGTCGGGTTTCGGAATTGTCAATGATGTGACGATGACATGAGGTCCGTGTGCGGCAAACACGGTGCCCACCGCGTCGGTCGACGACCCGGAATGCGTATTGGTGGTGTGGCCATCGATCGGTATCGGATGGCGGTTCGGGCTCCTGCCGTACGTGTCCTGGTCGAACTCGGCTGCGGCGGCCTGTGCGGCGGAGTCGGTAGGGAAGCGCATCACCGCGACGGCCAAGAACTTCTCGCTGCGACGACTTCCGTTACTCCGCGCAGTATAGGCGCCGCCGATGAGATGGTTCCGCTCGGCAACGGGCTTGAAACTGCTCGGCAGGACGCCGCTGGTGTCATCGAATATCGAACTGCTGTCTTCGATGATCTTCGTTTCTGCCAATTTACTCATCTCCGGATCGATCTCGTCCGGAGAGATGAGTATTCCCATGAGACGTCGTGACTCGATCGGAAAGACATCCGAACTCATGCTTATTTCCGGTTCGTAATCACTGGGTGCGCCTGCGTAGGGACCGATATTCAGCTTCGCGGTGTTAGCGGGGGTCATTCCGGGGATTGCATGTCCGGAGCTCGAGGCTCCGCAAGCCGAGGTGAGCACGGAAAATACGGCGACGGCGGCGAGAGCGCCGATGCGCTTCCGATTCATAGGAGAGCCTTGCGTCTGCACTGTGGATCACCGAGCCTGGAGGAGCGTGTACTGAGCCAGGATCTTCTGATGCAGATCCTGGATCTGCCTAGCGACGGCTTGCACGAGATACCGACCTGTTTTGAACATGCACAGCTTGATTCCCTGGTATTCGGGATAATTCGAATTCGGCTTATCGGTTGAACACCGGATTTCGGTGTCGACACCTTTCGGCGCCTCGACCGACTGCCGGTTCTCCGTGTCCTCGGACTGTGTCCATTTCTGCCAGAGTGCCTGCGCGCCCTGGTCGGTCCTGCTTCGGAAGACCGTCGCATCGCCGTAGGCGACCAGATCCAGGTCGCCGATGGTGAGAAAGTCGAGGCTCGGGTCCGAGTCGAGACCCGCCATGACACCGCGGCCTGCGTAGGTTCCGTCGGGATCCGGCCGCCATGGCGTCTCCGGATTAGTGGGCAAGGTGCGCCCGAGCAGACCGTCCGGGTCGAGAGGAATATTCGCAAGCTTGTCCGCCGGCGTGGGCTGGAACTTGTCGAGCAGCGGAATCTGTACGTCCAGCATGCGTTCGACCTGCGCCGACAGTGCAGGCAGATCGGGTGCGGACGTATCGTCGTCGACCTTGATGAAGATGACGTACCGGTCGTGCGCTGTCCATGACCCGATCGAGGAGACCGTCGGCCGCCAGTGTGCTTTGGTATTCGGGTATTTCGCGATCGGGACCGGTTGGTTGTCCGGTGTGAACGTGAAGTCGTCGTTCTCGAGAGTGGGACCCACGCTCGCGGCCGTCTTGGCGTCCGGGAACTCCATGACCGCGATGCTGAGTGTGCGGTCCTTGTGGTCCGGGGTTTCCTGAGTGGACCATCGGTTGGTCCAGCCGGCGAGAAGGTCCTTGGCGACATCGTCGAATGTGTCGTTGATGACGAGGTCGCCCATGCCTTTTCGGTTGAGGACGATGTGCGGCCGGATACCGTTGGTGTTGTCCTTGACGTAGGTCGGGTCGGCCTCGAACGGCAGCGCGACATAATCGGCGAGACGCTGGGATTCGCGCACCCGTGCCTGCTTGAAGTTCTTCGCGTTGCCGACAACCCGTGGTGTGGTCTGATAGTTGCCGACGTCGAGGTTGGACACGTCCGGCCCGGCCGGAGCCGGATCGCCGGTCTTGTCCGAACCGCACGCTCCTACTGCGGCGACCACCAGTCCCGCCGTGATCAAGGCAGACGTTGTCCGAGCCATCGCTGATCTCGCGGCGAGCTTCACGCCCTCCCCCTTCTCGTGTGTATCTCGCGGCATCCTACTTCAGAAGCCGGTCCAGGTCAGGATCGAGCAATCACACGTCGAGGGCATGTGACGACCCGAGTTTCCGCCTCGGCGATACCCGACCGGACCACCGCATGGTGATCCGATCGACTTGGAGTCGGGTTGGGGTTTCCTTGCAGCTCTGCGCGTATCAGCTCACGCGGGCAGGAAACGTTCGGCGAATCGCAGACCCAGCCACGGCTTGCGGCCCCAAGTCCCCACCTTGCCCGTCAACGTCGGCCACAGCGGATTGATCCGGCGATAGTTGAGGAGCAGGGCCGTGACCGGTTCCATGCTGATGTGTACGTCGATTCTGCCGGTGTCCGCCGGGTTTGCGGTGAGGACGCCGTCGACGAACCGATAGATATAGCGCGAGTAGCCGCGCAGGCGGAGCTCGTAGGTGGCTGTGTGGCCCAGGGACTGTGCGGGGTCCACCCACCCCGGGACCACCTGGTTCAGGCCGTCCATGATGATCGGCACGTGCGCCGGCTCGATCGGCCACGGCTTGCCGAGCACCTCGGCGATGTCGTATCCGTGGACGACGTATTCGCCGAGCAGCGTTCCGCGCGCCACGTCCGCCCGGATCCGCTGGTCGCCGTCGAACATCATCATCCGCGGCTCGTCGCCGACCTCGGCGATCAGCTCCAGGAACGAATCGGTATCCGCGACAAGTTTTTCGGCGAGCTTGTGCGGATCGCGGGTCGGCAGGGTCCGGATCTGCTCGGCATTGAAGGCGGGCAGATCGGCAGCGCGTGCGGGCCAATCGCCGTGCCCGAGGGCCAGGTCGTGATACCGCGACGGCTCCATCGCCACATGCCCGAGCACATCCCCGATCGACCACTCCGGCGTCCCGGTGACCTTGCGATCCTGCTCCGCTGCGGTGCCGGCCAAGTCCGCGAACCGGCGCGCCATGGTCCGGACAGCATCAGCGACATCCATACCTGTAACTCCCATTCTCGCCAACTCCGGCCCACCCTACGTGTTCACCGCAGGGTCGCCCAGTAACGCCGGCAGGCCTGGAGGGGTGTCGGTGTAGGTGCCCCCGCGGCGGCTCGAGCCGGCCGCCGAAGGGGGCACGTTCGTCGCCGAACTACAGATAGGGATTATTCCTCAGCGGTCCGTCGAAGTACCACTGCCCACTGCCCTGTGGGCGCTCGAAACAAGCCGTCGAATCGGGCGTGGACTGCTGTATTTTGAAGCATGCATGTTCTCCTTCGAATGGCCCTTCCAAGGCGGCTGAGGAAAGTCCTGGGGACCCGAGAATTATTCCGCCAGTCATCAATGCAACCGTAAACAGCCGCTTCCGCATGGTTCCTCCCGTTCATGCTGCCCCCCTTGGGCACGCATCATTCAGAGTACCGGATCATGCCCAGATGCCTTGTTGTGCAGCACGTTTCGGAGGTCGGAATGCCGTCGTTATCGGATCCAGGTATTGGCGACGAATACATTCGAGCCTGTAGCCTGCACATGATTCGAGCGTGTAACACTCGCGCTCGGTTCATGCAACGAATCGCCCCCACGCCGGCGGCCGGAGCGTCTGCATCGGGTGCCCGCGCGGACTACTATCGGCTTGCATGAGCGATGACGGGGGATCGGCGGGACCGGTGCAGGGCGTTTCGGTGGTTCCCGAGGAGGTCGCCGAGATCGGGCGATACGTCTACAACATCGCCGAGACCATGCGGCAGGCACTCGAGTCCGCCGGTAAAGACGTCGATTCGATGCTGTCCGACGGCTGGACCGGGGATGCGGCGGACGAGTTCTCGGAGGGTTGGACCGAAACCCGTGATGGGGGAGCGAAACTCATGCAGACACTGACGACCCTCGCCGAAAAGCTGGGCGTCACGGCAGCGAACTATCAGACCGCCGAAGCCGATGCGGCAGCGTCCGTCGCGCGGTTGAATATGTGATGGGCTCCCAGTTCTCGGTCGACCTCGAGCAACTGGACCAGGTCGTCGCCCGCCTCAACGGCCTGGCCGGTTTCGTGCGCGATCACCTCGACGGGCTCGATGACAAGGTCGCCGGACTGAGCGGTTTCTGGGAAAGCGTTGCGGCGCAGGCGTATACCGAGGCGCATCGCGAGTGGTCGACGGGTGCAAGGGAATTCGCTGACGGAGTCGCCGAGATGAGCGATGCGGCTCGCAAGGCGCACGAACGCTACACCCGGGCAGTCGATCTGAACCTGAGGATGTGGCGGGGGGAGTGACCGTTGAACATCGACTGGCAGATCTACTACGACGCGGCGAAGAAGTGCCACGATCTGGCCACCGACCTCCGCAGTGCCGACAAACCGGTGCACGATGCCGTGAAGAACGAGTGCGGCGGGATGGCGGGAGACGCTCCGGGCTGCAGGGAGTGGGGGCAGACCTATGATCGGACCGCCCGC
Organism: Nocardia mexicana NBRC 108244; assembly: GCF_001613165.1. Lineage (GTDB taxonomy): Bacteria > Actinomycetota > Actinomycetes > Mycobacteriales > Mycobacteriaceae > Nocardia > Nocardia mexicana. The sequence goes on from NZ_BDBV01000044.1 coordinate 35,322, forward strand.
GATGCGATGCAGGCGTGCACGAATCTCGCCGATGCGCTGACCAACGTCGGATACCTCCTGTACGCGACCGGTTACAACTACGGGATCGCGAACAAGAGCAAACCGCCTCCGCATCGGCCCACGCTCCAGGAGCTGCCGGTTCATCAGGTGTCGATCCCTACTTCGGTGCGCGACAACGGGATCGGCATCGACCATGGCGGCGGTGTGAAGGAGTTGTTCGACCGGCTGATCGCCGAGATCCTGCAGCAGTTCGGCAAGCTGCCGAACGGTGATGTGAAGAAGCTCGAGAAGGCCTCGTCGGTGTGGAAGACGTTCGCCGACAACGGAACCGTCACCGGCGCCGCCGGGCGAGTCGCCGAGATCATCGGCCTGTTCGACAGCATCGAGGACAAGCAGGGCCTACCACACATCCTCGAACGGCTCGATACACTGCGTGGCGGTGCCGAGCAGGTGGCTCTCGCGACGAAGAACGTTGCCGGTCCGGTTTCCGAGTATCACGCGGGCACCGTGGACGTGCGCGGAAAGATCGAATCGTCGATCACCACCGCCGAGTGGGCCATCGGCCTGACGGTGGTCGCCGCTGCCGCTACCGCCTGGTTCACGTTCGGCGGGAGCGCGGCCGCCGGTGCCGGTGGTGTCGGGGCGATCGTCACCAACACCATCAACACCATCCGCACGGTCTACCAGTCCAACAACCTGCTCCGAGTCGTCGGCCTGACCGCGGCCGCCGCGGGCGCCGTCGGCGTGATCAAAGCCTTCGACGCCGTCCCCAGCCTGGACAGCGCCATCAAGTCCCTGGAAAGCATCATCGTGATGCGGGTGCTGCTCGACGATGACGGTCGAGACGGCGAACACAGTTCCGACGGTCCGGACGAGGACTTCGAAGGCACCGGGTACTCCCGCGATGAGATCGCTGAGTTCGCGCGTGGACATGCTGGGGGCGATAACCCCGCAATGGGTAGACCAACGTTGCCGGAGATCGAGGAGACGTTGCAAAAGGGAAAGACATCACCCGGTGCGGGAAACTCTGTACGGTACGATTATAACGGGGTCAGGGTAATCGTAAACCGCGATGTTCCCTGGAGATCCACCACCTACTACCCGAGCCGGTGACATGAACGAGAAATATTCCGAAGAGATGCGGTCGAAATTCGATGGTCCGGAACTCGAGGAGTTGGACTCATGTCGATACAGAGTGAACGACTACAAATCATTCGGTGTTCTCGATCTGTTGGTCAGTTGGAAGCTGCATACTGAAAAGATCGACTCGGATCGCTTCAAATCGCCTGGCGACCGTGGTGTCTGGGGAGGCTACGATCTTGTGGCGGCGCTCTCTGTACGCGATTTTCTGGCCGACTGTATCGACCAACTATCCGAACCGTTGCGTAACAGGATCATGGATCTCGTAGACGAGTGCGATGAACTATTCCGTTCGATAAGTGTGAGCGATGATCGTCGACTTCTCGACCAGTATGCAGATTCGGATTTGTCGACTGCGCCGTGGTGGTGGCACAGGATCCCCGATTCGGGACCGTTGCGGGCCGAACTGGTCGGAGCCTGAAGGGTCCTGTGTTGGCTTGGTGTCTGCTCCTGGCGATCGTGCAGTGCGCGGGTATCATCGGTGGGACCTGAAGCGCCGGTCGGGTGCCGTGCGCCGCACCGCGCGTAGGTTGGTCTGGTGAAATACGTTCCGCGTGCGGCCCTGTTTCTGGGGATTCCCGCTCTGTTGTTCCTGGTGCCGTGGTGGTTGCTGGTGTACACCACGAGTTCGGGGGCGGTGTTCTGGGGTGGGACCGGGGTGTTCCTGGTGGGGTACGCGTGTCTGCCTGTGGGGATGGTGCTCGGGCATGGGCGGGCGCAGTCGGATGCGGCCGTGGTGGTGGGGAATACGCTGCTCGGGGCCGTGTGGGTGTTGTTCAGTTGGTCGGTGATCGGGGCCGTCGTGCGGGCGGGGTTGATCGTCGGGGGTGTGGAGGATCCGGTCCGGTCGCGCATTGTCGCGGTGGGCGTGCTGGCGGTGTGGGCGGGGCTGGTCGGCTGGGGGATGGTCGAGGCGCGGCGGGTGCCGAGGGTCCGGACGGTCGACGTGACGATTCCGGGGCTCGGGCGCGGCCTGGACGGCCTGCGGATGGTGGTGGTCACCGATACGCATTTCGCCGCGTTGAATCGGCTGCGGTGGTCGGAGCGGGTGGTCGAGGTCGTCAACGAGCAGCGGCCCGATATCGCCTGCCACGCGGGCGATCTCGCGGACGGCCCGGTGGTGCGGCGGCGGCCGCAGGTGGAGCCGCTGGGCAAGGTCGACGCGGAACTCGGCCGGTTCTACATCACCGGCAACCACGAGTACTACGGTGATGCGCCCGGCTGGATCGAGGTCATGACGTCGCTGGGCTGGGAGCCGCTGCACAATCGGCACCGAATCATCGAGCGGGGCGGCGACCGGCTGGTGGTCGCCGGTATCGACGACCCGACCGGCATCGCGCTGGACGGGCACGGCCCCGATCTACCCGCAGCCCTGTCCGGCGCCGACCCCGCGCTGCCGGTGATACTGCTCGCCCACCAGCCCAAACAGATCGCGGACGCCGTGAAATTCGGTGTCGCACTCCAGATCTCGGGCCACACCCACGGTGGCCAGATCTGGCCGTTCCACTATTTGGTCCGCCTCGACCAGCCCGTCGTCGCGGGCCTGAGCCGCCACGGCGACCACACCCAGCTCTACACCAGCCGAGGCACCGGCTTCTGGGGCCCGCCCCTGCGCATCTTCGCCCCCAGCGAGATCACCGTCCTGGTGCTGCGCACCCCGAACCGCTGATCTCCTACCGCGTGATCCGCATATCGCGGACCAGTTGTTCGCAGGGAGTGGCTATGGGTTGCCAGCTGTCCGAAGGGTATTGGCAGCCGACGCTGACCTGGAGGCCGGAGTCCACGATGACCTGCCAGCGGACCGTGGTGCCGTCGGGCGGGAATTCCTCGTAGGACAGGCCGGGGCGGCCGCCGAAGGCGGGGTCGCGGCGCAGGTCGGTCACCGTTCCCGCGGGGCGGCGCTGGATCTGGGCCTCCAGGGTGCGGGCGACCTCGTCGACGCTCGAACCGGGAGCGAGATCCTTCTGGGTGAGCGTGATCCGTTGGCGCGCACCGCTGTCCGGGCTCAGGTCGACGCGGTTGTCGTTCTGGGAGGCGATGCGCCAGCCGGCGGGGATCGGGGTCTGGACGCGACCGAACGTCTGCGGCGTCGGACGCGCGGTGGGCGGCGCCGCCTGCTGCGTGGCGGGTGGTGCGGCCGTCGTGCCGCCGGAGGATCGCGTCAGCAGCACCGCCACCCCCACCGCCACGACGAGGGCGACCACCGCTGCCGCCGCGCCGACGGTGACGAGGGTGCGCCGCGATCGGGGCGGCTGGGCGGCGACGGCGTGTTCGCGCAGCGGCGCATCCCATTCGACGGGTGGCGGCGCGGCGGGCCCGTAGCGGCTCGGCTGCGCGGGGTGCCCGAGCGGCTGCGATCCGCGGATGAGTTCGGTGCCCGCGACGGGGCGCACGTCGACCGGAAATCCACACTGCCCGGCGATCGCCGTGCGCAACGCCTCCAGCAGTGCGGGATCCGAGATCCCCACGGCCAGAAGGTAAGTCGGTGTCTGGCCCGCGAGCAGGCGGGCGACCACGGCGCCGACGGCGTCCAAGCCGGGCCCGTCCTGCGCGTCGGCGAGGCCGACGGTCGGCTCGTGCTCGCACGCGTCGATCCAGGTGTTCGACCCGGAGCGGCCGACCAGGGTCACGGTGGTGGACAGCGGGTTCAGCTCCAGCACCGCGATCCGCTGATGCTGTGCGGTACTCGCGCCGAGCGATACCGCGCGCAATGCCAGCGGCTCGACCGTCACGTCGGCGACCAGGCGGGACGCCGCCGCCTCCACCGCCGCGCGCCGCCGCCTGCCCCAGTCGGAGGGCGCCAGGACGGTGAGCCGCTCGCACGGGCCGGTCAGTCGCAGATTGGTCAGCACCGCCCCGAACAACACCGCGAAGGCGTCGGCCAGGGTCGGCAGGGCCGGGAAGGCGATCCGGTCGGCATCCGCCAGCCGTACCACCGACACCGCCGGATACTGCGGCCGCAACGCCTCTCCCACAACGAAACTCGTGCCGTCGCTGGCGGGTACGATCGACGGCGGGCCGTCCCAGTGCGTGGCCTCGCTGCGCGCCCACAGCCGGGTGTCGGTCAGAACCAGTTCGACAGTGGACATCAGGCCGCGACCGCCCGGTCCTCGTGCGCCGTGATCTTCACGCCCTCCCCTTCCGTGTAGGTCTCGCGGAATCCTACTGCAGGCACACTGCGCAATCCCGGTCAGTAGTTGTTCGCCAGCAGGGCGTACGCGGCGGCCGTCCGGTACTTGACGTCCTGCAGATCGCTGCCGACGACCACCTGGACATAGCGGTGATACGGGACGTAACAGCGGTAGCGGCCCTCGCGCTGCGGATCGCCTCTGCCGTTGAGCTGCATACACTTTGCGCCCGGAATACTCGTCGGCGCGGCCAGCGGATCGTACTGCGGTCCCGTGGCGGCGAGCAGTCCGGTGATCAGCCGCAGGCCCGCATCGTCGTCGCGCACCCGCAGCACCGAACTGGTCTCGGCGATGGCCACGGCGTCCAGTCCGGTGTCGTCGACCAGGCGCTGGCGGGTCGCCTCGTCGGAGGCGATGTGGACGAACGCGGGCCCGCCGAACACCCCGAACCGCTCGGCATCCGGCCGTTGCTGCCGGTCGCGCACGACCGCCCGGGCCAGCATCCGGTCCGGGTCGACAGGCAGTTCGTCGAGCCGATCCCGCGGGGTGGCGCGGAACCCGTCCAGCGCCGCCACCTGCGTGTCGAGGGTCTTCTGCACCCAGGCGAGCAGGTCCGGCTCCTCGGGGCGGGGACGCTCGATGAACAGCGAGATCACGAACTCCCGGTGTGCCAGGAAGGCGCCGATGGTGGCCACGCCGGGCCGGTAGTGGATGAAGGCGTCCGGATACGCCGGCAGCGTGAGCTTGCGATTCAGGTCGGGTGCGACACCGAAGTCGGCGTCCTCCAGTTCGCGGGCGGCCAGCGCGGCCGCCTGCGCATCCGGGAACCGCATGACCAGGTCGGTGACGGCGGTGGCCTCCGGACCCCTGGGCCTGTCCGATCCGCCCGCCACGTAACCGACCACCATCTCGCGGCGGTCGAGCACCCGCTTGGACACCGCCGCGAGCAGGCGCTCGGTGGCCTCCGCGGTGTTCGCGACCACCCGCCCGCCCTGGCCGACCGTCAGCGACGGATCGATGCGGACGGCGGGCACCACGACCTGCGACATCCGCATGCCCTCCAGCAGCGAGCCCTTGCCGTCCGAATCCCAGGCGTAGTGGTGCCGGTTCACCTCGTACGGGCCGACTTCCAATGTCCGGACGTCGATTTCGCCGGGCACGGGGCTGCCGGCCACTCCGCATCCGGTCAGCAGTCCCGCCAGCGCGATTGCCCCGGCGACGAGCGACGCACGTGTGCTGCGGCCCATGGATCAGCCCCCGTTCCTCCCGACACGTCGTCTCAAATTACCGGAACGAAGGCCGGGCCGGGGCCCCGTGCGAACCGTTTGCCTTTAACCTTGTGCATGTGGTGACGACCGCGCAGACCTACCCCGGAGGCCGATTCCGTTGATGGATCGGCAGGTCGAGGTTGTCGCCGGCAACCATGTGGTGGTCCGGGTGGCGGGCGCGGTGGTGCTGGTCGCGCACCCCGGCCGCGGCCGCGTGACTCCCGATTCCCCGGCCATGCTGGCGGCCGAGGCGCTGGCGCAGCTGGTGTCGGACGCGGCCGAGCAGGCGCCGGCCGGGCCGGGACGGCTGGTGGCCCGGGAGGTGACGCGCTGGCTGATGCGCGACGCCGAGCAGATCAGCCCGGACCGGCCGATCGATCTGGGGATTTTGTCACAGGCCGAGACCGGTGGGGTGGCGATCTTCCTGCACGGCGGCGTGACCGCGGTGCTGGACGGCGAGCACGGGCCGGAGCGGTACCGCGGCGTGGACGCGGCATTCACCGTCGACCGCGTGGCCGAGCAGCCCGCCCGGGCCGTGGCGCTGTTCATCGACGACGACCTCGGGCGCATCCCGGAGCTGCCGGAGCGGGGTATCGGATCGCTCGTCGAGGGCGTGGCGGCGGCCGCGGGCGCGATCGTGTGGTTCGAGGGGGAACGGACGCGGACGCGAAATCGGGAGCGGGCCAACGGCGGCGCGCATCGGAAGTCCGAGGCCCCGGTGCCTCCGACGCGAGCGGATATCGATCTGCAACCCGGCGAGGATCGCCGCTTGGCCGAGACGCAGCTGGGCGGGACATCCGGCGAGCCGCAGCAGCGCGGAGGGCCCGCCCCCGGAACGGATCCCGGTGTGCCGAGTTCGGCCCGCGGCACCAATCCGGCGCCGGAACCGGACCCGGAACTGGAACGCCGTATGGAGGCGACCGCGCGCGCCACCTCGCTCACGGTCAAGGTGGTCGGATTCAAGTGTGCGCGAGCGCATCCCAGCGATCCGCGCTCGGCGTTCTGCACCGTGTGCGGGATGCCCGTGGACCAGACCCAGCAGCCGACGGAGGTGGTGCGACCCCCGCTGGGCACGCTGGTGCTCGACGACGGCATGACCTACCTGCTGGCGGCGGACGCGGTGATCGGCCGCGATCCGGAGAACTCCGAGGCGGCCCGGCGCGGCCTGGTGCCGCTGAAGATCGAGGACACCTCCGGGGGCATGTCCCGCGCGCACGCCGAGATCCACCTGATGAACTGGGATGTCACCGTCGTCGACCGCGGTTCCACCAACGGCACGCACGCGCGCCCGCCCGGCTACCGGGACTGGATCCGCCTGCAACCGCACCAGCCCATGCCCCTGGTCCACGGCGCCGAGATCATGCTCGGCAACCGGGTGCTGCGCCTGGAACCCGCGGCCCCACCGCCTTTCGGCTGAGTTCCAGGACACGGGAGAGTGCTAGCGACCCGTGAACTTGGGGGTGCGGCGGTCGAGCATGGCGGAGACCGCCTCGTGGTGGTCTTCGGTCTGGTGGGCGAGGGCCTGCAGGGCGGCGGACAGCTCGAGCAGGCTGTCCAGGCTCTGCCACTGGCCTTCTCGCAGTAGCTTTTTCGTCATGCGCAGCACCTGCGGCGGGTTCGCGGCGACGCGGTCCGCGAGGGCGCGGGCGGCGTCGAGCAGCTCGTCCGGCGCCACGACCGCGGAGACCAGCCCCCAGTCCAGGGCCGTCGCCGCGTCGATGGCCTCGCCGGTGAACGCCATCTCGCTGGCCCGGGCCATGCCGACCGCGCGGGGCAGCAGCCAGGCGCCGCCGTCGCCGGGGATGATGCCGACCTTGGCGAAGCTCTCGGCAAAGGTCGCGGTGCCGGAGGCGATTCGCATATCGCACATCAGCGCCAGGTCGCAGCCGGCGCCCACGGCCGGTCCGTTCACCGCGGCGATGGTCGGAATCTCGCAGTGGTACAGGGCCTTCGGGATGCGCTGGATGCCGTGCCGGTACCCCTGGCGCAGCTCGGCCGGGGAGCCGCCGAACATGCCGGTGCGGTCGCGCATGTGCTTGACGTTGCCGCCCGAGGAGAAGGCCGTCCCCGCGCCGGTCAGAATCGCCACGCGCAGTGCCGGATCCGCATTCGCGGCGGCGACGGCGGCCTCCAGGGCGTCGATGGTCGCGGCGTCGGAGATCGGGTTGCGGGCCTCGGGATTGTTGAGGGTCCAGACGACCACGTCGCCGGTGCGTTCGATCAGGACGGGCTCACTCACGATTTCCTCTCCTCGGGTGCGATGACGATCCGGACATCCACGGGAACTATGCCCGCACCCGCGGCGACGACGGGATTCAGGTCCAGCTCCGCGATCTCCGGATGGGCGGCGACCAGATCGCCGATGCGCACGAGGAAACGCGCGAGCGCGGAACGGTCGACCGCGGGCAGGTGGCGGTACCCGTCGAGCAGCCGGGAGGCGATCGTCTCCCGAATCATCTCGTGCGCCTCGAGTTCGGTGAACGGCGCCGCCCGGAAGGTGACGTCCGCCAGCGCCTCCACCAGCACGCCGCCGCTGCCGAAGGCGACGACGGGCCCGAAGATCGGGTCCCGGGTGGCGCCGACGAGCAGTTCGACCCCGCGCGGCGCCATCGGCATGACGATCATGCCGTCGATCCGCGCGCCCGGGACGGCCCGCCGGACCGCATCGGTGATCGCGCGAGCCTGTGCGGCGGCGTCCTCCGCGACCACATCGAGCCGCACACCCCCGGCCTCGGACTTGTGAATCACCTGCGGAGAAACGACTTTCACCGCACATGGACGGTCGAACCCGGCGACGGCGACCGCCACCTCGTCGGCGTTCGAGGCCAAGGCCCAGGGGCCCACCTCGATCCCGTAACCCTCGAGCAACCGGCGACCGGTCGGCTCGTCGAGCACGCCCGCCCGCTCCGTCACCGGTGCCGCGGGGTCGGGCAGCGCGAGAGTCGTGCGCTGCCCGGCGGTCTCCAGCCGCCGCCTGCGCCGATCCAGCGCGGCCACGATCCGCACCGCGTGATCGATGGAGGCGAGCACGGGGACCCCCGCGGCCCGGAGCGTGTCGTGATTGGCGATCCGGGCACCGGCGTAGCAGCTCTGCACCACCAGCGGTGTGCCGTTCGCGGCCCGGTTGGCGAGAACCCTTCGCACGGTGTCGTTTTCGGCGGACTCCAGGGTCGCGTCGAATCGGAGGTGATACCCGCCGAACAATCCGACCACGAGCACCAGCCCGACCGCGGGATCGGCGGTCAGGATCTCGATCGCCGCCGCGAATACGGCCGGATCGGCATCGGTCGCTCCGGCGACGTCGACGGGATCCGCCACCGAGGCCGCCGGGCCGAGCAACTCGCGCAAAGCCGTTCGCGTCCGCTCGCTCAGGTCGGCCAGTTCGATGCCGCGCGCGGTGAGGGCGTCCACCGCCAGCGTCGCATGCCCGCCGCCGTCGCTCAGCACCGCCACCCGGCGGCCCGGCAGCACCGGTCCGGTGGTGGCCAGCGCTCCCGCGACCATGGCCAGCTCGTCGGAGCGCTGCACGAGTTCCACGCCCGCCTGCGCCAGCACGGCCGTGGCCACCGCATCCGACCCCGCGACGGATCCGGTGTGCGACAACGCGGTTCGCTGCCCGGCCGCCGAGCGCCCGCCGCGCAGCATCACGACCGGGGTGTCGGCGGTGGTGCGTGCGGCGGCGGTCAGGAATGCGCGCCCGTCGATGATCCCCTCGGAGTGCACGGCCACCGCGCCACAGCCCGGCTGCGCCGCGAGTTCGGGCAGGCACTCGTCGTAGCGGACGTCGGACTGGTTGCCGAGGCCGACGTAGGTGTGCAGGCCCGGCCCGTACATCGCGTCGTTGTCGTTGACCAGCGACAGCAGCATGTTCCCGCTCTGCGTGACCACGCTGACCGGCCCCCTCGGAATGCCCTGCAGCCCCACCAGATTGGCGCCGCTGGCGACATTCGCCAGCCCGGACGTGTTCGGGCCGATCACCCGCACGCCGCTGTCGGCGATGGCGGCGGCGAGCTCGGCCTCGAGGCGCTCGCCCGCCGCGCCGATCTCCCGGAACCCGTTGGCCAGCACCACCGCCCCGGCGATTCCGGCGGCACCGCACTCCCGGAGCACCCGCGGAACCGCGGCGCCCGGCACGGCGACGAGTGCGACGTCGACCCCGGGTGGCAGCCGATCGATGCTCGAAACCACCGCCAGCCCGCGGATTTCGGATGCCTTCGGATTGACCGGATACACGGGATGCTCGTACCCGGATTCCTGCAGCGCCCGGATCGCCTGGTAGCCGCGCTTGGCCGGATCGGTGGAGGCCCCGATGATCGCGATCGACCGGGGGTCGAGCAGTCGCTGCAGCGCGGTGCGCGCGGTCGCGGCGAGCATGGTGGTGGATGCGTGTGTCACCGGCACTCCTCACTGTCCCCGGAAGATCGGATCGCGGCGCTCCGAGAAGGCCGCGACACCCTCGGCCCAGTCCTCGGTTTCCATCAGCGCCAGCAGATCCCACGGTTCGGACTCCAGTGCCACGTCGAGCGGATCGTCGCGCCGCAGCGCGGCCTTCATCCGAGCCAGCGCCAGCGGCGCCTTACTCGCGATCGAATCGGCCAGTGCCGCAGTCGTATCCCTGAGATCCACGGGGCGTACGGCGGCGTGCGCGAGGCCCCAGTCGTAGGCCCGTGCCCCGGTGAAGCGTTCGCCGAGGATGAGCAGGTCCGTCGCCCGCCGCAGCCCGACCAGCCGCGGCAGCCGATGGGTGACCCCGCCGCCGACGAAGGTGCCGATACTCACCTCCGGGAACCCCATGCGCGCGTCGTCGGCGATCACGAGGAAATCTGCGCTGACCGCCAGCTCCGCGCCCGCCCCGAGCGCATAGCCGTTGACCGCCGCCACGACCGGCGTGGACATGGTCTGGATCTGCCGGCACGCCTGCTGCCCGAGCTGGGCGTATTCCTCCCGATCGGCGCGGGTGCGGGTACCCGCGGCATGCGCCTTCAGGTCGGCGCCGACGCAGAATGCGCGACCGGCGCCGGTCAGGACCACGCACCGCACCCGTGGATCGTCGTCGGCCGCGACGAGCGCGTCGATCAGGGTGCGGTACAGCTGCTCGCTGACGGCGTTGAGCCGGTCGGGCCGGTTCAGCGTCAGCTCCGCGACCCGTCCGCGACGGGTCACCAGCACGGTCGGTGCGTCGGTGGCTGCGGTCATCGTGGTGTGTCTCCTCTCGGAATGGCGGTCAGCGCGCGGCGCCGGCCACCGGGGTGGGGGTGAGCGGAATGTCCCCGCCGGGAGCGGATTTGGTGCGTCGGCCGCGCCCCTGCCGGGAGGTGAGCAGGCGCGCGAGGAACGAGATCGCGAAGTTGGTGGCGATGTACATGACCGCGACGCCGACATACAGCTGCATGGAGTACTGGCTGCCGTAGTACTCGACCAGTGACCGGCCCTGCCGCAGCAGTTCGGCGTAGCCGACGATGAAGCCCAGCGAGGTGTCCTTCAACAGGATCACCATCTGGCTGACCAGGACCGGCAGCATGTTCGGAATCGCCTGGGGCAGCAGGATTCTGCCCAGCAGCACCCCGCGGCCGAGTCCCATCGCCTCGGCGGCCTCGGTCTGGCCCTTGTCGATGGCCAGGATGCCGCCGCGGAATATCTCGCACAGCACCGAGGAGTTGTAGGCCACCAGTGCCAGCACCACGATCTGCAGCAGGCTCAGATCCATTCCGAGGCTGGGCAATCCGAGCGCCGCGAACAACATGAGCAGCAGCAGGGGGACACCGCGGAAGCCCTCGACGACGGCACCGGTGGCCAGCCGGACGCTCCGGCGCGTCGACAGCCGCCCGGCCGCGAGGATCAGCCCGACCGCCAGCGCGATGACCATCGCGAGGGCCGCCGCCTTGATGGTGGCGACGTATCCCTGCCACAGCACCTGGGGCACACCGGTTTCCGGATCGAACAGGATGGCCCACCGCTTGTGGTCGAGCTGCCCGTGCGACTCGAGCCGCAGCAGCACCGCGACCACGAGGATCGCGCAGACGATCCCGGCCGCGATGCCGATCCGGCGCGACCGGCGGATCTCGTCCGGGCCGGGCTCGTCGTAGAGGAAGGAGGTATTCATCGCGCGACCGCCAATCGGTGCTCGAGCCGGCGGAATCCGAAGGCGGACCCCAGGGTGATGACGAGGTAGGCGACCGCGATCCACAGCAGCGCCTGCACGACGGCGGCGGGCTCGAGGAAGTTGATCCGCTGCCCTGACGCGGTCAGCTCCAGCACGCCGAATCCGGCGGCGATGGAGGTGTTCTTGACCAGCGCGATCCACACGTTGGCCAGCGGCGGCACGACCGCGCGCAGGGCCTGCGGGACGATGATGAACCGCATGTTCTCCAGGAACGAGAGCCCCAGTGCCCGTGCGGCTTCGGCCTGTCCGCGGCCGACGGTGTTGACGCCCGCGCGGACGGCCTCGGAGACGAAGGCCGCGGTGTAGAACCCGAGCGCGATCACCGCGGCCAGCACATAGCTGGGGATGGTCAGTCCGAGTTGCGGCAGCACGAAGACGATCAGGAAGAACACGACCGTCAGCGGGGTGTTGCGGATGATTTCGACGTAGACCGCCCCGGCGCGCTGCAGGAACGGCACCGGCGACATTCGCGCGACCCCGACGAGCAGCCCGACGACCGCGGCGAGCGCGCCGCCGCCGACGCTGAGCAGCAGGGTGGTCCCGAAGGCCTTCGTCAACAGCGCGGCGTTATCGGTGATGACATGCATGATGGTGCCCCTCAATAGCTTTCGACATCCGGAGGCGCCGGTGCCGCGCCGAGGATGCGGCCCGCGGTGCGGTCCCAGGCCGTGGTCCAGGCGCCGTCGGCGAAGGCGGAGCGCAGCGCGTCGTCGATGAAGCGCACGAGATCCTCACGCCCCTTGGCGATCCCGATGCCGTACGGCTCCTGTGTGAAGGTTCCGGGGACCAGGTCGAAGGCGTCCTCGTCGAGGCTGCGCAGGCCGCCGAGGATGGTGTTGTCGGTGGTCATCGCCACCACCTGCCCGTTCTTCAGGGCCTCGGCGCATTTGCTGTAGGAGTCGAAGAGCACGACGTGGGCGCCGGGCACCCGGTTGCGCATATTGGTGGACGATGCCGAACCCTCCACCGCGCAGACGTTCTTGCCGGACAGGTCGTCCGGCCCTGCGATCTCGGCCGGATTGCCGTGCCGCACCATGAGCGACTGTCCCGCAATGTAATACGGTCCCGCGAAGTTGATGATCTCCTTGCGCTTGTCGTTGATGGTGTAGGTGGCGATGACGGCGTCGACGCGGCCCTGCTGCAGGAACGGTTCCCGGTTGGCGGAGACCGTCTCCACCCATTCGATCCGGTTCGCCGGGATGCCCAGCCGGGCGGCGACGAGCTTGCCCATCTCGGCGTCGAAACCCTCCGGGCGGCCGGTGACCGGGTTCTTGAGGCCGAAGAGCGGTTGATCGAATTTCGTTCCGATGGTGATCTTCTGGGCGTCGTGCAGGCGCTGCATGGTCGATCCGGCCGGAAAGTTCACCGTAGTGTCCACGGGCGGACCGGAATTGGACAGGTCGATGGCGGGGGCGCCGGAATCGCAGGCGGCGGTGAGGGTTACCGCGGCGACGCCGAGCAGTGCGGCGGCGAGGCGGGCCAGTCGTCTCATCACGGCGGCCCCTCAGTGCTGCAGCACCCGGGCCAGGAAGTCCTTGGCCCGGTCGCTGGTGGGTGCGGTGAAAAACTGTTCGGGAGGGGCCTGTTCGGCGATGACGCCGTCGGCGAGAAACAGCACGCGGTCGGCGCTGGCCTTGGCGAATCCCATCTCGTGGGTGACGACCACCATCGTCATCCCCTCGCTCGCCAGGGCTCTCATGACGTCGAGCACCTCGCTGACCATCTCCGGGTCCAGGGCGCTGGTCGGCTCGTCGAACAGCATCACCTCAGGTTCCATGGCCAGGCCGCGCGCGATAGCGACGCGCTGCTGCTGCCCGCCCGAAAGCTGCGGCGGATACGCATCGGCCTTGTGCGCCAGGCCGACTCGTTCCAGCAGCGCCTTCGCCCTGGCCTCGGCGTCGGCGCGGGTCAGCTTGCGGATGCGGATCGGCGAGAAGGCGATGTTCTGCAGCACGGTCATGTGCGGGAACAGGTTGAACGACTGGAACACCATGCCGATATCCGCCCGCACCTTCTTCAGCGCGGCGCCGGAGGCGGGTAGCGGCTCACCGCGGAACGTGATGGTGCCGCCGCTGATCGTCTCCAGCCGGTTGATGGTCCGGCACAGCGTGGACTTGCCGGAACCGGACGGGCCGATCACCACGACGACCTCGCCCTTGTCGATGTCCAGGTCGATATCGCGCAGCACGGTGACGGTGCCGAAGGTCTTGGTCACGCCGCGCATCGAGATCAGCGGGGTGGCGGGGGAGGGTTGGGGCGACGTCGCGGCGTCGGTGAGAGATGTAGTTGTCATGTGCGAATCCAGTCCTCATCGGATGTTCGTGTGAGGTAGCTAACAACACTCGGCCGGTCGATGCAAGAAGATTTGCAGAACTTTGTAAGAATGCAATTTCGATTACGTATCGTGGTGGATACCTTCCGACCGCCGCCGAGCAGCGAGGGACAATGAACGCCGTGACCGATCAGGGACCGCAGACCTTCGACGAACTGGTCGCCGAGCTGCGCGCGCGGCACGACTCGCTGTCGCAGGCGCACCGCAAGCTTTCGGAGCGGGTGATGGCCGACCCGGAGGCCGTCGCGTTCATGACCGTGTCGGAGCTCGCGGCGGCGGTCGGCGTCAACGAGGCGACGGTCGTCCGCTTCGCGAATGCCCTGGGGCTCAAGGGGTATCCCGGGCTGACCCGGCTGTGCCGGGAGCGGCTGCAGGAACAGGCCCAGCTGCTACGCCGGTTCGACAATCTGGAGCGGCTGCCCGCCGACGGGGGCGGGTTGCTGAACCGCACGCTGGGGTTCGATCAGGCCAATATCGCCCGAACCTTCGCCCGCATCGAGGACGAGACCTGGGACCGGGCGGTGCGGCACCTCACCGAGGCGCCGCGGGTGCATGTGATGGGGCTGCGCAAATGCCATGCCCCGGCCTATCTGCTGGCCTATCTGCTGGGCATGGTGCGCGAGGAGGTCGCCCTGGTGACGGCGACGGCCGGCGCGCTGACCGACGATCTGCGCCGGGTGCGCGAGGGAGATTGCTTCGTGGCCATGTCGATTCACCGCTACATGGCCGAAACCGTGCGCGGCGCGGCATGGGCGCGTTCGGTCGGCGCGCATGTCGTTGTGCTGACCGACAATCCGGGGTCGCCGCTGGCGGCCACCGCCGACGACTGTTTCTTCGTCGACGCCACCAGTCCCTCGGTGCTGCGGTCGATGACCGCGTTCACCTCACTGGTGCAGGCGCTCACCGCGGGGGTGGCCAAGTCGCACGGGCGCGAGGCGCGCGCCTCGCTGCTGCAGGAGGAGCGGCTGCTCAGCGACTTCCACGTCTACACAACGGATTCGGGCCGGTAGGCAAACCTGCCCGGAGCGGGCGTCCGCGACGCCGACTCGCGCCGTTTGGGATCGGTGCGGCCGGGTACCGCTCCGCTGTGAGGTCGCTGGACGTGCTGGTCGCCGGGCAGGTCGCCCGCGACCTGGTGCTGACGGTGCCGCGGATGCCGGACTCGCGGGCGGCCGCCCGGGTGGGGGAGCGGCGAGAGACATTGGGCGGCAAGGGCGGCAATCTCGCCGTGGCGTCCGCACAGCTCGGCCAGCGCGTGGCACTGCTCGGCGTGGTGGGCGACGACGAGATCGGCAGGCGGCTCGTCGCGCGGATCGAAACCGACGGCGTCGACGCCGCTCCGATCGTGTGCCGGACCGGAACCGCGAGCGGCCTGGTCGTCCGCATACACGAGGACGGTGGCCGGTGGCATCAGCTGGAGGACCTGCCGCCGCCGGTCCGGCTCACCGCGGCCGATGCCGCACACGCGCAGCGCTGGATCGAGGCGACCCGGTCGGTGATCATCGAGCTCCGACAGCCGTCGGCGGCGGTTTCGGCACTCGCGCAGCGGGCCCGCGCCGCCGGTTGCCGCATCGTCCTCGACGGCCTGCCGGTCGACGACGGGCGCCGGGAATCGTTGCTGCGTCTCACCGATGTCCTGCGGGCCGATCACCGTGCGGCCCGGGAACTCACCGGCGATCGGCTCGGCACCGCGGAGGCCGGACTGCGGGAGGCGCGTGCCCTGCAGCGGCGCGGTCCCCGCTGCGTGGTGCTCGACATCGACGGTGGCACCGTATTCGTCTGGCGCGACGGCCATCTCGTGCTGCCGCGGCTCGATGTGCCGATCGTCGACACGGCGGGCGCCGGTGCGGCCTTCACCGCCACGCTCATCGCGGCCCACAATCACGGTCTGCCGCCGCATCAGTGCGCGCGGTGGGCGGTGGCCGCGGCGGCCGCGACCGCCGGTCATACCGGTGGGCGGCCGAGGCTGACGATCGAGGTACTGCGCCATTACCTCGCGCAGCTGGACGAACAGGGCGAAACCGGCCGACTCCGGCGGTGACCGCTCACACTCGGCCGGCCGGTGCCGGGGCGAACCACGTGACGTAGAACGCGGTCACCAGCCCCGCGAAGACGCCGAGCAGCGCAACCCCGAACGGAATCGGATGTTGCGCCATCTCGGCGGCGAAATACCTGGTGCACAGCAGGACCCCGGTGAATGTCGCGATGCCCAGCGCCACCAGGCCCGACCGCTGCCGATCCCAGCCGCGGCCGGGATCGCGCAGCACGGATTCGATGGTCAGGCACAGTGTGGCGCCGACGATGAGGTCGATGCCGTAGTGGGCGCCGAACCCCAGCGTCGCGGCCAGCGTCCCGGCGAGCCAGAACGCCCCGCCCCAGCGCAGCCAGAGCGGTCCGCGCCGCGAGTGGATGAACAGCGACAGCGCCCAGGCGGTGTGCAGCGAGGGCATGCAGTTGCGCGGCGTGATGCCGTCGAAGCTCAGCGGATCGATCGAGTTCGACAGCGGCGGAACGATATTCGGCCAGACGTCCGCCACCTCCAAGCCGTGCCCCTCCGG
This sequence comes from Nocardia mexicana NBRC 108244, assembly GCF_001613165.1. Classification (GTDB taxonomy): domain Bacteria; phylum Actinomycetota; class Actinomycetes; order Mycobacteriales; family Mycobacteriaceae; genus Nocardia; species Nocardia mexicana. The sequence goes on from NZ_BDBV01000044.1 coordinate 51,911, forward strand.
CCCGTACGCGAGGATCGGTCCCACCACCGGGAAGATCACGTAGAAGATCGGCCCGATGAGCCCGATCGCCAGGAACGTCCGCACCAGGTAGTGCCGAGGCCATGCGCCTTTGGTCACGTCGCGCAATTGCCAGACCGCCACCACGATCGCCGCGACCGGCAGTTCGAAGTACACCCAGCGCAGGATCCCGGACACCACCGGCCCCGCCGCGTCGAGCGCCTGACCGGCCACCCACGACGGGTTCCCGAGTGCCCGATCGGCCTGTTGCACAAAGGGATCGAGCACCTGCGGGGTGGCCCACGCGGTGACGTCCAGCCAGATGTCGCCGACTTTGGTGGCCAGGATGAGCAGCGCGCCCAGCGCGATCGTGCGCAGTGCGGTGCGCTGTCGCTCGCCGGTCCAACGCGTGGCCGCGAGCACCGCGAGGGCGGTCAGCACCAGCGTCGGGCCGTTGCCGACGGTGAACTTGTGGCCCTCGGCGGCGCGCACGATCACGAAGGCGAGATCCAGCCCGACCGCGGCGGCGACGGCGATCGCGCGTTCCCGCCAGGTGATTCCGACCAGCGCCAGGAGGAAGCCCGCCCAGGGCGTGGTCGCGGACTTGGGAGTTCCCGCGTAATCGCGGAACAGGCTGGTCAGCGGGCCCAGCGCATGGATGTGGACGGCCATGAGCTCGCCGGCGACGAGCACGAGCACCGCCGCCGCGATACCGAGCCACACCGCCGCCGGCCCGTAGCGGCGAACTCGGAGTTGCAGCGCGCCCACCCGTTCGACCGGCGGGGCCGGTCTCCCGTGCGCGTCGTCGAGAAGCATCCGGATATCGTAAACAGTGCATGAACGGAGGATTTCGGGACCGTTCCCCGATCGCGTGATCAGGCGCTTTCGGTCAGCCGCCGCCGCTCGTTGCGTTCACCCGCCCCCGCCCGTTGCGATCACGTGCCGCTGCCAGTGGCGTTCGATCGAGCGCAGCAGCGGCGGGTACACCAGCAGATAGCGGAACGGCTTGATCCCGGCCATGTACAACCTGCCGAACAGGCCGTTCGGCTTCACCAGCACGGCCATCTGACCGCGGTAGCGGCCGGGCTCGTCCTCGACCCAGCCGATGTGCATGACGCCGTGCATGGTCCGGTTGGCGATCTCGCTGGCCCATTCGGTGTCGGTGCGGTACAGCGAGCGAAAGGGCTTGCCGCGCAGGTCGGGTCCGCGCGGTCCGTCCCGGAGATCGTCGGGCAGCCGATCGCACAGCGACGGCACCCGGGTGTCGAGGCCGTCGCCGTCGCCGTCCCAGCCGAGCAGCGCCCCGAGCTTCCAGCGGATCGCGAACAGCAGCCGGTAGACGACGGAGGCGTCGGAGTCGTCGCCCGCGGAGATCTCCCGGATCAGCAGCGGGAGGTCGTCGGGGCCGCCGGGCGTCGGCAGCGCCCAGACGTCCTCCAACTCGAAATCGCGGGTGAGGTCGTGAATTCGCCAGGGGCGCTCGGTGTGTGCGGTCGGCGGGAGTCGCATCGCTGCCTCCATCGGTCGTCGGCTTCTCCGGGGTCGTTGTGGAACGATCCCTCTACAACCAATTGGAACATACCTTCTAATTGCCTGGGAAGGCCGCCGCCGTATGACCCGGACCACCGTGCGCGGTCGCGGTGGCATCGTCCGGGGCGGGGGTGCCGGTTTCGGTGCGGCGCGAGTTCTGCCACGTGACGTAGGCGGCCCCCGAGCAGATGCACACGATTCCGGCCCAGCGCTGGATGGACAGGCCCTCGTGCAGGACGACGAGCCCGGCGAGCGCCGCGACCACGGGCTCCAGGGTGAGCAGCGTTCCGACGATTCCCGCGGAGAGCCGTTGCAGCGCAGCGAGTTCGAGCGAGTACGGGATGACGGCCGAGACCACCGCCACGACCGCGCCCGCGAGCAGGACCCCGGGATGGATCAGGGCGCGGCCGTCCTCCAGCCCGCCCCACGGCACCGCCAGCAGCGCGCCGGCGCCCACGCCGAACGCGAGCACGGATCGGCTGTCCGCCAGCGACCCGGCCCGGCGCGACAGCAGCAGGTAGATCCCCATCGCCGCCGCCGAGAGCAGCGCCAGCGCGATGCCCTGCCAGGCCAGCGCGCCCGAGGCCGGATCGCGCACCAGCCACACTCCGGCCACGACCAGTGCCACCACGCCGATATCGGCGACGCGGCGCGAGGCGCACAGCGCCACCGTCAGCGGTCCGAGCAACTGCAGGCTGCTGGCGACCCCGAGCGGAAGGTAGTGCAGCGCCGGGTAGATCAGGTTCATCCCGGCGATCGCGGCGCCGAGCCCGAGCGCGGTGCGCAGCCGGGCGCCCCGGGGCAGCGCGCGCGGGCGGGCCAGGGCCAGCAGCACGATCGCCGCGAAGCCGAGCCGGAGCGCGACGACCCCTCCGGGGCCCACCTGCGCGAACAGTTGTTTGCCGAGTGCCTGGCCGGTCTGCGTCGATACGGCGGCGGCCAGGACGAAAACTGGTGCGGGAAGCATGCTTTCAGCGTTATCCCGCAAAGTGTTCAGGTCCATCGAATAATATCGATGATTATTCTTTAGAATCGACTACATGATCGATCTGCGCCGAGTTCAGGTGCTGCGGGTGCTCGCCGACCGCGGCACCGTGGCGGCCGCCGCCGCGGCACTGTATGTGACACCCTCGGCGGTCTCGCAGCAGATCCGTTCGCTGGCCACCGAACTCGGCGTCGAACTGCTGCGCCGGGAGGGTCGCAACGTGCGCCTGACCGAGGCCGCGCGGGCCCTGCTCGACCATGCCGACGCGCTGCACGAGCACTGGGAGCGTGCCCGTGCCGACGTCCTGTCCCGGGGCGCGGACCTGACCGGTCCGCTCCGGTTCACCGGCGTCTCCTCCGCCCTCGCCGCCGTCGTCGCGCCCGCCCTGGCGCTGCTGCGCGAGCGGCATCCCGGGATCGAGGGTTACGCGCGGGAGCAGGAGTCGACGAGCTTCTTCCGGGAGCTGCTGGTCGAATCCGCCGATATCGCCGTCGGATTCCCCACCGCCGCGACACCTCCCGTCGACGACACCCGTTTCGAACAGCGCGTGCTCTTCGACGACGTGCAGGACCTGCTGGTACCGCGCGGACATCCACTGGCCCAGTGGAATTCGGTAACCCTGCGCGATGCGGCCGCGGAGCCGTGGATCCTCGACGAGCCCGGCGGCGACACCTACGATGTCGTGATGACCTCCTGCGCGGCAGCGGGATTCACCCCGCGCGTCGCTCATCACGTCAAGGAGTGGTTCGCCGTATCCACGTTCGTGGCACAGGGTTTCGGCGTATGCCTGCTGCCGCGGCTGGCCCCCATCCCCGACGACCACGCGGTCACCCGGATTCCCCTGCGCGGCAGCCCGCGTCCGACCCGCACCATCATCGGCGGCATCCGCCGGGGCTCGGGGGAGAACCCGCTGATCGCGGCGGGCCTGGCGGCCGCCGTCGAGGTCGGCGAGGCCATCGCCGCCGCGAACGGTGACCGGTAGTTCGCGTCACAGATCGGCGCCGCGTCCGCCCGGATGCCGGTCCCGCCACACCCAGAACACGGTGCAGGACAGTATCGCCCAGCCCGCCAGCACCAGGAACGGGAACAGGTGCTGGTGACCGGCGAAGTACACCGCGGTGTGCTGGGCGTTGACGGAGGCGCCCGGCGGCAACCACCGGCCGATGCTGCCCAGCACCGACGGCAGCAGCGGCCACGAGACCGCGCCGCCCGACGACGGATTGCCCAGCAGCACCATCAGGCCCCACGTCGGGATCATCGCCCAGCGGCCGAACAGCGTGTTGAACATCGTGAAGATCATGCCCGAGGTGAACATCGTCAGGGCCAGGATGAACCACGACTCCACGAAGGGCAGCCGCAGGGCGCCGAGCCACCAGTCCACCACCGCCGCGATCACGAAGCCGCCCAGCACGGAATAGGCGACGGAGTAGGCGATCCGCTCCAGCGGATTCAGCGCCTGCGCGTGCACGCTCAGCTGAATCGCCCCGACGAAGCCGACGATCACGGCCGCCAGCGTGATGTAGAAGATCGCCAGGCCACGCGGGTCCCCGCGCTGCAGCGGATTGATGTCGGTGACCGTGACCGGCACCCCGACCTGACGGCCCACCTGCCCGGCCGCGCTCGAAATCACCTCGGCCACAGAGGATCCCGAGGCGCCCGAGACGTCGACCGTCACGAGGTCGGGCTGTCCGACATCCACGATCGCGAAGACCTGCTGCGCCGCCACGGCCTGCCCCGCCGCCTCGGGCGTGTCGTACCGGACGACGTGCAGCGACCCGTCCACCGCCCGGTCCATGCTCGCCAGGAAGGCCGCCCCCGTGGTCGGCGCGGCGCGGTCGGCGTGCACCATCGCCACCGGAATGCGATGCGGTGTCGGATTCGCGAGCGTATAGGTGTAGGAGCCCGCGAACAATCCCGCCGCGGCGCCGAGGATGAACACCAGCACGGTCGCCGGGAAGAACGGCGACAGCCGGAAGCGGTGCCACCGTCCGCGCCAGATGGCAACTCGGCCGCTATTGGCATCACTATGACTCTGAGCAGGACTTTCGATCTCGCTCTCGGGCATACTGCCACCATAGGCGCGGTTGTGGGAGTCGGCTGGCAACCAATCGCGCTCAGTGCTCCGCGGCCGGCGCCGGGCGCTGGATGGAGCGCAGCAGCCGGTAGCGGGTGAACCCGCGGAAGGTCACGCCGCCGAACTGCCGGACCCGCTCCCACTGCTCGGTGGTGCGGGTGGACAGGTTGCCCTCGGCGAGGGCCTGCTCGTGGGCGGCGGCCGACTCCCATTCGGCGTAGTTGACCAGCGCGGTGCCGTCGAGGTTCCGGTGGAAATGTGCCGAGATGTTCTGCGAACCGGCACCGTCGGAGCCGAACGCGTCGAAAACCTGGTCTACCCAACGTTTTCCGGACTCGGCCGTCTCCGGCTCGATGTCGACGAGCACCATGCAGCCGGGCGTGCGGGTCTCGCCGGGCCGCACCCCGCTGCGCAGCAGCCGGAACCAGTCGTGGTGGAACTCGACGTCCGGGTTGGCCTCCCGGAACGCGTGCGCGCCGCCGAAACCCCGCACGGCGAGGTAGGCATCGTAGGCGTCCTTGGAGGTCCACTGCTTGTAGGCCATCAGGCTCCGGCCGTCCTCGCTCTCGTACAGGCTGAACGACAGTTCGCCGTCGGTGAGCTCGGCGGGCCACACCCCGTCGACCATGTCGTCGGTGAATCGCCGCATGCGCTCCGGGGTGGCGCCACGCCAGACGTTGATCAGCACCGCCCCGGCGTCCGTGCGATCGGGTGCGGGCCACTGTCCGAAGAGGTATTCGCTGCTCATGGCGCTCACGCTAGGGCGGGCGGAGATGCCGTCGCCTCTGTCGAACGACCGGGTTTCCGGCCGGGGGTCAGCCGTGTCCGGCTCCGATGCTGTGCAGCACCTCGTGGATGATCGGATCGTCGAGCTGGTTGGCGACCGCGCGGCCGACGCGCGTCGAGGTGACGTACTGCCCCTGGCGCAGCACCCGCAGCGCCTGGGACACGGAGTTCTCGGTGCGGCCGGTGGCGGCGGCGAGCTCGCTCACGGTGATGCCGGGGGAGCAGTGCAGGCAGAGCAGGATCTCCAGGCGGTTCGGGTCGGAGAGCAGGTCGAAACGCCGCGCCCAGGCGCCGATATCGACGTCGCGGAGTGCGGACCGACCGCGCCCGACCGGTGACCCCTCCGTGGACTTAGGTTCACCCATGGTCAACAAGTTAGCCGGATCCCGTCCCCGGCTCTATGATCTGTCCACCTGAACAGATGAACAGTTAGAAGGCTTTCGATGAGGGGTAGTTCCCGGCCGCTGCGGGTCGCCGGTGTCCTGGTCGCGCTCGCCGCGGCCGTGTCGGCGTGCGGCGCCCCGAGCACGACCACGGACGGGTCGCTGGTACTGGCCGACGGCTTCGAACTCGGCGGATACAACCCGATCGCCGGATACGGCGCCGCCGGCGAGGCGAAGATGTACGACGGGCTGCTGAAACTGCACGGTGGTGCCGGATTGCCCACCTTCGATCCCGCGCTCGCCGCCGCGGCCCCGGCCGCCGACCCCGAGGCCACCGAGTGGACGGTCCCGCTGCGTGCGGGCGTGAAGTTCAGCGACGGTTCGGATTTCGACGCCGCCGACGTGGTGGCGACCTATCGGGCGATACTCGATCCCGTCTCGGCGTCGGAGGTGCGCTCGTCCTACGAGATGATCGACCGCGTGGAGGCCGTCGATCCGGCCACGGTGAAATTCACCCTGCGGTATCCGTATGCGGCGTTCCCGACCAAACTGCTGATCGGCATCGTGCCGTCGGAGGCGGTCGCGACGCCGGGCCGCGCCGCCGAATCTCCGCTCAACTCCGCGCCGATCGGTACCGGGCCGTACCGGCTGACCCGGCTGACCCCCGACCGGGCGATCTTCGAGGCGAACGAGAACTACTGGGGCGGCGCGCCTGCGGTGAAGAAGATGACCCTGGTCTACGTTCCCGACGACAACACCCGCGCGCAGCGCATGGCCGCGGGCGAGCTCGACGGCACCACCCTGCCGCCGCTGCTGGCGCGCACCTTCGCCGCCACCGAGGGAATGACGGTGTCGTCCAACACGTCCGCGGACTGGCGCGGGGTGTCGCTGCCGTCCGGACATCCGGTGACCGGTGACGCCGCGGTGCGGCGAGCGCTCAATCTCGCGGTCGATCGACGCGCGACCATCGACAACGTCCTCGGCGGCTACGGGCGGCCCGCGTACACGCCGGTGCCGGAGGTGTACGGGGCCGCATACGATCCGCGGGCCGTATTCGCCTTCGACCGCACCCAGGCCCTGCGGATCCTGGACGAGGCGGGGTGGCGCGAGGGCACGGACGGGATCCGGGCCAGGAACGGACAGCGCGCGACGTTCACGATCGTGTACAAGTCGACCGATACGCTGCGCCGGGATCTGGCGCAGGCCTTCGCCTCCGACGCCCGGCGCATCGGCATCGAGGTGAACCTCGAGGCGCTGTCCTCGGACCGGATCGCACCGCGCGTGGACCACGACGCCGTCCTGCTCGGCGGCGGTGACGAACCCTACGATCCGGACACCCAGACCTACAAGACCCTGCACTCGTCGTATCTGGATCCGGCCGTCGGCAGCGCGTACGACAATGCCAGCCGCTACGCGAATCCGGCCTTCGACGCGGCCCTCGATCGCGGCCGCCGGGGCACCGATCCGGCCGCCCGCGCGGCCGCGTACCGCGATCTGCAGACGGCCTACATCGGCGATCCGAGCTATGTGTTCCTGGCCTTCCTCGACCACACCTATGTCACCCGGAACTCCGGCTGGCAGATGTCGGGCCCCGTGCTGGAACCCCATACGCACGGCGTGGCCTGGGGTCCGTGGTGGTCGCTGCAGACCTGGACCCGCAAGCCGTGACCGCGCCGGTCACCCTGCGACGCAGCCGGTTCCGCGACCGCGGCCTGCCGGGCATGGTCGGCTTCCGGCTGCTCACCCTGATCCCGGTGCTCGGTCTGGTGTCCGCGGGCCTGTTCGCGGCCGCCGCGGTGTCGCCGTTCGATCCGCTGGTGGGCTACCTCGGCAATCGGTACGAGACCACCAGCCAGGCCGACAAGGCGTTGCTGGCCGAGCAATTGGGCTTCGACAGCCCGTGGTACCGGCTGCTGGGCCGGTGGCTGCGCGGGTTGTTCACCGGTGACCTCGGAATGTCGCGCACCTACGGCCAGCCCGTGAGTCAGGTGGTGGCCGAACGGATTCCGTGGACCGTGCTGCTGGTCGGGGTCTCGCTCGCGGCGGCCGTGCTGATCGCGGTGGCGCTGGGCGCGTGGACCGGGATGCGGCGCGGGGGAGTGGTGGATCGGCTGGTGTCCACGGCCTGCGTCGTGGTGCAGGGGCTGCCGCCGTTCGTGCTGGCGCTGGCGACCATCGCGGTCTTCGCGGTGGGCCTGCGCTGGCTGCCCCCGGCCGGGCTCACCGACGCCGGAGCCGATCCCGATGCCGCCCAGGTGCTCCGGCATCTGGTGCTGCCCGCGGCGGCCCTGGCGCTGTCGCAGCTGCCCTGGCTGTTGCTGGCGGTGCGGGAATCGGTGTCGCAGAACAGAAGCGAGGATTTCGTCGCCGGGGCCCTGGCTCGCGGCATCGACACCGGGACCATCGCCCGCCGCCACATCCTGCCCATGTCCCTCGCGCCGTTCGTGACCATCCTGGGTGTGCGGCTGCCGGAGATCGTGGTCGGCGCGGTCCTGGTCGAGGAGATCTTCTCCTGGCCCGGTATCGCCGGTGCCTTCGTACGATCGGCGACCGATCTGGATATGCCGCTGCTGGCGCTGCTGACCGTCGGCACGACCTGCGCGGTGATGTTCGGCTCCCTGATCGCCGATATCGCCTGTGTGCTCCTGGATCCGAGGGTGCGTGCCGATGGCTGAGCGGCGATGGTGGATCGCGGTCGCGGTCCTCGCGGTGGTGGCGGCGTACGCGCTGTTCGTGCCGTGGTTCACCGATATCGACGACCGCCTCACCGATTTCGCGGTGGCCCGGCAGGCGCCGTCGGGGCAGCACTGGTTCGGCACCGATGCCGCGGGCCGGGACCTGTTCGTGCGCATCGCCGCGGCCATCCGCGTCTCGCTGCTGGTCGCGATCGGATCCGCGCTGCTGGCAACGGTTCTCGGCACCCTGGTCGGCACGCTCGCCGCGCTGGCCGGTGGCTGGACGGACCGGCTGGTCATGCGGGTGGCCGACACCACCAATGCCCTCCCGCACCTGCTGCTGGGGATCGTCATCGTGGCCCTGTTCCGCGGCAGCGTCCCCGCCGTGGTGTTGTCCATCGGGCTCACCCACTGGGTGCAGGTGGCGCGGGTCGTGCGCGCGGAGGCGCTGAGCCTGCGCGAACGCGAATACCTCAGTGCCGCAAGGCTGGCCGGTGCGAGTCGGGGTCATCTGCTGCTGCGTCACCTGCTGCCCGCCGTCGCTCCGCAGGCCGTCATCGCGGTGGTGCTGCTGCTCCCGCACGCCGTGTGGCACGAATCGACGCTGTCGTTCCTCGGATTCGGCCTGCCGCCGCACGCTCCGAGCCTGGGCACCCTGCTCGCGGAGGCGCGCGGATCGCTGCTGCTCGGCGGCTGGTGGACGCTGGCGTTCCCCGCGGGAGTCCTCGTCGTCGCCACGGTGGCCGTGGCGGTCGCCGGATCGGCGTTGCGCGCCTTGCTGATACCGCCGAAACCGACGAAGGTGGTCTCGTGACCGTCACCGATGCGACCACCCGCAGCGGCCTCGGCATCGAGTCGCTGACGGTCCGAATTCCGGTGCATCGCAACAGGATCGTGCACGCCGCGACCGAGGTGGCGCTCGCGGCGCCGCGCGGCCGCGTGACCGCCCTGGTCGGCGAGTCCGGCTGCGGCAAGTCGATCGTCGCGAGTGCCGTGATGGGGTTGCTGCCACCCGGCGCGCTGGTCACCGGCTCGGTGGCGGTGTCCACCGGCGACGGCGCCGTCGATGCGCGCACCGCGGGCGAAGCCTATCGCGGTCGGCACGTGGGCCTCGTACCCCAGTCTCCGGCAACGTCTTTCACCCCGGTGCGCACCGTCGGCTCCCAGCTCGCCGAGACGATCGCGGCCCTGGGCTCGCCGCACTCCTGCGCCGAACTGGCAGAGTGCGCCGGATTTCCCGTCGAGGCACTGGACCGGTATCCGCACGAGCTGTCCGGCGGTATGGCGCAGCGCGCCGCCATCGCCGCGGCCCTGGCCGGTGACCCGGACACCCTGGTGGCCGACGAACCCACCTCCGGGCTCGACCGGGACCGCACCGACCGGGTGCTGCGGCTGCTGCGCGAGCGTGCCGATGCCGGGGCCGCCGTTCTGCTCATCACCCACGACCTGGCCGCGTTGATCCGCACCCGGATCGCCGACACCGTCGCCGTCATGTACGCCTCGTACATCATGGAGTGCGGTCCCGCGGACCAGGTGCTCGACGACCCCTGGCACGAGTACACGCGCGATCTGCTGGCGGCGCTGCCCGGCCGGGGGCTGCGACCGCTGCCGCATCCGACGCCGGAGCTGACCGATCTCGCGCCGGAGCGGTGTCCCTACCTCGGCGGACCCACGACCTCGGTGACACGGGGAGCCCGCACGATTCGCGAACGGAGCCGGTGATGCTCGCGGCGGAGGCGGTGACGGTCGGCTACGGACGCGGCGAAACCGTCATCGACACGGTCGATTTCGCGGTCGAGCCGGGCCGGCTGATCGGGCTGTCCGGTGAATCCGGTTCCGGGAAAACCACTCTCGTGCGGACCCTGGCGGGCCTGGTGACGCCGCGCGCGGGCACGGTCACCCTGGACGGTGCGCCGCTGGCACGCGCGCCGCGCGGCGCCGTGGCCGTGGTCTTCCAGTCGCCGCGGGCCGCCACCAATCCGCGCTTCACCCTGGCGCGGATCATCGGCGAGCCCGCCCGCATTCGCGGCGAGCGCGAGCCCGATATCGGATCCCTCTGTGCCGCAGTCGGTGTGACACCGGACCTGCTGGACCGCCGTCCGCACGAAGTGAGCGACGGGCAGCTGCAGCGGGCCTGCGTCGCCCGCGCGCTGGCGCAGCGCCCCCGCTATCTGCTGTGCGACGAGGCGACCGCCATGCTGGACGCGGCGACCACGGCGGCGATCATGCGGCTGATCATGAATCGCGCGGCCGACGAGGGGATCGGCGTCCTGGTCGTGGCCCACGATCAGGACCTGCTCGATGCCTGCTGTGACCGTGTCGTGCCCATGGTGCCGAACGCTTCCTGAAGCCGTCTTCAGGCTGGTTCAGGTTGGCTTCAGCCGCTTCTTGCGACCGTATCGGATGTCCGAGGCGTCACAGCCGACAACGAGAGGTGCGGTCAGGTTCATGTACCAGACAGTGCGTATCGATGGACATCCCTATCAAGTACTCGGCAGCGCTCGGCTATCGCTGATGTCGCGCGCCTGCTACGGCAAGTATCGCTTCACGCTCCGACGGGTATCGGACGGTTCGCTGTGGACGGCCTTCGGGGCCTGGGTCACCCCGGCATCCGAACTGGTGCGGTCCGGTAGCCCCGCCCGGTGATCCGGAGGGCGCCGGGCATTGACCTGTGAATCCGGATTCACGTAGGCTGTGAATCCGGATTCACAGCCTCGGCAGAGGAGATAACGATGCCCGTCACCACCGCCCTTCCGCCCGGACCGCGCCTGCCCGCCGCACTGCAATCCGCGCAGTGGCTGCTCGGCTCGACATCGCTGCTGGACCGATGTCACCGGCGGTACGGCGACATGTTCACGCTGAACCTGATCGCGAAGACGGCCGCCGGTCCCGGCGCCGACCCGAGCCACGGGCGGTGGGTCTTCCTCGCGAGGCCGGAGCACGTCAAGCAGGTGTTCACGGCCGATCCGGACGTGGTGCGGACCGGCGACACGAATCGGTTCCTGGAGCAGCTGGTCGGGCCGCGCTCGATCCTGGTGTCGGACGAGCCGGAGCATATGAGCGAGCGCAAGCTCCTGCTGCCGCCGTTGCACGGCGCCCACATCGACGGCTACGGTGCGCTGATGTCGGATATCGCCGCGGCGCAGATGCGGCGGTGGCCGACGGGGGAGCCCTTCGCGCTGTGGCCGCGCATGCAGGAGATCACGCTCGAGGTGATCGTCCGGGCCGTGTTCGGTATCTCGGAGCCGCGGCGACTCGACCACGTGACGCGCCTGCTGGCGCGGATGCTCAATCGCATGACGAATCCGCTCTGGCTCGCCCCGCACGCGGTGTTGGCGGCGTTGGTCGGCGGCCGTGGCCAGCAGCTGCCCGGATCGGCCCGGTCCCTCATCGACCCGGTCGACGACGTCATCCGGGAGGAGATCACCCACCGGCGCGGGGTCCGGGATATCGACCGCCGCAACGACATTCTGTCCCTGCTCATCCGATCCGAGTACTCCGACGGGACCCGGATGAGCGACGATCGACTGCGCGACGAGCTGATGACACTGCTCGTCGCCGGTCACGAGTCGACCGCCACCGCCCTGGCCTGGGCGTTCCAGCTGCTGCTGCACCATCCGGACAAGATCGCCCGCCTGCGTGCCGAATTCGACAGCGGTGCGGAGCAATACGCCGATGCCGTGGTCAAGGAGACGCTGCGCCTGCGGCCCGTGGTCCCGTTCGTGCTGCGCAATCTCGTCCGCCCGCTACAGATCGGCGATCGGGTATTGCCGGAGGGCACGTGGATCGCGCCGTGCGCCTACCTGATTCACCGGCGCGCCGACGTCTACCCGCAGCCGCTGAGCTTCCGCCCCGAGCGGTTCGAGGACCGGCCCGCCGGCGCCTACACCTGGACCCCGTTCGGCGGCGGCGTGCGCCGCTGCCTGGGGGCGAGTTTCGCCCAGCTCGAGATGCGCCGGGTGCTGCAGACCGTGCTGTCGCAGGCCGAACTCGAACCGGCGCGGCCCGATCCGGAGACGATCCGGGCGCGCTTCATCACCCTGGCACCCTCGCGCGGCGCGCGGGTGGTGCTGCGTCATCGCCGAACGACAGGAGTCGGAGCGAAGTGAATACCCGTGAGCGACTGTTGCGGTCGGCGGAGGAACTCATCGCCGAGGGCGGATACGCGACCGCGTCGGTCGGGGCGATAGCCGCGCGTTCGGGGTTGGCCGCCGGCGCGCTCTATCGCCACTTCCCTTCCAAGGCGGAGCTTTTCGTCGAGGTATTCCGCGGCATCGCCGAGCGCGAGCTGGCCGAGATGGAGTCCGCGGCACAACGGCATTCGGACTTCGGAGACCGCCTCGAGGCCGTCATACGCACCTATGCGACGAGCGCGTTCGATAATCGGCCGCTCGCGTGGGCGCTGGTCTACGAGCCGGTGGATCCCCTGGTCGACGCCGAACGGCTCGCCTACCGCCGCCGCTACCGCGACGGCATGGCCGAACTCCTGCGCGAGGGCATCGGCACCGGCGCGATTCGAGAACAGAACGCCGATCTCGCCGCGGCGGCTGTCGTCGGCGCGATCGCGGAGGCGCTGGTCGGGCCGCTCTCACCGATCTCCGGCGGCACCCCGGCGCAGGACGAGGTCGTGGCGGCGATTGTCGACATCTGCCGCGGCTCAGTCGGATTGGCGCCCAGCGTCGATGGCTCGCTCACAGTGGCGCGGCCCGATCGATGATCGCCTTCGCCGCGATGCCCTTCGGGAGTGTCCCGTAGGCGAGTCCGCGGTCCGCGCCCAGCCGCCCCGCGCAGTAGGCGTCGGCGACGGCGGGCACCGAAAAACGCACCAGCAGGGAGGCACTGAAGGCCGTGGCCAGATCCTCCACAACCTTTCTCGACGAGAACGCGGCGTCCTCGACCGACATCGATATCACCGCGCGGAGAAGGCTTTTCGTGCGGTCGAGGTGAGCGTCGAGGCGCGCGTCGCCGCCCCGGGCCAGTTCGCATTCGGCCAGGAACGCCTCGACCGCCTCCGGCTCGTCGGCCAGCACCCGGAGGATGTCCAGCGCGATGACGTTGCCCGAGCCCTCCCAGATCGGGTGCACCGCGGCATCGCGAACCAACCGTGGGAGGCCGGAGGATTCGCTGTAGCCGTTGCCGCCGAGGCACTGCATGGCCTCGGCGACGTGGCCGGTGACGCGCCCGCATCCGGCATATTCCTGGACCGTGGTGGCGAGGCGGCGCAGCGGCGAATCGTAGTCCTCGTAGGCCGCCGCCAGCCGCAGCGAAGTCGCTGTGGCGGACTCGGATTCGATCGCGAGGTCGGCCAGGACATTTTTCATCAGCGGCTGGTCGGCCAGCCGCGCACCGAACGCGCGGCGGTGCCGACAGTGGTGAATCGCGGCCACCACGGCGGCGCGCATCTCCGGCGCGACGGCCGGGCCGAGCCGGGCGTGACCGACATTGCGGACGAGCGCCGCCATGCCACGGCCGGGGCTGCCGACGAGTCGCCCACGGACACCGTGGAATTCGACCTCGGCGGTCGGCAGGGCGCGGGTGCCGAGCTTGTCCTTGAGGCGGAGTATCCGGAAGCCCGGCCCGCGTTCGACGAGGAAGCACGACAGCCCCGCATCGGTCCGGGCGAGGGTGAGGAACACGTCGGCCATGGGTGCGGAGACGAACCACTTGTGGCCCCACAGCTCATGGGTGCCGTCACCGGCGTCGACGGCACGCGTGGTCGTGCCGCGCAGATCGGAGCCGCCCTGCTTTTCGGTGAATGCCTGCCCGGCTACCGCGCCGCCCACGGGAGCGGTCAACCGCGGCACCCATTCGGCGGCCAGCTCGGGCGCGTAGGTCCGCAGCACGGGCACGGCGGCGAAGGTCATGATGAGCGGGCACATCACGCCCGTGTTCAGCTGCCCCCAGAGGTAGCCGAGCGCGTATCGCTCGGCGTGCGCCCCCGGGCCGGGATCGCGCCAGGCCAGCGATGAGACCCCGTGCGCCAGACCGGTTCTCAGCAGCCAGTGGAACGAGGGATCGCATTCGACCTCGTCGATACGCCGGCCGGAACCGTCGTGGGTGTGCAGGCGGGGCAAGTTCTGCTCGGCGCGGCGCGCATGCTGGCGGGCCTCGCCGGAACCCGCGATCCGCCCCAGTTCCGACACGCGCCCCGGATCCCGGCCGGGGGCGTGGCGCGCCAGGCCTTCCTGGAGCGCGAGGTCGGCCTCGAAGAGGTTGAACTCGGGCAGCGGCGGCGCCTGATTGCGCACCTCGTCGCCGGCGGGGTTCCTGATGATCATCGTCATGGTGGTCGCCACCTCGTCCCGTCACACCTGGTGAACTCAGCGTAGAAACCCACAGAAGTGATGTCAATTCAATTTTACTGCCAGTACTCGAGCTACTGGCAGATGGAATCCCTTTAGCTCCAGCGCTAGTTGCCTCCAAGTGGTGCAAAAAGTGAAGTAGGGTCAATTATTGCTATCCTTGCCGCATGACAGCACCGGCTCCCCCGAGCACCGCCAAGGGCAAGGCCACCTGGGCGCGTCTGGTCGCCTGCGCCCGCGCCGAGGCGATCAGAACCGGCGGCACCGTGGAGATCGCCCCCGTCGCCGAGGCCGCCGGTGTGGTGCCGAGCCTGGTCAACCGCTACTTCGGCAGCAAGGCGGGATTGGTGAGCGCCGTCGTCGACGACTTCTTCGACCGCCTGCACGCGCAGGTGCTGAACATCGACCTGGACAGCGCGGGCGACTGGGCCACCCACGAACGCCTGCGCCTGGAACAGGGCGTGCAGTTCCACTACGCGGACCCCTTCGCCGTGGTGCTCTACACGCAGCTGAGCCGCGACCCGCTGGTCGCCCGCACCGAGACCGAGCGCATCGAGATCGTCATCCAGCATGCCGCGCACAACATCCGGCGCGGCCAGCAACGTGGCGAGCTTCCGGCGCACATCGATCCGGAGTTCGCCGGTGCGGCGATGTTCGGAGCGATGCGCCAGGTCATGGTGGCCGCCATGCGCCGCCGGCGCCGCCCCCGCCCCGAACAACTGGTCGGCATGCTGTGGCCGCAGGTCGCCGCCGCGGTGGGGCTGAAACCCGAGATATGAACGGAGAGAACAGATGCCGGATCCGAACTACCGAGACCTGCGCTACGAACGCCGGGGCCCGGTCACGATCATCACCATCGACCGCCCGGAACGGATGAACGCCATCGGCCCGGACACCCACCGCGAGCTGATCGACGCCTGGACGCGATTCCGATTCGACGACGAGGCGCTCGTGGGCGTCCTCACGGGCGCGGGCGACCGGGCCTTCTGTGCGGGCGGCGACCTCCGGGCGGCGTATTCGGGGGAGCTGCTGGACACCTCGGATGCCGAACTGGCCGCGCACGACCGGGGCGAACGCCCGGGCGTGCTGGGCCCCAGCCGCTGGACCGATCTCTACAAGCCGACCATCGCCGCGATCAACGGCGTCGCCTACGCGGGCGGGCTGGAGTGGGCCTGCTGGACGGATCTGGCGATCGCCGACGCGCACGCGAGCTTCGGCGTCACCTGCCGCCGCTGGAACGTGGGCCTGGCCGACGGGGGCACCCAGCGCCTGACCCGGATCATCGGGTATCGGCGGGCCATGGACATGATCATCACCGGGCGCGTCGTCGACGCCCGGGAGGCGCTGAATTTCGGCCTCGTCAACGAGGTCGTCCCCACCGGAACCTGCCTGGAGCGGGCCGTCGAACTCGCCCACCGCATCGCCGAACTTCCGCAGCCCGCCCTGCGCAGCGACAAGGAGGCGGCCGCCCGCGGCTACGGCCGCCCCTTGGACGAGGGGCTGCGGATCGAAGCCCAATGCTTCAACCGCTCCCTGCGCTCCCCGGAAACCGAAGAGGGACTTCGCCGTTTCACCGAGCGCGACCACCCCGACCGGATTCCCGGAGCCCGCCCGCGCACGCCCGGCCTCGTCCGCTCCGCGGACTAGATCCCGCGCGGTCGGAACTGCTGCCGAAGACCCACGATCAGCGGGTTGTCGAGATACGGTCGGCTTATTCGTCATTCTCTACAGCCGACGGGTGAGTGGAGGACCTTGTGCAGTACATGTTGCTGATCTACAACTGCGAGCGGCCCGAACCGGACGATCCGGGTTTCGCCGAGGCGCTGGCGCGGGTGAACGCGTTCGCCGACGAGTGCCGTCGCCGCGGCGTCTTCGTCTCCGGGCACCCGCTGCAGGGGGAGCACACGGCCACGACGGTCAGCGTCCGGGGCGGCCGGACGCTGATCACCGACGGACCGTTCGCCGAGACGCACGAACATCTCGGCGGCGCCTACGTCCTCGACTGCCGCAGCCTGGACGAGGCGTTGGAGCTGGCCGCGCTGTGCCCGCTGGCGGAGGTGGGGTCGATCGAGGTGCGGCCCGTCGCCGGGGTGCCCGGGCTGGACCACCGTCCGGCGGATGTGGCGGCCGAGGGCGAATGACCGTCGCGCCGGTGCTGCAGCGGGTGTACGGCGAGCATCGGGTGCGGATGCTCGCCGCCCTGATCCGCGCGCTCGGTGACTTCGAACTCGCCGAGGATGCGCTGCAGGACGCCTGCGCGCTCGCGCTGCGCAAATGGGACACGGTGCCGGACGATCCGGTGGCGTGGCTGCTCACCGCGGCCCGCAGCAGCGCGATCGACCGGCTGCGGCGGGCCCGGCGCGGCCGGGAGAAACTGGTCGCGGCCGGTGACCGGTCCGAGGCGGTGACGACGATGGCCGACGTCGAGGACGACAGCCTGCTCCGTGCGGGTGACGAGCGGTTGAGCCTGATCTTCACCTGCTGCCATCCCGCGCTGTCCGAGGACGCCCGGATCGCCCTGACCCTGCAGGCGGTGGCCGGTCTGACCGCCGCGCAGATCGCCCGCATGTTCCTGGTCGGCGAACCGGCCCTGGCGCAGCGCCTGGTCCGCGCGAAACGCAAGATCCGCGACGCGGGCATCAGCCTGGAAGTCCCCGCCGACCACCTGCTGCCCGATCGGCTGTCCGGGGTGCTCACGGTCGTGTATCTGATCTTCACGCAGGGCTACACCTCCGCCCCCGAGCACGGTGCGCTGTGCGGCGAGGCGATCCGGCTCGCCGAACTGATCGCCACGCTGATGCCCGACGAACCCGAGACACTCGGACTGGTCGCACTGCTGCTGTTGCACGATTCGCGCCGGGCCGCCCGCTTCGATTCCGCCGGAGACGTTGTGCTGCTGGAGGATCAGGATCGCTCGCGCTGGGACGGCGCCGAGATCGCCGAGGCGGTCGGGGTGCTGGACCGGGCGCTGCGGCTGGGCCGGCCGGGGCCGTATCAGCTGCAGGCGGCGATCGCCGTCCTGCACGCGCAGGCGCCCGCGGCGGATCGGACGGACTGGGCGGGCATCGCCGCCCTCTACGCCCAGTTGCTCACGCTCGATCCTTCGCCCGTCGTGGCTCTGAATCACGCTGTGGCCGTGGCGATGTCGACCACTCCGGAGGAGGGGCTGGCACTGATCGACGGCATCGACGGCCTGGATCGCTACCACCTGCTGCACGCGGCGCGTGCCGACCTCCTGCGCCGTCTCGGCCGCACCGCGGCGGCGGCGACCGAATACCGGCGGGCGCACGAACTCGCCGCCGGTCCGGCGGACCGGCGGTTTCTCGCCCGGCGCCTGCTCGAACTCGACAGCGTGGAGAAGTACCGCGATCACGACGACCTTGTTTGAAGGTTTTCGACGGTAGTTCTCGGATACAGCGGTCGAAGTCTCACTCGAATCTTCAAGGATACGATTCAGGTACATGAGCCGAGATATTCGAGACTTCGCGACCCCTCCCTGCGCGCTGCTGGCACTGGGTGAGCCAGCGCACCCGACACAGGAACCGGCCTTCGGGCCGATACGAAACGAACTGTTCGCATCGCTTGCGGGACAAGGCTTTCGGTCCATCGCGCTGGAGACCGATCGGATCGCGGCGCTCGCGGTGAACGACTTCGTCCAGGGCGGCGCGGGCACCCTCGACGCGGCGATGAGCGAGGGTTTCTCGCACGGTTTCGGGGACCTGGAGGCCAACCGGGGGCTGGTCGCCTGGATGCGTGAGCACAACGAGGGCCGCCCCGCCGCGGAACGGCTGGCATTCCACGGCTTCGACGCTCCGACCGAGAACACCAGCGCGCCCAGCCCGCGGCGCTACCTCGAATTCGCCTGCGGCTACCTGGAACTCGGCCTCGATCTGGAGAGCCTGCTCGGCAGCGACGAACGGTGGAGCCGCGACGAGGCGATCCTGAATCCGGCGATGTCGATCGGCGACAGCCCCGAGGCGGCGCAACTGCGGGCGATCGCCGACGATCTGCTGACCTCGCTCTACATGCGCGCCCCCGAACTGATCGCGGCGACCTCGCGCGCCGACTGGCACCGGGCTCGCACCCATCTCACCGCCGCTCTCGGCCTGCTCGGGTACCACAGGCAGGCCGCCCAGCCGATCGAGGAGAGCGCCCGGGTATCCGGCCTCATGGGCACCCGGGACGCGCTGATGGCCCGGAACCTGCTGGACATCCGGGCCATCGAGGAGTGCCGCGGCCCGACGCTGGCCTTCGCGAATATCGCTCACCTGCACCGCAATCCGAGCAGTATGCGGATGGCGGGAATGGACGTCCGCTGGACGTCCGCGGGCGCCATCCTCGGCGCCCTGCTGGGTCGGCGATACACCGTCGTCGTGGGCAGCCTGGGCCGCAGCGAAGCCCTCGGACTCGGCGAGCCGGAACCCGGCACCTACGAGGGTTTCCTGCAGCGTCGCGGCGGCGCTTGGGGTCTGACGACAACCGCCGCGATCCCCGATGCGCGCACGCGAACCGACACCGGCCCGGGGCGGCCCTACGCCCCGCTGACCCCGGAAATCATCGGCGCTGCCGACGCCGTGCTGCACCTCCCCACGGCGGGGTGACGTTGCCGCGGAGTCGGTCCCGCTAGCTGATCGGCAGTGCGCCGAGGATCGGGCCGTAGCCCCAGTCCAGCAGGCGT
Source organism: Nocardia mexicana NBRC 108244 (assembly GCF_001613165.1). Taxonomy (GTDB): domain Bacteria; phylum Actinomycetota; class Actinomycetes; order Mycobacteriales; family Mycobacteriaceae; genus Nocardia; species Nocardia mexicana. Next base: position 71,321 of record NZ_BDBV01000044.1, read on the forward strand.
CGGGCGTCGGCCGCGGTCGCGGTGTCGTCGTCCGGCGAGCTGTGCAGGACGACCCCGATCAGCGGGACCCCCGCGCGGACCGCCGCGAACAGCAGGCAGGTCCCCGCGGCGTCGGTGGATCCGGTCTTGATGCCCGTGGTGCCCCGGTAGTCCTGCAGCAGCAGGTTCGTCGTCTCCCAGACGTGGTCCCGATTGCCCGCGCCCGCGGGCACGTGGTAGCTCGGCAGCTTCACGATGTCGCGGAACACCGGATGGCTCATCGCGCGCATGCCGAGGGTCACCAGATCTGCCGCGGTGGAGTACGTGGAATGGCCGGTCGGGTAGGGCAGCCCACTGGCATCGCTGAAATGCGTTCCCGCCATACCCAACCGGCGCGCGGTGTCGTTCATCTTGGCGATGAACCCGTCCTGCCCGGGACCGTACGACTCGGCGAGAGCGTAGGCGGCATCGCAGCCGGACGGGAGCAGCATCGCATACAGCAACTGCCGCGCGGTGAGCACTTCGCCGGGGACCAGATCCGCCGTGCTGGCCCCGAATTTGTTGTCGTAGGCGATGATTCCCTGCGGCACCGTGACGGGCCGTTCGAGGTCCCCGGCGTCGAGCACGACCAGCGCCGTCATCACCTTCGCGATGCTCGCTATCGGCACCGGTGTATTCAACTCCCGCGACCACCGCACCGTCCCGGTGACCCCGTCCGCCAGGGCCGCGGCCGTCGCCTGCACCCCCTCCGGCTCGGAGAACGGCCACGGGGCCGACTGGCTGTGCGAGCCGACCGGTGCGGGGGCGGCCACGGCGGCATGACCGGCCGTCACTGTCAGCACCCCGGCAATAACCGATTGCAACAATCGGGCAAATGTCCGCATCGCCACATTGTGCCGCTATATCCGGCATATCAGCCGGATTTCGACGCCGCAAAACTGGCGATCGGCTATTACTGGGCGTATTGGGCGGGTGAAATGCTACCCACCCCTCGCCGGGGCGGGGGCTGCGCCGTCGGTCGGCAGCCGGGGTCGTGTGGCGGTGGCCAGTTGAAAGCCCTTGCCGGAGCGCGTGACCCGGGTGCCGGTGAAGCCGGCCGCGTCGAGGAGGGACCGGAGTTCTTCGTCGGTGTGCAGGTGCATGCGACGGGCTACCGGAGGTGGGGCGAGGGATGCGGGCGGGTTCGGGGCGAGGGTGTGGACGACGAGGCGACCGGACGGGGCCAGCACGCGGTGCAGTTCGGCGAGGGCTGCCCCCGCGTCGAGGAAGAACAGCGCGTTCATCAGCGCCGCCGCGGTGAAGGTGCCGTCGGGCAGCGGCAGGTGTTCGGCAGGGGACCGCACCACGGTCAGGGTGCCGGTGCGCACCGCGTCGGCGTTGTTGCGTTCGGTCAAGGTGACCATGTCGGCACTGTGGTCCACGGCGGTCGCGCGGCAGCCGGAGGCGAGCGCCCAGTTGACGAAAGTGCCGCCTCCGCAGCCTATTTCGAGCAGGTTGTCTTCGGGTCGCAGCTCCAGTGCCCCGAGTGTCTCGCGGAAGATGTCGTGGTGGGCCTTCATATCGCGCCACCAGAACCGGGCGATGGGCCCGCGAGGCTGCTTCAGCAGATGTTCGGTGAACAGGTCGGCGATGCCTGTCATCGCCCACTTCCTTTCTGTCATGGCTCAGCGCAGGATCCGGGTATCGCCGAATACCGCGCTGCGGGCCGCCGGGCGGTCGAGGAAGTCGTGCGGGTAGCCGAGGTCCACCGCCGAGGCGTCGTGCAGCCGGCGCAGGTGGTCGTCGTCGAATTCCAGGTCGAGGGCGCCCAGGTTGTCCTCGAGTTGCCCGAGTGTCCGGGCGCCGAGAAGCGGGGCGGTCACCGCCGGATTCCGGAGCGTCCACGCGAGCGCGACCTGCGCCGGGGTGCGGCCGAGTTGGTCGGCGACATCGGTCACCACGTCGGCGATGGCGAGGCCGCGGTCGGTCAGCGAATCGTTGGCGATGGCGAGGTTGCGCCGCGACCCGACCCGGCAGGCATCGGTGTCGCCGGTGAGGTCGGCACGACCGTACTTGCCGGTGAGTACGCCGCTCGCGAGTGGTGACCAGGGGATCACGCCGAGGCCGAGTTCGCTTGCCATGGGGACGAGTTCGCGCTCGGCGGTGCGTTCCAGCAGGTTGTATTCGATCTGCAGGGCCACCAGGGGAGACCAGCCGCGCAGGTCGGCGATCGTCTGCATGCGGGCGATCTGCCAGGCGGGGGTGTTCGAGATCCCCACGTACAGCACCTTGCCCGCGCGCACCAGGTCGTCGAGGCCCCGCAGGATCTCCTCGACCGGGGTCAGGCCGTCCCACATGTGCACGTAGAGCAGATCCAGATAGTCGGTGCGCAGCCGACGCAGGCTCGATTCGACCGATGCGACCAGGCTCTTGCGGTGGTTGCCTCCGGAGTTCGGATCGGTCAGGCGCTGTGTTCCGGTGTATTTCGTTGCCAGGACCAGGCTTTCGCGGATCGGCGCCGCGAACTCACCCAGCCATTCCTCGGAGGTGCCCGCTGTGTAGCGGTTCGCGGTGTCGAAGAAGTTGCCGCCGCGGGTGACGTAGGCATCGAAGACCGCCCGCGCCTCCTCCTTGTCCGAACCCCAGCCCCATTCGGTGCCGAAGGTCATCGTGCCCAGCGCCAGCGGCGATACCCGCAGCCCGGACCGGCCGAGCAGCCGGTAGCTGTCGAGCGCGCCCCCTTGCCACGTCGACGGCCGTGATCGCTGTTCTGCCAACATCTTTCGCCCTCTCCGGCAGTGCGTCAGGTGGCTCGCATCGCCACCCGTGGGAAATTGCTAATGAAAGTCGTTTTCATTAATGTAGCCGTGTCGGTTTCCCCTAGCAAGGGCTGGAGATAGTGGCAGCAACGGCAGACGAGGTGCGTCGATGTATCGGGACGGTCCTCGGTGTACAGGCAGACGATATCGATCCCGATCGCCGCTTACAGGAAATGGGAATGGACTCGTTCCTCGCGGTGCGGCTGCATCTGCGGCTGGCCGAGCGCACCGGGGTGCGAGTGCCGCTGGAGGCATTCGTGGGCGCCACTCTCGACTCGCTGATCGCCGAGGTCGACGAGCGTGCCGAGGGTCGTGCCGACGAGAAGCCGACCGGTACGGCAGCGGTCACCTCGGACGCGGCCGTGGTCGTCGAGGCGGAGCTGACGCCCATCCAGGCCTCGTACTGGGTCGGGCGTGATCCGGACCTGCCGCTGGGTGGCGTCTCGACCCACTACTACTTCGAATTCGACCGCGGCCCAGCGGTATTCGTGACCGATGATCCGGTGGCGGAGGTGGCCGCGCTGGAGACGGCATGGAACCGGCTGGTCGACCACCACGACATGCTGCGCGCGACCATCACCGCGGACGGCAGACAGCGGGTCGAACCGCCGGGCCCGCGTTACCGTCTCGGCGTCACGGACCTGCGCGACCGGCCCGCGGATGTCGAACCGGTACTGGGGGAATTGCGCGGGGAGAAGTCGCATCAGGTGCGCGACACCACGGTCTGGCCGCTGTTCGATATCCACGTCGCGCTGCTGCCGTCCGGCGACCTGCGGGTGTTCGTGGGATTCGACATCATCGTGCTGGACATGGCGGGCTGGATCCTGTTGATGCGGCAGTGGGGCGCGCTCGTCGCCGATCCGGGTCGGCAGCTGCCTCCGGTGACGTCGTCTTTCCTGCGAATTCTCGACGAGCGCAGGGACTCGGACTCCCGGCGGCGCGACCGCGACTACTGGCGGAGCCGGGCCGCCGCCCTGCCACCCGGGCCCGCCCTTCCCTACGCCGTGGCGCCGGAACGGGTGCACCGCCCGCACTTCCGCAGGCATTCGGCGCGGCTCGAGCCCGCCGAGTGGGCGGCGCTCACCGGCCGGGCCGCGGAGCGCGGCCTGAGCCCGACGGCGGTCCTGCTGGCCGCGTTCTCGCTGACCCTGAACCGGTGGGGCGCGACCGCACCGTTCTGCCTGAACACGACGCTGTTCGATCGTCCCGGCGCCGGTGAGAACGACGGTGTCGTAGGCGATTTCAGCACCACGGCACTGGTGGAGCTGCCCGTCGTGGACCTGCGGTCATGGCAGGGATTCACCGATTTCGCGACGCGGGTCAACGCCCGGTTCTGGGCCGATCTCGAGCATCGCTCCTACAGCGGTGTGGAGGTGCAGCGGATGCAGACCGCCGATCTGACGCCGCGGTATCCGGTGGTGTTCACCAGCGGAGTGGGCCTGGGTCAGGCCGCGGGCGCGGCGGCGGGCTGGCTGGGCGACGAGGTGTTCGGTGTATCGCAGACCCCGCAGGTGGTGCTCGACCACATCGTGTGGGACGAGGACGGCGCCCTGCGGATCGCCTGGGACGCGGTCGAGGAGGTGCTCCCGGATGCGCTGGTCGAGGAGATGCTGACGGCCTATGCGCGGGTCTTGCGGCGTCTCGCGGCGAGCGATACCGCCTGGGAGGCTGTCGATCTCGGGTGGAACCCGGCATTCGAGGAAGTGTCGCAGCTAGCGGGGGACACCGCGTGCGGGCCTTTGCTCACCGATCCGCAGCGGCGGGCCGCGCGGTCGTTTCCGGACCGGCAGGCCGTATTCGGGACCGCGGGCGGTTACACCCATGCGGAGTTGCTGACTCGATCGAGAGCGGTTGCCGCGCAGCTGGTCTCGGCTGGTGTGGCCGCCGGGGACCGGGTGGCGGTGGTGGCGCCGAAGTCGCCGGAGCAGATAGCCGCCGTCTACGCCGTGATCTGTGCGGGTGCGTCGTTCGTGCCGATCGAGCCGGACTGGCCGCCGCAGCGAATCGCGTCGGTGTGTGCCCGCGCGGAGATCACGCATGCGCTCGTCTCGCGTGACGTTCCGGATCGGTTGCCGCACAGCGTCGCCGCACTTCCTCTCGACGACGACTCGACCGGTTCCGCCGCAGCGGACGCGGTCACCGATCCGGCGGCCGACGATCTGGCCTACATAATCTTCACCTCCGGCTCGACGGGGGAGCCGAAAGGCGTGGCCATAGAACACCGCGCCGCGCGCACCACGATCGACGACATCAACGATCGGTTCGGCATCGGTCCGGACGACCGGGTGCTGGCATTGTCGGCGCTGAGCTTCGACCTGTCGGTGTACGACATCTTCGGCGTTCTCGGTGTCGGGGGTGCGCTGGTACTGCCCGATGCCGAGCGACTGCGCGATCCGGGACACTGGTGCGAGCTGATCGCCGAACACGGTGTGACGGTGTGGAATACGGCGCCCGCGGTGGCGGAAATGCTGGTCGAATACGCCGAGGCCGACCCCGCCGCCGCGGCCGGGCTGCGATCGCTGCGGGTGATGCTGCTGTCCGGGGACTGGATTCCGATCTCCCTGCCGGGCCGCCTGCGCGCCGTAATCGGCGACGACGTCCGGGTGATCAGCCTCGGCGGTGCGACCGAGGCGGCCATCTGGTCGATCTGCCATCCGATCGATCGGGTGCCGCCGGACTGGACGAGCATTCCGTACGGGCGGGCGCTGCGTGACCAGTTCTTCCTGATCCTCGATGACGACGGGCGACCGTGCCCGGTCGGGACCCCCGGCGAACTGCATATCGGTGGCGCGGGGCTGGCCCGCGGCTACGTCGGCGACGCGGCGCAGACCGCGCAGCGGTTCGTGCACGACGACGTGATCGGCGAACGGCTGTATCGCACGGGCGATCTGGGCCGGTGGCGGCCCGATGGAACCATCGAGTTCCTCGGCCGAGTCGACCGTCAGGTGAAGATCCGAGGGCACCGGATCGAACTCGGCGAGATCGACGCGGTGATGACCCGGCTGCCGGGCGTGCGCCGGTGCGTGGCCGCCGCGGTACCCGGTGCCGACGACCGTCCGCAGCTGGTCGCGTACCTCGTTTCGGACGCCGACGAGCCGGATCCGAACACCTTGGCGGCCCACGCGGCCCGGCATCTCCCGCACTACATGGTGCCCGCGCACTGGGTCGGAATGGACGCCATACCGCTGACCGCCAATGGCAAGGTGAACCTGTCCGAATTGCCGAACCCGCTGCGCCGCAGTGGGATCGGGCGGTCGACGCCTGTAGCGCCCGCGACAATCGAGGCCGAGAAGGTCGCCGATGCGCCGACCGTCGACGATGTGGAACCACCGGCCGACCTCGAGCAGGCCGTCGCCGCGGTCTTCACCGAACTGCTCGGCCCCGGCGCGGATCCGGCCACACCCTTTCACGACCTGGGCGCGACCTCGCTGACGCTGGTTCGTGCGCACCGCCGGCTGCGGCACCTGGCGCCGGACCTCACCGTCCCGGATATGTTCCGGCACGGGTCGATTCGCCGGGTGGCCGCCTGGATAGCGGTGCAGACCGGCCGATCCCGCCCCATGGACGCGGCTGTGATGCGGCATCGGATCGATCTCGCCGCGGCCACCGAGCGCGGCCGGCAGCGCCGCATGCAGAAGGCGGGGCAGCATGTCGTTCGGTGACATCGTGCAGCAGATCGCGGCGACGCTGCGGCGCCGGACCGACAGCACGCAGCGCTTCGCGGCGCATGCCGAGCACCGTGCGGGAACGCCCACCGAGATGACGGTTCGGATCAACGGGCACACCCTGGTGGTCGACGAGCCGGTCACGGCGGGCGGCGGTGATGGCGGACCGGACCCGATCGGGCTCGCCCTCGCGGCCCTCGGCGCCTGTCAACTGGCGACGTATCGGTTCCACGCCGCCCGGCTGGGTGTCGAGATGACCTCTCTGACAGTGGATGTCGAAGCGTCGTTGGATATGGGCCCGGTCTTCGGCATCGATCGACCGGCACAGCCGGGCGCGGTCCGCATGCGTGTGCGCGTGGGTGGCCCGCAGGATCCGGACCGCTATCGGGAACTGCAGCGGCTGGTCGAGTCCTCGTGTCCCGTGCTGGGGCTCATGCAGGAAAAGACCTCGGTAGCAACAGAATTGGAGATCACCGCATGAGTCGGCAGCCTGAGGACGAGAACGCCGTCGCGATCGTGGGCATGGCATGCCGGTTTCCGGGGGCGCCGGACCTGGCCGCGTTCTGGGAACTGGTCGCCTCCGGCCGTGAGGGACTGACCCGGTTCACCGACGACGAGCTTGCCGCGCGCGGCGTTCCGGAGTCGTTGCGCCGCAAGCGCAACTACGTGCCCGTCGGCGCATTCATCGACGGTCAGGATCGCTTCGACCCCGGCCATTTCGGGATCACCCCGCAGGACGCGGCGCTGCTCGATCCGCAGCTGCGACTGCTGCTGGAATGCGCGTGGAACGCTCTGGGCGATTCCGGACACGGCGGCGGCGCCGAGCTGGGCCAGGTCGGTGTGTTCACCGGGGCGTCGCACAGCGGGTACTACGACACCAATCTCGCGGCATATCGGCAAGCCGCCGACCGCGATCCGATGGGCCTGCTCCAGGCACAGCTGGGCGCGTTCACCGACTACTTCCCCCAGCAACTCGCCTACCGGCTCGACCTCACCGGCCCGGCGGTGGCCGTGCAGGCCACGTGTGCCACCTCGCTGGTCGCCGTGCACACCGCCGCGCAGTCGCTGCTGTCGGGCGAATGCGATGCGGCGCTCGCGGGCGGGGTGTCGCTGATCGTGCCGCAGGGCCGTGGCTACCTGCATATTCCCGACTCGATCTTTTCCGCAGACGGGCACACCCGCGCATTCGGTGCGCACGCCTCGGGCATGGTGCACAGCCAGGGCGTGGGGGTGGTGGTGCTGCGCCGCCTGGCGGAGGCCGTCGCCGACGGCGACCCGATCTACGCGGTCGTACGAGGCAGCGCCGTGAACCACGACGGCGCCGGGAAGGCCGGATTCACCGCGCCGTCGGCAACGGGGCAGGCGCGGGTCGTCGCCGAGGCCCTGGCCGCCGCCGGTGTGGATGCCGACGCGGTCGATCTGGTCGAGGCACACGGCACCGCGACGGCCCTGGGCGATCAGATCGAACTGTCCGCGCTGGCTGCGGTATTCGCCGATCGGACGGTCGCGGAACCGATCGCGATCGGTTCGGTGAAGAGCAATATCGGCCACACCAATTCCGCCGCCGGTATCGCCGCCTTGATCAAAACCGCGCTGGCACTGCATCATCGGCGAATTCCCGCGACGCTGCACGCCGACCCCTTGCACCCCGAACTGGCCGACTACAGCGGCCTTTTCGAGATCTCGGGCAGGACACGGAGCTGGCCCGAGCGCGGGGGAGCGCGTATCGCCGGGGTCAGCTCGTTCGGAATCGGCGGAACGAACTGCCATGTGGTCGTTCAGCAGGCGCCCGACGCCGTGCCGCCCGGCGAGCCTGACGGTCGCGCACAATTGCTGCTGGTCTCCGGGGCCGCCGAGCGCAGCTGTAAGGCGCAGCTCGATCACCTGACGATCGACGACCGCACGCGCGCCGACCACGCCGCCACGGTGTTGCGCGGCAGACATCGTGAGTCCGGCTGGCGGAGCGCGGCGGTGCTTGCGGAGAACTCCGCGTCGCCGCGCCCGGTGGCGTCGCGGCAGGTGCCCTCGCGTCGCCCGGATATCGTCTTCGCGTTTCCCGGTGCGGGCGCGCAGTATTCGCGCATGGGCGCCGGTCTGTACCGCGACGAACCGCGGTTCACCGCCGTGGTCGACGACTGCGCAACGGCGCTGAAACCCCTGCTGAACTACGACATTCGTGACATCGTCACCGGCGCGGCGGCGGACCGCGACGCCGACGACGTGCGCTTCGGCCAACCGGCCCTGTTCGCGGTGTCGGTGGCCACCGCGATGACCCTGCGCCACATGGGAATCGAGCCGGACGGGGTGCTGGGGCACAGTCTCGGTGAGTACGGCGCCGCCGTACTCGCGGGCATGCTGAGCCTCGGCGACGCGGCGCGACTGGTCGCCGTGCGCTCCCTCGCGCTCGCCGAGGCGGCACCCGGCGCCATGCTCGCCGTGGCGCTCGGCGAGCCCGAACTCACCGACCTGCTGTCCGCTCACCCGGAGGTGACGATCGCCGCGGTGAACGCGCCCGATGCCTGCGTCGCCTCCGGTCCCGCGCCGGCCATCGGCGACCTCGCGGCCACCCTCGCCCGCACGGGAATTCACGCCACGCGATTGCGAATCGAAGCGGCCCTGCATTCTCCGGCCGTCGAGACAGCCGCGCCGCATCTGGTCGAGGCCACCGCGGGGGTGACGCACGGACCGGCCACGATGCCGCTGTTCAGCACGCTCACCGGCCGGGAGACACGGTCGCTCGAACCGGATCACTGGGTGCGGCACCTGCGCGAGCCCGTGCGGTACGCCGCCGCGGTCCGCGCCGCCGCCGGGTCTCGCCCGACCATCATCGTGCAGGTAGGGCCCGGCACCGAGCTTGCGGCGCTGGCTCGCCGCAACGCACCGGCGGGACTGACCGCCGCGTTGACCACCCTGCCCGAGGCCGACGAGATCATGGCGCTGCCCATCGAGTCGCCGGTGCCCGACCGGGCCGTCCTGCTGACGGCCGTGGGCGAACTGTGGTGCGCGGGTGCGACCGTGGACCCCACGGCGTTGCACCGCGCCCGCCGCCGGGTCCGGCTGCCGAACTATCCCTTCCAGCGACGTCGCCTGTGGATCGATCCGCCGATCGGCTCGGACACGGAAAGCCCTGCGCCCCAGCGCTTCGCATCCGGGACGTCGCCGGACGACCGTGCGGCCGATGGACAGCTCGGTGACGAGCAGATCGTGGCGAGGTTGTGGACGGACCTGCTGGGGCTCGAGGTGGCCGACGGCGAGGCGGACTTCTTCGCGCTCGGCGGCAATTCGATGCTCGCGACGCGGATGCTGGATCTGCTCAACGACCGGTACGGCGCCGAGATCCGGCTGCGGGAGCTGCTGGCCGACTCCACGGTGTCGGCCTTCGCCCGGCTGCTGTCGGAACGCCGCGGCCCGGCACCGGGTCCGTCGACAGTCGCGATCGAACCGGCTGCCGCGACCCGCGATCCCTCGGACACGGCGCGATCCGACAACGCCGCCGCCGACCCGTTCCCGCTGACCCGCGTGCAGCACGCGTATTGGGTGGGGCGCTCCGGTGCGTTCGGGCTCAGCGACGTGTCGTGCCATATCTATCTCGAATACGACTGCGACAGTCTCGATCTCGACCGCTACCAGAACGCGTGGAATCGGGTGATCGATCGGCACGACATGCTGCGGGCGGTGATCACCGACGACGGCCGCAACCAGGTTCTGGCCGAGGTGCCGGAGTATCGGATCCGCCGTCACGATCTGGCGGGGATCCCGGAACAGGAACGGGAGGAGAAGCTGACCGACCTGCGCCGCCGGCTTTCCCACCGGGTGCACCGGCCGGATCGGTGGCCGCTGTTCGATGTGCGCGTCGCGACGCTCGACGACACGACCACCCGGGTGTTCTTCGGCATCGATGCGCTGATCTGCGACGCCGCCAGCTTCCTGATCCTCGACCGCGATCTGCGCCGGTTCTACCGCGACCCCGGCGCCGAGCTCCCGCGGATCGACACGGGATTCGCCGACTATGTCGGCCACCTCGCCACCCGTGCCGACACACCGGAAAGGCAACGGGCCGTCGACTATTGGCGGCAGCGCCTCGACACCATCCCCGGTCCTCCGGCCCTGCCGACGCGCACCCGCACCCAGACGCGCCCGTGGTTCGGCCGCCGCAGCGACCGCCTGTCGCCCGAGGAGTGGTCGGCACTTCGGCGCGCGTGCGCCGCGCACGGGGTGACGCCCTCGGCGGTACTGCTGACCGCCTATGCCGACGTGCTCGCGGCCTGGTCGGGGGACGAGCGATTCTCGGTCATGCTCACCCTGGTCGACAGGCCGGTCGCCCTGCCCGGAATATCGGACGTGGTCGGGGATTTCACCACCCTGCTGGCTCATGAGGTGGACCAGGCCGGAGGCTCCTTCGCCGAGCGCGTGGTCCGAACGCAGCAGCGACTGTTCGACGACATCGATCACCGCGGCTACTCGGCGCTGGAGATGCTGGCCGAGAAGTCCACCGAAACCGGTGAGCGGCAACTGCTTCCGGTGGTGTTCACCAGCGCGCTCGACGTCGGTGGGCTGGTAGCCGACGATACCGACCTGGAGTGGGCGGGCCCGATCGTGCACGGCGTCAGCCAGACCCCGCAGGTCTGGCTGGACCACCAGGCGTTCGTGCACGCCGGAGCGCTGCAATTGCAGTGGGACGTACTGGAAACCGTGCTCGATCCCGACGACGCCGATACGGCCTTCGCCGCCTACCTGTCGTGGCTGCGTCTGCTCGTCGACGATCCGGAGGTCTGGACGGCGCCGGAGGCCCGGCCGCGCCTGGCGGACGGCGGCGCGGATATCGCCGCGACGGTGACCGCGATCTGGACTCAGGTCCTCGGCGTCGAATCGAGGGCCGTGCGGGGGGATTCGACATTCGTCGGGCTCGGCGGCGACTCGGTGCTGGCCGTCCGGATGGCGACCATGGTGCGCGGGCGGCTCGGCGTCGCGGTGCCCGTGGTCGACCTGGTCGGCGACCAGACCCTGGCGCAGCTGGTGGCGTTCATCACCGAGCGACGGTCCGAAGGCGCCACGGCCGGAATCGAACTCGCGCACCAGGACGATCCGGCGGCGCCGTTCGCGCTCACGCCGCTACAGCAGGCGTACTGGGTCGGACAGCAGCACGGCTGGGCGCTGAGCTACGACTCCGCCCACATGTATGTCGATTTCCGGCTGGCCGGGGTCGATCCGGAGGATGTCGCGGACGCGATCCGCTGGCAGGTGCGGCGGCAGCCCATGCTGCGCGCGATCTTCCTGCCCGACGGCTCCCAGCAGGTCCTGCCGGACGACGATCCGCGCCTGGCCACGCTGCCGCTGACCGAAATCGACCTGCGCGCCGCGAGTGTCGACGAGATCGCGGCGGCGCGTGCCGAAACCCGCACGCGGATGCAGCATTCCGGGCCCGACATGAATCCGTGGCCGTTCCGAATCACCGCCCTGCGCCTGCCGGGCGACGAACTGAGCCTGCACATCGTCAGCAGCCTGCTGGTCGCCGACGGCTGGTCGGTGCAGCTGATGTTCACCGAGCTGTTCACCCGGCTCGACGACCCGAACGTCGTCTTACCGCCGCTCACGGCGCATTTCGGCGACTACGTCGAAACCGTGCAGCGGCAACGGCGGGAACCGGAGTGGCAGGCTCAGCGCGACTGGTGGTGGGAGCGGCTCGACGAGCTGCCCACCGCCCCCAGGCTGCCGTTCACCATGCCGGTCGAACAGGCCCGCCCGGACGACCTGGAGCGACGAGAACTGTGGGTCACGGGCGAGCAGATGGCGGTGCTGCGCGAGCGCTGCACCCAGTACGGCATCACGCCGACGACCGCCTTCGCCACGTGCTATGCCATCGCCTTGGCGAGGCTGGCCGGGCACCGCCGATTCCTGCTGAATGTGCTGTATCTCAACCGATTGCACCTGCCCCGCGACCTGGACCACGCGATCGGCCCCTACGCCGGAACGGTGTTGCTCGACGTCGACCTGCCCGCCGGGGCGAGTTTCGCCGCGGCGGCTCGGCAGATGCAGGACGCCACCGCCCGCATGCTCGACCACGGGCAGGTCACGGGCGTGGAGATCGTGCGAGAGCTCGGGCGTCGGCGCCGCGACACCGCGCCGCAGGCGCCGGTCGTCTTCCACAGCACCCTGGGGCTGCACCCGCCGGGCGGTACCCCCGAATCGGTGCGGGTGCGCGACTTCTATCAGCGCGTGCGCACGCCGCAGGTGGCGCTGGATATGCAGGTGTTCCAATGGGATTGGGACGACGCGGTCGTGGTGAACCTGGACGCGGTGGCGGAGCTGTTCGCTACCGGTGTTCTCGACGAACTGTTCGGCGCCATCGGCGCCGAGATCACCGCGCTCGTCGAACATGCCGAAGCCTGGTCGGCCACAGTGGAACTGCCGTCCGCGGGACGAGCGGCCGCGGACCCGGGGGAACGGCGGGCCGAGTCGGTGCCCAGCGGGCCACCGGCAGACGACACCGAGCTCGGTATTGCCGAGATGTGGGTGCGACTGCTCGACTTGGATTGTGACGCAGCGGGTATCGACCGCGCTGCCGACTTCTTCGCCCTCGGCGGTGATTCGGTGCTGGCCATCCGCATGCTCAACCGGCTGCGCGCGGATCTCGGGCTGGCCGTCACGCCGCGCGACTTCCTGGCCGACCCGACGCTCGCGGCCACCGCCGCGGTCGCGCGCACGGTCGCCGCGCCGCCACCCGCGGACTGCGCGGTGCCCCTGCGCGACGGCACCGGGCTGCCACTGTTCCTGGTGCATCCCACCGGCGGCGACGTGCTCTGCTACGTCGATCTGGCCAGGAAGCTGGATACGGGGCGCCCGGTGATCGGCCTGCAGGACCCTGCCCTGGCCGGCGCGGCCGGACCGGAGACCGTCGCGGAGCTGGCGCGGACCTACGAGGCCGTGCTGCGGGCGCACCAGCCCGCGGGTCCGTATCTGCTGGGCGGCTGGTCGATGGGCGGCATCATCGCCCACGAGCTGGCCCGTCGGCTCCGCGCGGCTGGAGACGTGGTGTCGCTGCTCGTCCTCGTCGACGCCAATATCGCGGACCGGATTCGGCACTCCGAGACGGGCTTCTGGTCGCGGTATCTCGGTTCGCTGGAGGCATTTCTCGACATCGATCTCGCGTCCACGAGCCTGGCCGAGGGCCTCGAGCAGCGATCCGAGTCCGAGCAGCACGCCGAGATCGACCGCCGCCTCGCCACGGCGGGACTGGCGGGCCGCGACGGCACGGCACAGCGGTTGCGGGAGAGCATCTTCCGGCGTCACCTGCGGGCGCTCGGCGACCACGTCACCGGCGTCCTCGACGGGGACGGGCTCGAAACCCTCGTCGTGCGCGCCGAATTCCCCGCGCCACGGAACTCCGGTGTCGGGATGGGCGTCGACGACTGCGCCGATCTGCCGGATCTCGGCTGGGGCACCCACACCAAAGGCCACCTCGACCTGCATACCGCCGCGGGCCACCATTACGCGCTGCTCCGGGAACCGGCCGTCGACACCGTCGCCGATCTGGTGTCACAGGCACTGGCGCGCGCGGAGAACGGGGGGCGCGATGACTGACGGTTCCGGTGCGGATTCCTACGCGGCGGCCGCGGAATTCTACGATCTGATGGCGACACCCTATGTGGCGCAGCTCGATCCGATCCTGTCGGCGATGCTGGCCCAGACCGACACCACCGCCGGTCCCGTTGTCGACATCGGCGCGGGTACCGGGTTGTCGACCATGCTGATCGCCGACGCCCTCCCGGACGCGGAGATCGTCGCGGTCGAACCGGCCCCGGCCATGCGCGCGGTGCTGGTCTCGCGGCTCGCCGCGCGCCGCGATCTGCGGGATCGAATCACCGTGCTGCCCACCGGATTTCTCGACACCGAGCTGCCGTCGCGGTGTGCGTCGGTGGTGGCGCTGGGCGTGATCGGGCATTTCGATCCGCGCTCGCGGCCGCGCGTGTGGACGACCATCGCGGGCGCGCTCGCGCCCGGGGCCGATGCCGTCGTCGAGGTCCAGCGACCCGGACGGGTCACCGCGGACCCCGAGCGCCGCTACACCCGCACCCGGGCGGGGGCACTGCAGTACGAGGGCTGGAGCCGCGCGGACCCGGTCGACGACGAGTCGCTGGTGTGGCGGATGACCTATCGCAGCTATCGAGACGATCGGCTGCTGCAGGAGGCGATCACCGAGCACCGCGTCTGGCCCGTCGGCGCCGATCGGCTCGACGCCGAAGCACGGGCCGCCGGTCTGCGATTGGCCGCCACGGACGCCGGGACGGGCCTGCTGCGGTTCACCAAACAAGAGCTCCGACGATGACCGCGATGCACCGCAAGGAAACGGGGATTGAGATGAGCGACACCAACACCGCCGATGCCGTGCTGCCGGCGATCGCCGATCTGCGGCCCGCCCTGCGGGAGCGGGCCGCGGATGCCGAACTCGCACGAAGGATTCCGGTCGAGTCGATCAAGGCGCTGCAGGAGATCGGATTCTTCAAACTGTTGCAGCCCAGGCGTTTCGGTGGTTTCGAGGCGGATCCGGCCATCTTCTACACCGCCGCGCGGGAGCTGGCGGCGGCCTGCGGTTCCACCGGGTGGGTGGCGTCGACGCTCGGCGTCCCGCCGTGGAACGTCGCACTGTTCGACGCGCGCGCCCAGGACGACGTGTGGGGCGGCGATCCCGACACCCGGATCTGCTCGTCCTATGCCCTCACCGGGACGGCGACCCCGGTCGACGGCGGCTATCGGCTGACCGGGCGGTGGGGTTTCGCCTCCGGCTGCGACCATGCCGCCTGGGCGTTGCTCGGCGCCCGCGTGGTCGTGGACGGCGAGGCCGTCGAATCCGCCACCTTCCTGGTGCCGCTCGGCGAGTACACGATCGAGGACGTGTGGGACGCCATGGGTCTGCGCGGCACCGGGAGCAACGATCTCGTAGTCGACGACGCCTTCGTGCCCGCGCACCGCGTGCTCGGGGCCGAAGCCGTCGGCAAGTGTGTTGCGCCGGGGCAGGAGGTCAATGATGCTGCGCTGTACCGGATTCCGTTCGGCGCGATCCATCCCAGCGCGATCACCGCCCCGATCATCGGCATGGCACAGGGGGCCTACGACGCCCATCTCGCTCATCAGCGGAAACGAGTGCGGGTGGCACTTCCGGGCGATGCCCGCAAGGAGACCGGCTTCACCGGTACGCCGTTCGCCGAGGATCCGGCCACCCTGGTGCGTATCGCCGAGGCCGCCAGCGAGATCGACGCCGCCTGGCTGCAGCTGACCCGCAACATCACCACACTGCGCGCACTCGCCGAGGCGCGCCGCCCGATCCCGATGATCGAACGGCTGCGCACCCGCCGCGACCAGGTACGCGGCACCGAACGCGCGATCAACGCGGTGGACCGGCTGTTCGAGAACTCCGGCGGCCGCGCACTCGGCGCCGGATCGGTGATCCAGCGGTTCTGGCGCGACGCCCATGCCGGTCGCGCCCATGCCGCCAACGATCCCGAGCGTGCCTACCGCCTGTTCGGATCGGCCGAATTATCAACGGGTTCCGCGCCTCTCGAAGGACAGCGTTCGTGAGCGCTGTGCTCGGGACGCGGGGGCCATTCGAGCACGCACATGCCCGGGAGGTGCGGCCGTGACATCGGTAGTGGATGCCCTGCGACAACACCCGTGGGTGGGCTCTGCGAGCTGGAACACGGACCGGACCGCGATCGTCGTGCGCCCGGACGCGGCCGCGACCGCCGTGCGGCCCGTGCCGGGGGCGCTGCTGCGCGAGCATCTGGCGCACTGGCAGCATGTCTACGAGTTCGTGTACGCCGCCGCGGCCGACCGGCACGGTGACGATCTGGATCTGTCCGGGTGGCGGGCCTCCGACACGGGGGCGCCGTTCCCCCGGGAGCACATGCTCGAGTGGATCGAGCACGCGGTCGGCCTGGTGCTCCGGTCGGATCCGGGCATCGTGCTCGAAATCGGCTGCGGCAGTGGCCTACTCGCACACCGCGTGCACACTCGCACGCGCGGTTACGTGGGCCTCGATGTCGCCGAGCCGGTGGTTGCCCGCCTGCGTGAGCAGCGGCTGCCCGGAGTGCGGGTCCTGCGCGCGGCGGCGCACGAGATCACCTCCGAGGCGGTCGCGGCGGCGGTGCGCGATATCGACGCGGGCCCGGCGGCGCCGGACTGCGTGGTGTTGAACAGCGTCACCCAGTGCTTTCCCGATGAGCGGTACCTGTCCGCCGTGATATCCGACGCGCTGGATCTGGTCGCCGCCGGTGGCACCGTCGTGGTGGGTGATATCCGGAACCTCGGCACCGCACCGGATTACGCGCGATGGCTGGAGTCGGCTCGTGCGCCCGGCCGCACCGACGCCGAGGTGGCACGCCGGGCGCACGACCGCCTGGCCGCGGAGGAGGAACTGCTCTGCGATCCGAGGGTCTTCGCGCGGATCGCCCGGCAGCATCGCCGCGAAGTCCGAACGACCGCTTACGCCAAGCCGTTCCGCGCCGACACCGAACTCACCCGATATCGCTACGACATCGTGTACACCGTCGACACACCCGCGCCGCCCCCGGCCGAGGCCGTGGACTGGGCGGACCTGTCCGGCCCTCCCGCCGAGCGGCTGCGCGAACTGGGCGACGAACGCCACACGCTCGTCACCGGCATCCCGAATGCGCTGCTGGACGGGCAGGCACGCGGTGCCGTGACCCCGGCGGACCTTGCCGCCGCGGCGCCTCGGGGCTGGGCGGTACTGCTCGACTCGGCGGACGCCCGACGCCTGGCGGTGGGCCTACCGGACCGGCAGGCGAATTCGGCGGCACTGGACGGCAGCACATCGCGCCCGGTCTGCAACGACCCGTTCGACCGCTTCGTACGGCAGCGGCTGCCCGAGGTGCTCATCGACCACCTCGACACGCGCGCCGCGACACCGATTCCCCGCATCGTGGTAGTAGAGGAGCCCACAACCCCATGACGACAACTCCGGCACCCGCCCATCTGGACGAGCTCGCCGCGGCATGCCGCGGCACCGTATTGCGGCCCGCCGACGACGGCTACGACCAGGCCCGGCACTCCTGGAACGCGGCCGTCGACAACCGCCCGGCCGTGCTCGTCCGCTGCGCCGACACCGCCGATATAGCCACCGGGGTGGACTTCGCGCGACGGCACGGCCTCGCGGTGTCGGTGCGGGCGGGCGGTCACGATGTCGCCGGGCATCCGGAAGTCGCCGATTCGCTCATGCTCGACCTGTCCCGCTTGCAGGGCCTCACCGTCGACGCCACGGCACGTCGGGCCACCGTCGGCCCCGGCGTGACCTGGGTTCAGTTCGACCGTGCCTGCGTGGCAAAGGGTTTGGCCGTCACCGGTGCCGACGTCTCGACCGTCGGCGTGGTCGGCACCGCGCTGTCCGGCGGCACCGGCTGGCTGCAACGCGCTTTCGGATTCACCTGCGACAACGTGCGCTCCGCACAGGTGGTCCTGGCCGACGGCCGCACCGTGACCGCCGATGCCGAGCGGCACCCCGAACTGCTCTGGGCGCTGCGCGGCGGTGGCGGAAACTTCGGCGTCGTCACCGCGCTCGAGCTGGAATTGCATCCCGTCCCCACCGTGTACGCGGGGACCCTGCTCTACCCCTACCGCAAGGCCCGCGACGTGCTCGCAGGGTTCCGGGAATTCGCCGACTCCGCCCCGCCGGAACTGTCGTTGCGCGCCACCCTCATTCATTGGCCGCCCGGGGCGCCCGAAGGCCCACCGCGGGCCGCCGTCACCGCGTCCTACCTGGGTTCCGCCGATCGCGCCCGCACGGTGCTCGAGCAGTTGCGTCGTATCGGCGAACCCGAGCTCGACCTGATGCGGCCCGTCACCTACCCGGAGCTGCAACGCAATACCGAGCAGGCGTTCGCCACCGGTCACGCCACCGCCACCGGCACCGAATGGCTGCGCACCCTCGACGATGTCACCCTCGACTCCCTCGTCGACCTCGGGGCCCGGATGCCCACCCGGCATTCGCTGCTCTCGATCCACCAGCTCGGCGGCGCGATACGCAGGATGCCCAGTGCGGCAACGTCGTTCGGCTTCCATGAGGCGGCCTACCATCTGGTGGCGTTTTCCGGTGGCCCGGCGGGTATCGACCTCGGCCGGTCGCGCGAGTGGATCGCCGAGACCACCACCGCGGTCGCCGCCTGCTCGGCGGGCGGTCCCTACATCGGGATACTCGACGGCACAGCCACATCCGACCGGGTGCGCAGCGCGTACAATCCCGACACCTACCGGCGGCTCGCCCGGATCAAGGCCACCTACGACGCGGACAACCTCTTCCGCTGCAATCACAATATTCCGCCCGAGCACGACGACACCCCGGCGGAGCGGTGATGACGACCGTGACTGCGGATGTGGCCCGGCGCGCGGACGAGGCGGTCACCGACGTGGATACCCGGCACTGCCGTTCCGCACTCGACGACCTCGACCTGTTCGGCCTGCACGCCATGCTCGGCGTGCTTCGAAAAGCATTGCCGGACAACGTCACTCGCAACGAGGAGCAGATCGCCACGCGACTGGGCGTCGCGGCCCGGCATCGCTGGCTGCTGCGTCGCTGGCTGCGTGAACTCACCGACCGCGGCCAACTGTCGCACTGCACCGGCCGCGGCTACGATCTCGCCCGCCCGGCGGCCGCGCCGCAGCGAACGCACCTGCGCCAGGCATGCGCGGATCTGGGGCTCGCACCGGAACTCGCCCAGTTCTTCGACCGCGCGAACCGGCAACTGGCCGCGCTGCTTCAGGAGCGCGTCCTCCCGCAGGAGCTGCTGTTTCCCGACGGGGACTTTCTGACCGCCGAGGCGGCATATCGCACCAACCCGGTCAACCGCTATCTGAATGTCGCTGCCCGCGAGGTGGTTTCGCGTGTCGTCGCTGAGCTGCGGCAACGGCGATCACCGGTGCGGATCCTGGAGCTGGGGGCGGGCGTGGGTGGTACGACCGCCGATATCGTCGGCGCACTGGGTGATTCGCCCGTCGACTACCACTTCACCGACCTGTCCGCCTTCTTCCTGACGGCCGCGCGCGCACGGTTCGCCGACCACCCGTGGATGCGCTACGGCATTCTCGACCTGAACGCCGACCTGCCCGGCCAGCCGCCGTGCGACATCGTGCTGGCGGCCAACGTGCTGCACAACGCCCGGCACACCGGGCAGACCCTGCGGCACCTCGCACGTCTGCTGGCCCCCGGCGGGCAACTGGTCTTCGTCGAATCCTGCCGCGAGCATTGCCAATTGCTCACGTCCATGCATTTCCTGATGTCCCCCCGGACGGGCGGCGTCCCGCCCGGGCAGGACGATGTCCGTGCCGGGACCGATCGCATCTTCCTGCGCGTCGACGAGTGGCTGGACGCTCTCACCGCCGTCGGGCTGGAGCCGTGGCTGGTGCTTCCCGAGGCCGACCACCCCCTGGCCGCGCACGGTCAGCGCATCTTCGTCGCCCGCAAGCCGGGCTCCGCCGACGGCGAGCGGTCATGAACCCTCCGCACCGTTTGCAGAGCGTCGACCACTACGAGGTCGGCCGCGAGAAGATCCGCGAATTCGCCCGTGCCGTCCAGGATCTCCACCCCGCGCACTGGAACGACGACGCGGCCCGCGCCCTCGGCCATCCCGCCCTGGCGGCACCGGCGACCTTCCTGTCCTCGATCGCCATGCCCGGTCAGCGCGCCATGTTCGACCGCGCCCTGGCCGCCTACCCGCACAGCAGACTCCTGCACCTGGAACAGGAGATACACCTGCATCGGCCGGTCTACGCCGGGGACCGGCTCACCTGTGAACTCGCCGTCGATTCCGTACACCCCACCGCGAACGGCGATCTCATCACCGTCACCACGGCCGTCCGCGATTCCGGCGACAGCCTGGTCCAGGCCGTGCACACCACCCTGCTCGGTGTCGACGGCACGAGCCCGGCCGCCGAATCGGTTGGCATGCAGAACCTTTCGATTCCGCTTCCGCAACCTCGCGAGGTGCCGGGTGCGCCGAACCTGTTCCCGGCGACCGGAAGGCGTGGTATCGCCGGTCCGGAACTGGCTGCCGGGCAGCGATTTCCGCCTCGCACCTACCGGCTGTCACGGGGCGATCTGGTCAACTACGCCGGTGTCTGCGGCGACAACAACCCGATCCATTGGAACGATACCGTGGCCCGCGACGCGGGGCTGTCCACCGTCGTCGCGCACGGCATGCTCACCATGGGCCTCGGCGCCGCTTACCTCACCGAATGCCTCGGTGTCCCGGTCGACCTGGCCGACTACGCGGTGAACTTCGCCAATCCGGTCTACATCGGCCCCGATCGTCCGGCCGAAGTGGAATTCACCGCCGCCGTCCGGTGCGTCGACGAACGCGACCGCCATGCCACGCTGGCGCTCACGGCCCGGTCCGCCGGGCAGCCGGTGTTCAGCCGGGCCACGGCGAGGATTCCCCTGGGATCGCGGCCGGAGGCGGAGGCGAAGCGATGAACGGCCGTTTCGAGACCTGTTCGCCGCCAACGCTGTTCTGCGCGTCGGCGGCGAACTCGACCGGCTGACCGCTACTTTCCGGTGATCAGGTTGAAGAAGGTCGCGTTGATCTCGGCGCCGTTGGGGCTGCCGACCGCCCCGCCGATGGCCGCGCCGATGATGCAGCCGGGGATGACGAAGAGCCACGCACCGAGCAGGCACCCGATCACGGCACCCACGGCGCCGCCGTTCTGCACACCCCAAACCCACTGGTTGACAAGGAGGTTGGCGGTGTCGGTGAACGCGACCTGCTTCAGGGTCAGCTCGCGTCCGTCCTCGCTGACGGTGCTCGCGACCGGCACGGCGGTGCCGTCCACGGCGAGCGGAATGGATCCGATGCTCTCCCCCTCGGCGCCGCGCACATCGATGACCTGGGCGACGGGGTCGACCGCGAAGTTGCCCGAGGCGAGCGTGAAGGTCGCCGTGTGCGCGGCCTGGTCGACCGTGGAGGAGGCGAGCTGCTGCATCGCCGGAGCGGGCTGAGCGGCAGACGGCGCATCGGCACCCGCGGTGCTGGCACCGACTGCCACCGCGGCCGCGGTAAGGACGGCAACGGTCGTACTCCGGAAGACCGAGCGTTTCGAGACGGACATGAAGACCTCGCGTTCATCAACAATAAGTTGGATAGATCGCCGCGAAAATACGCCTATTTCGGACCCGATGCCAACCGAGTTACGAATCACCCCACTGAAAGTGTGTGTTCCCGGTCACACTGCCGCGCCGGGATCGAACTCGTCCTGCCGTCGGCCACCGAGGGTGTCGGCGAGGCACTGCCCCCGCCGGTGCGCACCACATCGCTGTCGCTGGAATCGGCGGTGAAATCGGCCGACCCGCACCGGCGCGACGCCGAACGGTCCGGTCTGGAGGCGATGCCCTCCGGTCCCGGCCCGTCCCTGGTGCTGACAAATTGCCGATATGTCGGAGCTTGTCCGGATCGTCACGGAGTACGAATTGCCTTGCGGCGGTGATGGTTTCGGATTGCTGTGTGAATTAGAATTTCCTTTGCGAAGAGTTCCCGCGGGTCTGCGGATTTATGCTGCAACCCAGCGGGGGACATCCGTGTGATTTAAATCGATTTAACTTCGAGTTGTATCACGTTAAGGTCATCCTATTATCACGTTTAGATAACGCCGGTAGGAGTGGTGGGGCGGCGCGCAGGGCGTCGCAGGTTCGAACACGAATGGAGTGACAATGGGTTCAGTGGACCTGGGCAGCCTCGGAGACCTTCTGAGTGCATTCGGTGACATCTTCAGCGGCTTCGGTGGGCTCTCGAGCTTCTCCGCTGAGTAACGCGCAGGTCCGATGAGGGGCCATTCTGTCGACAGCCCGCCGGGTCTCCCCGGCGGGCTGTCTTCATATGTCCCCGGTGCGACGAGGGTCGTGTGTAAACCTTCAGCGCGGGCTCTGCCGACTCCGGTAAGCCGCGACGCTGGCCCGGTGCGCGCAGGTTCGGGTGCAGTACTGTTTCGAGCCGTTGCGCGAGAGGTCCACGTAGGTGGCCCGGCAGTGCGGCCCGGCGCATGCGCCGAGGCGGGCCGGGCCGAGCGTGGCGATCACGGCGGCCAGTGCGCTGAGCGTGGTCGCGGCCAGGTGTGCCGAGCAGCGATCGGTGTCGGAGGTGACCTCGGTCCACCAGCGATCCCTGTCGTGACACAGCACGGGCCTGGCGCGGCTGTCGCGTAGACCGTTATTGATCAGGGCCGCGGCTGCTTCCGCGTCGGTGCTCGCTCGTTCGAGGACGGCGCGCACCGTCTCGCGCACCGCGCGGACCTCGGCCAGGTCGGTACGAGTGAGACGCTGCGGGACGGTCCTTCGGCCCGCGTCCGGCGAATGGTCGTCGAGGAAGTTCCGGAGCTGCTCCACGGTCTCGAGCGCGTCCTCACCCCTGATCGGCTTCAGGGTGTTGGCGAGATCGACGGCCGTCGCGACCGCCGATGAGCTGTAACACGCATCGAGCATTTGACGTGTCTCCTCACGGTTCCGTAGCGTGACACCCATAGTAGCTTTTACGTGTCACATCAAGCTGAGGGGAAGGCGACGATGGTCGCAGAGCCGTTCGAGGTCAGCATCACCGAAGCCGAGATCGCGGATCTGCGGGAACGGTTGCGACGGACGCGGTGGCCCGAGCCCGAGCCGGTGGACGACTGGTCGCAGGGGTTGCCGCTGGCGTATGCGCAGGAGCTGTGCCGCAGCTGGGCCGAGGACTACGACTTCGGGTTCGCCGCGCGGCTGAACGCCTTCCCGCAGTACCGCGACACAATCGACGGGCTGGGCATCCACTTCCTGCACGTCCGCTCGCCGGAGCCGGATGCGTTCCCGCTGGTGCTCACGCACGGGTGGCCGGGGTCGGTGCTCGAGTTCCTGGAGGTCCTCGGTCCGCTGACCGACCCGCGCGCCCACGGCGGGGACCCGGCGGACGCGTTCCACGTGGTCGCGCCGTCGTTGCCCGGGTACGGCTGGAGTGACAAGCCGTCGACGACCGGGTGGGGCGTCACTCGCATCGCGCGCGCCTGGGACACGTTGATGGTTTCGCTGGGGTACGAGCGATACGGCGCGCAGGGCGGTGACTGGGGTTCGGCGGTGTCCGGCGCGCTGGGCGAGGTGGCACCCGAGCGGGTCGCCGGTGTGCACCTGAACATGGGGTCCGTGGCGGCGGGCACGTTCGACGACCCGACGCCCGCCGAGCTGGCGAACCTCGAGGTCGCAAAGGAGTTCCAGCGGACCGGCCGAGGGTACTCGGCGATCCAGGCGACCCGGCCGCAGACGCTCGGCTACGGCCTCACCGACTCCCCGGCGGGCCAGGCCGCCTGGATCGCCGAGAAGTTCTGGGCCTGGACGGACAACGACGGCCGTCCCGAGGACGCCGTGTCGCGGCAGCAGATCCTCGATGAGATCTCGGTCTATTGGTTCACCGCGTCGGCCACGTCGTCGGCGCGCCTGTACCGGGAGAGCTTCGCCGGCTTCCGGGACAAGGTCACCGCGCCGTCCGGACTGTCGGTCTACCCGCGCGACATCACCCGCCCATCGCGGCGGGAGGCCGAGTTGCGGTTCACCGATCTGCGCTGGTTCGAGGAAATGCCGCGGGGCGGCCACTTCGCCGCGCTGGAGCAGCCGCAGTCGCTGGTCGAGCAGGTCCGCGGGTTCTTCCGCCTCGTCCGCTGACTGCCGCTCGAGCAGCTATATGGTCGGCGGCAGGGAGCTGGCGAGGATGCCGACTGTTCGGATCAGCTCATCGCACAGCTCGGTTCGTGACCGCCCTTCCTCCTGCCATATCTGGAACCTGAGTGTTCTGCCTCCGTAGTCGGACCGATCGACCTTCTCCCGCAGTTCGAATGCCAGGTTGCAATACTCTTCGAGATCATCCTGGTGCACCTGGAGCGCATAGCGGTCGCCGATTACCACCGGCTTCGGACGCGCGTATTCGGGGCTGTTATAGATCGAAGATTCGAATGTCGAGTCGTCGGAGTAGGCACTGAGTTCATACCCGTCGCCATGCCACCGGCATGTGGCGGAGCCCGGCGTGCGCTGACGAAATGACGATCCCGAATCGAGCAGGAGTCCGGCGGCGGTCAGGTTTTGCTGCGAGATCTGGCAGGGATCCCACACCGGCGTAGCGACCTGCGTCGTGGTGGGTGTGCCGGTACTCGACGAGCCGGTGAGCGTTACCGCCGACAAGGGTTGTCGGGCAACGGCTTTGGCGATCGATTCGGCGCCTGTGCGCAGATCCGCGCGGAGTTCGGGCGAGTCGGTGACCGGGGGCGTCTCGGGAACGCCGGACCAGTCCTTGCCCGAGGTCTCGACCGTCACCATCAGGCGGCCGGTCCGGAATTTCACTCTGACCTTTCGCGCTTCGCCCTCGGGGGCGTCCACGATCGAGATGGTCGCGTCCCCTCCGATCCCGGGGGAGGGTGTCACCGTCGGGATGGTGCCGGGGCTCGTCTGGAGACTGCTGGTGGTCGCCCCGGCAGTGGTGTGGTGTCGGGCCTCGGAGTAGGAGATCGAAACCCTGCGCCACATCGGTGTCCGGTGGTTCTCGACCGGCTCACGAGGAATCGAGGCACCGAACTTCTTCGCACAGTTCAGCTCCTGGCTGCCGTAGTCAGCACCACGGCTGCCTGTCTCGAATTCGGTGGACGCGTCATATGCCTCGCCCGCAAACGCCTGAATACTCTGCTCCACCGGTTTCCACGCGTCGGAACAGTCTGCGGGTACCTCTGTGACTACCGCTTCGTCGTCCGGCGGCACTGTGCCGCAAGCGCTGCCGACGAACCCCACTACCCCGACCATGAGCACGACGGACAACGCGGACCACCGACGGCCATGACGAAAATGCACCAGCGAACCCTCCCCGAGCACGCCCGCCGTGGGCGTGGGTCCACGTTACGGCTCGCACTGCCTTACAACAAGGCAAGCTGACGCCGTCGGACCTGGCCGGACCTCAGGATATTGAGACGTGGATGGCCGAATGCTGTTGCACCCCAGTGGCGGCGGCTTCTGATCGTCGCGCCGTGCGGGGCGGTCGGCCGGTACATTTTGAGGTGTGGAACTCAGCTTCGAGGGCTACCAGCGGTTCGCCGATCACGCCAAGACTGCCGAGCCGTACCTCACGAAGGCTCCGTCCGATGTCGTATATGCCCTTGCCGTGCTGGCGGGTGATCACGACGTCGAGGCAGGTTATGTCCGGTATGGGTCCGAGGGCCGGGAAACGCACTGGTTCGGGCTGTGGCTTGTTCCGGCTGGGCTGATCCATGTGTCGGCTGTCTACGGCGAGCCGAACTGGACCGGAATTCGGGAGAGCAACATGGGTCATCGCCCGCCCTCCGCGTTCACCAGCTGGTACCGCCGTGTCACGGATGTGAAGTCGATCGGTGTCGGCTCGATCGACGGCAGTGGCTTCGGCGATGAGGTCATGGTGCACGGCGAGGCCATCCTCGAACTGGACGGTCTTCCGCAGAGACTGACTTTCAGATTCGGTGGCACCGGGTCGGGCGCTTCCACGCTGTTGGCCGAACTTCGAGATCGGTGTCAGTCGGCTCTCGCTGATGGATCGCCGGCGGGTCGTCGCGGGGACTGAGATTGGTTGTTGGGGTTGGTGTTTGCCGGTGGTCGGGATTGGTTGGTGGTGTAGGTGCGGGCGATGAGTGCGGAGCGCAGGTACCACAGCCCGGAGGCGGTCATGGGGTCGCAGCCGGTGAGGTGGCCGATGCGTTTGAGCCGGTAGTCGATGGTGTTGGTGTGCACGTGCAGATTGTGGGCGCTGCGCTGGCGGTTGAGGTTGTTGGCGAGGTGGACCCGCAGGGTTTCCAGGAGTTCGGGGTGGCCGTCGAGCGGGGTGAGTACGGCGCCGAGGGCATCGCGGCCGGGTCCGGGCCGGGTGATCTGGTATTCGGCGGCGAAGGTGTCCATCCGGTGCAGGCCGGGCCGGGCTCGCAGGTGCTGCACGGTGTCGAGCAGTTGGTGGGCCTGGCTGACGGCGTCGGGAATTGCGTGTGGCGCGGCGTGCACGATGGTCGCGGTGACGGGGACCAGGGCGGCCGCCGACAGGTCTTCGACGACGCCCTCGATGTCGGTGGATGTGGTGGCGGGGATGAGCACGGTGCCGCCGTCGACGCTCAACAGCGACAGGGGGTTCTCGCCGAGACAGGCGGCGAGTGCGGCTTGGACGCGGCGGAGTTTGCGGCGGGCGACGACCTTGCCGTCCATGGCCGGGTTGTGTTCGTCGGGGTGCGGCGAAATCGACAGGGCCACAACGTGATAGGAGTCGACAAGGTCGATGCCGCATTCGCGGGCCATGGTCGAGGTGGGGTGACCGGACATCAGCGCGGTGGTGAGGGTGTGGACGGCGTGATGATGCTCGCCCGCCACGGCACGCAGCTCTTTGACGTAGGCGTCGGAAATGGCGACGGTGATGGTCTCCAGCACGTCGAATACGCGGCGGGCGGCATTCTTCACGCCGTCGAAATCGGCTGCGGTGGCGTGGGCGTGGACGAGGTCGGTGCCGAGGCGGAAGCCCTCGTGCACGGCGCGGTGGATGGTGCCCAGCGGGATTCCTTCCCGGGCCCATCCCGCGGCGGCGTCTTCGAGGCGCCGGATCTTCTCGGGCACATCGCTGCCTTCGTACATGGCGACGGCCAGTTCCAGGCACAGGCGGGTGGCGGAGGTGAAGTCGCCGGACACGACATCGGTCGGCATCGTGCGGCACGGCAGGACGGTTTCGACGAAGTGCCCCACCATCTTCCGCGACAGGTTGCGGACATCCTTCAACGGGGTGGCGAACGGTCTCCCGGCCACCAGCATCGGCTGCTCGACGGTATGGGCTTCGGCCATCAGCGACACTCCCTTCCAGCATCCCGTGTCATCCCGCCACGGGGCACCCACGGTAACAACGCCGTGACCTGCCCGATTAGGGATCTCGACAGGAACTAGGACTACATGGAAACGATCGCCTGGGCGGTTGGGGCGGATCACAAGAACCCGGCAACCGGAATGGGCGACTGACCAGTAATCCTTACGGTGAGGGCACAGGGGCACGACCGGGAGAGCACGTACCCGTCGTCGACCGAGCGTGGCGGTGTCACGCGATCTCCCTCAAGGCGGCGACGGGGCAGGAGTCGATGGCCGCCCGTGCTGCGGCAACGTGTTCCGGCGGAACGGTGCCGCCCTCGAAGTGGTAGACGAGTTCGGCGTCGTCGTCCAACTCGAAGAGGGCTGGGACCCGTTCGGCGCACAGACCGTGGCCTTCACAACGGTCGTTGTCGACGGAAATCTTCATCGGTCGTTCCCTTCAGGCCGGGACGAGTTCGAGTGGCAGCCTCTCGAGGCGGTGGATGATGTTGTTCTGGGCCCACACGGGTTCGCCGGCGGGCACGATCTTCTCGATTCGGGCGACGAGTTCGCGCAGCATCGCCTGGGTCTCCAGGCGGGCGAGGCCCTGCCCGGCGCAGCCGTGCGTTCCGTGGCCGAAACCGAGTTGGCGCCCCGCCTCCCGGCGGATGTCGAAGGTGTCCGGGTTCGCCCATTCCAGCGCGTCGCGGTTGGCCGAGGCGTAGAGGACGAGCACGCGTGAACCCGCGGGCAGTTCGGTGCCGGCCACCTCGGCGTCGCGGACGACCTTGCGGCTGAACGCTCGCAGCGGGGACTCGAACCGGACGATCTCATTGACTGCGTTGGGGATCAGGCCCGGCTCTTCCCTGAGCCGCTGCCACTGTCCCGGGTGCGTCGCGAACAGGTGTAGGGCACTCGCGATCGCGCTGAGCGTGGTGTCCAAGGACGGTGCCAGGTAGTCGATCATCAGGGCCGGGCATTCGGCGTGGCCGAGCCTGCCCTCGTCGGCGGCGCGCAGCAGATCGTCGCCCATGCTTCCCGGCAGCACCGATCGCTGCCGGACGACGCTGCGGGCGAAGCGCATCATTCCCAGCCCGGCGGGCACGGCCTTCAGCGCCTGCCCGTTCAGCGGGCCCAGGGAGTCGAAGGTTGCCGCGCCCCAGCGGAGGAGGTTTTCCCGTCCCTGCTGTGGCCACCCGACGAGGTCCGGAACCACGGCCGCAGGCAGGGCCGCCGCAACGTCGACGCCATCGACGATCCGCTGCGTGACCGCGGCATCGACCACCCGCGCGGCCTGCTCTTCGACGACGTCTTTCATCCCGCGCAGCGCCCGGGGGGTGAGCCGGTGGGCGACCAGGACACGGCGGCGAGCGTGGTCCTCGCCGTCGCTGTTGAGCGTCGTGCCACGCGAAAGCCGGTTCGTCACGGGGTTCAGCGCGACCCCGTCGCCGGAGATGAACGTCTCGTCGTCCAGCAGCACGGCTTTGCATTCCGCGTACCGGGGCAGGGCGTAGACCCTGTGCTTCGGCAGCCACACGACCGGGCCCAGCTCACGCAGGTTCGCGTAGTGCGGGTACGGGTCGAGGATGGCCTGCGGCGAGTAGATGTCCGGCCGGTACACGGGAACATCGGGACGCGGGGGCATCATTGCTCCTTTTCGGTGAAGGCTCGGCAGAGGCGTGAGACGTCCCGGCCCGCGCTCAGCACCGTTCCGTCAGGACGGACGACGGCTGTCGTCGCGCGTCCTGCCCGGAGCCAGCGGCGCAGCTCGCCGTCCGGCGGGGCGACGACGAGGACCGCGCCGCGCCGTTCGACGGCCGCTCGGTCCGCGGCCGACGGGACGGCAGCGGTGACGACGGCGAAACGGCCCGCGGCCATGTCATCGACACGTTTGCCGTCATGGACGACGGCGTTGACGCACAGCCGGCCCGCCAGTGATCGCCCGAAGCGTGGCCTCCGCACCAAGCCCGACCGGCGCAGCGCGGGGGTCCCGCTGTCGAGCACCCGGGCGGAAACACCGGGCACGAGGGCCAGCCGAGGGACCAGCACCCGGCGGATCAGGTCACCGGCCCGGCCGCCTTCGGTCATGGCCTTGCCGACCAGCACGGCGCGGCGGATCATGGCACGGGCGTGGGGCTCGCGTTCTTCCTGGTAGGTGCCGAGCACCCGCTCCGGCAGATGTCCGTCGACAACACCGGCGAGCTTCCAGGTGAGGTTGGCCGCGTCTCGCAGGCCCGCACCCATGCCCTGGCCGATGAACGGCGGGGTGAGGTGGGCCGCGTCGCCGAGCAGGAACACCCGGCTGTGCCGCCAGCGGTCGGCCACCTGCGCGCGGAAGGTGTATTCGGCGACCCGGACGATCTCCAGTTCGTCCGCCGGGACATCTTTCGTCCACGGCGCGACCAAACGGTGCAGCCGGTCCCGATCGTGGAAGTCTTCGCCGGATTCCCCGGCCAGCAACCGGAATTCCCAGCGGTAGCGGGTCCGGCCGATGCGCATGTAGGTCGCGGCCCTGACCGGGTCGCAGACCTGGTGCACGCCCTCCCACTCGCCGAGGTCGGCGCTGGTCGCGATGTCGGCCACGAGCCAGCGCTGCTCGAATTTCAGGTCCGCCATCCTCGCGCCGATCGCAGTCCTGGTGAGGCTGTTGCCGCCGTCGCACCCCAGCACGTATTCCGCATGGATCGTCTCGCGCCGACCGGTGACGCGGTCGGTCACCTCGACCTGCACACCGGCCTCGTTCTGCGCGATGCCGGTGACCTCGGCGTTGCCGCGCACAGTCACCACGCCGGAGGCCGCCGCACCGGCTCGGAGCAGGCGTTCGAGATCGGGCTGGTCGAACATGCTCGCTTCCGGGTAGCCGTGGCGACCGGAGCCCGCGGCGCGCCGGAACTCGGCCAGCACCCGCCGGTCCGGGGCCAGCAGCCGCAGGCCGTGACAGGGTCGGGAGAGGGCGGCGAACTCGTTCCCCAGCCCGAGCCGCGCGAGGATGCGGTATACCTCGTCGTCGAGGTGCACCGCCCGCGGCTGCGGATAGACCGACTCCCACCGCTCGAGCACGAGACATTCGATGCCGTACTGGGCCAGCAGTGCTGCGGCGGTGAGCCCGGTCGGGCCGGCACCGATGACCACGATCCGAAGCTTCACGACGCCGTCCCCAGCACAAGAAGGTAGGCACCGACGAGCAGCGTGCACACCACCGCGGGGGCGAGTTCGCGCAGTCCGTCCCGTTTGCGGATGTGCGTGACCAGCGCGCCGGTGAGCAGGAGCAGCAGGCCGGTGCCTGCCAGCCCACCGAGGATCGGCACGACGAGCCCGAGCAGGATCCCGGCGGCACCCGCGACTTCGAGCGCGCCGATACCCCGGTAGGACCGGACGGAAAACCCGGCGGCCGCCGCCAGCTTGCGCATGGGCACCAGCGCGAGCAACTTGGCCACGCCGAGCCCCAGGAAAAGGGCGGTAAGCAGCACGGACAGCACGATCATGACGTGGACAGATCGTCGGGCCCGGCGTAGCGCGGCCCCAGCAGATCGCCGGTCATCGCGCCCACCTCACGACCGTCCGCTGGGCGCCGAGGTCGATCGCACCGTCGTCGGTGGCGACGGACGCTTCGACGACGTCGCCGTCACCGAGGTACTTCGGGTTTCTGGCCTGCCCCTTGAAGAACAGCTTCCATTTCGTCGCCGGGGGCAGCAGCGCTGCCAGCTTCTCCACGACTTTCGGCGGCGCGGACAGCGCGGTACCGGCCGGGGTTCCGGTCAGCACCAGGTCGCCGGGATCCAGGCGCTGGAACCGGGTCAGCGCACGCAGGGCGTCGAGCGGGCGGTGGATCATGTCACCGCCGACGACCGCGTCCTGGCGGCGCTCGCCGTTGACCGACAATGTCAGCCGCAGGTCGGCGAACCGCTGGAACTCCTCGGTGTCGAGTAGCACCAGTGCGGGCCCGACCGGCGTGAAGGTCGGATAGGACTTCGCTTCGTAGAACTGGGTCTTGGGGAGCTGGATGTCGCGGGCGGAGACGTCGTTGGTGACCACCAGGCCCGCGACGTACCCGGGCAGGGCAGTGATCTGGGTGCCGACCGGGATCTCGCGGCCGATGACCAACCCGATTTCGACCTCGTAGTCGAGCAGCCGGACGTGCGACGGACGGACAACGTCGTCGAACGGGCCGCTGATCGAGCCGGACGTCTTGCGGAAGAACGTGAGCGGCACGGTCTCCGGGTCCATCCCGGCGTCCGTCACGTGGGAGGCGAAGTTGGTCATCTGCGCGACCACGCGGCAGGGTGCAGTGACCGGCGAGACCAGCGCGAGCGACGACACCGGCACGGTGTCCGCCGACCCGGATGCGGCGGTGATCGCCGCACGGTCGAGCAGCAACTCGGCGGTGGTCTTCGCCGCCGTGGCGATCTTCGCCGCTCCGGCCGGGGTGGCGACATACCAGGCTTCGGGGGTACGCAGGACGGTCAGGCTCATGAGCGGGCCACTTTCAGCAGGCCCAGCAAGCGCTGGGTATCGAATTCGTTGTCTTCACGCAGTGCCGACAGCACTGCGCACAGTTCGCGCAGGGATTCCTTGCCCGGCTCGAGGCCGAGGAAGTCGGCGGTGGCGGGCGGCCCCCACTGGGCGAGGCCGGAGGCCTTCATCGGGGCCCACCCGGGCTCGAGGGTGTTGTCGAACAGGTCGCCGTCGCTGAAGTGCTCGACCATGAACCCGTCGGGATCGCGCCAGTAGTCGAAAAGCTGGCTGCCCTGGATGTGCCGCCCGATGCCCCATGAGTGGTGGTAGCCATGCTCGCGCAGGTACTGCCCGCCCGCGGCCAGCGCGTCGAGGTCGGCGACCTGGTAGGCCGAATGCACATACCGGTTCGTCGGGCCGAGGGTGAGCGCCAGCGTGTGGTGGTCGGTGGGTGTGGCACCCCGGTCGCACCGGATGAAGCTCATCACCGGCCCGCTCTCGCGCTGCCCCGGGTAGTACAGGAAGTCGCTGACGATCAGCCCCAGATGCCGCAGGTACCAGTCCAACACCTCGCGATAGCGCGTCGTCTGCAGCACCACGTGCCCGAGCCGCTGCGCCAGCGCCGGTGTCCGAGGGGGTCGCTGTACCGCATTGACGCGCCGGACCTCGCGGCCGAAGTTGACCGTCCGCGGTTCCTGCGGCGTCAGCGCGGGGAGCTGGTGCGTGCCCGAGACGACGCGGACGGGCAGGCCGCTCGGGTCGGCCAGGTCGACGCCGACGCCGCCCAACACCTCCGGCAACGGGGTAACCCGTCGCCCGGTGGTCGTGGCCAGCCGCAGCACATCGTGCGCATCGGCCGCGAGGAAAGCCAGGCCCAGGAACTTCGACCGACGGCCGCGGCGAACGACCACGCACGGCCCGCCGGGATCAGTGCCGCGAAGGTACAGCTCGTGCTCGGTGCGCAGCGCCGTCGTGAAGCCGAACGCGCCGGCGAAGACCTCGGCCCGCCGGAGGTCGGGTTTGGCGAACTCCAGCCAGGCCAGATCGTGCACTTTGATCACCGGATCTGCGGCCCGTCCCGGATGCTCTCCCGCGAGCGCACCGTGCTCGCTGTGCAGGCCGGCGTGCGGATCGCGGTGCTGGATACGAGCGGACACGGGCCACCTCTTCTTCGTGATGACGATATCGTCAGTCATGACTAGTGCGGCAGTCAAGACCGACTGCTGAAATCGTCAGGATTGACGCGCTCGGCTATCCTGTGATCCGACCGGCCGGGAGGATGAAGCACCCATGTCAGAGCAGGTTTCGAGCCGCTTGGAGCGGCGCAAGGCCCAAACCCGCGCGGCACTGGTCCGGGCGGCGCAGACCCTCATCGCGGCGGGGCGGACGAACGTCCCGGTCCTGGAGATCACCCAGGCCGCCGACGTCGGGATGGGGTCGTTCTACAACCACTTCGAAACGAAGGAGCAGCTGTATCAAGCGGCAGTCGAAGCCGCCCTCGAAGCCCAGGGCGCGCTACTCGACGAACTGACCGCCGACCTGACCGACCCGGCGCAGATGTTCGCCCAGAGCTTCCGCCTCACCGGGCGCCTGCACCGCCGCCAGCCCGAACTCAGCAAGGTGCTCCTGCACTACGGGCTCGAACTTGCCACCGCCGACCACGGCTTGGCCCCCCGCGCCCGCCGCGACATCGAAGCCGGCGTCCGAGCCGGCCGCTTCACCGTCCGCGACACCGAATTGGCCATGCTGACGGTTGCCGGCACCGCACTCGGCCTCGGCCGCCTGCTCCACAGCCACCCCGACCGCGACGACGCCGAAACCACCGATCAGGTGACCGAGGACGTCCTGCGGATGCTCGGCCTCTCCGCCGCCGAAGCCCACGACATGTGCGCTGGACCCCTACCCGACCTCGACACCGTCTTCAAACGGCCGAACCCCGCCGCCTGACGGTTGCAGCGCTGAGCCTTGCGTGTCCAAAAGCTGTCTGTGGGCCTTGGGGGAGCAGGTGGATGAAGCCATCCGGCTGTACGGCACGGGCTGGTCCCTGGCACGAGTTGGCCAGCATCTGGGTGTTGATTGCATGACTGTTCTGAATCGGCTCCGTGAACGCGGGATCGCTACGAGGGACAGCCAAGGGCGACCGCGGGTGTAATTCCGGCCGCCGTAGATTCGTGCCCCCGGCAGGGCACGCAAAACATGGGCAACTGGAAAACGCCTGGTTGTTGTGGATGTTTACCGAATCTGAGGATTGCGGCGGCGGCCGTGCCCGTCCGGCTGATCGTTCCCATGTTCACAAAGCCTCCGGTGGGGCGCTGCGACATGGGAACGGGTCTGAACTGCGAGTTGCCTTCGGGCAGTTGGTGATTGAATTCCGCCGTTTCGGCTGGCCTATTTCGCGTCGGCCGCCGAGTCGAAGCTTGCGCCCATTCCGATGCTCGCTCCGCCGTCGACGGGGATCACCGCGCCGGTCACGAATCTCAGGTTCGGTGCGACGAGCGCGCCGACCAGGTCGGCGAATTCGCGGGGTTGCCCGATGCGGCCCATCGGCAGGCCGCTGCCGAGACGGGTTTTGGAGAGTTCGGGTTGTCTGTCGATGGTCTTGTCGATGAGGGGGGTGTCGAAGTATCCGGTCAGCAGGGTGTTGACGTTGATGTTGTGCGGCCCGGCCTCCAGCGCGAGGGTTTGGGCGTAGCCGATGACGGCCGACCAGACGGTGGCCGGTGCTGCCATTCCGACGGCTGGGCGGTGCGCGACTCCGGAGACCACGTTGAGGATGCTGCCGCCTTCGGTTGTCATGTGCGGCAGCGTCGTTCGCACGGATCGGACCACGTAGAAGAAGTGACGTTCGAAGGCTGTCAGCCATACGTCGTCGGTGAGCTCGGAGATGCGGCGGATCGGCGGCCCGCCGTCATTGGTGACCAGGACGTGGACGGCCGGACCGAACCGCTGCAGCGTTTCTGCCGTGACGTGCTCGATGTCGGCGTCGACCGAGCAATCGGCGGCGACCCCGAGGATCCGTTCTCGGCCGTACTTGTCGGCAAGCTGTGCTGCGGCGGCCGCGACCTTCTCCGCACGACGCGCGAAGATCGTGACGCAGGCGCCTTCCCGCAGCAGGCGATCCGCGATCGCGAACCCGAGGCCATCGCTGCCACCGCCGACGATCGCCACCTTCCCGGTCAGTCCCAGGTCCATCACTCGGCTCCGATCGATGTCAGGAATGTTTCGGCATTGCCCGCGAACACGTCGTCCAGGACGTCCGGGGAGAAACCCTGGTCACGCCATTCCTGCACCAGCCGTTCGTGGCTGAGCATCGGGTAGTCGGCTCCGAAGAACACCCGCTTGCGCAGGCGCTTGCCGATCTCACGCCGCAGTTCGTCGGAAAAGTAGCGCGGAGACCAGCCGTGCAACTCCATCCAGACGTTCGCCTTGTGGAGTGCGATGGCGATCATCTCCGATTGCCAGGGCCAGGCCACCCGAGCCGCGATCACGTTCAGGTCGGGGTGTTTCGCTGCGATGCGGTCGACGTAGCGGGGGTGACAGCCCTCGAGTGTGATGCCCATGCCGC
This sequence comes from Nocardia mexicana NBRC 108244, assembly GCF_001613165.1. Taxonomy (GTDB): domain Bacteria; phylum Actinomycetota; class Actinomycetes; order Mycobacteriales; family Mycobacteriaceae; genus Nocardia; species Nocardia mexicana. The sequence continues at coordinate 106,625 of NZ_BDBV01000044.1, forward strand.
CGCGCGTTCCGGCGCCGGTGGCAGACATGCCGACATGCACCAGCACTGGACGGTTGGCCTCGATGCACAGGTTCAGGCACTTCGCCCACCCCGGCTGGTCCGGTGTGCCGGCGGGGGTGAACGAATGAACGGTCAGCCCGATCAGTCCCGGTCCCTCGCTGAGGCAGCGTTCGAATTCCCTGACATGCTTCGGCTGTGTCGGATCGATGCCGATCCAGTTGCCGAGCACGACGTCGGGGTGCGTGCGGGCGAAGTCGAACGCGTAGTCGTGCTGGTCGCGTAGCGCACCGGCATCCATCTTGTAGGTGAAGGCGAAGTCGAGCATCACTCTGGCGTTGGCCCGGCGAAACTGGGCCGCTTGTTGTTCATCGCTGACGAAGTTCATGCCCCACTTGAAATAACCCTGCAGGGCAGCACGGTCCTCGGCGGTCTCGTACGGACTGCCCTTCCAGCCCTGCTCGGTGCCCCAGTGGGAGTGGAAGTCGAGCAGGCGGGGTGGCGATGCGTTCAACGCTGAATACCTTTCGCGAGTGGGAGTTGTCAGTGGACATTGCGGGTCGAGTCGCGCCAATAGGGCGCGCGTAACGCCTTCTTGTCGACCTTGCCGACCGCCGTCTGCGGCAGCGCATCGACGACAACGACCTGTTTGGGCGCATACATCGAGCCCTTGACCTGCTTCACGAAGCCCTGGAGCGCGCGGATGTCGACCTGCTGCCCGGGGCGCGCGACCACGAACGCGGTGACGCTCTCGCCCCATCTGTCGTCGGGTACGCCGATCACCGCCGCCGAGCCGACCGAAGGGTGCCCGGTCAGGGCGGCCTCGACTTCGCTCGCGTAGATGTTGAAACCCCCGGAGATGATCATGTCCTTCTTGCGGTCGACGATGTACAGCAGGCCCTCGTCGTCCTGACGGGCCAGGTCTCCGGTGTGCAGCCAGCCGCCTTCGAGCGCCGCTGCGGTCTCCTCTGGAAGGTTCCGGTAGCCCAGCATGACTCCGCGGTTGCGCATGACGATCTCGCCCACCTCGCCCGGGCGAACGTCGTGCCCGTCGTCGTCGATGAGCCGGATGCGGTTCCCGACCACGGGACGGCCGCAGGAGGCGAGTCGCTCCAGGTTCGTGGTCCGGTGTGCGGCCTTTGGCAGGATCGTCCCGATGCCAGTCGACTCCGTCTGCCCGTATATCTGGGCGAAGACCGGTCCGATCCGCTCCCGCGCTTCGGCCAGGCGCACCGGAGACATCGGCCCGGTGGCATACCAGATCACCTCGAGGCTGGACAGGTCTCTGGTCTCCGGGCGCTCGTGGTCCAGCAGCGTGTAGATCATCGTCGGCAGGCCGCTGAGGCAGTTGATGCGCTCGGTATCGATGATGTCCAGGAATCGGCCGGGGTCGAAGCCCTGCTCGATCACGACGGTGCCGCCGCGCAGCAATGTAGGGAGGACGCCGAGCCCGGCGGCATGGGTGAGCGGGGCCGAGGCCAGATATCGCGGCAGATGCGGCTGTTCGAAGTCGGCCAGCTGCGCATACACCATCTGCACCATCGACCGGTGCGGCTGCATCACACCCTTGGGCCGGCCGGTCGTCCCCCCGGTGTATTGCAGCCATGCGACGTCGGTCTCGGTGGCCGGGCCGGGGTCGAGTGGCCGAGCCGCGTGCGACTCGCCTTCGGGTAGGCCCCCCGCGGCGGGGACGACCAGCAGGTGTCTCAGCGAGCCGACTGCTGCGAGGAGGTGGCGCCCGTGCTCCTCGAGCGCATCGGTAACGACCAGGACCGTGGCCTGTGCGTCCTCGCAGACGACGATGTGGTCCTCGACCGACGCCAGCGCCTGCAGGCCGGTGAAGCGCCCGCCGGTCAGGTATGTCGCGGCCTGGATAATCCATGATTCGGGCGTGTTCGGGCCGAGCATCGCGACGCCCACCCCGCGCCCCACGCCCCGGCGGGCCAGCGCGGCCGTGTACAGCGAGACGAGATCTCCGACTTGCGTGTAGGTCAGTCGCCGATCACCGGCGACGAATGCCTCGGAGGCGCTGTGCCGGGTGAGGGCCTGCACGATCAGATCGCCCAGCGTCACTCCGGAGGAGGCGGCCGCGGCGGGAGCGCTGGGCACGTCGACATGAGACATACCTCAACGATGGGCCTCCACACCATGGGCGCACCACCGATGTTCCGCCTGGAATTACGGATAACCCGCCAAGGTGTGGCGCGCCGTAGCGCGGTAGCGACCGGGTGTCTGGCCGACGAGGTTGGTGAAGGCATCGATGAAGCTGCTCGGGTTCGCCCAGCCCAGCCGTATCGCGGTGTCGGTGACCGAGGTGCCTTCGGAGAGTTCGATCACTGCCCGCTGAATCCGCAGCAGCGTGCGCCAGTGCTGGAAGGTCATCGATAGCTCGCTGCTGAACAGCCGGCTGAGAGTGCGTTCGCTCGAACCGGTTCGGTGCCCCAACTCCGCCAGCGTCGCCGGGCTGCCCGGGTCGGCGTGCAGCAGATCGGTTACTGCCTTGAGGCGCGTGTCGCGCGGTTCCGGAAGGCGTAGTGGTTCTTTCGCGGCGCGAGCGAGTTCCGTGACGACGACCTCGAGCAGCAGTCGGGTGCGGGGGCTGTCGGCGGGTTCGCGGTCGCCGGTCATAGCCAGGTATGCCTCGCGTACGAGCGCGCTGGCCACGAACACCGACGGTTCCCTCGGTAGCTGCTCGGTCAGGGCCGCCGGGACCCCGAGCACTCGGATATCGGTCTGGCCGTGCGAGCGACTGCTGTGTACGGAGAATGGCGGCACCCAGGTCATGCGGTTCGCCGGCGCCACCCAGGTGCCGACCTCGGTCGTAGTGACCAGCGCTCCGGAAGCGGCATACCTGAGCTGCCCGAAGTCATGGAAGTGCGGGGCGACCTCCGCGCCGTGGGCCAAGGGCTCGCAGACCGGCGAGTCGTCGGTCCAAAACACCGGCTCGGGCGCAAGTTCGGTCATCAACACACACTGTAAGCGGCGTTCGGAGGGCTGGCGGGTTATCAGGATATTCTGGCGTGAGACCGGTGGTACGCCTATCTGTCGGCGATCATCGTTGAAAGATGCGAGTAATCACCCAGCACACACTCGGAGGGCCGGAGGTCCTCACCATCGCCGAAGTGCCCCCGCCCCGGCCCCTGCCGACCGAGGTCCTCGTCCGGGTCGAGGCGATCGGGCTGAACCCGCTCGAACCGCGTCTGCGCGCCGGTGAGTTCCCGCTGCTCGGCAGGCCGCCGTTCATCCTCGGCTGGGATATCAGCGGCGTGGTCGAGACGGCGCAGACGTGGCGGTTGCGGCCCGGTGACGAGGTGTTCGGGATGCCGCTGTTCCCGCGTGCCGCCAACGCGTACGCCGAACTGGTGGCGGCACCGGCTCTGCACCTGGTGCGCAAGCCCGCATCGCTCTCGCACGTCGAGGCGGCGGCGTTGCCGGTCGTCGGGCTGACCGCGTGGCAGGGCCTGGTCGATCTCGGCGGCGTGCGCGAGGGCACCCGCGTCCTGATCCACGCCGGTGGTGGCGGGGTCGGTCACGTCGCGATCCAGATCGCGAAATCACTGGGCGCACACGTGATCACCACCGTCAGTGCGAGCAAGCGGGAGTTCGTCGAGGAACTCGGTGCCGACGAGGTCATCGATTACACGGCGGTCGACTTCGCCGAAGTCGTCGGCGACATCGATGTGGCGCTCGACACGCTCGGCGGCGATACCGCCGCACGTTCACTCGACGTGCTCCGACCAGGGGGACACCTCGTGACCGCGGTCGCCGACGAGGATACGGAGCTCATCGCGAAGTTCGACGCGGCGGGCAAGCGATTCAGCGGCGTCGCGGTCGACCCCGATCCGGCCGCCCTGCAAGGGCTCGTCGACCTCGTCGACCACGGCAAGCTCCGAGTCCACGTCCAGGCGACCTTCCCGTTCGAGCGGATCGCCGACGCACACCGGCTGATCGAGAGCGGCCACCTCCAGGGCAAGGTCGTCCTCACCGTCTGATCCCCACGGTAATTATTGTTGGCGCTCATGATATTCCGTGATATCGCCCAACCCGATTGGCTGCCAATGGGTTTGGTGTATTGCGGCGCGGAGCTGGTTGCAACGTTGAAGCTCCAATGGACCGAGAGTCCCGGTTAATGCGTGGTGGCCGCTGCAGCGGTGGGCTTTGCTGGCAGGTAGTTTGACCCGGACTTGCCTGGGGGAGAGACAGTGGAGGCATGACGATACCGATCGAGACTGCTACCCGCTGGGGCAAGCTCGGAGTTCGCGGCGTCCGCCGGGATCGCCCGGACATCGGCAAGATTGCGGAGGTGCTTGTCGAGCTGGCGCGAGAACAGCTGGGCGACAGGCGAAGTCGTTGTGAAAACCGCACTGGCAGCGGTGGCGGGAGTTCACCATCGCCGTCTCTGTCTGCCCATCGGTCTCCGCCGAGTCGGAAGCGGCGACTCGGTCAGGACCAAGTTCGGATGCTGGTGCGCGACTATGTGGCTGGTGCTACGACCTCCGAGCTGGGCGACCGGTTCGGGGTCGATCGCCGTACCGTCAGTGCCATCCTGCATCGGCACGATGTGCCGATGCGTCGCCGTGGTTTGTCTGCGGACCAGATCGATGAGGCGATCCGCCTCTACGGTCTCGGTTGGTCCTTGGCACGGGTCGGAAGACATCTTGCCGTCGATTCGACCACGGTGTTGAACCGTCTGCGCGAGCGTGGCGTCCGCACCCGCGACACGCACGGGCGGACTCGGTCCTGACATCGATCCATGAGGACCAGGTGAGGCCGCATTCGTGGCGAGCACGGCTTGCGGTCGTGGTATCGACAGTGTGCCTACGACGGAATCAACACCGATGACCACACACCTTGCGGCGCTTACTAGAACACGAAAAATGGCTCTGACCAGGTGGCATGCGGTACTCGCGCGGAGGTGGTCTCAAGCCTGGAATGCGGAAAAAGCCCTGATCAAGGGCGGTTTCCGGGTCAACTTGTGGAGCTAAGGGGAATCGAACCCCTGACCTTCTCGATGCGAACGAGACGCGCTACCAACTGCGCCATAGCCCCGTGTGACTCGTTGCCGAACCACGCTGGAGAACTTTAGCAGGTGGGTGGCTGTGGTTCCGAATCGGCTGGTGGGGGTGGTGTGGCCGGGGTGGGGTGGATTGAGGGGTAGTCGAGGTGGGGGTGGGTTCGATACAGTGATGTATCGAAAAGTCGGGGAGTGTGCGGAGGTCTCGCATGGCCGGATATGACGTCGTCGTACGCGGGGGAACGGTCTACGACGGGACGGGGGCGCCGCCGGTCAGGGCCGACGTCGGGATCAGGGCTGGAATGGTCGCGGCGATCGGCATCGACCTCGGCGAGGGCGCGCGGACGATCGACGCGGCCGGTAAGTGGGTGACGCCGGGGCTGATCGACGTGCACACCCACTACGACGCCGAGGTGCTGTTCGCGCCGGGGCTGGGGGAGTCGGCCCGGCACGGCGTCACCTCCGTCGTATTCGGCAACTGCTCGCTGTCCACGGTCTACTCCGAGGCCGAGGACTGCGCGGATATGTTCGCGCGGGTGGAGGCGCTGCCGTGGGATGTGGTGCACGCTGCGGTGAAGGAGCATCGGGACTGGCGGGATCCGAAAAGCTATGTCGCGGCGCTGGAATCGCGGCCGCTCGGGGTGAATGTGGCCGCGTTCCTGGGGCATTCGGATATCCGGGTGGCGGCCATGGGCCTGGCCCGGGCCTCCGACGGCAAGGCGCAGGCTACGCGGGCCGAGCGGCGGCAGATGGCGCAGATGCTCACCGAGGCATTGGACGCGGGCTTCGTGGGACTGTCCACGATCCGCAGCTCCTTCTCCAAGCTCGAGGGGAAGCGCTATCCGGGTCGGCAACTGCCGTCCACCTACGCCTCCTGGTCGGAGTATCGGGAGCTCAACGACCTACTGCGGGAACGCAATCGGATTCACCAGAGCACGCCGAACCTCACCAGCAGGCTGGAGATGGCGCACTTCTTCCTGCAGAGCGCGCGCCGTCGCGGCAAGCCGTTGAAGACCACGCTGATCTCCGCCGCCGACATCAAGGCCGACCGCGCCGTGGTGCGGCTGGCCACAACCGTTGCGGCGCTGGCGAACCGGGCACTGGGCGCCGAATTCCGCTGGCAGCATCTGCCGGTCCCGTTCGAGGTCTACGCCGACGGTGTCGATCTCGTGGTGTTCGAGGAGTTCGGCTCCGGCGTGGCCGCGCTCAATATCCGAGACCTGTTGCAGCGCCACGAATTTCTCGACGACCCGGAGTTCCGCCGCGCATTCCGCAAGGATATGGCCAAGAAGTTCGGCTCCCGCGTGTGGCATCGCGACCTGCACGACGCCGAGATCGTCGCCTGCCCGGACGGCTCGGTGATCGGCCGCTCCTTCGGCGAGATCGCCGACGAGCGTGGGATATTGCCGCCCGACGCGCTGCTGGACCTGGTGGTGCAGCACGGCTCGCAGCTGCGCTGGCACACCACCATCGCCAACGACCGCGACGCCGAGTTGAATCGGCTGGCGCGCTCGCCGCACGTGCAGATGGGGTTCGCGGATTCCGGTGCGCACCTACGTAATATGGCCTTCTACAACATGGGCGTCCGGTTCCTCGAGCGCGTGCACCGCGACGGATTCCTGCCCGTCGAACGGGCCGTGCACCGGCTCACCGGCGAACTGGCGCAGTGGTACGGCCTGGACACCGGCCGCATCGCCCCCGGCGCCCGCGCCGACATCGCGATCTTCGACCCGGCCGGATTCGACGGCTCCAGCGCGGCCTATCGCGAGGCGCCGATGCCGGGCGCACCCGGCGTGCAGCGCATGGTCAACCGCAACGACGGCGCGGTGACGGCAACGATCGTGAACGGGGTACCGGTCTACGAAAAGGGTGAATTCGCAGACGGTTTCGGCGAAACCCTGCGAGCGGGCACCTTCTTGCGCGCCGTCGGATAAGGCTACCGCGGTCTCGGCCGCGCATGCCGCCGGTGGAGTTCGCGCACACGCTCGGCGAGTTCGTCGTCCGGCCCGTCGACGGGGAGGCCGGGTGCGATCTCGGTGATCGGCAGCGGCCGGACCGGGCCGGCCGGCAGGCCGAGTTCGGCGCGCCAGCCGGTCAGCTGGGCGGTCGAGCTGGCGTAGACGATGCGGCCGAGGCCCGCCCAGGCGTGCGCTGCCGAGCACATCGGGCAGTGCTCGCCGGAGGTGTAGACGGTCGCGCGAGCGCGCCGATCCGCGGGGAGATGGGTGGCCGCCCAGCGCGCCAGCTCGAACTCGGGGTGCCGGGTGTGGTCGCCGCCGCCGACCTGGTTGACCGCCTCGGCGACGACCGCGCCGTCGTCGACCAGGATCGAGCCGAACGGCTCGTTGCCACGCTCGAGGGTCTGCTCCGCGAGTTCGACGCAACGTGCGAGGTAGGCGCGGTCGGCAGCATCGATCATGAGCGCAATCCTACGAGCGGTCGGCACCAGCGCCGAGGCCCGTCCGCGCCCGCTGCCCGCAGGACTGGCACACGTGGCATGAGAGGTCTGTCACTCCCACTGCCGCCGAGATGTGTACGATGCACATCGCATGTAGTGTGCATAATGCACACGAAGCGGCAATGAGGGAGAAGACCGGCGTGCAGAAGACCGAAGCCAAGCGTCCGGCCGCGATCCTGGCGGTGATGGCGTTCGCCGGGATCGTCGCGTCGTTGACGCAGACCCTGGTGGTGCCGCTGCTCGGGCAGATGCCGCAGTTGCTGCACACCAGCGCGTCCAACGCCACCTGGGTGGTGACCGCGAGCCTGCTGGCCGGTGCCGTGACCACGCCGGTGGCGGGGCGACTCGGCGATCTGATCGGCAAGCGCAAGGTGCTGCTGGCGTCGATCGTGCCGCTGGTCGTCGGTTCGGTGATCTGCGCCGTGGCGACGTCGCTGTGGCCGATGGTCATCGGGCGTGTGCTGCAGGGGATGTGCGTGGGCCTGATCCCCGTCGGCATCGCGGCGCTGCGCGATCTGCTGCCGCCGGAGCGGCTCGGGTCGGGTATCGCGCTGATCAGCTCGTCGCTGGGAATCGGCGGTGCGCTCGGCCTGCCGCTGGCCGCCGCCGTCATCGAATACAGCAGCTGGCGGGTGCTGTTCTGGGGTGTCGCCGTACTCGCCGCGCTGGTGGGTCTGCTGATCTTCGCCGTCATCCCCGCGACCCCGCCCAGCGGTGCCGGAGGGCGCTTCGATGTGCTCGGTGCGCTCGGCCTCGGTGCCGGGCTGGTCTGTCTGCTGCTTGCGGTGTCCAAGGGAGCGACCTGGGGGTGGACCAGCGGCCTCACCATCGGCTTGTTCGTCGCCGCCGTCGTGGTGCTGCTGCTGTGGGGCTGGTGGGAGCTGCGGCTGCGCGATCCGCTGGTCGATCTGCGGGTGACGGCGCGGCCGCAGGTGCTGCTGACCAATGCCGCGTCGATCGTGGTCGGAATGGCCATGTACGCGCAGTCGCTGATCGTGCCGCAACTGTTGCAGCTGCCGGAGTCCACCGGGTACGGCCTGGGTCAGTCGATGATGGCGATGGGGCTGTGGATGGCGCCCGCCGGTCTGATGATGATGGCGGTGTCCCCGATCGGCGCCAAGCTGTCGGCGCTGAGCGGGCCCAAGGTCACCCTGATCGTCGGGTGTGTCGTCATCGCCGGCGGTTACGGCTCGTCGATCGGCCTGATGAGCACCACCTGGGGACTGCTGGTGGTCACCCTCATCATCAATGTCGGTGTCGGATTCGCCTACGGCGCCATGCCCGCCCTGGTGATGGGGGCGGTGCCGCAGTCGGAAACGGCGGCGGCCAACAGCTTCAACACGCTGATGCGCTCGATCGGAACGTCGACGGCCGCGGCGGTGATCGGCGCGGTACTGGCGCAGTTGAGCACGACGCTCGGCGGTCATTCCATCCCGACCGAGAACGGTTTCCGGGTCGGCCTGCTGATCGGCTGCGGCGTGGCCGCCCTCGGCGCGGTGGTCGCGGTCTTCATCCCCGGGCGGCGGGCCGCCGCGACGCACACCCCCCGTCATGCGGCCGATACCGACCGCGCGCCGGAGCCGGATGATGCTGCCGTGCAGTCCATTCCGGCACAGACATTGGTGAGCAGCCCCGCGGAGCGGTCGATGCCGGTGGTGGCGGCCGCGGGCGCGAACGGCACGGCGCGCAACGGTTCCGGTGAACCCTCGATGGCGGGCGGGCCGGTCCTGCACGGCCGGGTGCACGATACCCGGGGCGCGGCGGTCACCGGTGCGACACTGACGTTGATCTCACCCTCCGGGCAGCAGCTGGGCAGGGCGCTGTCGCGGTCCGACGGATACTACGAACTGGCCGCACCGACATCCGGGTCCTACGTGCTCATCGCCTCCGCCGAGGGCCGCCGCCCCGACGCGTCGACGGTCTCACTCGGTGACCGCCCGGTGTCCTGCGATGTCACCCTGTCCGCGATGGCCGGGCTGGCGGGCACGGTGACGCGGGCCGGTGATCGGACTCCGGTCCCGAACGCACACGTGTCGGCGCTCGATCTGCGCGGCGAGGTATTGGCTTCCGCGGAAACCGATCTCGACGGCCGGTTCGGGGTCGACGAGTTGCCGGAGGGCGAGTTCACGGTCGCGGTCAGCGCATTCGGATTTCATCCGACGGCCGTTCCCGTGCGGGTCTCGGGCAGCGACACCACCCGGATCGAGGTGGCGTTGCGGCCGGGTGTGCGGCTGCGCGGCGTGGTGCGGGCGGCCGACGGGCGACCCGTGGCGGATGCCTATGTGACGCTGGCGGATTCGCTGGGCAATGTGGTCGACACCCTCACCACGGGATCCGACGGCACCTACGGCTTCGGCAACCTCGACGAGGGCAGCTACACGGTGGTCGCCAGCGGCTACGCCCCGGTGACCACGCGAGTGAGCGTCCGCGGCGGAGACGTCGGCTCCGTCGATATGGAGCTGAGTCATGAATCGTCGACGCTGCCGGTGGTGAGTGTCGTCGACCGCAACGGCTTCCCGGAAGACCGGCGATAACCTCGGTCGCAGTGGGTTCCGGCCGAGAGCGCGCCGGAACGACGGCGAGTGCCGTTGCGCAGCTACAGCCCGGCGGCCGACTTCGCCTGGGACAGCACCGCTTCGAGCATGGCCGGGGTGAGTCTGCCGGTGAAGGTGTTCTGCTGGCTGACGTGGTAGGAGCCGAACAGTTCCAGCGGGTTCCGGTCGTCGCGGGCCGGGGCGATCGAATATCGCACCCCGTGACCGAATTTCGGGCGCGGTCGCGGCACCTCCCACCCCGCCTCGGTCAGCGCGGGCATGAGCGCCTGCCAGCCCCACCCGCCGAGCACCACGATCGAGCGCACGGTGGGCGCGAGCAGTCCCAGTTCGGTGATCAGCCAGTGTCGGCACCGATCGCGTTCGTCCGGGGTCGGCTTGTTGTCCGGCGGCGCGCAGTGGACGGGCGCGGTGACCCGCGCGCCGAGCAGTTCGAATCCGTCGCCGCGGTGGGTGGCGGTCGGCTGATTGGCCAGGCCGACCTCGTACATGGCGGCATAGAGCACATCGCCGCTGCGGTCTCCGGTGAACATCCGCCCGGTCCGGTTCCCGCCGTGCGCCGCGGGCGCCAGCCCGACGACCAGCAGCCGGGCATCGGCGGGCCCATACCCTGTCACGGGGCGGCCCCAGTAGGTCTCGTCGCGGAAGGACGCGCGTTTCTCTCGCGCCACGCGCTCGCGCCAGGCCACCAGCCGCGGGCAGGCGCGGCAGTCGGCGAGCGCCGCGTCCATCGCGGCCAGATTCCGGTACACCATCCGGGCGGACCTCCAGATCTACGATGTATGGATAACTACGAGTTTGCATTGCTGCGGTCGGCTGCCGGGCCGATTGCGCCCGGCCGCCACGGAAACCGCCTTGACCACGCCCGGAGGACCGCGACACGGCGTCCGGCCGGGTCATGCCGGGCGGCGAAGTCGTGTCGCCGATCTCTCACGGGGTGGGTTGATAGCATGACGTTCCTGGCCGGACGGTATGCGCGGCAGCCACCGCGTTGCGCGCAGCCCACGCGATCACCTCGAGAGAGTTTCTTCCATGCAGTTTGAGATCGTCGAGCGGGACGAGACGTGGGTCGCCGGGCTCCCGGTGCGGAGTCCCAAACGCCCGCTCGGAGAGCTGCGTGACCACGATCTGGAGGCGGCCTGGGCCACGGTCCTGCACCAGGACCTCGGCGGTCCGCTGGCGTCGGCGTACACCGACTTCTCGCACGAGCTGAACACCTTCAACACCCAGATCGTCGGTTACGAGTGCAAGTCGTTCGACGAGGTCACCCGCGGTCACATCATCGCGCGGCTACCGCGCGGTCCCTACGCGCGATTCTCCTCGGTGGGCAACTTCCCCCAGATCATGACCGATCTATGGACCCAGATCGCCTACGCCGAGGAACACAAGCAGATCAAACGGACCTACACGGGGGACTTCGAGTGCTATCCGCACGCCTACAAGATCGATCTGTACCTGGCGGTCGAGGTGCAGGCATGACCTATTCGATCGTGGTGCGCGAGGCGGGGATCTACGGCGGCCTGGTGGTGCCGCGGGTGCGCCCGAGTTTCAAGGTGAGCAACAGCGAGCTGATCGAGTTCCTGCGCGATCGGCTGCGCGACCGCGACGGCGCCGACCACCCGCTGTACACGGTGTACGTGCCCGACCCGTCCGGCAATTACAACGTGCTGGTCAGCTACGACTACCCGGCCGTCGACGCGGTGCCGGTCGGCGATGTGCTGATCCGGGTCCCCAAGGGCGTGTACGCCCGCTTCGAGCCCAACGGCGACTATCACGACCCGGTCGAGGACGTCTGGGCGCAGGTCGACGACGCGACGGCCTCGGCCGAGATCACCCGGGCCTACCGTGAGGAGATCGAGATCTGGCGCGGATCGGCCGAGGTGGAGCTGCTCATCTCCATCCTCGTTTAGGTAGCCGTTCAGTAGCTACTCTGGTACCAACCGGTCTTTAGATTCTGTCCGGTTATCAACCTACTCCCTCTGACCTGGGCAGATTTCGAACCGTCCGCTCAGGTTTCGGAAGATTTGCCGGACGTCTGGTCAATTCCGGTCGGATGACGGATACTGCCTAGGCGGCCACACCCCGGATACCGGACACGGTCCGGCCGGTGCGGGGAGGGCCGGATGGTCGCGCGGCACCGCGCAGCAAACGGAGTAGGAACTGTATGACTGTCCCAGCGAGCGCGGTCGGCCCGACGACAGCCGCGGATGCGAGCGCGCACGAGAGTCTTCGGAGTGTGCCGATTCGGTGGGATACTCGGACTTACGAGGCAAATGCTGCGAAGTTGCGAGATGCACTGTTACGTGCCGAGCCGGATGCGCCCGGGACGGAAGCCCGTTGCTGGTATGCGGTGTTTGCCGACGCGCGGAGAGCAAGGATGCTGCGCCGGTATGGAAATTGAGATCGACTACTTGCGGCGCTCCCGCGAACTCGCCGCGATTTCATCGGAATCCGCCTATACACTAGCGTCACTTCAGGGCGGATTCATCGACCTGCTGGGGGTGCCGGTACGACACAGTAAGGCGTTGGTACTTAGTCCGAGTCACGAGCCGGGTGCGACTGTCGGCGACGGATGGCTTCCGGCCCATGACGCGGATGCCCGCGGATAGCACGATCGGAGACAAGGTGCCTCGGCGAACGCTCGACTCACTGGTGACTCAGGTTGCCGCGGAGTTGATGGGTGTCGACGCCACGACGATGGTGGCGGCGACCGAACGCGTGCTGGCCAAGCTGGTCGAGTACTTCGACGTCGACTTCAGTTTCGTCCGTCATACCGACCGGGAGCGGCGCGCGACGGTGCTGGTGGCCGAATGGCCGCGGCGCCCGTCCGTTCCCGATCCGGACCCGCTCGAGGTCGTCTACTTCGATCAGGCCGACTCCGTCTTCCGCGCGATGGAGTACGCGACCGAGCCGATGATCGTCCGCCCCACACCGGAATTCGCCGACTACCAGGAGACGATCCGGAAGTCGTCGGGCATCTCCGGGGTCACCTCGGCGACCGTGCCGCTGATGTCTCGCGGCGAGCCGACCGGTCTGCTCGGCTTCATGAAGCTGAGCGACCGGGAGTGGAGCACCCGGGAAATCAACGTGCTCAAGGCGATTGCGGCACTGCTGGGGCAATTGCAGGCCCGCGTGGTCGCCGAGGAGCGGCTGCGCTACATCGCCCTGCACGACGATCTCACCGGCCTGGCGAATCGGCGCGCCCTGCTCGAGCACATGGAGGAGCGGCTGCGCCCGGGCAGCCCCGGGCCGGTGGCCGCGTTCTTCCTCGATCTCGATCGTTTGAAGGCGCTCAACGATTTTCTCGGTCATACCGCCGGAGACAATTTCATTCGGACCCTTTCCATTCGGCTGCAGGAGCATCTCGACCCGAACGATATGATCGCCCGCCTCGGCGGTGACGAGTTCGTGATCGTGCCCGCCAAACCGATGGATGCGGTGGCCGCGGAATTGGAAGCCACCCGGATTCACCAATTGATCATCAGGCGTGTCTCCGTCGGCGGGGAATCCGTCAGCCGCGGTGCGAGTGTCGGTGTGGCATTGGGGATTCCGGGTGAGACGACGGTCGCCGATGTGTTGCGGAGAGCCGATCACGCACTGCTGTCGGCGAAATCCGGTGGTGGCGACGGGGTTGCTGTCTTCACCGATGCCATGCGCGCGCAATTCGAATTGCAGGACGATGTCGAGCTGAACCTGCGCGGCGCGGTGTCCGACGGTTCGCTGCTGCTGCACTATCAGCCGGAGGTCGACCTGCGCACGGGCCGCATCGTCGCGCTGGAGGCGCTGGTGCGCTGGCAGCACCCGACGCGCGGGCTGCTGCCGCCGGGCGCGTTCGTCGGGGTGGCCGAGGCGACGAATCTGGCGGGCGAGCTCGGCCGCTGGGTGATCCGGTCGGCCTGCGCCCAGTTCGCGGAGTGGCGGCGGCGCGGGCTGGCCTCGAATGTGGTGATCCGGATCAACGTGTCGCCGGTGCAACTGGTCAGCCTCGACTTCGTGGAGCGCGTCGAAGATGAGCTGCGCCGCTTCGGAATCGACGGCAGCTCGGTATGCCTGGAGATCACCGAGCACGTGGTGGTGCAGGATCTCGCGCGGACCCAGGTCACGCTGCGCGGGCTCAAGCGGATGGGCGTGCAGATCGCCATCGACGATTTCGGGACGGGCTACAGTTCGCTGTCGCATCTGAAGGCGCTGCCGGTGGACGCGGTCAAGATCGATCGTGGTTTCGTGCAGCGGCTGGGGGTCAGCACCGACGATCTCGCCATCGTGAAATCCATTGTCGGCCTGGCCGGTTCGTTCGGGCTCGGCGTCGTGGGCGAGGGTGTGGAGACAGCCGTCGCGGCCCGCACGCTGGTCGGCCTGGGCTGCTACCGGGCACAGGGCTTCCTGATCGCCCGGCCGATGCCGGGCGACGAGGTCGAGACCCACCTGACGCTGGGGCGGATCCCGCTCGACCTCGAGCTACCCAGGGTGTCCCGGGGCGCCAACCGGATCTGACCGCGGCACCGCCGGGGCTGCCGACCCGGCCCGTGGGGGTTCTGCCATGCTTTCCGCCATGACCGGCAACGACTGGCTCCTGGTGGAGACGCTCGGCTCGGAGCCGACGGTCGTCGCCGACGGCCGCCGGGCCCGGGAGTGGACGAGCGTGTCCCGGTCGCGGCGCACGGTCGGCCCGAAGGCCGCCGATCTGATGACCACGCTCGTCGATCGCCTCCGACACGGTTCGGATCCGGAGGTCCGGATCGCCGCCGATGGGCTGTGTGGGGTGGTCCTTCCGGTCCGCTGTGCGTTCGGCTCCGTGCACGGCGTGCAGCTGTGGGTAGGGGAGTCCGGCGACCGCCCGCCGCCGCGACCGGCGGTGGCGGCCTGGGACTGGATGTCGGAAACCGAACTGGCACACCACGGTCCGGGCCTGGAGGAGCTGGTCTTCGGCAGGGCGCCGCAGGACGTCCGGGCGGTGCGGACGCCGCCGGAGGTATTCGGCCGGATGGTGCGTTTCGACGGCCGGATGGAGTACATGGCGATCGTCGCGGGGACCGATCCCACGGGTTTCTGGCAGGGCGAGGCGGACTTTCGCGGTGACGACGGGCGGGTACGGGTCATCCGCATGGTGGTGCGCGTGCACCGCGGCGAGAAGCACGTGACGCGGGCGCTGGTCTACGAGGCCACCGATACCAGCTCACAGCCCGCCGCGGACCTGGCGATGACCCGTGCCGTCGCACGGGCCGCCGGTGTCGGCGTCGGCTTCGTGGAACTCGTGATGGGGCTCGTCTACGAGTGGACCAACGAGCCGCCGCCCCCGCTGCAGCGCTGGCTGACCGAGCGGCCGCAACTGCATCCCGACGACGTGGCGGCCTACCGCGAGGCATGCCGGGAGGTTTCGTCGGCCGGGCGCATTCGTGAGCTGGTCTACAGGATACGTTTCAGCGGCACCGACTGGATCGCGGTGCAGGCGGAACTGTCGCGGCTGGGCGACGAGCCCGCGGCGGGCCTGATTCGCGTCGCCCCCGCGTCGCCCGATTAGCCGATCCTTCCGCTCCCGTTCACGCTCTGTTGGCCGTCCCGGCGTGGGGCCTGGGAAATATCGCCCATGTGCGCATCGTCCAGCTGGCGAATTTCTACGGTCCGCGCTCCGGCGGGCTGCGCACCGCCCTGCATCACCTCGGCGCGGGATACGCGACGGCCGGGCACGAGGTGGTGCTCGTCGTGCCGGGATCACATTGGGCCGAGGACACCCTCGATACGGGGGTGCAGCGAATCACCGTGCCCGCCTTGGCAATTCCGTGGACAGGGGGATACCGCGCCGCCGACCCCCGGCGGGTGGCCGACGTGCTGACCGCGCTGCGACCGGACGTCCTCGAGGTGTCGGACCGGTTGACGCTGCGCGGATTCGGGCGCTGGGCGAGCCGGCGCGACATCGCCGGGGTGATGATCTCGCACGAGCGGCTGGACCGGCTGATCGGACAGGTGCTGCCCGGGCCGATGGCGCGGCGCGCTGCCGACGCGGCCAACCGGCGCACCGCCGACGAATACGACATCGTGGTCTGCACAACGGAATTCGCGCGGGCCGAGTTCGGGCGGATCGCCGCGCCGAATGTGGCGCTGGTGCCGCTGGGCGTGGATCTGGAGATGTTCAGTCCCCGCCGCCGCGACCGTGCCTTGCGGCAGCGGTTCGGGGCGCGGCACCTGCTGGTGCACTGCGGACGGCTGTCGGTGGAGAAGCGGGTCGATCGCAGCATCGAGGCCGTCGACGCGCTGCGCCGCGACGGTGTCGACGCGCGGCTGGTGGTGGCCGGTGACGGACCCCGGCGCGAATCGCTGCAGCGGCGGGCGCGCGGCCTGGCACCCCTGCCCGACGGCCGCCCGGCCGTCCACTTCACCGGATTCATCGACGACCGCGACCGCCTGGCGACGCTCCTGGCCAGCGCGGACGTCTCACTGGCCCCGGGCCCGCACGAGACCTTCGGCCTCGCGGCGCTGGAGGCGCTGGCGGCCGGCACGCCCGTGGTGGCCAGCCGCTCCTCGGCCCTCGCCGACATCGTCACCGCCGAGTGCGGCGCCGTCGCCGCCGACCACCCCTCCGCCTTCGCCCACGCGGTCACCGACGTCCTCGCCCTGCCCCCGACCCACCGCCGCCGCGCCGCCCGCACCCGAGCCGAACAGTTCACCTGGCCCGCCGCGGTAGCGGGGATGCTCGAGGTGCTCGGGGGTCGTGAGGGCTGACCAGCCGCATTGGGTTTCGGATTCAGGAATTGGTGCGGGCCACGAGGACGGCGTCGTAGAGTTCGCGGCGGGAGGCGCCGACGGCCGAGGCGACCTGGGCGCAGGCGTCCTTGAGCCGGATGCCGTCGGCGACCAGGGCCTCTACCTCGTCGACGAGATCGGCGGGGTCGGCCGAAACCGGTTGGGCGCCTTCGAGAACGACGGTGATCTCGCCGCGGGCACCCTCGACGGCCCAGGCGGCCAGCTCGGCGAGGGGGCCGCGCACGACCTCCTCGTAGGTCTTGGTCAATTCGCGGCAGACGGCCGCGCGGCGGGTGGGGCCCAGCACCTCGACGGCGTCGGCGAGGCAGTCGGCCAGGCGGTGCGGGGCCTCGAAGAAGACGACGGCGCGCGGTTCGGTGCGCAGGGTGCGCAGCCACTGCTTGCGCTGACCCGATTTGCGGGGCGCGAACCCGTCGAAGCAGAACCGTTCCATCGGCAGCCCGGACAGCGCCAGCGCGGTCGTCACCGCCGACGGGCCCGGCAGGCAGGTCACCGGCAGGTCCCGCTCCACGCACGCGGCCACCATGCGATAGCCGGGGTCGCTCACCGACGGCATTCCGGCATCGGTCACCAGCAGCACGACCCGCCCGGCCTCGATCTCCTCCAGCAGCTGCGGAATCCGCGCCGTCTCGACGTGGTCGTAGAAGCTCACCACCCGCCCGGCGATCTCCACCTCGAGCGCCTTGGCCAGCGCCCGCGTGCGCCGAGTGTCCTCGGCCGCAACCACATCCGCCGACCCCAGCATCTCCCGCAACCGCCGCGAGGCGTCCCCGACGTCCCCCATCGGCGTCGCCGCCAGCACCAGCCGCCCGGCCTGCTCGCCCGCGACCACAGCCCGCTCGCTCATCCCACTCCTGTCCGCCGGTCGCGTCTGCCCGAAACCATCACACAACACGACCAATGATCGCCGTCGTGCAGCGGGTATCCCGCCCACGGCTGTGACGTGGGGATCGGGGTGCGCGGGCTCACCGCTGCGCGGCACCCGACAGCCCACCACATACGATCGACCGCGTGACCCAGCTGACCGACGCACGACCGGCGATCGGCGCGGGCCCGGCCTTGTCGAGTCCGGCGCCGCTGCGCCCCACCCCCGACTTCGGCCCTACCGATTGGGCGCGGGGATGGCTGGTCACCCTGGTTCTCACCGCGATCGCCGCGATCACCCGGTTTCTGAACCTGAACTATCCGACCGATGCCGGGACCCCGGTCTTCGACGAGAAGCACTACGCGCCCCAGGCCTGGCAGATGGTCACCGGCGGCGGGGTCGAGGACAATCCGGCGTACGGGCTGGTCGTGCATCCGCCGGTCGGCAAGCAGATGATCGCGCTGGGCGAACTGCTGTTCGGCTACACCAGCTGGGGCTGGCGGTTCTCGGCGGCGATATTCGGCTGCCTGCTGATCCTGCTGGTCATCCGCATCACCCGGCGGCTCACCCGCTCCACCATGCTCGGTGCCCTGGCCGGAATCCTGCTGATCGCCGACGGCGTGACGTTCGTGTCCTCGCGCATCGGCATGCTCGACATCTTCCAGGCGCTGTTCGTGACCGCCGCCTTCGGCTGCCTGATCGTCGACCGGGATGTGGTGCGGGAGCGGCTGGCCCGTGCCGATGCCGAGGGTCGCATCGCGATCAGCCGGTTCGGTCCGCGACTAGGCGTGCGCTGGTGGCGCTTCGGCGCGGGACTGCTGCTCGGCCTGTCCTGCGGAACCAAATGGTCCGGGCTGTATTTCATCGCCGCGTTCGGCCTGATGTCGGTGTGTTTCGACGTCGCCGCGCGCCGCACCTACGGGGTGCCGCGGCCCTGGGTGGGCGCCGCGGTGCGCGATATCGGCCCCGCGCTCTACGCCCTCGTCGCCCTTCCCCTGCTCGTCTATCTGGCCACCTATTGGGGCTGGTTCGCCAGCGAGGACGGCTACGACCGCTACTCGGTCGGCAATGCGATCGGCGCCGGCGGCACCTGGTCCTGGCTGCCCGACGCGCTGCGTTCGCTCTGGCACTACCAGGGCGAATCGCTGAAATTCCATGAGAGCCTGACCAATTCGGCAGGCAACCACCATCCCTGGGAATCCAAGCCGTGGTCGTGGCCGATGGGGCTGCGGCCGATGCTGTACTACTACGCCGACAGCGGCGTCACCGGCTGCGGCCAGTCGGTGTGCGTGAAGGCGGTCATGCTGATCGGCACGCCCGCGCTGTGGTGGGTGTCGCTGCCGGTGCTGGGCTGGGCGATCTGGCGCACCGCGACCCGCCGCGACTGGCGCTACGCCGCCGTCCTGGTCGGCTACGGCGCCGCCCTGCTGCCGTGGTTCGCGACCCTGGACCGGCAGATGTACTTCTTCTACGCGGTGCCGATGGCGCCGTTCCTGGTCATGGCCGTGGCGCTGGTGCTGGGCGATATCCTCGGTCCCGCGCCGTTCACCCGCGGCACCGGTCAGCGGTTCCTGCTATGGAGCGAGCGGCAGCGGCTGAACCTGCTGCTGGTGTGCCTGTACGTCGGCCTGGTGGTCGCCAACTTCATCTGGCTGTGGCCGATCATGACCGCATTGCCGATCACCGTCGGCAACTGGCACGACCACCTCTGGCTGCCCAGCTGGAAATGATCACTCGCTCAGCGCGGCGCGCACGTAGTGGACCGCCGACTCGTCGTCGAGCCCCAGCCGCCGGATGACCGCGACGTACTCGGTGGCGGCCCGTCCGGCCAGGTCGCGCGTCGGATCGCCGGAGGAGGCGATGAAAGAGCCGAGCCGCCCGCGGGTTTCGAGCACACCGTCCTGTTCCAGTTCGCGGTAGGCCCGCGCGACCGTATTGGGCGCCAGTCCCAGATGCGCCGCGAGGGCTCGCACGGTGGGGATCTTGGTCCCGGCCGTCAGCTCACCGGAACGCACGCGGGCGATGATGCCCTGCCGCAGCTGCTCGTACGGGGGGACCGTGGAATGGTGGTCGACCGGGATATCCAGCATCGGGCCTCACACTTCGTCCCGCGACAGCGGGCAGGACAGGCAGCGCGGACCGCCCCGGCCGGAACCGAGTTCCGACCCGGGGATGGTCAGCACCTCGATGCCCGCATCCGCCAGCCGCGCGTTCGTGTTCTCGTTGCGCTCGTAGGCGACGACGACCCCCGGTGCCAGCGCCAGGGTGTTGTTCCCGTCGTCCCACTGCTCCCGTTCGGCGGTGACGCCGTCCAGGCCGGTGTCGATGACGCGCAGCTTGTCGATGCTCATCGCGTCGGCCGCCGCCGGGAGGAACGGCTCCGGCCCGCGCATGTGCACCGTGCCGTCGTCGCGCTTGCCGATGGTGAAGGCGCACAGCGAATCCTGCACCGCCGGGTACATCACGACCGCATCCGTGTCGACCATCGTGCACACGGTGTCCAGGTGCATGGTCGCGCGGTTCTGCGCTATCGGGACCACCAGTACGGTGTGCGCGAGATTGTCCTCGAACAGGCTGCGCGCCAACGCTTCCGCACCGGCGGGCGTGGTGCGCTCGCCCACCCCGATCGCCACCACGCCGGGCGCGAGCAGCAGCACATCGCCGCCCTCCATCGGCGCGGTATGCGATTCGTAGGCTCGCCGCACGCCGAGAAAGCGGGGGTGGAAGGCGTAGATGAGGTCGGTGAGCGAGGTTTCGCGCGCCCGGGCGGGCAGCGCCAGCGAGGTGATCGCCACCTTCGGCCCCACCCAGAACGACGAGTCGCGGGTGAACAGCAGGTTCGGCAGCGGGTCGATGACGAAATCGGTGCCGTGGTGCATGCGCCGCACCAGCGAGGTGCCCGGATCGAACGGCAGCTCGTCGAAGGTCATGCCCGCCATCAGGATCGCGGCGAGTTCCTCGGCGTGGGAGATGCCGAACAGGTAGGACTTCAGCTCCTCGGCGAGCGCGTAGCCGATGCGGCGCGCGTCCACCGCGGCGGTGATGCCCATGCTGCGGCCCGGGCCGCTCCGCGCCAGGGTCTCGGTCAGGAGATCCTGCAGCAGCAGCACCTCGACGCCGCGCCGGGCCAGCACGTCGGCGAAGGTGTCGTGCTCCTGCTGTGCCCGCTCCACCCAGGGGATGGCGTCGAACAGCAGCTGATCGTTGTTGCGCGGGGTGAGGCGGCGCAACTCGTCGCCGGGCCGGTGCAGCAGCACCGTGCGTAGCGTGCCGACCTCACTTGTCACGGAAAACGGTCGCGCCGTCGGCACAGCCTCTGTTTCCATAACCCGACCGTAGTCATCCGCCGCCGCATTGGCACGGAATTCGCTGGCCGTGCCTGGGAGGGAGGACCCCGGTCGCGCGGGCGCGACCGGGGCAGGGAATGATGCGGACGCGGAGGCGTGCGGGGGATGATGCGGACGCGGAGGCGTGCGGGGAATGATGGAGGCCGGTCGCGCGTTCTCCCTCGAAACTCCCCGACCATCGGTTTACCTAAAGTATTGTTCAGGTATGCAGCACACGACCTGGAACACGAAGGAACTCACCCCGGGACAACTGTCCGAGCGCAGCGGGGTCGCCGTGTCGGCGCTGCATTTCTACGAGCGCGAGGGGCTGATCAGCAGCCGCCGCACCAGCGGCAACCAGCGCCGATATTCGCGCGAGACGCTACGGCGGGTGGCGTTCATCCGGATCTCACAGCGCGTCGGCATACCGCTCAGCGAGATCCGCAAGGCCCTGGGCACCCTCCCCGAGGGCCGCACCCCCAACCGCAAGGACTGGGAGCGCCTGTCCACCATCTGGCAGGTAGATCTCGATCAGCGCATCGAACAGCTGACCCGGCTGCGCGACAGCCTCACCGGCTGCATCGGCTGCGGCTGCCTGTCCCTGGCCAGCTGCCGCATCGTCAACTTCCACGACAAACTCGGCGACGAGGGCCCCGGCGCCCGAGTCCTCGACGTCAACCTCAACTGCGAGGCAACCCCCGACGCGCCCGGCTGCGAAAAGCAAACAGAGACAGCGGAAGTCGCCGCAACAGAATGCTGACCCGCCCGCTCCGGCCGAAGCATCTCCGTACGCCCGGGAGTGGGCCGCGACCGCTCAGTTCCGCAAGAAACTGTTGAAC
The DNA here is from genome assembly GCF_001613165.1 of Nocardia mexicana NBRC 108244. Lineage (GTDB taxonomy): Bacteria > Actinomycetota > Actinomycetes > Mycobacteriales > Mycobacteriaceae > Nocardia > Nocardia mexicana. The sequence continues at coordinate 128,438 of NZ_BDBV01000044.1, forward strand.
AAGTCATTGGCCCGCCGCATCACAATCTCGTAGGGCAGTGCGAACTTTCGTGCCCACCAGTACCCGAAGCGGATGTCGAAGGAGGTGTAGACCATGAAGCGCCCCTTCTCGATGCCGCGCAGGATCTGCCCCGCCACCTGCTCGGGCGGGGCGGCATGGCGCTGGAATCGCTTGACGTAGCGCTGGACTCGCGGATCCTCCCGGTCCACCCCGGCGATCTCGACGGTCTGCACCAGATGCGTGTTGACCGCGCCGGGAACCACCAGGTGCACGGTGATCCCGTGCCGCGCCAGGTCGAATCGAAGCACCTCCGACAGCCCGCGCAGCCCGAACTTGCTGGCGCTGTAGGCCGCGTGCCACGGGAACGCCAGCAGTCCGGCGGCCGAGGACACGTTCACCAGCGCCCCGCCGCGCCCCGCCCGCACCATCGGCGGCACGAAGCTCTCGATCACGTGGATCGGGCCCATCAGGTTGACGTCCACCATCGACCGCCAGTGCCGATGCTCGAGGTTCTCCACCGTGCCCCACGCCGAGACCCCGGCGACGTTCATCACCACGTCGAGGCTGCCGTGCGCGGCGTGCACCTCCTCGGCGAAGGCGGTGACCGCGTCGTAGTCGCTGATGTCGAGGGCCCGAGACATCAGCACCTTCCCGCCCTCGCCGCCGATGATCTCCACGGTCTCGGCCAGCCCGTCGGCGTCTATATCGGTCAGCACCAGTTCGGCGCCGGACCGAGCGGCGGCGAGCGCGGTCGCCCGCCCGATGCCACTGGCCGCGCCGGTGACGAGGGTCTTCTTGCCGCTCACGGACTTCAAGCGATCGCGCACGCCGTTCCTCGAATGCTCTGTGGGCGGCGCCGTGCCGACCTCTGATCCCCTGGACCCGGCGCCTGATGTTTTCAGTGCTGCCGAGAGCATACGGGCTGGGGCGGGGCGGGGTTCGCCAGGCGTCGACGCACGCTTCAGCCGTCCGCCTGTTCTTGCTCGATTCGCTCCCGAATCGACCGCACAGTCCGGTCCTTCGATGCCCGCTCAGGCCAGAACACAGCGGCCACGAACACGGCCAACGGCAGAACGACCACGGCCAACAGACCGAACTGCCAGCTCATGACGCCTCCGGCTCGGCCTGACCGCCCCGCTCCGACTCGGACTCGTCCGGCAGATAGAACTCCATGTACACCCCCGGCCCGTCCTCCGGGTCATCCCCATACTCCTCGACCTCCAGGAACCCACCTGGAAATTCGAAGATCCTCGATCGCCGTTCCATGCCGACTCCTCGTAGCCGTTGGTATGGCGACCCGAGGCCGGGACAACTCCGCCGATCCCGGGTGCCAGCTACGAAGCTAGGAAGCCAGTAGGGGCCGAGTCTACGATTATGCTCCAGTATGCTCATATCTCTCATTCCGAGGACATAGCTGCAGCTGACGAGAGATCATGGAAATTGCGCAGGCATATCTGCGCATACAACGAGGGGAGAATGATCATGCGGTTGCAGTTCCTCGGCAAGGGCGGCACCACAGGTGGTGGATGTCCGAGCCTCTATGTCACAGACAGGGGCACCTACGTGGTTCAGGGGTGGAAGACGGGTACGCCGGAGGTCGTCGAGATACCACATCTGTTGCTCGGATATGCCGACCCGGACACCTTCATCGGCACGACGATGACCGATACAGGTCGCGGAACGTTTATTTTGTCGGGCACTCCGGTTGAGGATGTCGAGACCCTTGCGCAAATGGATATCTACTTGGATGAATCTGCCGTAGAGGTAAGTAAAGAGGAAAGGAAATTCTACGGTGCTGCTAGTGCAGGATAGAGAATTCTTGGATCTCTTCTACAGCTCGAAGCGTGAAGCGTTCCATTTGGAGACATTGGACACCTACGAGACGCCGGATGAAACGGAGCCGTTTCGAAAGTTCATTGAGAAAGAACCTGACGACTACGAATGGTTTCAGCCATGGCTCGACCATGTTCGGTATGTAACGAGCCGGGGAATATCTATTAAACGTGCTCGTGTAACTACAGTGCCTCATACCGACTACACACGATTCGCGAAAGCTGTAGCCCGGTTCAACGCAGAGGCGGGTGAGGATGTTAGATACTTGCCTCGCCATCTAATCGAGCCCGATGCCCTCACTGCTGACGATTGGTGGTTATTCGATGATTCGGTTCTAGGCTTCACCCTGTTTGAGTCGTCTGGACGGTGGGCAGGCGCTGCTGTTACCACGGACCGGAATATTGTCGAATACGCCAAGCGGGTGAAAGACCGCGTTTGGTCACAGGCGACACCGTTAGGAGAATATCCCCACCAGTGACTAGCGCAATTTATGAGGCAAAGGAAGCTCTCGGGTCGAGGCTCCGAGAGCTTCGTCTCAATGCCGGACTGACGGGAAGTGAGCTCGCCCGTCTCGCTGGCTGGCATCAAACCAAAGTGTCGAAAATCGAATACGGTAAGACCAAGCCAACCGAAGCAGATGTCAGGGCCTGGTGTACACACACGGGTGCCGAGAATCAGCTACCGGACCTGATCGCAACGGTGCGCAATATCGAAGCCGCCTATCTGGAGTGGCGACGCTTACTCGGAACAGGAACTAAGCGTAGGCAGCAAGTATCGGTGAAATTGGAATCGGAAACGCAGTTCATGCGATGGTTCGAACCGGTGCTGATACCAGGCCTGCTGCAAACTGCCGAGTATGCCGAAGAAATCATCCGCAACGTCATTGATTTTTACGGAGTAACTGATGATCTGGATGAAGGTGTATCCAAGCGCTTGGAACGCCAGCGAATCCTGTACCAAAAGAATCACAAGTTCCATTTCATCATCTCTGAACAGGCGTTGTACACGACCGTAGGCAGCGATCATGTAATGGTCGGACAGTTGGATCGGTTGCACTCCATATTCGGCATGCCCCGGATACTCCTGGGGGTCATTCCGGTGATGACTCGATACCGTGTCCCCATTTCGAATTTCATCATGTTCGACAACCGGCGCGTCATGGTCGAGAATGTAACAGCGGAACTCACAATCACACAGCCGCGAGAGATTTCGCTGTACGGTCGAGCCTTCGAGGCGCTTGCCGGGCAGTCGGTAACCGGAGAGAGAGCGCGACAGCTGATCAGGAAGGCGCTCGAAGCCAGGTCTTGAATGCCGCCGAGCCTGTGAACATGGCTGCTCGCGGTAGTATTCGGGTGGGATTGGGGTCGAGACTCGGGGGTGATGCATTGGGGGATCGGGGGTCATAGGTTCGGGTTGTGGATGTGACGGTTGTGGATAAGTCTGGCGGGCGGGTGTGGGGGATTGGGGCCTGGGTCGGGGGATATGTGGCGTTGACGTTTCTTGCGTCTGCGGGATTTCTTGTGGTGCAAGGGTATTCGGGGGTCGATCCGGCGGCGTTGAGCTTGGGGCAGTTCGGTCCGGCGGTGGCGGTGGTGTGCCTGTACGCGGGGATTCGGTTGTGGCGGAGCGGGTTCGCCTCGCGGTCGCGAGCTGTGCCGGGGCGGAAAGGGTTCGTCCCTCTGCCGCGAGCTGTGCCGGGGCGGCGAGTGGTGGTGAATCTGGTCGTGCTGGTCGGTGGGTGTGTGGTGCTCGGGGCGATGGTGATGGTGGGAATGCGGTGGCACGGAACGGGTCTCGTCGGCCCGAGCCCGGTGGGTGGCGTGCCGTTCGTGGTGTTTCTGGTGCTGCAGCTGTTCGGTGCCGTCGGTGAGGAGATCGGCTGGCGTGGGTTCATGCAGCCGGTGCTGGAGTCGCGGTTCGGCCGCCTCGCAGCGGTCCTGACCACCGGAACCGTTTGGGCGCTGTGGCATACGCCCGCCTACACCCACGGCCCGGTGGTGGCCGTGTCGTTCTTCGTCTCCGTCGTGGCATTCGCCGTACTGCTCGGCTACCTCGCCGAAGGCAGTGTGCGGCAACGCATTGCGGTCGCCTCGATCGGCCACTGGCTGATCAACATCGCCCTCTACCTAGCCGTCGGCGATGACACCCTGGTACGACCGCAGGTGACCTTCACCGCCGTTGCCGCCGCCGTCGTCGCCGCGACTGCTGTCGGCGCTCAGGCCTGGACCACGCGGGCGGGCACCGCTTCCGCGCAGCCACACCGTTCGGCAATCTGACGCCCGAGCCTGCCGTGCGCGCTCGGGGTCGACCCACTGCGGCGGGCGAGCCGGACGCGGGAGACCGATCCCCGGCACTCACGCACCCCTTACGTGTTCCCGCACTACCTGCAATGCTCTGCAACCGGTGCGGGAACCAGCAGGGGGTGCGTGAACCAGCGGGGTGCGGCCTCAGGCCTTGGGTTCGACGTACTTGGGGAAGACGGGTTCGGGGGCGGGGAGGGGGAGGCCCGCCTCGATCGGGGTGGGGATGTCGGCGAAGGTGCGGCCGGTCTGGGCGAGCTGGTCGAGGATGCGGCCCGCCGAGCCGGGGATCACCGGCTGCACCAGGATCGAGACGATGCGCAGCACCTCGAGGGTCACGTACAGCACCGTGCCCTCGCGCTCGGTATCGCCCGACTTGGCCAGCGCCCACGGCTGCTGTGCGGAGAAGTACTTGTTCGTCTCGCCCAGCGTCAGCCAGATCGCCTCCAGCGCGAGATGCATCTGCTGCTGGTCGAATTCGGCGCGGCAGCGCTCCAGCAGCCCGTTCGCGCGGTCGAGCAGGGCACGGTCCTCGGCGGTGAACTCGCCGGGAGTCGGTACGGCGGAAGCGAAGTCGCGCGCCACCATCTTCAGGCTGCGCTGCACCAGGTTGCCGTACTCGTTGGCGAGGTCGGTGTTGATCCGCCCCACGATCGCCTCGTGGCTGTAGGAACCGTCCTGGCCGTAGGAGATCTCGCGCAGCAGGAAGAACCGCACCGCGTCCAGGCCGTAGGTCTCCACCAGCGCCATCGGGTCGACCACGTTGCCGACCGACTTCGACATCTTCTCGCCCTTGTTGTACAGAAACCCGTGCACGAACACGCGTTTCGGCAATTCGATCCCGGCCGACAGCAGGAACGCGGGCCAGTACACGGTGTGGAAGCGGGTGATGTCCTTGCCGATGATGTGCACGTCGGCGGGCCAGAACTTTTGGAACGCAGCCGATTCCGTATTCGGGAAGCCGACGCCGGTGATGTAGTTGGTGAGGGCGTCCACCCACACGTACATCACATGGTCGGGATGGCCGGGCACGGGCACACCCCAGTCGAAGGTGGTGCGCGAGATGGACAGGTCCCGCAGCCCGGCCTTCACGTAGCTCACGATCTCGTTGCGGCGCGTGGCGGGCAGGATGAACTCGGGGTGCTGCTCGTACCACGCCAGCAGCTGGTCCTGGTACTTCGACAGCCGGAAGAAGTAGTTCGACTCCTCGGTCCACTCGACCGGTGTGTTCGTCTCGGTGGCGACCCGGATGCCGTCGTCACCGACGGTGGTCTCCTCCTCGGTGTAGAACGCCTCGTCGCGCACCGAATACCACCCCGAATACGTGTCGAGGTAGATGTCGTCGTTGGCCCGCATCCGCTCCCAGATCGCGATGCTGGAGGCGACGTGGTCCTCGTCGGTGGTGCGGATGAACCGGTCGTAGGAGACGTCGAGGGCCTTGTCGAGCTGCTCGAACACGTCGGAGTTGCGCGACGCGTACTCCTCCACCGGGATGCCCTCGGCGCGCGCGGCCTGCTGCACCTTCTGCCCGTGCTCGTCGGTGCCGGTCATGAAGAACACGTCGTAACCGTCCAGGCGCTTGAAGCGCGCCAGGGAGTCGGTCGAGATGTACTCGTAGGCATGGCCGATGTGCGGCGCACCGTTCGGGTAGGCGATGGCCGTGGTGATGTAGAAGGCGGGGCGTCCCTGTTCGCTCATGGTGTGTCTACTGTAATCGGCGTGCCTGTAACCGCTCGCGCCAATATCCCCGGTGACCATGCCTAGCAACCGACCCGCACCCGAACCGCCCGAGCCGCTGTCCCCGCTGGTGGACGCGCACACCCATATGGACGCCTGCGGCGCCACCGATGCGGAATCGGTTACGGCCCTGGTGGACCGGGCCGCCGCGGTCGGCGTCGGGCGGGTGGTGACGGTGGCCGACGACCTGGCCGCCGCGCGGTTCGCGGTCCGGGCCGCGCACTGGGACCAGCGGGTATACGCCGCCGTCGCGCTGCATCCGACCCGGGCGAACGCCCTCGACGAGCCGGCGCGGACCGAGATCGAGAAGCTGGCGGGGGACCCGCGCGTGGTCGCCGTCGGCGAGACCGGCCTGGACTACTACTGGCCCGGCAAGCTCGACGGCTGCGCGGAGATCGAGGACCAGGTCGAGGGCTTCCGCTGGCATATCGATCTGGCGAAACGTCTCGGCAAACCGCTGATGATCCACAATCGCGAGGCCGATCACGACGTGCTGGCCGTGCTGCTGGACGAGGGCGCCCCCGACACCGTGATCTTCCACTGCTTCTCCTCCGACGCGAATATGGCCCTGGCCTGCGTCGCGGAGGGATACGTGCTCAGCTTCTCCGGCACGGTGAGCTTCAAGAACGCGCACGAGCTGCGCGAGGCCGCGAAGATGGTGCCCGACCAGCAGATTTTGGTCGAAACCGATGCGCCGTTCCTGACCCCGCACCCGTTCCGCGGCGCCCCCAACGAGCCGTACTGCCTGCCCTATACCGTCCGCGCCCTCGCCGAACTGCGGGACCAGGATCCGGTCGAGCTGGCGAAGATCACGACGGCCAATGCCGCCCGCGTCTACGGATGGCTGTAGCCGTACCGCGCGAAATCTGTTGTCACGTCAGCTAACTGCGCGAATCGGTACCGGTATGCGTTCGAGGTGCGAGGTGTGGTGCACTTCACTATCATGGCCCGGGTCGTTATCTACCTGCGGCGTCTATATCGCCCTGTGATGTGGAAATCCCCTGTTCCACGGCTTGCGGTTGTCAGGCCCTGACCCCCTCGTTATCGTATTGTGACCATGCCGGACTTTGGGATCCCCGCCCTGCAGCGGATCAACACGTCACGGTCGCCGATGCTGTACGCGGCGATCGCGGCGATGCTGGTCACGCTGATTGTGGGCGCGGCCCTGGCGATCGTGAACAAGAAGACGGTCACCGTCGTCATCGACGGCCAGAAGTCCAGCTTCAGCACCATGTCCGGGGATGTGCGCGGCGTGATCAAGGCCGCCGGGTTCAGCATCGAGAACCGGGACAAGGTCTCGCCGTCCGCCGACGACACCGTCCTCGACGGATCCATCGTCACCCTGAACCGGGCCAGGCAGATCGCGCTCACCTTCGACGGCCGGTCCCAGCAGGTGTGGACCACCGGGAGCACCGTCGCCGACGCGCTCGCGCAGTTGAACATTCCCTCCGATGTGTTCGTATCGCCCGCGCGCCCGACCCCGCTGCCGATCGAGGGCGCAGCGCTGGCTGTGACCAGTCCGCGCACCGTGCTGTTCTCGGACAACGGCGATGCGCCCGGATACGTGCGGCTGGCCGCGCCGACCGTCGGCGAACTGCTGAAGGAGCGCGGCGTCCCGCTGGCCGACCAGGACGAGGTCGAGCCCTCCGCCGGTACCAAGCTCGTCGAGGGTATGAAGATCACCGTCACCCGCAAGCGGGTGGAGAACCGGGTCGAGCGGGTCGCGCTGGATCCGGAGGAGAACGTCATCGAAGACCCGTCGATGAATATGAGCCGCACCGTCGTCGAGAATCCGGGCAAGCCCGGGGTGCAGGACGTCACGTTCGCGGTGTCGATCGTCAACGGCGCGGAGGCGAACAAGGACCCGATCAAGAACGCCGTCATCACGCCCGCGCAGCCGAAGACGGTGCGCAAGGGCGCCAAGCCGGGCACCGAGGTGCCGCCGGTGCGCGACGGGGCGGTCTGGGATGCGCTGGCCAAGTGCGAATCCGGCGGCAACTGGGCGGTCAACACCGGCAACGGCTACTACGGCGGCATCCAGTTCGACGAGAGCACCTGGGCGCGTCAGGGCGGCACGAAGTACGCGCCGCGCGCCGACCTCGCCACCCGCGAGGAGCAGATCGCGATCGCCGAGGTGACTCGTGCCCGCCAGGGCTGGGGCGCCTGGCCCGCCTGCACGAGCCGCCTCGGCATCAGCTAGCGGGCTACATCAAAGCGCCGCCGTCGACGCGGATTTCGCTGCCGGTGATGTAGCGGCCCTCCTCGCACGCGACCATGGCGACCGCCCCCGCCACATCCTCGGGGTGGCCGAGGGCGCCGTTGTCGAGCCAGCCGGTGAGGCGGGCCATCAGGCTCCAGTCGGTGTCCTCGGGCACCTCCAGGTTGGAGGTGATGCCGGTGGTGATGCCGCCGGGGACGATGTTGACCGCGCGCAGGCCCTGCTTGGCGTACTCCAGCGCGATCGCGTGGGTCATGGCGTTGACGCCGCCCTTGGACGCCGAATACGCGGCCATGTACGGGTGCGCGCCGAATGCCGAGGTGGAGGAGAAGTTCACGATTACCGGGTGTTCGCCCTGCAGCAGGGCGGGCAGCGCGGCCTGGACCATCAGGAAGGTGCCGGTCAGGTTCACCCCGATCACCTGATTCCAGGACTCGAACGGCATCTCGTGGGTGTGCGCGGTCCGCATGATGCCCGCCGCGTTCACGAGCACGTCGAGACCGCCCAGGAATTCGACGCCGTCGGCGACCGCCTCGCGGACCGAGTCCGGGTTCGACACATCGACACGCACGGTCTGCAGCCGGTCGCGGTGGTCGGCGGCCGCCTCGACGGTCTCCTTCAGGCCCTCCTCGGCGATATCGGCGGCCACCAGCGTGGCGCCCTCGGCCAGCAGGCGCAGGGCGATGCCCCGGCCGATACCGGATCCGGCCCCGGTGACCAGCACCCGTCGTCCGTCGTATCTGCGCTGCATGCGTGTGTCCTTTCGACCTGTGAAGAGAAAACTAGAACGAGTACTAGTTTGCGTCAATGCGGCGTCGCGGCCCGTTCGAATTCACAAATGCTTCTCAGAAACGGTGGCTACGATTGCCCGGTTTTTGCTGCCGAGACGATGAGGTGTTCGATGCGATTGCCGGGTGGATGGGTTCGGGCGATTCTCGTGGGGGCGGTGGCGGCGAGCGCGGCGCTGACCGTCGCCGCGGTACCGGCCTCGGCGGCGACGCCCGGAACGACCATCTCGGTCGAGCCGCAAGCCGACGGATGGCACGGAATGTCCGGCGGTTCGGTGGTCGAGTACTGGATGACCGGCTCGGACGGCACCCCGCGGCCCGCCAGCGGAGCGCTGTTCGTGCCGCCGGGACCCGCGCCCGCGGGCGGATGGCCGATCATGGCCTACGACCACGGCACCAGCGGGCTCGGGCCTGGCTGCGGCGGCCTGTCCGATCCGGGCAGCGCGCCGTATCCGGACAGTCAGGGTAAGCAGGACGGGTTGCTGCGGTACTTCGTGTCCAAGGGATTCGCCGTAGTGGCGCCCGACTACCTCGGCCTCGGCCGATTCGATACCGGACCGCATCCGTACCTGGAGCTGAAGTCCGAGGCCACCGCGACGATCGATCTGGTGCGGGCCGCGCGGTCGACCCATCCGGAGCTGTCGCGGAGCTGGGCGGTCATGGGCGGTTCGCAGGGTGGACAGGCCGCGCTGGGCACCGCGCACCTGCAGCAGACCTATGCGCCCGATCTCGACTTCCTCGGCACCATCGCGCTCGATCCCGAATCGGATGTCGAGCAGTTGCTGCCCGCGGCCGGTCCCTGGGTGCCGGACGTGCCGGGCGTCAGCGGTAACGGCATGACCTCGTTCATCGCCAGCATTCTGGTCGGATTGCGGGAGACCCACCCCGAGGCGAACGTGGACAGTTATCTCAGCCCCCGGGGCCGCGAGATACTCGACAGCATCGGCGGCATGTGCCTGGATCGCATCGTCGACCGGGTCGACGGCGCCACGATCGGCGATCTGCTGTCCCGCCCGCTGACCGACACCACCTTCCGCACCGCCCTCGCCGACTACATGGGCGTGCCGACCACGGGCTACGACGCCCCGATCCTGTTGCTGCTCAACGCCACCGACACGACCGTGCCCTCCCCGCTGCACGCCGCCCTGGCGGCCCAACTCGCCGCGGGCGGGGTGGATTACAGCACCGTCATAGGCCGCGGCCAGCACTGTGAACTCAACCCGCAGATGTGGTCGGCCATAGACGCCTTCACCGCCCGGATCCTGTCCACCCCACCGGCTTGGTAGGTTGTCCGGCGTGTCCGAACCCGCTTTCGTCGCCCGTGGTCAGGCCGAGTTGCTCGGTCCTGCCGAGGTGCGGGTGCTGGCGGAGCGGTTCGGGGTGCGGCCGACCAAGCAGCTCGGGCAGAACTTCGTGCACGACGCCAATACGGTGCGGCGGATCGTCGGTGCGGCGGGAGTCGGGCGCGAGGACGCGGTGCTCGAGGTCGGGCCCGGGCTCGGGTCGCTGACGCTGGCGCTGCTGGATGTGGTGGACCGGGTGGTCGCGGTCGAGATCGATCCGGTTCTCGCACACGGGCTTCCGGGGACTGTCGCCGATCGCGCACCGGGCCTCGCCGACCGGCTCGCGGTGGTGGAGGCCGACGCGCTGCGGGTCACTCCCGACGAGTTGCCGGTCGCGCCCACCGCCCTGGTGGCGAACCTGCCCTACAACGTCGCAGTCCCGGTGCTCCTGCACCTGCTGGCCGAATTGCCGAGCATCGCAACGGCTCTGGTGATGGTGCAGGCCGAGGTGGCGGACCGGCTGTCGGCGGCGCCGGGCTCCCGCGTCTACGGCGTGCCGAGCGTGAAGGCCGGATTCTTCGGGACCGTGCGCCGCGCGGGATCCGTTGGGCGCCAGGTATTCTGGCCGGTACCCCAGGTCGAGAGCGGACTGGTCCGGATCGACCGCTACGCCGAATCCCCGTGGCCTCGGGACGCCGACTTCCGCCGCCGCGTCTTCCAGGTGATCGACGCCGCATTCGCCCAGCGCCGCAAGACCTTACGAGCCGCCCTCGCCTCCTGGGCAGGCTCCCCGGCCACCGCCGAACAACACCTGCTAGCCGCCGGAATCGACCCCACGGCCCGAGGCGAAACCCTCGACACCGCAGCCTTCGTCCGCCTAGCCCACCAAACCTAACCCGCCGCAAGCCCCCCACACCCCCTACTGGTCGGCAGAGCCAGGGTTCCCGCACCATCTCTTGGTTCCCGCACCGTCTACACAGGCCTGTACATGGTGCGGGAACGAGTACATGGTGCGGGAACTGACGCTCTGGCGACCAGTAGGCCCGGGTTATCGGGTTGCGTTGTGGCCGTTGTCTGGTAGCGAGACTGTGGGTGGTGGTGCCTGCGGGGTTGTGGCGGTGATCGCTAGACCGGCGACTATGGCGGCGGCGTCGGAGCCGTTGTGGTCTGCGCGGGTGGTGATCGTCAGTTGGATCAGGAACTGGGTGTCGGCGCTGTCGATGATGACGTAGCGGTTGTAGGCCCAGAGAGTCAGGGGCGCAACGGCGTACGTGCCCGTGATGGCGGCCGAGGGGTGGCCGTCGAACTTTCCGCTGTGGGTGTCCAGCTCCCGCCACTGCGGCAGTCGGCGCGCATCGGCGAATCCGCACGCCAGCAGGGCGGCCGGATCCAGCGGCTCGGACAGCCGCACCATCAGCACCACCACGTTGTCGGCCCAGCCGTCCTCCGGCTCCTGCGCCCACACGCCGTAGGTTCCCGCGAAGTTCTCCGCGGGCATCTGCCGCCACCCGTCCGGAACCGTGATCGAGACCACCGGCGCCCCGGCGGTGTCCGGCGTGATCGGCGTGGGCTCCACGCCCGCGGCGGCGAGGTATTCGGCGACGGTGGGTGGTTCGTCGGGTCCGGTAGGGGAAGTCACGAGAGTCCTCTCGGCGCGGTGGCGAACGGCGATCGCACGTGAGTCTGCCATGCGGGCCGCATCGGAGCGTCGACCCGTCGGCAGATGCCGAACGGACCGCCCGGCCGGGCGGCCGAACGGTCCGTTCGAGTCGGTGCACTCAGCGGAACGAGCGCAGGCGCAGGCTGTTGCTGACCACGAAGACGCTGGACAGTGCCATGGCGGCACCGGCGAGCATCGGATTCAGCAGCCCGGCGGCGGCCAGCGGGATGGCCGCCACGTTGTAGCCGAACGCCCAGAACAGATTCCCCTTGATGGTGCGCAGGGTAGCCCGCGACAGGCGGATGGCCGCGGCGACGGTGCGCAGATCGCCGCGCACCAGGGTGATGTCGCTGGCCTCGATCGCCACGTCGGTGCCGGTGCCCATCGCCAGGCCGAGGTCGGCCTGGGCCAGGGCGGCCGCGTCGTTGACGCCGTCGCCGACCATGGCGACCACCTTGCCCTCGTCCTGCAGCCGCTTGACCACGTCCAGCTTGTCGCTGGGCAGCACCTGCGCGATCACCTCGTCGATGCCGACCCGGTCGGCGACGGTGCGGGCGGCCGCCGCGTTGTCGCCGGTCAGCAGGACCGGGGTGAGGCCCAGGGCCCGCAGGTCCGAGATCGCCTCGGCGCTGGTCGGTTTGATCGCATCCGCGATCACCAGCACGCCGCGGGCGATGCCGTCCCAGGCCACCAGGATGGCGGTGTGCCCGGCCTGCTCGGCCCGCGCCTTGGCCTCGGCCAGCGGTTCGGGCAGCGCGACCGACCAGTCCTCGAGCAGCTCGGTGCGTCCGATCACGACCGCGCGCTCGGCGACCATGCCCTGCACGCCCTTGCCGCCGTGGCTGACGAACTGCTCGACCGGATCGATCGACAGCCCGCGATCCTCGGCGCCATCGACCACCGCCTTGGCGACGGGGTGCTCCGAGCCGTGCTCCACCGCCGCGGCGACGCCCAGCAGCTCGTCGGCGTCGACGCCCGGCGCCGGAATCACCTCGGCCAGAGACATTTTCCCGGTGGTGACGGTGCCGGTCTTGTCCAGCACGACGGTATCGATGCGCCGGGTCGACTCCAGCACCTGCGGGCCCTTGATCAGGATGCCCAGCTGGGCCCCGCGGCCGGTGCCCACCAGCAGTGCGGTCGGCGTGGCCAGGCCCAGGGCGCACGGGCAGGCGATGATCAGCACCGCCACCGCGGCGCCGAACGCGGTCGACACCGCGGCGCCGCTTCCGAGCCAGAAGCCCAGTGCCGCAACGGAGATCGCGATGACGATCGGGACGAAGGTCCCCGACACCTGATCGGCGAGCCGCTGCACGGGTGCCTTGCCGCTCTGCGCGTCCTCCACCAGCTTGGCCATCTGGGCCAGCTGGGTGTCGGAGCCCACGCGGGTGGCGCGCACGGTCAGCATGCCGCCCGCGTTCACCGTCGCACCGACGACCTGATCCCCGGGCCCCACCTCCACGGGTACGGGCTCGCCGGTCAGCATGCTCATGTCGAGCGCCGAATTGCCGCTCACCACAACGCCGTCGGTGGCGACCTTCTCGCCGGGCCGCACCAGGAACTCCGTGCCGACCCGCAATTCGCCTACCGGAATACGGGTTTCGACGCCGTCGCGCAGTACCGCCACATCCTTGGCGCCGAGCTCGAGCAGTGCCCGCAGCGCCGAACCGGCCTTGTCCTTGGATCGCGTCTCGAAGTAGCGCCCGGCCAGGATGGCGACGATTACCACGGCCGTGACCTCGAAGTACAGCGCGGACGCGGAGTCGGTGCGCGCAATGGCGAGGCTGAAAGCGTGCTTCATTCCGGGCATTCCGGCGTCGCCGAAGAACAGCGCGTACACCGACCAGGCGAAGGCCGACAGGCTGCCCAGCGAGATCAGGGTGTCCATGGTCGCGGCGCCGTGCTTGGCGTTGACCCACGCGGCACGGTGGAAGCTCGCCCCGCCCCACACCACGATGGGCGCCGTGAGCGTCAGCGACAGCCACTGCCAGTTGTCGAATTGCAGCGCCGGGATCATGCCCATGGCGACCACCGGGATCGCCAGGGCCAGGCTGACCAGCAGCCGGTGCCGCAGTTGTGCGATCGGGCCCGGTGTCGAATCCTGTTCCGGCGCAGCGCTATCGGCCGTCGGGGCTACCGGCGCGGTCTCGTGCACCTGCGCGCTGTAGCCGGTATCGACCACCGTGTCGATCAGCTGGGCCGAGGTCACCGATTCCGGGAAGTTGACCTTCGCCTTCTCGGTGGCGTAGTTCACGGTGGCGCTCACGCCGTCGATCCTGTTGAGCTTCTTCTCGATTCGCGCCGCGCAGGAGGCGCACGTCATGCCGCCGATATCCAGCTCGATCGACTGCGCGGTGGCAGGGATGCTCATGAGTGCCCTCCTTCGTGATGTCCGGCGCCCGAGGTGGGGGCGGATGTGGGTGTCGCTTCGGTGAATTCCGCGGTGTGTACCGAACCTCCGTGCTGGAAGTCCAGATACAGACGGTACGTGCCCGCGGTGGGTGCCTGGGCGTGGAATGCCACGTCGGGCCCGGCAGGGGTCTTGCCGACCTCGCCCTGCGGGTGTACGTGCAGGTAGGCGAGGTCGCTCGTGCGCAGTGCCACCAGGTGCCCGTAGGCGCCCAGGTAGGGCTGCAGATCGGTGACCGGCTTGCCGTCGCGGGTGACGGTGAATTTCAGCTCGCCGCCCGCGGTGGTCAGGTCGCCGGTGCGGGTGACTCGATAGCCGTCCACCTCCGCGGTGCGTGACACGGGCGGCAGCGGCTTGTCGGCCGCCGGGCCCGCCACCCGCACCGTGCGGCTCAGGGTGAGATCCGGCCCACCGGCGGGGACGAAGTCGGCGAAGACCCGGTAGGTCCCGGGCTCGGCCCACTTCCAATCGATGGACCAGGTGCCGTCGGCCGCCATGACCGGATGTACGTGCCGGTACTGGCTCGCGTCGGACCGCACCACGATCAGGTGCAGGTCCTTGTCGTGCTGCGGGTCGAAGGCGGTGACCGCCGCGCCGTCCGGCCGCGTGACCCGGAACCGCAGGGCGCCAGGCTGATTCGGCTCGGTCGGGGCGGAGATCTCGGTGAGGGCGTAGCCGTCGCGGGCGGCGTCCAGGCCGGTCTCGGCGGTCGGGGTGGAGTGCGTGTCGCCGTGCCCGGGGGCCGGCCCGGACGGATCGCCCACCAGGGCTCCGATGCCGAGCGCGGCCCCGAACAGCACGACCAGGCCGCCGCCGAAGGCGGCGAACCTCAGCCTGTCGTTCATCAGCTCGCCACCTGATATCCCGCCTCGTCGACGGCGGCGACGACGTCGGCGTCCGCGACCGGCGCGGCGGACTCCACCTGGACCCGACCGCTCGCGAGGTCCACGTCGACGCTGGTGACTCCGTCGATCTTGCCGATCTCCTTCTGCACCGATCCGACGCAGTGGCCGCAGGTCATGCCGGTGACGGTGTAGGTGCTGGTCGCCATGATCGACTCCTTCGATGTCATCTAATACGGTGTGGGGGTATCGCCCCAACAAGAAAGAACATACCCCCCATGGGTACCTTGCGCAAGTGATCCGGGCCACCGGATCGTGTCGGCCGCCTCCGTGGCGACAGTTGTCACCCCGGCGCATTACGCTTGGAGCTCGTGCTTTCAGTTGTGCCCAGTCCCGTGGTCGTGCGGGCGCCCTCGAAGGTGAATCTGCACCTCGGGGTGGGAGATCTGCGTGAAGACGGGTACCACGAGCTGACCACGGTATTCCAGGCCCTGTCGCTGAGCGACGACGTGGAGATCGCGCCGTCGGCCTCGCTGACGGTACGGGTCAGTGGCGAGGGCGCCGCGGAGGTGCCGACCGATCGGACGAATCTGGTGTCCAAGGCCGCGGTGCGGCTGGCGCACCTGGCCGGGCGGGCGCCGCTGGTCGAGATCTCGATCCGCAAGGGGATCCCGGTGGCGGGCGGGATGGCCGGCGGCAGTGCCGACGCGGCGGCGGCGCTGGTCGGGCTGAACGAGCTGTGGGATCTGCGCCTGTCGCGCGACGAGCTGGCGGCGATAGCCGCCGAACTCGGCAGCGACGTGCCGTTCTCGCTGTTCGGCGGCACCGCCCTCGGGCGCGGCCGCGGCGAGAAGCTGCTGCCGGTGTTGTCCCGCAACAGCTTTCACTGGGTGCTGGCGCTGGCGAAGGGCGGCCTGTCCACCCCCGGGGTGTACCGGGAGCTGGACCGCCTGCGCGAGCAGGGCGACCCGCCGCGCCTGGGCGAACCGCAGCAGCTGCTGCAGGCACTGGCCTCCGGAGACCCTCAGCTGCTGGCCCCGCTGCTGGGCAACGACCTGCAGGCGGCGGCGCTGTCGCTGAAGCCGGAGCTGCGCCGCACCCTGCGCGCAGGGGTCACCGCGGGCGCACTCGCCGGAATCGTCTCGGGCTCCGGGCCCACCTGCGCGTTCCTGTGCGAGGGCGAGGAGTCCGCGGTCGCGGTCGCCGCGGAACTGTCCGGGGCGGGCGTCAGCCGCAGCGTGCGCACCGCCGCGGGCCCGGTCCCCGGCGCCCGCATCATCGGCGATACCCCGTCCCACGCCTGACGCCGCTCGGTAGAGCATGACCTCGTCGGCACCGAGATCCTGATCGGTACGCTTGCCTTCGGTAATCACCGGCGCAGCACACAGAAGGATTCATGGCCAACCTGATCAATCTCGAACAAGTCCACAAGAGCTTCGGCATCACGCCGCTGCTGGACGACGTTTCCCTCGGTGTGCAGGAGGGGGAGCGGATCGGGGTGGTGGGCCTCAACGGCGGTGGCAAGACCACGCTGCTGGAGGTGCTGACCGGAATCGAGCAACCGGACGGAGGCCGCGTGAGCCGCCGCGGCGATCTGCGTATGGCGGTGGTGACCCAGCGCGGCGTGCTCCCCGAGGGCGCGAAGGTCGGCGAGGTGGTGCTGGCCGGGCTGGCCGACGACGCGCGCACCGACGGCGTCGCCGAACACGAGTGGGCCGCCAACCCGCGCATTCGCACCGTGCTCGAGGGTATCGGCATCGCCGACCTGGGCATGGACGCGCCGGTGGCGAACCTCTCCGGCGGCGAGCGGCGCCGGGTGGCGCTGGCCGCGGCCCTGGTCCGCGAGCTGGACGTGCTGGTGCTGGACGAGCCGACGAACCACCTGGACGTCGAGGGCGTGCAGTGGCTGGCCGACCATCTGCTGTCCCGCCGCAGCGCGCTGGTGGTGGTGACCCACGATCGCTGGTTCCTCGATACCGTCGCGACCCGCACCTGGGAGGTCGTGGGCGGCAAGGTCGAGAGCTACGAGGGCGGCTACAACGACTGGATCTTCGCCCGCGCCGAGCGCGGGCGGCAGGCCGATGCCAGCGAGGCCCGCCGCCGCAATCTGGCCCGCAAGGAGCTGGCCTGGCTGCGCCGCGGCCCGCAGGCACGCACCTCGAAACCGCGCTACCGGGTGGAGGCCGCCGAGGCACTGATCGCCGACGTCCCCGCGCCGCGCGACACCGTGCAACTGGCATCGTTCGCGCGAAAGCGGTTGGGCCGCGTGGTGATCGAGCTGGAGGACGTCACCCTGACGGCCGGGCCCCGCGAATTGGCGCGCGACCTCACCTGGCGGCTGGCGCCCGGCGAGCGCGTCGGCCTGGTCGGCGTGAACGGCTCCGGCAAGACCACCCTGTTGCGTGCGCTGGCGGGTGAGGTGGAACCGGCCTCCGGCAAGCGGATTCAGGGCCAGACCGTGCGGATCGGCTGGCTGCGCCAGGAACTCGACGACCTGCCCACGGATATGCGTGTGCTGGAGGCGGTTTCCGATATCGCCGAGCGAACCATGCTGGGCGACAAGGAGATCTCCGCCGGTCAGCTGGCCGAGCGGCTCGGCTTCACGCCCGCCAAACAGCGCACGCCGGTGCGGGACCTGTCCGGTGGCGAGCGCCGCCGCCTGCAGCTGACCCGCATCCTGATGAGCGAGCCGAACGTGCTGCTGCTCGACGAGCCCACCAACGACCTCGACATCGACACCCTGCAGCAGCTCGAGGATCTGCTCGACGGCTGGCCCGGCACCCTCGTGGTGATCAGCCACGACCGCTACCTGATCGAGCGCATCTGCGATTCCACCTGGGCGCTGTTCGGCGACGGCAAGCTCACCAACCTGCCCGGCGGCATCGAGGAATACCTGCGCAAGCGCGCCGCGCTCAGCGCCTCGGCCCAGCGTCCCGCCACGAACGGATCGGCGAATCAGGCCGCCCCCGCGACGGATTCGGCCGCCTACCGCGCCGCCCGCAAGGAGTTCGGCCGACTCGAACGGGCCCTGGAGAAGCTGACCGACCGCGAGGCCAAGCTGCACGCGGCCCTCGCCGAGGCCGCCACCGACCCCGACAGACTGGTAACCCTCGGCGCCGAGCTGAAACAGGTCCAGGCGGAGAAGGAGTCGACCGAGGAGCGCTGGATGGAGCTGGCCGACGAGGTCGGATAGCTCACAGCGCCTGGTCCAGATGCGGCACCGGCAGGCAGGTGCGGACGAAATCCGTGCCGAACCTGGTCAGGGCGATGCTGCGGTAGATGATCTTGGTGCCGAAGCTCGAGCGCTTCAGTAGTCGGCGCACCTCGGGCTGGGACTCGAGGAGCTGATAGCGGGCCGGATTGTCGAGCGGGTCGCGGATCGACTCGACCAGGCCCAGCCTCCGCAGGTTGGTGAGGTAGGAGTCGACCCGGTCCGGGAAGCGCACCGCGGCATCCTCGCCGATCATGTTGAGCCCCGGCTCGATTCGCTGCGCCCCCGGGCTCAGCGGGCGTCCGGTGCGGACGTCCAGCGCCGGTTGCGCACCGTCCAGGTACAGGAATCGCAGGATGCGCGCCTCGTCGGGTGCGAGATCGGAGAGTATGCGCGCGAAGGCCGGATGATCGCCGTCGCCCTCGTGCACGCTCGCCGACATCCGCAGCAGCTCGGCGCCGCGTTCGCGCAGACTCGGCGCGGATTCGGCGACCGGGCTGCCGCCCGGCGGCGGGGGAATGCCGAGGGCGCGCCGCACCGAATCCCGCACCTGCTCACCGGCTTCCGACAGCACGTGGTGGGGCGGCCGCCCGGCCATGCTGCCCCGCACGACCGTGTCGGCGACGCCGAGCGCGGTGCCGACACCCCACGCCGTCGCCTCGGTGACCGCCGACAGCGCCACCCGCATCACGCCGGTCGCGGTGCGCACCGTGGAATGCCCTCGCGGGGTAGGGGTCTCGGCGGTGACGGCCAGCTCGGCGGCCGGACGTGGCACCAGTTCGGTGGTGGAATACTCGGCATCGTCGCCGGAGTCCGGTTCCGTCATATCCATTGCGTCGCAATCGCCGTTCCGAAGATCAGGATATGAGCGTAACCGGCGAACAGGCCCAGCACACCGCCGTGCAGGAACAAAAGCCACTCGTCCTGTTTGATCGCGGAACGCAGCATGTCCACGAAGTCCGGCGGCGGCAGCGCCGCCATCTGCTTGGCGATGTACTGGCTGACATTCTTGCTCTGCTGCGCGTTGAACGCCGGATCGGCGAACGCGACCGGCGCCAGGCTCTTGGCCTCGTCGGCGAAGCGGGTCTGCAGCGTCTCGTAATCGCGGCTGCCGATCATGAACTTCAACGCCCCGCGCGCCGGACCCAATGCCCGATCGGTCGCCGGGCGCAGCGTGTCCTCGAGGATCTGCATGGTGCGATCCGATCGCGGCCCGTTGAGCAACTCGTCCCCGACGTTGGCGACGGTCATGACCTGGCTCGCCACCAGATCCGCGTACCCCTCGGTGATCTCCGGCTGCCGTTTGATCAGCAGGCCCTGCCGCCAGGGGCACCACCACTTCGGATAGGCCGGAGCGAAGATCAGATTGATGCCGATCCAGTTCACCACCCAGCCGATGATCACCCCGCCCACCGGCAGCACCACCATCGTCGGCCAATGCGTCAGATGCAGGATGGCGACCAGCACCGCGCCCATCGGCGCGCCGAAGTAGAAGCCGAAGTTCTGCATGAACCGCAGCTCCTTGGCGCCCAGCACCTGGAACACCATGTTCAGCAGCTGCGGCCGCGACTGGAAATAGCGGATCACCATCGACTTGACGTCGATCAGCTGCTCGATGTTGTTGCCGAGCTCCTGGGTCAGTTCGCGCAGGACGTCGGGCAGCTGCTGGCGGACCCGCTCGTGCACCATCTCCCGGATCTGCGTGGGCAGGTTGTACCAGAGCTGCGGGTGCTCGCGGATCGCGATGTCCTCGACGATGTCGCGAATCTGCTCCTCGGCGAGGGCGGTGAGATGTTCGGCGAGCGCGTCGGGCTCCAGCTCCCGATAGAAGTCGGCGACGCTGCCCAGCTTGGACAGGCCCTTGTCGACGGCGATCGACGCCATCTTGTCCGCGCGCGAGGGCACGATGCCCTGCCAGCCGGTCCGGCCGTCGTACTGCAGCAGCGGCAGCACCTGAATTCGCTTGGGCAGGTAGGGAAACAGCCAGCGCAGGCCCGGCACCCGGAAACCGTGGAAATGAATCGGCTTGAACAGCATCAGTACGCCGGTCCAGTTGGTGATGTAGCCGATGATGCCGGTGAACAGGGGGATGGTGATCAGTTCGAGCAATAAGGTCGGGTGGATATGAAAAACACTGTCAAGCACGACACCCTCCTGCCGACCCCAAACCGGTGACCGCCGCCTCAACGTACCCGTCGGCTGGGGGGACCTTACTGTGGATTCAGGAATTGGGTCCAATTCGAGGGGGATCTGGTCCACAGCGGCCGGAGGTGGGAGACTTCGGTCACATAGGCTGCCCGGAATGTCGCATCGGACATCGGGTACCTGAAGAATGACCACCACCACAGCGGCGGCAATAATATGAACGGACTCCCGCTCACCTAGGCATATTCGGAGAAGCACGTGGCAGACGACAGGACCGGACAGGATGTGGTCCGACCCGGTTCCCGCGCCGTGGAACGCAGCTCGGATGTGGAGCAGCGGCAGATCAGCAACGAGGCCCGCCTGATCCGAGGCGTCTTCCGCGCGGCCGGGCTGGCCGCCGGCACCGCCGTGCGCGGCGGGCAGTGGGCGGTCGGCACCACCTACGAGGTCACCAAGGAGATCACGCAGGCCGCCATCAACGGCGAGTCTTCCGCGGATATCGCGGAGCGGGCGGGCGCGGCCCTGCAGTCGGTGGCCCGCAATATCCTCGGCGTCACCGAGGGTTCGGTCCGCGAGATCGTCAGCTATGTGCCGACCAACAACGGCCACGCCCCGCAGCCCATCCCCGGCGGATACGTCCGGTCCGCCAGCCTCGACGACCTGCGCCGCCGCGGCGAGGCGCTGCTGGCCCGGTCGGCGGACGTCTACTTCACCGAGGACGTGCACCCGGCCTACGACCGCATCCTCGATCAGATCGCCCCGGACGAGGCCCGCATCCTGCGCTTCATGGCGCTCAACGGCCCGCAGCCTTCGGTGGATGTGCGCACCAACCGGCCGCTGGGCATCGGCTCGGAGCTGGTGTCGGGCGACCTGACCTCGGTGCCGGAGCAGTCGGGCGTGCGCTACCCCGACCGCGCCCGGCTGTACCTGATCAACCTCAACCGGCTCGGGCTGCTGGTGACCTCCGACGATCCGGTGGTGCTGAGCCGCTACATGGTGCTCGAGGTGCAGCCGGTGGTGGAATCGGCGCTCAAACAGGCCGGTCGGGTGCCCAAGATCGTGCGAAAGAGCCTGCGCCTGACCGAGTTCGGCGAGGACTTCTGCAAGACCTGCTTCAGTATCAACGGGTCGTAACGCTTCCGATAGCAATCCGATACAAATTTCCCGATCCGCGCAGTTCCGGCACAACGGATGGGATTGTGGAGGTATGGACACCGATGCCGTCTCCGCGATCAGCCGGCTGAAGTTCCGCTATCTGCGGGCACTCGACACCAAGTCCTGGGACGACTTCGCAGACACCTTGATTCCCGAGGCGACGGCGACCTACAGCGAGTACCTGCAGTTCGAATCGCGCGACGCGTTCCTGGCGTTCATGCGCAACACGCTCGGCCCGCACGTGATCACCGAACACCGCTGTGACCATCCCGAGATCGACGTCGACGGCGACAGCGCGACCGGCACCTGGTACCTGGCCGACACCGTGCTCATCCCCGCCCACAACATGCTGCTGCGCGGGGCCGCGTTCTACAACGACCAGTACGTGAAGTGCGACGACGGCAATTGGCGCATCGCCCACACCGGCTACGAACGCACCTACGAGGTGGTGCTGTCGCTGTCGGATCTCCCCAGCCTGCGGTTGACCTCGAGCCGCTGGGGATTGATCGCTCGCGAGCCGGGCATGGCACCGGATTCCGAAGGCCCGCCTCCGGACGCCGCCGAAACCATGGGCTGAATTCAGTCGGTGGCCGCGACCAAAGGCTCCAATGTCAGCTCCGACATCTCCTTCTGGATGTACTGGAACCGCCACTTGTCGCTGAACAGGGCCAGGATCGCGCCGTCGGTGCGGGTGAAGACCTCGACTCCGCGCTGGCGGTCCAGCTCGGGCGCCGACGCGGCGTCGGTGCGGCGGGCCAACTGGTACGGCAGGAAGTCGAGCTGGGTCTCGACGTTGAACTCCGCCTGCATGCGGGCGGTGACCACCTCGAACTGCATCGGACCGACCGCGGCCAGCACGGGGGAGGCGTCACCGCGGGTGTCGTTGCGCAGCACCTGCACCACGCCCTCCGAGTCCAGCTGGTCGATCGCCTTGCGGAACTGCTTGTACTTGCCGGCGCTGCGGGCGCGCAGCGTGGCGAAATGCTCGGGCGCGAACGACGGGATCGGCGGGAACTGCACCTTCTTGTCCACGAACAGGGTGTGGCCCGGCGCGAGCGCGGTCGCGTTCACCAGGCCGACCACATCGCCCGGGTAGGCGGTGTCGACGGTGGCGCGTTCGCGGCCGAACACGGTCAGCGCGTACTTGGTCGCGAAGGGCCGCCCGGTCTGCGCGTGGGTGACGACCATGCCGCGCTCGAATTCGCCGGACACGATCCGCATGAAGGCCAGCCGGTCGCGATGGGCGGTGTCCATGCCCGCCTGCACCTTGAACACGACCGCGCTGAACGGGTCGCCCGGTTCGCGCGGGGTGCCGTCGACGTCGGCGCGCGGGCCGGGTGCGGGCGCCAGCGCGACCAGGGTGTCCAGCAGCTGGCGCACGCCGAAGTTCAGCATGGCCGAGGCGTAGATGACCGGCGAGGTCTGCCCGGCCAGGAACATCTCTTGATCGTGGTCCTGGCCGGTGGCCGAGAGCAGTTCGCTCTCCTCGGCGGCGGTGGTCCACACCTCGCCCTCGCGCTCGGCGGCCTGCTCGGGGCCGTAGGACTCCTCGGGTGCGATGGTGGCACCGCCCGCGGTGCGGGTGAAGTGCACGTATTCGGTGGCCGCCCCCTCGTCGCCGCGGCGCAGCAGGCCGCGGAAGTCGCCCGCGATCCCGACGGGCAGGAACAGCGGGGTGGGGATGAGGCCGATCCGCTCGTTGATCTCGTCGAGCAGCTCCAGCGGCGCGCGGCCCGGGCGGTCCCACTTGTTGATCACGGTGATGACCGGGATGCCGCGGTGGCGGCACACCTGGAACAGCTTCAGCGTCTGCGGCTCGAGGCCCTTGGCGGCGTCGATGAGCATGACCGCGGCGTCGACGGCGGTCAGCACCCGGTAGGTGTCCTCGGAGAAGTCCGAGTGGCCGGGGGTGTCGACGAGATTGATCACGCACCCGTCGTATTCGAACTGCAGCGCGGTCGAACTCACCGAGATGCCGCGGGCCTTCTCCATCTCCATCCAGTCCGAGACCGTCGAGCGGCGGCCGGACTTGCCGTGGATGGCGCCCGCCTCGGCGATCTTCTTGGCATGCAGCGCCAGGGCCTCGGTGAGCGTGGATTTACCCGCGTCGGGGTGCGAGATCACCGCGAATGTGCGCCGCCGCGCCACCTCTTCGGCCAACCCGGACGCGGGCGCACTGGCAGCAGGGGAATTCACGGGGGAGAGCTCCTCTTGGCAGGACGGGGCAACCGTTCCAGGGTACTCGACCGGCTTCCGGGCCCCTCGATGCTCCCTTCCTTCGTAAATCCGGCGCGCCGGAAATGCCAGGGGGAGGCCCGATGCGGAGGCGTGTCGCCTGCGTGCTAATCTCTTCGGGTTGTCTCGGCGAGGGTGAGTCCTTGTGCACACCGTGATCGACGTGGCCCGGCTTCCGGCCGTCCTCGTTCGGTCTTCGCCCGACGAGCAGACCTCAGCCAGGATCAGCCCCTGGCAGCACGTAGACCGCCCGGAGAGCCGTAGGAGTTCATCAGTCATGTCCGACGCCAGCCTTCTCGAAGCCACCGTCCGCACCGAGTTCGGCAAGGGCGCCGCGCGCCGCACCCGCCGGGCCGGCAATGTGCCCGCCGTGCTGTACGGCCACGGCGCGGCCCCGCAGCACCTCTCGGTCGACGCGCAGGCGTTCGCCGCCATCCTTCGCCAGCACGGCGCCAACGCGGTGCTGAGCCTGGAGATCGACGGCAAGAAGCAGCTCGCGCTGACCAAGTCCGTTGTGGTGCACCCGATCCGCCGCTACATCGAGCATGCCGACCTGCTGACCATCAAGAAGGGCGAGAAGGTCGTCGCCGACGTGCACGTCGTGCTGACCGGCGACGCCGCCGCGGGCACCCTGGTCACCCAGGACGCCACCACGCTGTCCATCGAGGCCGACGCGCTGAACATCCCCGAGGAGATCGAGGTTTCGGTCGAGGGCATCGAGGCCGGTACCCAGATCACCGCGGGTGAGATCGCGCTGCCGAAGGGCGTCACCCTGTCCGGCGATCCGGAGACCTTGATCGTCAACATCATCACCGCCCCGGCCGCCGAGGCCGAGGGTGAGGGTGAGGGCGAGGAAGAGGCCGCCGCCGAGGGCGAGAGCGCCGAATAAGACAGTCACCCAACGGTTTTCGATGACCGAGCCGAATCAGCCGGCGCTCGTGGTCGGGCTGGGTAACCCCGGTGCCGAATACGAGCGCACCCGGCACAATGTCGGTTTCATGGTCGCCGATGTGCTCGCCGCGCGCATCGGCGGCCGGTTCACCGTGCACAAGAAGTCGGGCGCCGATCTGCTGGAGGCCCGGCTGGACGGGCGCAAGGTGCTGATCGCCAAGCCGCGCTCGTATATGAACGTCTCCGGCCGTCCGGTCGCGGCCCTGGCCCGGTTCTTCTCGGTGCCGCCCACCGAGGTGATCGCCATCCACGACGAGCTCGATCTGCCGTTCGGCACGATCCGCCTCAAGCGCGGCGGCGGCGAGGGCGGCCACAACGGATTGCGTTCCGTCTCCAGCTCCCTGACCACCAAGGACTATCTGCGGGTGCGGTTCGGCATCGGCCGCCCGCCCGGCCGCCAGGACCCGGCCGACTTCGTGCTGAAGCCGTTCTCCTCGGTGGAACGCAAGGAACTCCCGGTGTGCGTCGAACAGGCCGCCGACGCGGTCGAACTCCTCCTGCGCGTCGGCCTGGAACCGGCGCAGAACCAGTTGCACTGAACGACTTTCAGGGTCGTACGGCGGTGGCCGAGCGCCGCAGCTTGCCGGACGACGTCTTCGGGAGGGCGCCCGGGCCGAGGACGGTCACGCTGCGGGGCCGGGCGCCGACCTCCGAGAACACCGCGTGCACGATGTCGTGTTCGATGCGGTGGACCTCGGCTGGATTCTGGTGGTCGTTGCTCTCCACCACGACCGCGAAGCTTTCGCGCTGCTGCCCGGCGTCGAGACGGACCGCGACGGCATTGCCCGGGCGAACTCCCTTGACGCGCAAGGCGGCTCGCTCGATATCGGTGGGGAAGATATTGCGGCCGCCCATGATGATGACGTCCTTGATGCGACCGCACACCACGATCAGTCCCTCGTCGGTGAAGTAGCCGATGTCTCCGGTGTCGAACCAGCCCGCCTCGTCCAGGGCGGGCCGGAAGCCCTCGACGGTCACATATCCGGAGGTGACCGCGCGACCGCGGACCTCGATCACCCCGACGCTCCGGGTCGGCAGCGGCGTCCGTTCGCCGTCGACCACCCGGCCCTCGAGCTCGTCCACCAGGTAGCCGAGCGTGGGCAGCCGCCGCACCGCCCCGCGATGGGCGCGCGGATCGTGGACGGGTACGGCCTTGCCCAGCGCCTCCAGCAGGTCGGCGTCCACGATGTCGAGCACCATGCCGTGGCCGGGATCCGGAATCGACACCGCCAGTGTGGTTTCCGCCATGCCGTACACGGGGGTGACGGCCGTCGCGGCGAGGCCGAAGCGCTGTCCGGCCGCGGCGAGCGTATCCATGGTGTCGGGGTCGACCGGTTCCGCGCCGTTCCACATGTAGCGCACGCTGCGCAGGTCGACCGCCCCGTCGTCGGCCTGGTTCAGTCTGCGGGCCAGCAGCGCGTAGGCGAAATTCGGTGCGGCGGTGACCGTTCCGCGGTACTTGGTGATCAGCTCGGCCCACAGCAGCGGGCGGTGCAGGAAGTCCAGCGGGGTCACGCACACCACCTCGGCGCCGAATTGCATGGGCACGCTGAGGAATCCGACCATGCCCATATCGTGGAACAGCGGCAGCCAGCTCACCATCACGTCATGGTCGAGCTGGAACTTCACCCGATCGAACATGGCGTAGGCGTTGGTGCGGAAGTTCTCGTGCGTGATCCGCACCGCCTTGGGGGAGCCGGTGGATCCGGAGGTCAACTGCTGCAACGCGATATCGGATTCGGTGGTCGGCAGCGGATCGGTGTCTGGGCCGCCGTGCAGGTCGCCGACGGGCACGACGGTGATGCCGCGCTCGACCAGCAGCGGTGCGGCCGCGTCGAACGGTGCGCCCAGCACGACCGCCCGGGCGCGGATCATGTGCAGCACGGTCTCGGTGTCCTGCGCCCACCGCATCAGGTCGGTGCGCGGCGTGGGCTGATGCAGCATGGTGATCGATGCGCCGCGCATCCAGATCGCCTGGCAGGCGGGCGCGATGTCGACCGGCATCCCGGCCAGCACCCCGACCGCGTCGCCGTGGCCGATACCGGCCCGCGCCAGCCCGCCCGCCATGCGCCGGGCGATCCGGTGCACCTCGCCCCAGCCCTGCCGCCGCGGCGCGTCCGGCTCTCCGGTGACCAGTCCGCGGGCGGTGCGCCGCGCGGTCGCGTACATCTCGTCGGTGAACAGGCTCACGATCGACTCCCCTCGGACGCAATACCCGCGAGCGGAGCCGAGCGGGAGCGTGGGCGGGCCCCACTCGACCCCACACTGCGACTACGGCCCGCGCGGCCCCGGGGTTCACGACACGGGTCAATCCTCGGGGATCGCGGGCATGGGGAGGCCGTCGAGGAAGTCGGGTTGGCGGGCGGCGTCCACCAGTTCGATGCGGGCGCCGATGCTGTCGACCCGGTGGTAGGCGAACGACCGGCCGTAGGGGCAGCCGGAGAAGTCGACCGGGAAGCCCTGCCGCTCGAGTCGCCCGGAACCGGCGGTGATCGACGTGGTCCAGAATCCCAGGTGATGGAAGTGCGGCCCGGCGGACGGATCCCACGGGCTGCCCGGCCCGGCCTCGATGAGCTCGACATACGGTGGGTCGCCCGCGGAGAACACGATGCGGAAGTCCCACTCCCCGACGCGATCTCGACGAATCTCCCGCCAGCCCATGCCGACGCTCGCCGTCATGTCGGCCATCGCCCGCTCGAGCTCGGGCACGGCGAAACACACGTGGTAGAGGCCGGTCATGAGCGGTGGCCGGGGCTCAGGGCGGCGACGGCGTCGACGAAGCGGTCCAGTTCGTCGGTGGTGACGAAGCAGTGCGGCGAGGCGCGGACCACCGCGTCGAGACCGCGCGAGGTCATGTCGAGCAGGGTGGAGCCGCGGTGGCTGACCGTGACGGTGATGTCCTGGTCGCGCAGGCGATCTCGGACCTCGGTCGGCGGCACGTCGTCCACGGTGAACGACACGATGCCGCTGTGCAGGGTGCCGATGTCCCGCACGGTCACGCCGGGCACCTGCGGCAGCGTCTTGCGCAGGTGCCCGGCATTGGCCGCGACCCCGGCGTAGACATTCGCGGGGCCCAGCTCGAGCAGATATCGCACGGCGGCGCCGAGGCCCAGGCGTGCGGCGACATCGTGCTCCCAGAACTCGAAGCGGGTGGCGTCGGGCGTCAGGCGGTATTCCTGCGGCCCGGTCCATTGCGCACTGTGCAGATCCAGGCGCGCGGGCTCCATCGTCGCGGCCAATTCCGGTCGCACATAAAGGAATCCGGTGCCGCGCGGCCCGCGCAGCCACTTGCGGCCGGTCGCCGACAGCGCGTCGACGTCGAGCGCGGCGACATCGATCGGAATCTGTCCCACCGACTGGCAGGCGTCCAGCAGCACCATCGCGCCCACGCGGTGTGCGATCCGGGTGGCCTCGGCGACCGGGTTGACCAGGCCGCCGTTGGTCGGCGCGTGCAGCAGCGACACCAACTTCACCCGCTCGTCGACCAGTCCGGCGAGGGCGTCGAGATCGATCTGCCCGGTCCCGTCGCTGGGGATGGCCTCCACCACCGCTCCCGTGGCGCGGGCGCGCTGCAGCGCGGCGATGGCATTGCTGGCGTAATCCGCGCCCGACACCAGGATGCGGTCACCGGCGGACAGCGGAATCGAATAGAAGAAGTCGGCCCAGGACCGGGTTGCGCTGTCGCTCAAGGCGATCCCCGACGGGTCGGCGTTGACGAGGGAACCGATCGCGGACTTGACGGCGTGCAGATCGTCCAGTCGTTCGGCGGCCGCCCGGTAGCCGCCGATCTCGGCCTCGCGGCGCAGGTGATCGACCACCGTGTCGACCACGATCCGGGGCGGCAGCGACGATCCGGCACTGTCGAGGAATACCGGTGACGGCCGGGCGGCGTCGTCGTAGGCGGGGATGTCGGCGCGGAGGCGAGTCTGGTCCAGCACCTCACCGACGATAGAAGACGCCGCGGAGGGATTGATGTTTGCCCTGGTAGGGGGTGGTGGTAGGGGGACCGTCACAAATTTTTCAGACTACTTGTCGGTAGCCCCCATTATTCTGGTTCGGGTCGGCGGAAGGCGGTTGGCATGGCAGTCATGGCGGTAAGAGCCCCGATCGGCGCGGGCGCCGGCTTCTCGTCCCGGGCGGTGGCCGAGGCCTACGTCGGTGGTGTCTGCTTCAAACAGGGCCCACCGACGCTGATCGGCGCCGAACTGGAGTGGCTCACCGCGCAGGGTGGGTCTTCGGCGCCGGGCGCGCGTCCCGAGCTATCGGTGCTCGCGGATGCCCTCGGACCGTACGCGCCGCGGTCCGTCGCCCCCGATTCTCCGGCTCTGCCGCTGCCAGGGGGCAGCCGGGTCACCGTCGAACCCGGTGGTCAGATCGAACTTTCCAGCGCCCCGTTCGGGGCCGCTTCCGAATTGTGTGAGCACCTGCGCGACGATGCGCGGCACCTGGAGAAGTTGCTCCACACCCATTCCATTCGCACCGTCTCGGCCGCCGCCGATGCCGCTCGACGTCCGTCGCGCGTGCTGCAGCTGCCGCGCTACCAGGCCATGGAGCGCTGTTTCGACGGCATCGGGCCGTTCGGCCGACTCATGATGTGCAATACCGCCGCGACGCAGGTGAGTGTCGACGCGGGCGCCGACCGGGCCGAGGTGGCGGCCCGCTGGACCGCGCTCTACGCCATCGGCCCGGCGCTGCTGGCGGCCTTCGCCTGTTCGCCGGACCTGCACGGTGCGCCCACCGGCGCGTGGGCCTCGCAGCGCATGCGGGCCTGGCTGCGGCTCGATCACGCGCGCACCCGCCCATCGGTGCAGCACTGGTCCGATCCGGTGACCGAATACTCGCGCTGGGCGCTGGACGTGCCGCTGCTGTGCGTGCGCCGGACCGACGGCGAGGGCGACTGGGCCGCACCGCCCGGCGCCACCTTCGCCGACTGGCTGTGCGGCGCCCTCGACGAGGAGGTCGGGCGCCGCCCCGAGGAGGCCGATCTCGACTACCACCTCAGCACGATGTTCCCGCCGGTGCGGGCCTCGGGGCATCTCGAGGTGCGCTATCTCGACGCGCAGCCTGGCGAGAGCTGGAGCGTGCCGATTCACGCCCTCGACGCGTTGATGTCGACACCGGCCGTGGTCGCCGAGGCCACCCGGGTGACGGCCCCGGTCGCGGGGCAGTGGCTGGAGGCGGCACGCGGCGGCCTGGCCGATCCGCAGATCCGTTCGGCCGCAGTCGATCTCCTCACGCTGGCCGCCGCGCACGCCGCGACGCCGGAGGCGGCCGACGAACTGCACGCGGCCGCGGACCGATGTCGCAAGGGGTGCATGCCCACGGGCGAAGCCGCCGCCTGCGGCGATTGATGCGGCCCAGGCACTACACAGTACGGCTCGACGAATTCGGAGCTCTCTCATGACTGTTCAACTCACCGGCACCGACCGCGCCGAAACCGAGCGGCTGCGCGAGCAGATCGCGGAGGTGCTCATGCGGTCGCGGGCGCGCACGGCCGCGCTGACCGACTGCATCGACGAGGCGGAGCTGGTGGCGCAGCATTCGCGACTGATGAGCCCGCTGGTGTGGGATCTGGCGCATATCGGCAACCAGGAGGAGCTGTGGCTGGTGCGCGATGTCGGCGGCCGGGAACCGGTGCGCGCCGATATCGATCACCTCTACGACGCGTTCCGGCATCCCCGGGCGGATCGGCCCGCGCTCCCGCTCCTGACCCCCGACGAGGCGCGTGGATATGTGGGCTCCGTGCGGTTGAAGGTGTGGGATGTGCTGTCGCACAGCGCATTGCGGGGCGCACGGCTGGTCGACGGCGGCTTCGCGTTCGGAATGATCGCCCAGCACGAGCAGCAACACGACGAGACCATGCTGGCCACCCATCAGCTGCGGACCGGTGCGGCGGTGCTGTCCGCGGCGCCGACGCCGACGGCACCGATCGCCGTGTCCGGCGAAGTCGTGATTCCCGCAGGCGAATTCACGATGGGGACGTCGACCGATCCGTGGGCGCTGGACAACGAGCGCCCCGCGCATCCGGTGCATGTGCCCGGATTCGCGATCGATGCCGCACCGGTGACGAATGCGCGGTATCAGGAGTTCATCGAGGACGGCGGCTACGAGCGGCCCGAGCTGTGGTCCGAGCGCGGGTGGGCGCATCGGCGCGAGGCGGATCTCGGCGCGCCGCAGTTCTGGCAGCGAGATGGTGGAAATCGGTGGTGGCGACGGGTTTTCGGGACGATGGAACCGGTCCGGCCGCAGCAGCCCGTGGTGCACGTGTGCTGGTTCGAGGCCGAGGCCTTCGCCGCCTGGGCCGGTAAGCGCCTGCCCACCGAGGCCGAATGGGAGAAGGCGGCGCGGTTCGATCCGGAGGCCGGGCGGACCCGTCGCTACCCCTGGGGCGACGCCGATCCCACCGAGGCCACGGCGAATCTCGGCCAGCGACATCTGGAACCGGCCGATGTCGGCGCGTATCCGGCGGGTGCGTCCCCGGCGGGCGTGCATCAGCTGATCGGCGACGTCTGGGAGTGGACCGCTTCCGGTTTCGAGGCCTACCCGGGTTTCGAGGCGTTCCCGTACCGCGAGTACTCCGAGGTGTTCTTCGGCGGCGACTACAAGATGCTGCGCGGCGGCTCCTTCGGCACGGATCCGGTCGCGTGCCGCGGCACCTTCCGCAATTGGGACCATCCGATCCGCCGCCAGATCTTCTCCGGTTTCCGCCTGGCCCGCGACCTCCGCCCGGACGAGCGCTGATGTGCCGCCATCTCGGCTACCTCGGCCCGCCCGTCCCCGTCGGCGATATCCTCACCCGCGGAACACATTCCTTGCGCGCCCAGTCCTGGGCGCCCCGGGAGATGCGCGGGGGCGGGACGATCAACGCCGACGGATTCGGCGTCGCGTGGTGGGTGCCGGTGGCGGTTCCAGCGGATGCCGTTCGCGACCCGGGGGCACGCGACCGCCGGGGGGAACTGTCCGGAACCAACGGCGCGACTCACACGACCGGGCGTACTGGTGTGATGGCCTCTCGATACCGGAATCCGGCACCGATCTGGACCGACCCGGCCGTCGAGGAGGTGCTGCCGCAGCTGCGGTCCACGGCCGTGCTGGGTGCGGTGCGATCGGCGACAGTCGGTATGCCCGTGGAGCGCACCGCGTGCGCCCCGTTCACCCACGGCCGCTGGGCATTCAGCCACAACGGCGTCGTCCCGGACTGGAAGCGCGTGCTCACCGACGTGGCCGCCGAATTCGGAACACCCACACTGCTGGACGCCGAATCCGCCACCGATTCCGCCGTGTTGTGGGAGATCCTGCGCGGACTACTCGAATCACCGGGTTTGCCGACCGATTCTGGCGACGTGGTCGAAAGTGACGTTGGCCCTGCGAGGTGGAGCCAGCCGACGTGGGCGCAGCGGAAGACAGACGATTCGGCGAGCAGTGCTACGGCTGCCTGGCGTAGCTCGAGTTCTTCGGCGGTCGACGATGTCGCACTCACGCCAGAAGCGCTTGTGCGACAGGCAGATCCCGCGACCGCCTTACGCCTGCTGGCGCGCGCCGTGCTGACCCGCGCGCCCCGGGCACGCCTGAACCTGCTGCTCGGCGATGGCGAAACCCTGTGGGCCACAATCGTTTACCACTCGTTGTCGGTGCTGGTCACCGACGACGTGGCGGTGGTGGCCTCCGAACCCTACGACGACGATCCGCGCTGGCAGGCCATCGCGGACCGGCAGCTGGTGACCGCGCGACCCGGTCACCTGGCCGTCGATTCTCTGCAATCCGATGAATCCGAAAGGGCGCGTTCATGACCGCACCGACGCTGGAGATCCACCTGACCGACGACGACCTCACCGCGGCGCTGCGGTCGGACGCCCGGCTCGGCCTGTCCTCGACACCGAAGTGGCTGCCGCCCAAGTGGTTCTACGACGCCCGGGGCAGCGAGCTGTTCGAAGCCATCACGCAGCTGCCCGAGTACTACCCGACCCGGACCGAGCGCGCCCTACTGGAGCGGGTGGTCGGCGAGATCGCCCGCATCGCCCAGGCCGAGGTGCTGGTCGAGCTGGGGGCGGGCTCGGCCGCCAAGACCAGGCTGCTGCTCGACGCGCTGAGCAGTGGAGGCCCGCTGAAAACCTATGTTCCGCAGGATGTCTCGGTTTCGGCGCTGCGCGGCGCCGCCGAACAGGTCGGCGTGGAGTTCCCCGGACTGGCCGTGCACGGCGTGGTCAGCGACTTCACCGACACCCTGCACAACCTGCCCCGCGGCGGCCGCCGCATGATCGCCTTCCTGGGCGGCACGCTCGGCAATCTGGTCCCGGCCGAGCGCGCCGAGTTCCTGTCCGGCATCCAGGAGGTGCTCGAACCGGGGGAGCAGTTGCTGCTCGGCGCGGGCCTGGTGATCTCTCCCGACGTGCTGGTGCCGGCCTACGACGACGCCGCCGGAGTGACCGCCGAGTTCAACCGGAATGTGCTGCACGTGTTGAACTCCCGGCTGCGCGCCGACTTCGATCCGGACGGCTTCCGGCACGTGGCGCTGTGGGACGCGGAGAACGAGTGGATCGAAATGCGTCTGGAGGCCACCCGCGGGATGACCGCCACGGTCGCCGATCTCGATCTCACGGTGCATTTCGACGCCGGTGAGCAGATGCGCACGGAGATCTCCGCCAAGTTCCGGATCGACGGCCTCACAGCGGAACTGAACGCCGCCGGGTTCGACACCGAACAGGTGTGGACCGATCCCGACGACCGCTTCGCCCTGGTCCTGGCAGCCCGTCGCTGAATCCGTCAGCGACTGAGTTCTCCCACCACCGCGCCCAGCCACTCGACGATCGGGCGCATGGTCTCCCAGGACTTGCGGATCTCCTTCGCCGCGCGCGGCGTCTCCAGCCAGTCGGGGGCGCCGAACTCCTTGCTGACCACCAGCGATTTGTGCCGGAGCAGGTCGATGCGCGGGTGGTCGGCGGGGTAGCCCTTGGGGCGGGTCTTGAGCTTCTCGCCACCGAGGGTGTAGCCCGACCTCGTCACCTTGGCGAGGATCTTCTCCAGCTCCACCCCGCGCACCTCGTCATCGATGGTGCTGCGCAGGCGCGCAAGCTGTTCCGGGGAACCTCCGTACAGCCCACCGGCGACGAACAGACCCGGCGCGCCGATCTGGACGTACCAGCCCGCACCCTGCGCGGTGTGCACGACCGCACCCTGGTGGTTCTTGTACGGCGTCTTGTCCTTGGAGAATCGCACGTCACGGTACGGCCGGAAGATCTTGGCCGGGCCGAAGTCGGCCTCCAGCTCGGCCACCAGCGCCGCCATGGGCTCCTTCACGGCCTGCTCGTAGACATGCTTGTTGGCGCTCCAGAACGCCTTCGAATTATCGGCCTCGAGATCCTCGTAGAAGTCCAGCCCCGCAACCGGGAACCCCGCGAACGTGCTCATGGGTCAAACCTAACCCTGCGTCCCCTTCTCTTCATGTCCCGGCGTGCTTTTTGCCGGGCCACTCAGTCCTTGGGCTCGTTGCGGACCTCGATGGCGGCCACCTCGGCCGGGCGCTCGTCCTCCGCGCGCTCCTCGTCGCGGTGGCGGCGGCGCGTCCACTCCTGGTCGAGCTCGCTGGCGATGCCCAGGCGGCCGGTGTCCTCGTTCTCGTGGTAGCGGATGACCAGGTCGTCGGGCGGGTCGGTGATGTAGCGCTCGTACTCGCGAACCTCGTCGGCCTGGTCGTCCTCGCCCATGTCGTAGTCCAGGTTCTCGCGCTCGTCGTCGCCCATCTCGAACACCTCGTCCATCAACCGGTTGTCGTCGTCGGGTCCGTCGGCCATGGTGCCCACCTCTCTCGCAGGCCAGCTCACCGGTAGCAAACCACCGTGAACTACCTACAACGCTACCGCCGATCGCGCAGGAAGTGGAGGGCAGACGCTCCGGACCGGCGGCGATCGGGCTCACGAGCAAACGGCAGCGCCCCGTCGGTCCCGAACTCAGGGACCAACGGGGCGCTGTCGGTGAAAATCTAGGCGGAGCCGTTGAACAGGCCGGTCACCGACCCGTTTTCGAAGACCTCGCGGATGGTGCGGGCCAGCAGCGGGGCGATCGTCAGCACCGTCAGCGAGGGGAACTTCTTGTCCTCGGTGATCGGCAGGGTGTTGGTGACGATCACTTCCCGGGCGCCGCACGCCGACAGCCGCTCGGCCGCCGGGTTGGACAGCACGCCGTGGGTGGCGGCGATGACGACGTCACCGGCGCCGGCCTCGCGCAGCACGCGCACGGCCTCGGCGATGGTGCCGCCGGTGTCGATCATGTCGTCGATCAGGATGCAGGTGCGGCCGTCCACGTCACCGACGGGGCGATGCGACTTGACCTGGTTGGGCACCAGCGGGTCGCGGGTCTTGTGGATGAACGCCACCGGGGCGCCGCCCAGCGAGTCGGCCCACTTCTCGGCGACCTTCACGCGGCCCGCGTCCGGCGAGACGACGGTGATGTTGTCGAGCGTGTAGTGCTGGCGCACGTACTCCGACAGCTGCACCAGCGCGTGCATGTGATCGACCGGGCCGTCGAAGAAGCCCTGGATCTGGTCGGTGTGCAGATCGACGGTGATGATCCGATCCGCGCCCGCGGTCTTGAGCAGGTCGGCGACCAGGCGGGCGGAGATGGGCTCGCGGCCGCGGTGCTTCTTGTCCTGCCGGGCATAGGGATAGAACGGCAGCACCGACGTGATGCGCTTGGCGGAGCCGCGCTTGAGCGCGTCGAGCATGATGAGATGCTCCATCAGCCATTCGTTCAGCGGGGCTGGGAAGCTCTGCAGCACAAAGGCGTCCGAGCCGCGCACCGATTCCTCGAACCGGACGAACGTCTCTCCGTTGGCAAAATCGCGGGCGGTTTGCGGGGTGATGGGAACGTCGAGTTCCTTCGCAACCTGCTCGGACAACTCGGGGTGGGCGCGCCCCGAGAACAGCATCAGGTTCTTGTGGTTATCGGTCGAGAACGCGGTCACTCTTTGTTGCCATCCTTTTGCTCGATTGCTTGACTCGCCGTGTCATTGGCCGCGTTTGCGTCCGCCGCCGCCTGCGCCGCAGCGGTCCCGGGTCGGTTCCGCTGCACCCAGCCCTCGATATTGCGCTGTGCCCCGCCCGACACCGCCAGTGCGCCCGGGGGGACGTTTCTACGCAGCACAGTACCTGCTCCGGTATAGGCTCCGTCACCGACCGTCACAGGTGCGACGAACATATTGTCGCTGCCCGTCTTCACGTGCGAGCCGATGACCGTATGGTGCTTGTTCACCCCGTCGTAATTGACGAAAACGCTCGACGCGCCGATGTTGCTGTGCTCACCGATGGTCGCGTCGCCGACGTAGGTCAGGTGCGGGACCTTCGTGTGCGCGCCGACGGTGGCGTTCTTGGTTTCGACGAAGGCTCCGAGCTTGCCGGACGTGCCGACGATGGTCCCCGGCCGCAGATAGGCGAAGGGGCCGATGTTCGCGCCCGGGCCGATGGTCGCGCCCTGGCCGTGCGTGCGCACCACGGCCGCCCCGTCGCCGACCACCACATCGGTGAGCGTGGAATCGGGGCCGATCTCGGCGTCCTCGCCGATAACCGTGTTCCCCAGCAGCTGCACTCCCGGGCGCAGTGTGGCGTCGCGGCCGATCCGCACCCCGGCGTCCACCCAGGTGGTGGCCGGATCGATGACGGTGACCCCGGCTCGCATGTGCCGTTCCAGGATGTAGCGATTGAAGATCCGGGCCGCGTCGGCCATCTGCACCCGGTCGTTGACCCCGGTCACCTTGGCGGAGTCGACCAGCCGCGCGCCGTGCACCGGGTTCCCGGCCTGGCGCGCCAGCTTCAGCACGTCGGTCAGGTACAGCTCGTGCTGGGCGTTGGCCGTGGTGAGGCGGCCGATCATGGTGCGCAGCACGGTCGCGTCGAATACATAGACGCCGGAATTGACCTCGGTGAGGGCCGCCTGCTCGGGCGTCGCGTCGGCGTGTTCGACGATCTCGAGCATGCGGCCGTCGGCGTCGCGGACGATGCGGCCGTAGCCGTTCGGGTCGTCGGGTTCGAAGGTCAGCACGGTCACCGCGGAGGGTTCCGGATAGCTGCGATGCTCGGCGAGCAGCGCGGACAGCGTGTCGCCGTCCAGCAGCGGGACATCGGCGGAGGTGACCAGCAGATCCCCGGCGAATCCCTCCGGCAGCGCTCCCAGCGCGCACTGCACCGCGTGCCCGGTGCCCAGCTGCTGCTCCTGCACCGCCGGCGTGATCTCGCGACCGAGTTCCGCCGCAACGGAATTCATCGCCGCGCCCACCTGCTCGCGATCGTGTCCGATCACGGTGATCAGGTAGGAGGGGTCGATCTCGTTCGCCGCATGCAACGCGTGTGCGAGCATGCTGCGTCCGGCCAGCGAATGCAGCACCTTCGGGGTCTTCGACCGCATTCGAGTTCCGGCACCGGCGGCGAGAACGACGACGGCGGTCTGCTGTGGCATGGATCTCCCTCGGCTGCCTGTCCTCGTGTGGGCTGTCCTCGGTCCTGTCGGACACTGGTCCTTTCGGACGCTGCCGACCGACCATAGTCGCCGGGTCGGCCTGTCTCGATCACCGCGCCCCCGAGCTCCGCCGCCAGGACTCGAACCTGGACTAACTGAACCAAAATCAGTGGTGCTGCCATTACACTACGGCGGATTATCGCACCGGCGGACCCCTCGGATCCATCGCTGCGCCACGGCACGCGGGAATGATCCTCGCATGCCGAGGCCGTTACGTCGAACCGCTCCACTCCGCCCGATGGCCGGGAACCGCCACCCGGAGTTGCGGCGGGCGAGACGTCTGGAAGAGTTATCGGTCGATCGGGACGGGATTCGCAGGGAGGCGGCGGGATGAGCGAGGCGAGTCGGGCACCGCGCCCCCGCATGACCGGAACCCAGCGCCGCCAGCAGCTGATCGAGATCGGCCGCGCGCTGTTCGCCGAGCGCGGCTACGACGCCACCTCCATCGAGGAGATCGCCCAGCGCGCCCAGGTCTCCAAACCCGTTGTGTACGAACACTTCGGGGGCAAGGAGGGCCTGTACGCCGTGGTCGTCGACCGGGAGATGTCGACGCTGCTGGACATGATCACCTCCTCGCTCACGCAGAACCGCTCCCGGGTGCGTCTGGAACAGGTGGCACTGGCGTTGCTGACCTACATGGAGGAGCGCACGGACGGCTTCCGCATCCTGATGCGCGACCAACCGGTCTCGGCCGCCGTGGGCACCTACTCGAGCCTGTTGAACGAGGCGGTCAATCAGGTGGCCCATATTCTCGGCGGTGATTTCGAACGGCGCGGCTTCGACACGAGCCTCGCCACGCTCTACGCGCAGGCGCTGGTCGGGATGGTGGCGACGGCCGCGACCTGGTGGCTGGACGAGCGGCAGCCCTCCAAGGAGGTGGTCGCCGCGCACCTGGTGAACCTGTGCTGGAACGGTCTCACCCACCTGGAGGCCGAACCGCAACTGGCCTCCGAATGGCCCAGCGGGACAGCGACCTAGGCGCGCGCCGCGGCCTCGGGCGGGCGACGCGGCCTCGGGCGGGCGACGCGCCGACTCGGGGGGAAGAACTGGACGGTTAACCCAAAATTTGCGAAGGAGGCTGGTCCGAATGCTCGATTCCACAGACTCGGGCCGGTCGGGTGGTACGGTTCACCCATCCTTCGAGTGCTGTTCGAGCTGTGTTGTCGGTCTACTTCGGGATGTCGGTCTACTTCAGGATGGCTGGTTTGATGACAGGCGGATCTGATGGCTAGGCAAGCGCGTGCGGAGATCACTCGCGATTCCGTTCTTGCGGGCGCGGCCGATGTCTTCCTGCGGCTCGGTTATGCGAATGCGAGCCTGAGCGAGATTATCGCGCAGTCCAATGTGACCAAGGGCGCCTTGTACTTTCACTTCGGCTCCAAGGAGGAGCTGGCGCGCGCCGTGGTGGATCAGGGCAACGAGCGGCTGGTGAGCGCCTGCCAGGGATTCTTCGATCCCCGGGTGCCCGCGCTCGAGGCGAGCATCGGCATCACCTACGTGGTCGCCGACCTCACCATGAACGATCCGATGGTGGGCGCCATGCTCAAGCTCACCCACCAGATCGGCGACTACCGCGGGGCGAGCGGCGAGAACATCGCCAAGACCTGGGGTGAGACGCACCGGTTGCTGGCCGAGCGGGCCATCGCGCAGGGCGACCTGAAGCCGGATCTGGAGCCCGACACCATCGGCCTGCTGCTGCAGGAGATGTCCTCCGGCGTGCACATCACCGCCGTCGGCACCGACTCCATCGATCAGATGGCCACCCGCATGGAACGCGTGTGGTACTTCCTGCTGCCGTCGATCGTCCCGGACGAGAAGGTGGCGTACTTCCGGGAGTTCGCGGCGCGCCGATTACGCCGCTACGTGCCGTGATTTGCTGAGCTTCTGGCCGCACTGCCAGCGGGAGTGACCGGGTCGGGAGGGTTGTCGGAGGGGATGGCTAGACTCGGTTGGCCGCCCTACTTCGCTGATCTGCGCCAGGAGTCTGCCTCATGCCCACCCATCGCCCACCTCTTGCGGGACTGGCCGCGGTGGCCGGTGCCGACGTCGCACTGTCGCAGGTCGAGGACCTGATCGGGCGGTCGCCCGTGCAGTTGGTGGCGCCGTCGGCGGTGCGGCCGTTCGTGGCCGCGACGATCGCCGGGCAGCGGCCGCTGGTGGTGGTGACGGCGACGGGGCGCGAGGCCGATGATCTGACCGTCGAGCTGAGCGAGATCCTCGGCGACGGCGTGGCGCTGTTCCCGTCGTGGGAGACGCTGCCGCACGAGCGGCTGTCGCCGAGCGCGGATACGGTCGGCCGCCGGTTGCAGGTGCTGCGCAGGCTGGCGCATCCGGAAGATCCGGTGCAGCCGGAGCCGCTGCGCGTGGTGGTGACCACGGTGCGCTCGCTGATGCAGCCGATGGCGGCCGGGCTCGGCGATATCGAGCCGATCGCGCTGCAGGTCGGCTCGGACCCCGGCCAAATGCGTGCCGGGGAAAGCTTTGAGGACATCATTACGCGCCTGGTGGAATTCGCCTACGAGCGGGTCGACATGGTCGGCAAGCGCGGCGAATTCGCCGTGCGCGGCGGCATTCTCGACCTCTTCCCGCCGACCGCCGACCACCCGGTGCGCGTGGAGTTCTGGGGCGACGAGGTCACCGAGCTGCGCCCGTTCTCGGTGGCCGACCAGCGGTCGCTGCCCGAGGTCGAGGTGGATGTCGTTGTGGCGCAACCGTGCCGGGAGCTGCTGCTGACCGACGACCTGCGGTTGCGGGCCTCCGAGGTGGCCGCGGAGAACCCGGCCGACGCGGCGCTGGTCGAGATGCTGGAGAAGCTCTCCCAGGGCATTCCGGTCGAGGGCATGGAGGCGCTGCTGCCGGTGCTGCGGCCGGAGGGCCTGCAGCTGCTCACCGAGGTGCTGCCGCCGCAAACCCATGTGCTGCTGTGTGATCCGGAGAAGGTCCGCACCCGCGCCGCCGACCTGGTCCGCACCGGGCAGGAGTTCCTGGAGGCGTCGTGGACCGCGGCCTCGTTCGGCGGCGCGGCGCCGCTGGGAGCGCACGGCCTGGACCTGGCGGCCTCGTCCTACCGAGGGCTGGACGTGATCCACGCGAGCGCGGACGCCCGCGACCTGCCGTGGTGGACACTGAGCCCGCTGGCCGCCGACGATCCCGCCGAGGTGGTGCTGCCGGTGCTCGCCGCGCCCGCCGCCCGCGGCTCGGAGGAGCTGGTGGCGACGGTATTCGCCTCGCTGCGCGCCCACGTGTCCACCGGCGGCCGCGCCGTGATCGTCGTCGCCGGACACGGTACGGCGCAGCGCATCCAGGAGCGTCTCGCCGACGCCGAGGTGCCCGCGGCCGCGCTGGATCCGGGCGCCGAGCCGGTGCCCGGGCTGGTCGGGGTGCTGTGCGGATCGCTGCACGACGGCATCGTGTTCGACGACGCCAAGCTCGTCGTCGTCGCCGAATCCGACCTCACCGGCAACCGGGTCACCGCACCCGCCGAGGGCAAGAAGCTGCCCGCGCGCCGCCGCAACCAGGTGGACCCGCTGGCGCTGTCCGCGGGCGATCTGGTGGTGCACGATCAGCACGGCATCGGCCGGTTCGTGGAGATGATCGAGCGCACCGTCGGCGGGGCGCGCCGCGAGTACCTGGTGATCGAGTACGCGCCCGGTAAGCGCGGGCAGCCGGGGGACCGGCTGTACGTGCCGATGGACTCGCTGGATCAACTGTCGCGGTACGTGGGCGGCGAGATGCCCGGCCTCTCGAAGCTGGGCGGCTCCGACTGGGCGAATACGAAACGCAAGGCGCGCAAAGCGGTTCGGGAGATCGCCACCGAGCTGGTGCAGCTGTACGCGGCCCGGCAGGCCGCCCCCGGCCACGCCTTCGGCCCCGACACGCCGTGGCAGCAGGAGATGGAGGACGCGTTCGCCTTCACCGAGACCGTCGACCAGCTGACCGCCATCGCCGAGGTGAAGTCCGATATGGAGAAGGCGGTCCCGATGGACCGCGTCATCTGCGGCGACGTCGGCTACGGCAAGACCGAGATCGCGGTGCGGGCGGCGTTCAAGGCGGTGCAGGACGGTAAGCAGGTCGCGGTCCTGGTGCCGACGACGCTGCTGGCGCAGCAGCATCTGCAGACCTTCCTCGAACGGGTCGGCGGATTCCCGGTGACGGTGAAGGGCCTGTCGCGCTTCACCGATCCGGGCGAATCGCGAGAGGTGCTGGAGGGCATGGCCTCCGGCGACGTCGACATCGTCGTCGGCACGCACCGCCTGCTGCAGACCGGGATCCGGTGGAAGGAGCTCGGCCTGGTCATCATCGACGAGGAGCAGCGGTTCGGCGTCGAGCACAAGGAGCACATCAAGGCGCTGCGCACCCACGTCGACGTGCTGACCATGTCGGCCACCCCGATTCCGCGCACCCTGGAGATGAGCCTGGCGGGCATCCGCGAGATGTCGACCATCCTCACCCCGCCCGAGGAGCGCCATCCGGTGCTCACCTACGTCGGCTCCTACAACGACAAGCAGGTCGCCGCCGCGATCCGCCGCGAGCTGCTGCGCGACGGCCAGGTGTTCTACGTGCACAATCGGGTGTCGTCGATCGACAAGGCCGCCAGGCACATTCGTGAGCTGGTGCCCGAGGCCCGGGTGGTGGTCGCGCACGGCCAGATGAACGAGGACCGGCTGGAGAAGACGGTGCAGGGCTTCTGGGAGCGCGAATACGACGTGCTGGTGTGTACCACCATCATCGAGACGGGGCTGGACATCTCCAACGCCAACACGCTGATCGTGGAGCGCGCCGACGCGCTGGGCCTGTCGCAACTGCACCAGCTGCGCGGGCGGGTGGGCCGCAGTCGCGAGCGCGGATACTCCTACTTCCTGTACCCGCCGGAGAAGCCGCTCACCGAAACCGCCTACGACCGCCTGGCGACCATCTCCCAGAACTCCGATCTGGGCGCCGGTATGGCGGTGGCGATGAAGGACCTCGAGATCCGCGGCGCGGGCAACGTGCTCGGTGCCGAACAGTCCGGACATGTGGCCGGGGTCGGTTTCGACCTCTACGTCCGGCTGGTCGGGGAGGCCGTGGAGGCGTACCGCGCCGCCGCCGACGGCCGGCCGATCACCACCGACGAGGAGATCAAGGAGGTGCGCATCGACCTGCCGGTGGACGCGCACATCCCGCCGGACTACATCGCCAGCGACCGGCTGCGCCTGGAGGCGTACCGGAAACTCGCCGCCGCCCAGGACGATTCGGGCCTGGCCGGGGTGGTCGAGGAGCTGGTCGACCGCTACGGACCGCTGCCGGTGGAGGTCGGCCGTTTGGTGTCGGTGGCCAAGCTCCGGCTGCTGTGCCGCGAGTACGGCATCGCCGAGGTGGGTGTCACCGGCACCACGCTGAAGATCTCGCCGATCCAGCTGCCCGATTCGAAACAGTTGCGGCTCAAGCGCCTGTACCCCAATGCCACCTACCGGCCCACCACCTCGATCGTGCAGCTGCCGCTGCCGCGGGTGGAGGACAGCGTCGGCGCGGCGCGGGTGCGGGATGTGCAGGTGCTGCAGTTCGTCGCCGATCTGCTGCTGGCGCTGGACGGAAAGCCCCAGGGCACAGTCGATCTGCGCGTCGCCACCGAGGTGATGGCGGCGCGATGAGTGCGGGTAACGGCGCCGATCCCGCCGCCGCGGATTCGGCGCGACTGGCGCACGGCCTCGCCGAGGCGGTCGAGGTGATGGACCGGCTGTGGAGTTTCGGCGGCTGGGAGGTCACCCAGACCCACGACTCGCTGCGGCCGTACCTGCTGGAGGAGACCTACGAGCTGCTCGACGCCATCCAGCACGGCGATGTGGAGACCATCCGGGAGGAGCTGGGCGACCTGCTGCTGCAGGTCTTGTTCCACTCCCGGATCGCCGAGGCCGCAGGCGAATTCACCGTCGACGACGTGGCCGCCGCGCTGGTGGCGAAGCTGACCCACCGCAGCCCCCATCTGCTCGATGGCGGAATCGACCCCGGCGCGAGTGTCGAGGAGAAGATCGCCGCCCAGGAAAGTGCCTGGGAGGAACGGAAAACCAGCGAGAAGGCCCGCCGCTCCTGCCTCGACGGCATCGCCATGGCCCAACCGGCCCTGGCCCTGGCGGAAAAGATCCGCACCCGCAGCC
The DNA here is from genome assembly GCF_001613165.1 of Nocardia mexicana NBRC 108244. Taxonomy (GTDB): domain Bacteria; phylum Actinomycetota; class Actinomycetes; order Mycobacteriales; family Mycobacteriaceae; genus Nocardia; species Nocardia mexicana. Next base: position 171,844 of record NZ_BDBV01000044.1, read on the forward strand.
TGAAGGCGGGCCTGCCCGAAAACCTGATCCCCGACGAACTCCGGGTGGTGCACCTGGGCGGCGACGACAGCGCCGAAGAGCGCCTACGCAAGGCAACCCTGGCCTTCGCCGCCCAGATCCGCGCCGCCGAGGACGCGGCCGAATCCGCCCGCGGCGAGCGCACACCCCTCACCGCCGCCGACTGGAACACGCACTGGCCGAACTGAATCCGCCGAAAACAGTTACAAGCCGCGGTAGATGTCCCGGCGCCGGCCCACCGCAACCACCAGAATCACCAGTCGGCCGTTATCGATGCGATAGACAACTCGAAAACGGCCCACCCGCAATCGGTACAGCCCGTCGTCGCCGGAAAGCTTCTTCACGTCCAGATCCGGCGCGTACGGGTCGTCGCCGAGCGCGGTGATCGCGAGCAGGATGCGGCGTGCATCGGTCAGGTCTATCGTGCGGAGTTCGCGCCGTGCGGCGGGGTCGAATTCGAAGGTGTACTTCACTTCCGATCCCCGAAGAGATCAGCGATCACTTCGGCCATGGACACGGTCGGTTCATTCTCTGCCAGCCTTTGCCGCGCGGTGCGGGCGAGCATTTCGTCTTCGGCGGCATCGAACGCTTCCACCATCTCCAACGGTACGAGGGCGGCGGCGGGCTTCCCATCACGAAGGATGATCACCTCATCGCCGTCCTGAGCGTCGTTGATGTAGCGGGCGAGGTTGGCCCGCAGTTCGCGGATGCTGATCTCGGCCATGACAAAAGTGTACACGTGCCGTGTACACATGCTGGGTTGTTCGTGGGATCGCCATGTGGGTGTTGGGGGATTGTGTGGTTGTGAGCTGCCAGACTGCTGGTTGTGAGTGAGGGTGGCACGAGGGGAAGGCGCGCGGCCGGGGCGGTGCGGCGGGGGCGGCCTGCGCGGCTGTCGCGGGAGCGGATTGTCGAGACGGCGTTGGAGATCGTTGGCCGGGAGGGGGATCGGGCGCTGACGATGCGGCGGGTTGCCGATGCGTTGGAGGCCGCGCCGATGAGCCTGTACCGGCACGTCGGGAGCAAGGACGAACTGCTGATTCTGTTGCTGGATCGGGTCGTCGGCGAGTTGCCGCGGCCCGACTTGCCCGAAGATCCGCGGGAGCGGCTGGTGGCGTTGCTGACGTGGCAGCACGATCAGCTGGCGGCGCGACCCTGGATCGTGGACGTGCTGGCCCGCGGCGACCTGATGGCGCCGTCGATCGTCTGGTTGCTCGAGGCGATCTACGACGCATGGCAGGCATCGGGCCTCACGCTGGACCAGGCCGCGACGGCCAACCGGATCGTCTGGGCATTCACGCTCGGTGATCTTCGGCAGCGCGCCGCGACCGTGCACCCGCCCGGCCGGGAGCAGTATCAGGTCAGCGTTCCGGCCGGTGCCGACCCGGGCGAGCATCCGACGCTGGCCGCTTTGCGCGAGTACTGGACCGCTCCGGATCGGCGCGATCATTTCGCCGCGGATCTCGCGCTTCTGGTGCATGCGCTGACCGGGACCGCTTGACTATTGCGTACATGTACGCAAAATGGCGGTATGGATATCGATACGCTTTATCACCGCTGGTTGTTCGGGGTGTGGTACCGCGACTACACCGATGTGGAGGAGATCTTCACGCCCGGCTTCGTGGGCCACTGGCCGTCACTGGATGTGCACGGCCCGAAGGGGGTCGTCGAGCAGATCGAGCAGTCCTACGGGTACTTCGACGATATCGAGAACACCCTGGATGTCGGGCCGGTGATCGGCGGCGACATGGTCGCCGCCCGCTGGACCTTCCACGGGTCCTACCGGGAGGGTATTCCCGGTGCGACCGTGCCGTCCGGTACCCGGATCGCCTTCAGCGGCCAGGACATCTTCCGCATCGAGAACGGGCGGCTCGCCGAGTACTGGGTCGTCTCCGACGGCCTGGGCATGATGCAGGCACTGGGCGCTCTCGGCGGGTAGCACGGGCCCCGCAGGAGCGGAACTTTCGTCATGAGAGGTAACCCTCGGGCATCGGAGCGGCCTCCTCGGCGGCGCGGCTGACCGATTCCCATGCCGCGTACTCGGCCCGATGCTGCTCGGCGACCGTGGCGGCCAGGTCGTAGGTGAAGCTGCCGAGTGCGAGCCGGGCCGGTGGGTTGTCGCTGTCGACGATCGTCATCAGGGCACGGGCGGCCAGCTCGGGGAGGCTGTCGATCGATCCCTCGGCGTACTGCTTCTCGAGCTCGGCGCGCAGCGGGGCATAGGCGTCCAGCGGTTCCGTTGCGGTCAGGCCGGTGGTGTACAGGCCGGTCCAGTAGCCGCCGGGCTGGACGACGGTGACCTTGACGCCGAATGCGGCGGCCTCGCCCGCCAGGGCCTCGCTCATACCCTCCAGGGCCCGCTTGCTGGCGCCGTACATGCCGGTCAGCGGCGCTCCGGCGAGCGCGCCGACGCTGGAGATCTGCACGATGTGCCCGGACCCTCCGGCCCGCAGATGCGGCAGCACCGCTTGGCTCACCCACAGCGGCCCGAAGAAGTTGGTCTCCAGTTGGGCGCGGGCCTGCTCCTCGGTGAACTCCTCGATCATGCCCATCGCCAGATATCCGGCGTTGTTCACCACGACGTCGAGCCCGCCGAAACGGTCGACCGTCGTCGCGACCGCAGTGTGCACGGCGGCACGATCGGTGACATCCAGGGGCAGGGTCAGCAGCCGGTCGGGATGGTCGGCGGCGAGCGATGCGAGCGGCTCGACATTGCGGGCGGCCGCCGCCACCCGATCGCCGGCGGCGAGCGCGGCCTCGGTGAACGCCCGGCCGAGGCCGCGGCTGGCGCCCGTGATGAACCAGACGCGCGAACCCGCGGCGGGACGAGGGCTGGTGGTCGATGCAGGGGTGGTCACGTGGCGCCTCCAATTTCTCTACGAGACGATCCGTCTCGTCTTGTGTTGAAGACGGTACTGAAGGATGGAGATTTTCGCAAGACGAATCGTCTCGTCTCGCGCTATTCTGGTTGTTATGACGAAGTCGCAGCAGGCCCAGGCTCCCGACGGTGCGGCGCGCGCGAAGTCTCCGGTGGCGGCGCGCCGCAATCAGGTCACCCGCCGCGCCATCCTCGACGCGGCGTGGGACCTGACCCTCGAGGTCGGATATCCCCGGGTGTCCATCGACGCGATCGCGGCACGCGCCGGCGCGGGTAAGCAGACGATCTACCGGTGGTGGCCCTCGAAGGGGGCGGTCCTGCTCGACGCGCTGCTGAGCCTGAGCGAGACCGCGGCCGAGGGCGACCACGCCGACGCCGACGGCACCATCGACCTCCCCGACACCGGCGATCTGGCCGCCGACCTCCGGACGGTGCTGCGCGCCACGGTCGCCGAACTGAACGACCCCCGCCTCAGCGATCCCATGCGGGCCCTCACCGCCGAGATGCTTCGCGATCCCGACCTGGCCGCCGCCTTCCGCGAGCGCCTGGACATCCCGCTACGGGAGGCCAAGCTCCGTCGGCTGCGCTCGGCGCAGAACATCGGCCAGCTGCGGCCCGATGCGGACCTGGAGGTCGCGATCGACCTGATCTGGGGCCCACTGCAACACCGGTGGCTGTTCGGCACGGCCCCGCTCACCGAGCAGTACGCCGACGCGGTGGTGGCCACGGCGCTCGCGGGGGTAGGCGGTCCGCCCTGACGATCGGTCCGGAGAGCGAGGTGCGGGAGTGACCGCGGGGTGCGAGAAGGGTTGATGCGCACTCGGGTTCGCGGGGTTAAATTCGGTGGTCGGCCGTGCGGCGGCGTGTCAGGATCGGGGGATGCCGCACTGGGTTTCCGTCTTGCCGCAGTTCCTGATCGCATGCCTGGTGCTGGCCGCACTGCCCGGCCCGGCCACCGCGTTGTTTCTGCAGCGGTCGGTGCGCGATGGGCGCGCGGCGGGGCTGGCGGCGGTGGCGGGCAACGAGATCGGGGTCTTCGGCTGGACGCTCGCCGGTGGTGCGGGGCTGTCGGCGCTGCTCATCGCGAATCAGGTGATGAACACCGCCGTGCACATCGTCGGCGCGCTGGTACTGATCTGGCTCGGGGTGCAGGCGTGGCGGGGTGCGCGGCGCGACGACGGTTTCGGCGCGGCCATGACGAAGGTGCTGCCGTCCGGGCGTACTCCGGTGGCGGCATTCAAGGCGTCGCTGATCTCGATCGCCGCCAACCCCAAGGCGGCGGTGTTCGGCCTGACGATCCTGCCGCAGTTCCTGCCGGACTCCGGCCCGGTCCTGCCGACCGTGCTGATCCTGGCGGTCATCCAGCTGGTGATCGACTCCGCTTGGTGCGTCGGCGTCGTGCTCGCCGCCGATCGGGCGGGAAACTGGCTGCGCCGCAGTGGAATTCGCCAGCGAGTCGAACGCGCACTGGCGGCCGTGCTGATCGCGCTCGGATTCGGTCTGGCCGCGGATGCCCGCTGAGCGGTCACACGTCGCCCGGGCCGACGCCGCACGGCACGGTCCCCATCGAGACCCGGCGGCTCACCCCTCGGCGAGGTAGCGCTCCACGCTCTCCACCTTCGAGCTGAGACCGTCGGTCACCCCCGGCCGGATGTCCGCCTTGATCACCAGGCTGCAGCGCGGAGAGACGGCCATGACGGCATCGGTGGCCCGCTTGATCACGGCCATCACCTCGTCCCATTCGCCCTCGATCGAGGTGAACATGGCGGTCGTCTCGTTGGGCAGGCCGCTGGCGCGCACAACGCGCACGGCCTCGGCGACGGCGCGCCCGACATCCTCACCGGTGCCGAGCGGGGCGACCGAAAAAGCAGCGATCATGGGATCAATTCTGGTTCTCGGCCATCGCGCGCAGCGTCGCGACACGCGATTCGAGGTACTTCAGTTCGGACTCGTCGAGCACCTGGCGCTGAATTCCGGCGGCGACCTCGAACGCGGACTGGCGATGGTCGTCGATCACCTCGACATCGATGGCGACGGCCACGTAGTCGTCGGCTTCGGGCAGCGGATCGGCCACCACCCGCGCGATCCCGCGGGCGCACAGCGCCACATTGCCGCCGCCGAGGATCAGCAGCGCGACATCCGGTCGCTTGCGCAGCCGGGCCAGCGATCCGCGATCGGATTTGAGGCTCAGCAGGATTCGGCGGTCACCGGCGCGCACCGGCCACGACACCGGAATGGCGTGCGGTAGGGGATCGCTCGTCACCAGCACCGCGATCGTGTCGAGTGGCCATTCGGGCAGAGCATCCAGTTCGGGATGCTCCGTCGAGGGCTCTTGACGTTCCCGGGCTCCGGCTACCATGTTGTGTCACCTCACGGTCGGCTCGCGCGGCGGGCTGGACCACGCGTTGATTGCAGTGTAAACCGTTGTGCCGCTTGCTCGCTGGGGTGTATACCGGCCGCGATGACGAAGGTTAGCCTCTCCACGCCTGGCTCAGGCGCTGGTCAGGGTGCCGATCGGCAATGTGCGGGCCCATTCGACCGCCTGGTCCCGGGGTCGGATCGGGGTGGAGGCGTCGTACCGGGCGTGCTCGCCGACCTGGGTGGCGCCGAGGCCCGCGAACTTCTCGGCGCAGATCTCCCCGCCGCGGTTGAAGGTGTCGTCGTAGACGCTGTCGCCGAGGCCGAATACCGCGAACCGCAGGCCGGTGAGATCGGGCAGGCGGTCGTCGAGCTGGGCGAAGAACGGCTCGGCGCCGGTGGGCAGGTCGCCCGAGCCGTAGGTGGAACAGACGACGATGTGGAAGTCCCGGATATCCAGATCGTCGGCATCGAAGTCGGACATGTCGTAGATCGCGACATCGTGGCTCGCCGCCAGCACATCCGCGACGGCCTCGGCCGTTCGCTCCGCGGTCCCCATCTCCGTCCCGAACAGGATCACCACCCGCACGCTGTCTCCTCACATAGTCTCCACCTGAACAATTGGTGAGCCTATCCTAACTTGTACACTGGCTGGGGCGCCTCGAGCGGGACGTTCTCGGCGATTCGGCACGTACGCGGTTACGGATGTGAAAATTGCGCGGGACCTGCGCCCTCGGTATTTGACGAACGAGCCCGACGGCCTCATCATTCGTTACAGCTCCCCGAACTCTCGGGGCCACGCACGTAACCGGCCGATGATCGCCCGGTGAAGCGAGTCGCTCACCGATTCCCGGTGCAGACGAACGCAGCAACATTCATGTGACGCCTCCGCGCGTCCGAACACGAGTGAGGTGAGAGCACATGGGATTCCGGTACCGACTGTGGGCGGCATTCCCGAACAGTCTCGCCTCGCGCGGCTTCTTGTAACGCGCGCCCAGCATCCTTCAAGCCCTCCGCCGTCAGGCGGAGGGCATCAAGACGTGTACGCGGAGTACGAGGCAGGAGATGGTGATGGCGGAATTCGATGCGATGGGGACGACCGGGCGGGCCGGAGGCGCCGCGGTGGCGAATATGGCGGTGTCGACGGCGGTGGTCGACGATCTGCGGTACCTGCGGGGCGAACTGATGGCCCTGGAGGTGTCGTTCCTCCTGGTGCGGGACTCCGATCATCGACTGGTGCTGGCGGTCGACTCCGCCTGCCGCGGCGTGCTGCGCCGGGTGCTGGGGGCGGCGATGGTGGCCGGTTTCCGCTGCAACGAGGTGCGGCACAACGTATTCCGGCTCGGCCGTGATCTGGATCCGGCACACCACGTCGACCTCGAGCTGTGGGAGTACCACGGCGACACCGTGGAATGCCCGCGGCCGAACGCCTTGACCCGCAACGTCTTCGATCTCGCCGATATCGAACCGGCGCGGGTGCTGCTGTTCGACACCAGCTGGCCGACGCTGGACGGCATGTTCGCGCCGCACTCCACCGATGTCGGATTCGATATCGACATCGTGTACTCCTGGGTCGACGGCTCCGATCCCGAATTCCGCGCTCGCCGTGCGGGAATGATGGCGCAGGTGATCGTCGGCGAGGGCGACGACGCCGACGCCCGCATCCGTCAGATCGACGAGCTGAGGTATGCGCTGCGCTCGGTGCACAAGAACGCGCCGTGGATCCGGCGCATTTTCATCGCCACCGATTCGCGGGTGCCCGACTGGCTCGCCGACGATCCGAAGGTGACGATCGTGCGCGCGGTGGATCACTTCCCCGATGCCAGTGGGCTGCCGGTCTTCAACTCCCACGCGGTGGAATGCCAGCTGCAGCACATCGAGGGCCTGTCGGAGCATTTCCTGTACTCCAACGACGACATGTTCTTCGCGCGCCCGGTGCGGCCGTCGATGTTCTTCACCCCGGCCGGGATCAGCCGGTTCATCGAGGCGGATACGCGCATCGGTCCGGGCCCGAATACCGAGCGGCGCAGCGGATTCGAGAATGCCGCGCGGGTGAACCGGCAGCTGCTGGCGCACCGGTTCGGCCCGGTCATCACCCGGCATCTGGAACATACGCCGGTCCCGTTGCGGCGCAGCGTATTACTGGAGATGGAGCGCGAATTCGGCGCCGAGTTCACCCGCACCCGGCGCAGCCGATTTCGGGCGGCGACCGATATCTCGGTCACCAACTCGCTCTACCACTACTACGCGCTGCTGACGGGCCGCGCGGTGCCGCAGGAGACGGCGCGGGTGCGCTACGTCGACACCACCAGCCACACCGGTCTCGCCCTGCTGGACGGCCTGGCACAGCGCCGTCAGGTGGACTTCTTCTGCCTCAACGACGGCAGCTTCCCGGAGATCGGGGAGGCCGAGCGGGTGCGCACGGTCTCGGAATTCCTGCAGGGGTATTTCCCGGATCCCGCGCCGTGGGAACGCATCACCGACGAGGATCCGCTGGCCGCCCTGGAGCCGGGCGCGGCGTAGCAACCGAGGCCCCACTCCGTCGGCGGATCAGTAGACCGATTCGTCGTCGGATTCCGGGGCGGCTGCCCGTCGCTGCATGACCTGGGGAATGCGGGAGGCGGGCGGGATGACTATGCCCGCCTCGTCCAATCGCTCGGCGGCCTCCTCGGGGGTCGCCGGTTGGCCGACGGTCGGGCCGCGGTCGATCGGGACCACCGAATGCACCACCGTGTCCGGATAGACGTGCACGTAGTTGAAGCTCTGTGCGCCGTCGCGCCCGCGCTGGCCGCCCTCGGCGACGGCCAGATCCTGGCTGTAGCAGGCCGAGGTGGCCACGGACACCGGGATTCCGGCGAATGTCGCGGTGGTCGAATAGTGCAGGTGACCGGCCAGGATGCTGCGCACGTCGGTGCCGTCGAGGACGTCGGCCAGGCGGCGCTGATCGCGTAGCTCCACCGTCACCGCGAGATCCTGGATGCACGGCACCGGCGGATGATGCATGGTCAGGATCGTCCCGAACGGCGCCGGCTCGGCCAATACCGAACGCAGCCAATCCAGTTGCGCCTCGGTCAGCTCGCCGTGGTGGTGCCCGGGCACGGTCGTGTCGAGCACCACGATCCGCAATCCGTCGAACATGTGCACCCGGTCGAACGGTTCGGCGGAGCCGTCCTCGTCGAGCAGATGTTCGCGCAGCACGGCCCGATCGTCGTGGTTGCCGGTGACCCACACGATCGGCGCGCCCACCCGGTCGGCGAACGGCTCGACCAGCTTGCGCAGCTTGCCGTAGGCCAGCGGTTCGCCGTGATCGGTGAGGTCGCCGGTGAATACGATCGCGGTCGGCGCGATGCTGCTCGCCTCCGCCTGCGCGAGCAGCTGCCGCAGGCGATGCTCGGCGTCGACCGCGCCGTAGAGCCCGTCGTCACCGGCGATCAGGTGCGTGTCGCTGAAATGAAAGAGAACGTGGTCCGGCCGCGGGTACTCCGCGACTCTGCTGATGGGCACCGGATTCCTCCCGGCGGTAGCGCTTCGGCTTCGAATTTCCCGGTCGAGAATAGCGAAGCCGTTTCTCTCAAAGTGCCCACGCACGATGACGGCATGCTTACGCGGAGATGAGAGTTCGGTGTCAGCTGGAGGTACCGAAGCTACCGGCCAGCACCCGCGGCTCGGCCCGCTCGCGCACGTCCAGCAGGGCGAAGTAGCGCCGCAGCATCAGCACCGCGGTTGCGGCCAGGCCCGCCGTCAGCCCCCACCACACGCCCGCGGCACCCAGCCCGGCGGGGTAGGCGAGCAGCAGCGCTGTGGGCAATCCCACAGCCCAGTAGCCGACGAGCGACAGCCGGAAGCCCGCGCGGGTGTCCTTGAGACCGCGCAGCAGCCCGTTGCCGATGTTCTGTGCCGCGTCGAAGAACTGCAGCACGATCGCGATCAGCAGCAGGGTGTGCGCGATCTCGACGGTATCGCCGTCGCGGCTGGTGAGGAACGGCCGCAGCACCGCGTCCGGCGCCGCGACGTACAGCACGCCGACCACGGCCGCGACCACCGCGGCCTGCTTCAGCGCCAGCCAGGCCAGCCCGTGCGCCCGATGGTGCTCGTCGCGGGCCACGGCCTTGCTGACCAGGATGGACACGCCGTGCGAGAGCCCGATCGCGACCTGGAACACGATGTACACCAGCTGATAGACGATGTTGTGCGCGGCCAGGGCGGCCGGGCCGATGGTGCCCATCACCAGCGCGAGCACGGAGAACATCCCGGCCTCGGAACCGTAGGTGAGCGCGATCGGGGTGCCCAGCCGCAGTTCGGCGGCGATGGTGCGCCACTGCACCGGCCACATCCGGACCGGCAGTGTCGCCCCGAGCCGGGCGTCGCGGCGCACCATCGCCCAGAACACGCCGAAGGTGATCAGGAAGACCAGTGAGGTGGCGATGCCGATGCCGGTCAGGCCCATCGCCGGAAGGCCCGCCCAGCCGTGCATGAAGGTCAGCGCGAGAACGAGGTTCAGCCCCACCGAGCCGAGCGTCACCAGCAGCATGGCCTGCGGTTGCTGCATGCCGACGGTGTACTGGCGGATCACCTGGAACCACAGGCACGGCAGCAGTCCGGGCGCCAGCGCCACCATCATCGGCCGCGCGGCGTCGAGCACCGCGACATCCTGCCCGAGCCACTGCAGCGCCCAGCCCAGGACGACGAGAACCAGCCCGCCGGCCAGGCCCGCGGCCGTGGCGATCAGGAAGCTGGACCGGACCACCTCGCGGATCTCGCCGTCGGCGTTCTGGTTGCGCTTCTCGGCGCGGCCCGCCACCGTGGCGACCTGGTTGCCGGTGGCGGTGATCAGGCCGACGCACATGGTGCGAATCTGGTTGAACAGCGTGATCGCGAGGCCGCCCGCGGCGACCTGGGTGATGCCGAGCGAACCCATCAGCGCGATATTCGTGGTCGACACCGCGACCTGCGCCAGCTGCGTCAGCGCGATCGGCGTGGCCAGCGTGGTGAGGCTGCGCCAGTCGGAAGGGGTCGATGCGCGAGTCACGTCGGCACTCCCTCCTGGCGAATGATCGCCTTCTTACTTAGGTTCACCTTACTTCTCTTGATCAGGTATACCTTACTTCCCCGTCCGGGGAAGTTCCGTGCAGCCGCGCCCGTCCGCATCACCGCACGCCCACCAGATCTCGTCGCGCGGGGGAGTAGCGGTCGAGCAGCTCCAGCATGTCCTTCTCGGTGGATTCGTCCAGCAGGTCGCGGTCGTTCATCCAGTCCTCGTCGAAGACGGTGTCCAAATACTTTTCGCCGCCGTCGCACACGATCGTTACGACGGTGGAGCCCGGCGGGAACTGTTCGAGCCGGGTCAGCCCGGCGTGCACCGAGCCGCCCGCCGAGCCACCGATCAGCAAACCCAACTTCTTCGCCACCGCGCGGGCCGCGGCGAATGCTTCCACATCCGACACCTTGACGCCCTCGTCGAGCAGCGAATAGTCCACGGCCGTGCCGACGGTGGCGCCGGGCGGCGTGCCGGTCCCGGACTGCCAGTACGGCCCGCCCGGACCGCCGAAGGCGATCGAGCCGACCGGTTCCACGCCGATCACCTGCGGGCGGCAGCCCAGTTCGCGCAGCCGCCGGGCGGTGCCGAACAGCGAGCCGCCGGTGCCCACCGCCGACAGCAGGATGTCGACCCGGCCCAGGTCGGACAGCAGTTCCTCGGCGACGGCGTAATAGCCGAGCGCGTTCGCGTCGTTGTTGTGCTGCTCGGTGAAATAGGCGTCGGGGCGGGCAGCGGCCATCGCCTCGGCCAGGTCCTCCCGCGCCGAGGTGGCCAGACTGTCGTCGCCGTCGTCGGCGACGAATACGAGTTCGGCTCCCATGGCTTGCATCGCGCGCAGCTTGTCCTTGCAGGCGTGGTGGTCGACGACCGCAGTGAAGCGGTACCCGCGTTCCGCCGCCACTACCGCCAGTCCCAGTCCGGTGTTGCCGGATGTCGACTCGATGATATGCCCGCCATCGCTCAGCAAACCGCGACGCTCCGCATCGAGCACCATTTCCCGGGCCATGCGGATCTTGGCGGCGCCGGTCGGGTTGAACTGCTCGAGCTTGAGCAGCAGCCGCGTGCCGGTATCGGTGGTCGCGAGCTCGAACAGCGGGGTGTTGCCGATCAGGTCGGTCACGCGCGTGACGAGCGCCATGCAGGTCTCCTCGGACTGGGATGAAATGTGTGCGGGTGTGGTGTGGGTCGGCTATCCGGCGTCGAGCGTCCAGCGCAACCGGCCGCCGGGTGCCTCGTGCAGCACCACCTTCGGCGGGATCGGCAACTCGTGGAACGCCGACTCGTTGGAATCCATCTGATAACCGGCGGTATTCGGGTAGACGAGAAGGTCGCCGGATGCGGCGGGCCGTGGCAGCGGGATGCGCCGCCAGCTGAGCATGTCGGATTCGAGGCAGGTGGCCGCGCCGACGCTCGCGGGGGTGACGGCGCCGGGGCGGGTGGGCCACAGCACCGGATCGGGCAGGTATTCGCTGTCGAACCACTGCTCGGACAGGCTCAGGCTGGTGCCGTCGACGGTGAGCAGTTGATACGGGTGTCCGTGTGCGGTGCGGGTTTTCGCGCCCTGCACGCGGAAGACGGTGGATCCGGCGCGGTCCAGCAGCGCGCGCCCCGGCTCGATGGCCAGGCGGATCGCGTTGTCGCGCAGGTGTTTCGCCAGGTCTCGGTGGTCGAGTACGGCGGCCAGCGCGGCCGGACCGGCGACCGCGCTGTGGTACGGGTAGTAGGAGTCGAAGCTCTTGCCGGAGTGGAATCGCCGGGAGGTCACGGTTTCGGTGAAATCGGCCCAGTGCTCCCCGGATACGTAGTCGACCGCGAAGCCACCGCCGATCGAGATGGTGGTCGCCGGATGGCCCAGGGCGCGCGCCTCGCGGCAGCGGTCGACCAGTGTGGCCGCCAGCTCGGCCCGGGGGACCGGATCGTAGCCGGAGAGGTGGAAGCTGAACCCCTCGATGCGCACCGGCCCGAGATCGGTACGGGTCAGGGCGATGTCGAGTTCGTCGCGAGTCATGCCGAACCGGCTGGCGGATCCTTCGGGGAGCACCCGGAGCAGCGCTCGGACCGGAATATCCAGGGCGACAAGGCGATCCAGCTCCGCGTGCTCGTCGACGGCGATCGTGGCGCCGTGCCGCGCCGCCAGCCACAGCAGTTCGCCGGACTTCGCCGGGCCGGTAACCATCAGGTCCTCGCCCCGAATACCGTGCGCCAGAGCCGAACTCAGCTCACCGATACTCGCGACATCCACCCCGGCCCCGTGCTCCGCGCAGGCGCGCACCACGCACGCGGCCTTGTTCGCCTTCTTGCCGTAGTAGATCGCGCCGTCGACCCCGGCGCTCTCGAACACCCGCCGGAACTCGTCGACATTGCGCCCGACCCGTGCCGGGTACATGACATGGAACGGCCCGCTGACGGCAAACGCGATGTCCGCCAACAGGTCCGGATGGGCCAGCAGCCGACGCTCCCACTCGTCGCTGTGCGCCGGAAGTGCGGCGGCTGTAATGGCACCGGACTCGGCCGCATCCGCCGATCGGGTACTGCCTTCCGGTGTGGCGCCGCTGGGCCGCCAGCCCCTGTCCTGCTGTGCGCCGTCCGTCAGACCGTGGTGATGTGCGTCCTCCGCCTCCCCGGTCTCGTCTGCCGCCTTGTGCCGCCCGGCCGTATTCGACTGCGCCGCACCGGTGCTCAGTCCCATATTGGCACCTCCGTGCCCCTCCCGCCGGCGATGGCGCGTTCGGCGAGTGCGTGGGCGACCGCGATATCGGTGAGGACCAGGCCGCTGTTGTAGACGAAGACGCGCTGGTCGTCTCGCGTGCGACCGGCGGTGCGTCGGCCCAGGATCTGCGGCAGCTCGGCGTCGACCGCGCGCAGTTTGCCGTCCGGACCGGCCATATCGGTGCCGGTGAGCGACATCTGCTCGGCGTTGGTCGCGACCACCCGGTCGGCGTCGGTCAGCGTCGACGGGGCCAGGCCGTAGCCGACCAGGACCGCCACGGCGCCCGGCGCGAGGTCGTCGGACTCGATGGCGACCTTGGTGCCGGGGCCCGCGGTCGCCAGCACCACGTCGGCCTCGCGCGCGGCCGCGTACGGATCCGACACCGTCTCGAGCTCGGTGTGCGGGTGGTGGACGGCCAACTGCTCGTGCACCGCCTTCAGGCCGTCGGGGTGGGTGCCGTACAGCATCAGCCGGTTCAGTTGCGGATTGGCGGCGAGCAGGTGCGGCAGCGCATTCCGGCCCTGCGTGCCGGTGCCGATCAGCAGCACGCTGCGCGCGTCGGCGCGGATCGTCTCCCGCACCAGCAGCGCCGAGACCGCCGGGGTGCGCAGCGCGCCGACGCGGGCGCAGTCCATCATCGCGATGGGCAGGCCGGTGGCGTCGTCGTACAGGGTGATCGTCGTGTAGTAGCGCTTGGTGCTGCGGTCGTGGCTGGGATCGAACTTGTAGGACGTCTTCATCGCCACCACCCGGCGGCGGCCGTCGCGGCCGAGCATGGCGTAGGCCACCGACCAGCCGTCGGGATGGGCGACGCTGAGTTTGCGCGGATTATCCGAATCACCCGATGCCAGAGCCAGATACGCCTCCTCGACAGCGCGCACCACGTCTACCGGTGTGATCGGAACGTCGGCGAGATCGCTGCGGCTGAGTACGCGCAGCGGTATCGGTCGGGTAGTCACTGGCTTCCTCGGTTCATCGGGGGTGGGTTCATCCTGGGGATACTTCCGGTGTCTCAGCGTATTTCGTGCCGAACGGCGTGACCGTCGCCTGCCCGTAACCGCTCTCCCCGGCCTCGGCCGCGGCGCGGCGGCGGGGCAGGCGGATGTTGACCCGCTTGAGCCAGCGGTCGGTCCCGTCGTACCGCGGGGTGAACGGTACCCGCCCGTGCACCACGACGTCGTTGTCCACCAGCAGCAGCTCGCCCGGCGCCAGCACGGGGGTGCGGCACACCCGCTCCAGCTCGGCGCCGAGATGGGCGTAGGCGCTGCGGAATTCGGCGTCGGCGTCGTCGAGCGGGGTGTAGGCGGGGTCGTAGCGCAGCGTCGGGCGGCCCTCGTCGTCGCCGACGGTGGCCACCGGGGCGGCCGGGTACTGGTGGAAGTCGGTGCCGTAGGACACATCCGGCAGAATCGGCAGCCTCGGCTCGCTCAACCGGCGGCGCTGGTCGTCGTCCAGCCGGACCTCCCGCACGGACGACACCGTGGTGCCCACCCGGTCCGGATTGCGCAGGCAGCCCAGCATGAGCAGGTGCGCGCGGCGGGGATGGAAGGCGTCCTCGGTGTGCGGGGTGAGCAGGGTGGTGCTGGACGCGCCGGACTGCTCGTGCTCGTGGCCGGGGGAGGGGACGATGTTGTTGACCAGGCGTCCGTCCTGCTGCCCCTGCCAGCCGAACGGCTCACCGGCGCAGCGGGCCAGCAGCAGCATGGTGATGTCCAGCTGCAGCGAGGCGTGCCTGCGGTCCGGCTCGCCGCTCCAGGCGGCGGCCTGCCGCCAATCGCGCGGGGTCGGGCCCAGCTCGTCGTCGCGCAGCGGCAGGCGCGCGACGACCGCGGCGC
>NZ_BDBV01000045.1 GCF_001613165.1 Nocardia mexicana NBRC 108244
CCAGCACGGCCGCGAGCGCCGCCGCGACGAGCACCCGGCACAGGTCGGTCCGCGCCGCCCGAACCAGCCACGCGCCCAGCCCTATTCCGACAACGACCAACCCCGCAGCGAGCACAAGCCCTACCCGCCACCCGCCGACAATCGCCACAATCGTTGCGCCCCAGCACACCACGGCCGACGGCAGCAGCCGCACATCCACCAGCGTCGGGTCGACGATCGGCCCCCGATCACCCGGAAGTTCCGCACCCTCCACCGAATCCCCCATCCGTCGGATCCGCCTTCGCGGAGATCCCGGGCGCTACCCGTCCACAGCGAAGACCCACTCTCGAGTTGCGAAGCCTGCCAACCGTCACGTCAGCCTGTGTCGTCGATGCGAACACGCGAGTCGATCGGGTCCGCCCGCGCCCGTCCAGCGGTGTGGGCGGGATCGGCGGCCCACGGCCGCAACCACTCCGGCGAGCACCAGCAGGTGATAGCGGCGGATGCGCACCCAGCGGATCAGCAGCCACGACACCAGCGCGGTCAGCGGCACGTCGACGCCACACCCGCCGATCGCCGTCTCGCGGCCGTCCTCGCTGCGCACCGGCACCGGCGCGACTGACAGAGTCGGGAGCGACCGACGAATCCGCGCAGCACGACATGCCTGCTGCGCGGCACGGGTGCGGCCGATGTCGTCGCTTCGGGCCCGGCGGCCGATGGAGCGATCCGGCGTATCGGCTTGTCGCAGTGGTCATACCGTCACCAGGTTGCGGAGGCGGGCCAGGCGGGAAGGGCCGATTCCGGTGACCTCGGCCAGTTGGTCGATGCTGGTGAAGCGGCCGTGTTCGGTGCGCCAGGCCAGGATGGCGAGGGCGGTGGTCGGGCCGACTCCGGGGAGGGCATCCAGCTCGGCCTCTGTGGCGGTATTCAGATCGACCTTGGCCGCGGGGCTCGAAGATGCTGGGGCGCCGGGACTTCCGCCGGGCGCCGCGGGCCGCTGCCCGCCCGGGACGACGACGCTGCCCAGCCGCGGCGGGCCCGGTTGCGGACCCGCCGAGCCGACGACGACCTGATCGCCATCGGCCAGGCGTTGAGCCAGATTGAGCCCGCCCAGATCGGCGCCGTCCTGCGCCACCGCGACCGCGAGAGCGTCGGCGACCCGGGAGCCGGGCGGCAGGTACAGCAGTCCGGGATGCTCGACCAGACCGATCACGCTCACCACCAGTTCGGCCGATCGCCCGCTGGGCGGCGCGGGGCTGGGATCACCCGTCGGCGGGGCAGGCGGGACCGGAACGGTCGCCGTAGTCGCGGCCCCGGCGGCGGTCCGGACCGCCGGTAACGGCGGAACAGGTTGTGCCACAGGACTTTCCCTGTGCACCGCGGTCGCCGCGAGCAACAACGCGACCAGCCCCACCACACCGAGCACCAGCAGACCTCTCCGACCGGGATCGAGCCGGGTCCCGCGCAGCCGTTCGGGAATCAGCCGCTCGTGCCACCGCGCATCCCGATCCGGAGGCTCCCGCAGCCAGTGCGGAGTGCGCGGGCCCTCGACCTCCGCGCCCCGGCCACCTACGGTGAAGTTCCGTTTCGGCCCCTCGGCCGTACGAGGCCAGTCGTCCACATCGCGCCCCCGGCCCGGCCACTCCACGTCGCGAACCCGATCACCCGCGTCGTCGCCAACCACACGCCGCTGGTCCCGCCCCTCCCGCTCACGAGCCCAATCGCCCGCACCATCTCCGGCAGAGCGCTCCGGATCGAGCTCCTCCCACCCAGGACCCCGGGGATCCCCATCGTCCCGGCCCGAACGTCCCCCACCGGAATCCACCCACCCGGGACCCCAGCGACCCGCATCATCCCCAGCCGAACGCTCCCCATCGGGATCCACCCGCCCGGGGCCCCAGCGATCTGGATCGTCACGGGCCGATCGACCCGGGTCCACCCCGCCGGGATCCCAGCGACCCGCATCGTCGCCGGCGCGATACTCCCCGTCGGGATGGTCGGCCTCGAGTTCGTCGACGTCCCAGCGGCCGCCGGGGATGGATCGCGTGCTGCGTGGCTCCGATGCGATGGCCCCGAGCCGCTCCCGCATCCGCCGCCGCTCCTCGTTTCGCGCCATGCGGTCACCGTAGGCGCCGAATTCTCCGAGACCTCCCCGCCGACAAGGGCTTTCGACAGACCTGGGGACAACCGAGCGGCTGTGGAGAACCCCGCCCGTGGCATCCCGGGCCTGTCACACCCTCCTGCTATCCGCGCCCATGCGGCGTCAACCGGGCCTGGCAGGCCAGGGAACTTCCATGGACGTTCGGCGCAGCAAGGGCCCCGCCTCGCGAAACAGGTCTCAGTCGGCTGGACGGTGGGCGTAGTGGACCGTCCTGGCGGTCAGCAGGAAGACGTCGGTGCGTTTGTCCACGAACTCCGGGTCCTCAGGATCCAGCAGGCGGTCGAGGGTTGCCAGGTCTTCGGGGTCGAGTGACTCCTCGTGCATGTGGCGGCTGCGCTCGAGCCACTGCCGGACCGAGCGGCGCGGGCCGCCGTCCAAAGGAGCGGGTCGATCCACCAGGAAGCTGCGGCTGTGCGCGTCGACCAGCCCGGCGGCGCGCAGCAGGGCGGGCCAATCCTCGGCCACCGCAACCGAATCGGGTAGTTCGGCACGCATCCGGTCGAAGCGCTGCGCCATGGCCGCGTCCAACCGGACCTGCAGGCCGGGACGGCCGAATCCGAGGTCGCGCGGCAGCCATCGCGCCGGGAGCCCGCCCTCGGTGATGGCCAGCACGCCGCCCGGACGCAGCAGCCCCGCCATCCGGGTGAGCGCGTCCAATTGATCCCCGACGTGGTGCACGACGTTCGCCGACCACACCAGATCCGCCTCGGGCAGTTCCGCCAGCCCCGCCGGGAATTCCGCCGCCCGGGTGTGCAGCCGGACGCCGAGCCGTTCGGCCCGCTGTTCGGCGATCTTCAGCAGCTCCGGGGTTCCGTCCACGGCGATCACCTCGGCGTCGGGGAAGCGCTGCGCCAGCAGGCACGCCGCGACGCCGGGCCCCGAGCCGATGTCCAGGATCCGTTTCGGCTCCAGCTCCGCGATCCGATCGAACGCGGCGTGCAGGTAGGGGCTGTACGCCTCGCCCTCGTCCACCAGCATGTCGGCCATGGCGGCCCAATCGAAGTCGTCGTCGTGGTTCATGATTCGACCATGCCGTCGAACACCCCGGGTGGGCAAACTTTGTTGCCGATTCGGCAAACGTGTCGCGGCGTCAGCCGCAGCCGCCCGGCACGACCAGCACGCCCACCGCGCCCGGCCCCAGGTGCACGGCGAGGGTGGGCCCGAACTCCGCGGTGACCAGCTCGCGGATGTCGGGGATGAGGTCGGTCAGCTGGGCCGTGAGGGTGTCGGCGGCGTCGGGGGCGCCGAGATGCTGGACGGCCACGGTCGCGCCGTCCTCACCCGCCGCATCCACCGCGGCGGCCACGAGTTTCGCGTACGCCTTGGACCGCGTCCGCGCCTTCTCCCGCAGTTCGAGACGGCCGTCGACGATCTGCAGGATGGGCTTGGTGACCAGCTCGGTGCCGAAGAAGGCGGCGGCCGAGCTGAGCCGCCCGCCGCGACGCAGCTGCTCGGTCCGGTTGACCACGATGAACGCGCGGCCGCGGGCGGCGGCCGAGGTGGCGGCGTCGTAGACGATCTCCAGCGCTGCACCCGCCCGGGCTCGGCGCGCGGCCGCCAGCACCGGCAGTCCCGTACCGAGCCCCGCGCTGAGCGAATCCACCAGACGCACCCGGTCCGCGGCGTCCATATCGCGGATCGCCTGCCTGCCCGCCTCCCAGGTGGCCGACAGCTGACGCGAAATATGCACGGCGACAACGCCGTCGCCGCCGCTGCGGGCGAGCGCCCGTTCGTAGGCCGCGCACAGCTCACCCGGTGACGGAGCCGAGGTGGTCACCGTCGAGGACGTGTAGTCGATGGGCTCGTCGTCGACGCCCTCACCGAGCGCGCGATCATCGACCAGCACATGCAGCGGAACCACCAGAATGCCCAGGTCCGCCACGAGCTCGGCGGGCAGGCTGGCGGAGGAATCGGTCACCACCACGACGGCCATCGGCTACCCGGCCTCTCGCGGCCCGCGCCACGACTCGGCAAGCGAGCGCACCGCGATGTCGGCCAGTGGCGGCGCCGCGGGGCCGCCGCGCGGTGCGGAGGCGGGGCGGAGTCGGTTCATGCACCGCCCTCGGGGGCATGGACTTCCGCCAGCACCTTCACCATGGCGCGGGCGACGGCGGTGTGCCCCTCCCAGCCCCAGTGGATGCCGTCGGGGTTGGATTCGCCGGAGAAGATGTTGTCGCGCACGGCGTCTGCCAGATCCACCAGCGGCACACCGGATTTCGCCGACCAGTCGCGCAGGGCGCGGACCGCGGGCTCGCGGCCGGCGTGCACGCGGCCGTAGGCCTCGCAGTCGTGCACCGACGGCAGTACACCGACGAACGGCAGGTCGGGACGCAACTGCGCCACGGCATTGCGGGCCTGCTCCAGGTAGTCGACGCTCACCCGGGGCGGCAGCGCCACGGGCCTGCCCAGCTTCGCCAGCCGCGGCTGCAGCCACTGGTAGCCGCTGCGGACCACGCGCCGCAGCCCGGGCGGGCGCAGGTAGCGGATCTGCTCGCGGAGCGCGGTCGGCAGCGGCGACGGCAGCGAATCCATGCCGCCGGTGGCGAAGACGACCGCGCCCGCGCGCGGCACCGCCGCCCACACCCGCGGGTCGCCGATCAGCGCCCAGTAGCCGTCGCGACAGGTCCAGCCGATCCGGGCAACCAGCTCGACGTCCCAATCCAGCTCGGCCGCAACGAGGTTCGGCCAGATCCGGGGATCGTCGGCGGCCAGCCCGCCCTTCGGGCCGAAGTACGCCAGCGAGTCCGCGATCACCACCAGCACCGGGCGGTCGGAGCCCCGGGTGGTGGTGATTTCGTCGCGGGGCTGCGGATCGGGCGGTGTCGCCCGATCGTCGGCGCCGGAATCGGCTGGGCCGGATGGGGTCACGTCGACTTTCCTCCGAACAGACGTTTCATCGCTCGCTTCAATCGACCACCACCGGCCTCGCCCGGCGCACCGGAATTCGGGGCCGGTGCAACAGGATCCGGCTGTGCCGGTGGCTCGGCCGATGCCGGTGCCGGGGTAACGGGATCGCCGCCTGCCGCAACCGAATCCGCTCCGGTCTGCTCGGGCCGCGCCGCCTCGTCGGCAGCGTCCGCCGCCGAGTCCTGGTCGTCCGCGGCGGAAGTAGCGGTCTCGGTGTCGGCGCTCTCTTGCTGCTCAACCGATTCCACCGGCTCGACCGTTGCCGCCGCACTATGCTCGTCGACCCCGGCATCGGCCGCCTCGGGTGCCGCCGGGGAGGTAGCAGTAGTCTTCTCGGCCGTTGTGGCCTCGGCTTCGGGGGACTTCGCAGCCGACTCTGCCACGTCGGAGGCGGCCACGGCAGCCACTTCGGCGCCGGACTCGGCCCCAGCGTCCGCCTGTCCGTCGACCGACTCGGCAGCACCAGACCGGTTGTCGGCACTGTCCTGCCGAACAACCGATTCCACCGACTCGGCACCCTCGGCGACGCCTGTCTCGCTCCCTGCCGCTTCGGCACCACTGGACTCGGTGTCGGCGCTCTCTTGCTGCTCAACCGATTCCACCGACTCGACCGATGCCGCCGCACTTTGCTCGTCGACCCCGGCGTCGGCCGCCTCGGGTGCCGCCGGGGAGGTAGCAGTAGCCTTCTCGGCCGTTGTGGCCTCGGCTTCGGGGGACTTCGCAGCCGACTCTGCCACGTCGGAGGCGGCCACCTCCCCGGTAGCCGCACCATCAGCAGGCGCCGCATCTTCGCTACCGGCGTCGGGGTCGGTGGACTCCTGTCGCGCAGGCGATTCCGCGGTCGACGCCGCAGCGGCATCCGGCCGCTCGGCCGACGCCTCGGCCCGCGCCGAGTCGCTCTGAGCAACCTCGATAACCTCGGCTGCCTCGGCACCGCTATCGGT
The DNA here is from genome assembly GCF_001613165.1 of Nocardia mexicana NBRC 108244. Taxonomy (GTDB): domain Bacteria; phylum Actinomycetota; class Actinomycetes; order Mycobacteriales; family Mycobacteriaceae; genus Nocardia; species Nocardia mexicana. Next base: position 5,992 of record NZ_BDBV01000045.1, read on the forward strand.
CTCGGCGTCGGCCGCCGCAGCACCACCGGTCTCGGCGTCGGCACTGCCTTCCTGCGCAACGGAATCCGTCGTCGCATCCTTTTCGGCGACTTTGGCGCTGCCGGTTTCCTGCTCGACCGGTTCCACCGGGGTCAGCGGGCCGCCGAACAGGACGTCCGGGAGGTGCCGGACCGGCATGTCGGAGGCCTTGCGGAACAGCTCGTCGGGGACCGCCCCGCCACGCTCGAACTCCGGCTCGGCTTCCGGCTCCGATTCCGGCTCAGCCGGTTTCGGCTCAGCCGGTTCCGGCGCCGGACCACCGAACAAGGCATCCGGGAGGTGCCGTACGGGCCCCTCGGACGCCTTGCGGAGCAGTTCGTCGGATACCTGCCGGACCGGTTCGTCCCGGTCGTCGGAGGACTTTTCAGAGGACATCAGGTGCTACCTTTGCCGCCGCGTTCCACACATCCAGCCGCCACCCGGGCTGTTCGATGCTCGGACCGTGGCTGCTCAGCTGCACCCAGCTGGTATTGGCCAGCCCGCCGAGCACGGGCCAATTCCGCTGAGGCAACTCCAGCAGCGCAGCGGTCAGTGCCGCGATCAACCCGCCGTGCGCGACCAGGATGATGGTACGGCCGGGCCAGTCGGCGCGCGCGGCGAACAGCTCACGCACCACCGGCAGCGCGCGGGCGCCGACCTCGAGTTTGCTCTCGCCGCCCGGCGGGGTGAAATCGGCGTTCAGCCGCCAGGTCTGCCGTGCGCCGGGATATCGCTCGTCCACATCGATGTGGGTCAGCCCCTCCCACTCCCCGAGGCTGGTCTCCCGCAACCGGCGGTCGCGCACCACCTCGAGTCCGGAGTGGTCGGCCAGGGCCACGGCGGTGTCGTAGGCGCGCCGCAGATCCGAGGAGACGAGGGCGATGGCGTCGTGGCCGACCAGTTCGCGGGCGGCGTCCTTGGCCTGGCGGCGGCCCAGCTCGCTCAGTTCGGTGTCGGTCTGCCCCTGCATGCGCTCGACGGCATTCCATTCGGTCTGTCCGTGCCGCAACAGGATCAGCCGCCGCACCCCGGCGTGTTTGCCGGTCCGGACATTCGATTCAGCAGGGCGGAGCTCGGTGTCTCCGGGCCCCAGGCTCACTCGGCGGCCTCGGCGCCGTCGCCGCGCGGGCCTCCGATCCCCTCGACCGGAACCTGCGGGCAGTCCTTCCACAGCCGTTCCAGCCCATAGAAATCGCGCTCGTCGCTGTGCTGGATATGCACGACGACCTCGACATAGTCGAGCAGCACCCAGCGCCCCTCCCGGGTGCCCTCGCGCCGCACCGGCTTGTGCCCGGCCAGCCGCAACTTCTCCTCGACATTGTCGACGATCGCGTTGACCTGCCGCTCGTTCGGCGCGGACGCGATCACGAAGCAGTCGGTGATCACCAGCTGATCGGAGACGTCGAGCACCACCACGTCGGAAGCCAGCTTCTCGTCGGCCGCGCGCGCAGCGATCTGCGCCATGTCGACCGCTTCGACAGTTGCTGTCACAGGGCTACCTTCCCGTTCCCTCCCGGCACGTACAGGTGCCGTTTCGATATGTACTGCACGACCCCGTCCGGAACGAGGTACCACACCGGCCGCCCCTCGGCGGCACGGCGACGGCATTCGCTCGACGAGATCGCCAGGGCCGGGATCTCGATGACGGTGACCGCATCGGCCGGCATGTCCCGCAGGTGTTCGGCGAGGTGGTCGATGTTCAACTCGTACCCCGGACGGCTCACCCCGACGAACTTCGCCAGCTCGAACAGTTCCGCCCAATCGTGCCACGTCAGTATGTTGGCCAGCGCATCCGCACCCGTGATGAAGTACAGGTCGGCGTCGGGATGCTGGGCCTGCAGGTCACGCAGGGTATCGACGGTGTGGGTGTCCTTGCCGCGATCGATGTCGACCCGGCTGACCGAGAACCGTGGATTCGAGGCGGTGGCGATGACGGTCATCAGGTACCGGTCCTCGGCGGGGCTGACCTTCTTGCCCGCCTTCTGCCACGACTGCCCGGTCGGAACGAAAACTACTTCATCGAGGTCGAAGCGCTGCGCGACCTCGCTGGCTGCCACCAGGTGCCCGTGGTGGACGGGATCGAACGTCCCGCCCATCACGCCCAGTTTGCGTCGCCCTTTTTCTTGCACGAATGCCGAGCTTACTGGGACGGGTGCACCGTTCCGGTCACCGTGTCCGGGCACGCCGCGCGAGGGCGACGATCACGCGTCGCAGCCCCGCCGATGCGCGGGCGGCGGCCGCGGAGCCGAGCAGGTCGGCACACAGCTCGCGACTTTCGGGGTCATCGGCGACCAGGCGTGCCCCGGCGGTGAATTCCCGTGCCGCCGCGCGATATCGGTGCATGGCCAGCAGGCATTCCCCGAACTGTTCGTGCAGGATGGCGATTTCGGGGGCCGGGTAGGGAATGTCGGGGTGCGCCAGTGCGCGCCGGTAGAGGGCGGCGGCCTCGCGGTGGCGGCCGGCGCGATAGTGGGTGCGGGCGGCGACGAGGGTGTGGTGGGCGGCGTCGGCGACCGACAGGCCGTGCCAGCTGTCGGCGGCGCGGACGGCGGCCGCGGCGAGGTCCAGGTCCCGGCCGGGCTGGGCGGCGACGGCGGTGACGATCAGCGAGTGCAGCCGGGCGAGCTGTTCGACCGGCAGCGCGGCCGGGGCGAGCACCGCCGCACGCCGCAGGGCCGACTCTGCGCTGGCCGGATCGGTGGACAGCCGGGATGTGGCGAATTCGAGCAGTGCCGCTATCTCGGCACACGGATCCTCCCCGGGCGCCGCCGCAATCCGCTGCGGATCGGCTGGACGGTGGGCGGCATCCCGCGGTCGGCTCGGCACGCGCGAATCGTCGCCCCCGGCGCTTGCGGCGCGCTTAACAAGCGCTAATCCTCAGGCCGTGGGGCGCTTCGACTTCGGCAGTTTCGCCACCACCGCGTCGTAGGAGATATCGACCAGCTCCCGCAATTCGTCAACAGGGACCGCGCCACCGGTCTTGACGGAGTTCCAGCCGTAGCGGCCGATGTACGCCGAGGCGGCCACCTCGTCGGGGTAGACGTGCACGAGTTCGTCGGCCTCTTCGCGGTTGCGGCCGCACTTCAGAGTCACCGAGTCCGCGCTCACGAATGCGAAGATCTTGTCCCCCACCTTGGCCACGACATCGCCCTCCCAGGGCTCGTCCTGCCAGGCGCCGGGCTTCGACAGGCAGTACTGCAGCAGATCCATCGCGTCTCCTTCCGCCGGGCCTCGATCACACCACGTCGGGGTGACACATCGGCCGGGAGCGAGGTCGCAGCCTACCGCTCACACCGGCAGCAGGCGGCCGACGACGGCGGTGAGCTGCTTGGCCGAGCGGCACTCGTGCATCTCGATCACCTCGGCATAGCGCTTGGCGGCGGAATCGCCTGTCCCCCACATCTTTTCCGCCTCCGGATTGAGCCAGTAGGCGTGCTTGGCGACCTGGACGAGCTGCCGCAGAGTGTCGAGGGCCGGATCACGGTAGTTGGTGCGGGCGTCGCCGAGGATCAGCAGCGAGGTCCGGCTGGTGACCGCGTCGGGCCAGTTCTCGGCGAAACCCTCCAGGGCCGAACCGTAATCCGAATGGCCCTCGACGCCGACCACCTTCGCCTCGGTGAAGATGCGCCGCGTCACCTGGTCCAGCGGCGTCACCTGGTCGAACAGGTGCGTGACCTCGTCGACGCGGTCCACGAACGCGAAGATGCGGACCCGGGAGAACTGCTCGCGCAGCGCGTCCACCAGCAGCATGGTGAAACTGGAGAAACCGGCCACCGAACCCGAGATATCGCACAGCAGAACGAGATCCGGCCGGCCGGGCCGGGGCTTGCGGGCGGCGAGCTTGATCGGGACGCCGCCGGTCGACATCGATTTGCGCAACGTCTTGCGCAGATCGATCTCCCCGCGGCGCGCGCGGCGGCGGCGCGCGGCCAGCCGGGACGCCAGCACCCGCGCCAGCCGGTGGCTCGAGCGGCGCAGCTCGCCCAGCTCGTTCTCCGAGATGCGCAGGAAGTCGGCGTCCTCGGCCTGACGCTGCACGCCGTAGGTGGCCACGCGGTCGCGGCCGATGCGCTCGGCGACCCGGCGGCGAGTCTCGGCCTCGACGGTGGCCCGGAAGTCCTTGACACGGCGGCGGGCGGCGCGGCGGGCGATCTCGGAGTCGAACTCCGACGGCCCGGCGTCCGAATCGTCGAGTCCCGCGGCCAATCCCGCGAGCAGCTTGCTCACCAGCAGCTCCGGCTGTACCTCCTTGAGCGTCTGGTACGCCGAGAACGAGGGCCCGTTCGCCGACCGGTACTGGCCCATCTGCTCGACCATCTGCGCGGCCAGCTCCTGCAGCTGTCGCGTGCGCTCACCCGACGGATCGGCAACCAGCAGCTCCGCCAGCATCTTCCGCAGCTCGATGATGTCGACCTCGCCGTCCGGCTTGCGCGGGATCTCGACCTCCGCCGCCCCGGCACGCTCGCCCTGCGCCGCCGGGAACCACAGGTCGAACAGCCCGTCGAAGGTGGCGCGCTGGGAGGTGCGGCGCAGCAGCGCGCAGGCCAGGCCCTCGCGCAGCATCTCCCGGTCCATCAGGTCCAGCACCGTGAGAACCTGTCCCGCATCGACGGTTTCCGACGGTCCGACCGGAATCCCCCTGCCGCGCAACGCTTCCACGAAGCCGACGAGGTGACCGGGAATCCCGTGCGGCGCAAGCAGTTCGCCGTCCGGGCCTGCTCCCCCTCCATGTCCCCGGCGTGCTCCCCCTTCATACTCCCGGCGTGCTTTCGGCCGGGATCCATCGGAAGATCCCGGCCGAAAGCGTGCCGGGAATGCGGAGTTGCGTGCCGGGCCGGACGACGGGTCGCGCTTGCCGGACATCGGTCAGGCCAGCTTCAATTCGGCCAGCGCGCGCTGGTGGTCGCTCTGATGCTTGAGTACGACGCCGAGGGTGGCGCGGACGGTCTTGTCGTCGAGATCCTTCAGGCCCAGGGCCAGCAGCGTGCGGCCCCAGTCGATCGATTCCGCGACCGACGGCAGCTTCTTCAGCTGCATCCCGCGCAGCACGTGCACGACCCGCACCAGCTGCGCCGCCACCGCGGGCTTCAGTTCCGGCACCCGACTGGCCAGGATCTTGCGCTCCAGCTCCTCGCCCGGGAAGTCGATGTGCAGGTAGAGGCAGCGGCGCTTGAGCGCCTCGGACAGCTCGCGGGTGGCGTTGGAGGTGAGCACCGTGAACGGGCGGCGCGCGGCGGCGATGGTGCCGAGTTCGGGCACGGTGACGGCGAAGTCGCTGAGCACCTCGAGCATCAGGCCCTCGATCTCGACATCGGCCTTGTCGGCCTCGTCGATCAGCAGCACGGTCGGGTCGGTGCGCCGGATCGCGGTGAGCAGCGGCCGCGACAGCAGGAACTCCTCGCTGAACACGTCGGCCTTCGTATCCTCCCAGCCGTGTTCGCTGGATGCCTGGATGCGCAGGATCTGCTTGGCGTGGTTCCACTCGTACAGCGCCCGCGCCTCGTCGATGCCCTCGTAGCACTGCAGCCGCACCAGCTCGGCCCCCGCGACCTGCGACACCGCGCGCGCCAGCTCGGTCTTGCCGACACCGGCCGGGCCCTCGATGAGCAGCGGCTTGCCGAGCCGATCGGCCAGGAACACCGAGGTGGCGGTGCCCTTGTCGGCCAGGTAGCCGGTCTTCGCCAGTCGCGAGATCACGTCGTCGACCGACGCGAAGATGGGCTCGTGCGTTGCGGTCTGCACCTTTGCGCTCCTTCTCCGGAGCGGTCGGCCGCTCCCGTACAGCTCTACCGGCCCGCAGGCCGCGCGCGCCTATGCACCGTATAGAACACTCGTGATCGACGGTACACAGCCGCAGCCACACCGAGATACCCCACCAGCTCTCGACGCACGCCTTACGTGTTCCCGCACCCGTTGCAAGGCCCTGAACGGGGTGCGCGAACACGTACGGGGTGCGGGATCAGACCGGGCGGGTTTGGCCGTCGCCCCAGACGACCCACTTCGTCGAGGTCAGTTCCGGCAGGCCCATGGGGCCGCGGGCGTGCAGCTTCTGGGTGGAGATGCCGATCTCGGCGCCGAAGCCGAACTGCTCGCCGTCGGTGAAGGCGGTGGACGCGTTGACCATGACCGCGGCCGCATCCACGCGGGCGGTGAATTCGCGCGCCGCCTGCAGGTCGGCGGTGACGATGGCCTCGGTGTGGCCGGTACCCCAGGTGTTGATGTGGTCGACGGCCGCGTCCAGGTCGGCGACCACCTTCAGCGCGATGTCCAGGGTCAGGTACTCCTCACCCCAGTCCGCGTCGTTGGCCGGGGTCAGGCCGGGCAGGTCGCCGTGCACCGTGACGCCGTGCCGCTCCAGCGCCTCGATCAGCCGCGGCACCGCGATGGCGGCGACGGCATCGTCGATGAGCACGGTCTCGGCCGCGTTGCACACGCTGGGCCGCCGCGTCTTGGCGTTGAGCAGGATCGACTCGGCCATGTCCAGGTCGGCGCCGGCGTGCACGTAGACGTGGCAGTTGCCGGTCCCCGTCTCGATGGTCGGCACCTGCGCGTCGCGGACCACGGCATTGATCAGCCCGGCGCCGCCGCGCGGGATCACCACGTCCACCAGCCCGCGCGCCTGGATCAGGTGTGTGACGCTGGAGCGGTCCTCGCTGGGCAGCAGCTGCACCGCGTCCTCGGGAAGGCCTTGTGCGGCAAGCGCTTCCCGCAGCACCGCGACGAGCGCCGCATTGGAGTGGGCGGCCGAGGACGAGCCGCGCAGCAGTGCGGCGTTCCCGGACTTGAGCGCCAGCCCGAAGGCGTCGACGGTGACGTTCGGCCGCGCCTCGTACACCATGCCGACCACGCCCAGCGGCACTCGCACCTGGCGGATGTCCAGGCCGTTCGGCAGCGTCGAGCCCCGCACCACCACGCCGACCGGGTCGGGCAGGCCCGCGACCTGACGCAAGCCGGAGGCGATCCCGTCGATGCGGGCCTCGGTCAGGCGCAGCCGGTCCAGCAGCGAATCCGCGGTACCGGCGGCGCGCGCGGTCTCGATGTCCTCGATATTCGCGTCGAGCACCCGGTCCTTGGCGGCGAGCAGCGCATCGGCGGCGGCGTGCAGCGCGGTGTTCTTCTGTTCGGTGGTGAGCTGGGCGAGCGTCCGCGACGCCACCCGGGCCCGGCGCGCCGAGTCGTGCACCACCGTGCGGACGGTGTCCTGATCGGTGGCAGTGGGAGCAGTCATGGCTGAATCCTAGCTGCGACGCGGGCGTCTCGGTTGAGGGCGGTGGTGGGGACGAGGCGGGCGTACTGACCGGCGGAGTTGCGATCACCACCAGGACTGGACAGGTAATTAGCTAATTTGCATAATGGCTGAATGCTGGATGTGGATCTGGTGAAGGCACTCGCCAGCGACAAGCGACTGCAGGTGCTGCGGTGGCTACGGGATCCGGAGGCACACTTCCGCCCGCAGACCGACGGCGACCTGGTCCGCGACGGCGTCTGCTCGGTATTTCTCGCGGAGAAGCTCGGCGTCAGCCAGCCCACGTGCGCGCAGCACCTGAAGGTGCTCAGCCAGGCGGGCCTGATCCGGGGCACGCGGATCAAGCAGTGGGTGTTCTATCGGCGCGACGAGGAACGGATCGCGCAGGCCAAGGCGATGCTCGGCGGGGAATGGTGAAAATGTCCGGCGCACAGTCGATTACCCCGCACGACATTCGCGACACACTCGCGGTGATCAGGCCGCACGTCCGCCGCACCCCCGTGCTGCGGGTGCCGCTCGCGGATCTGGGCGGGCCCGCCGGTGCGATCACCCTGAAGCTGGAGCAACTGCAGCGCGCGGGCTCGTTCAAGGCGCGGGGCGCCTTCGCCAACCTGCTGCTGCGCGAGGTGCCCGCGGCGGGAGTGGTGGCGGCCTCGGGCGGCAACCACGGTCTGGCGGTCGCGGACGCGGCCGCGAGCCTGGGTGTCCCGGCGAAGATCTTCGTGCCCGTGATCTCGTCACCCGCGAAGATCGCCGGAATCCGTTCCCGCGGTGCGGATCTCGTGGTGGCCGGAGACCGCTACGCCGACGCCCTGGCCGCCGCCGACAACTGGGTCGCCACCACCGGCGCGCTGAGCGTGCATGCCTTCGACCAACGCGAAACCCTGCTCGGTCAGGGCACCCTCGCCGCGGAGCTGGCCGACCAGGAACAGGTGGACACGGTCCTGGTGCCGGTCGGCGGCGGAGGCCTGGTCGGCGGCATCGCGGCATACTGCGCGGGCTCGGTACGGGTGATCGGCGTGGAGCCCACCGGCGCGCCCACGCTGACGGCGGCACTGGCCGCGGGCCGTCCGGCGGATGCGCCGACCGAGAGTATCGCCGCGGATGCGCTCGCCCCGAAACGCGTGGGAGAGTTGGTGTTTCCGCTCGCCCGCGACCATGTCGACCGCGTTCTCCTGGTCGAGGACGGTGATATCCGCCGCGCCCAGCACGCGCTCTGGGACGCCGTCCGGCTCCATGTCGAGCCCGCGGCCGCCACGGCATTGGCTGCCGTGCTCTCGGGAAGCTATCGGCCCGAGCCTGGTGAACGTGTCGCGGTGGTACTCAGCGGAGCCAACACCTCTCGAGGAATCGGCGGCAACGGCGAGGACACGACCCGCAACGATGCGGCGGTCGGCTGCGATACCGGCGCCGAGCCGGAGACCGCGTCGGCGTAGTCGGCGCCTCGACCCCGACGTAATCGGCGGCCCGACCCCGACGTAATCGGCGGCCCGACCCCGGCATAGTCGGCGGCCCGACCCCGACGTAATCGGCGGCCGACCCCGGCATAGTCGGCGGCCCGACCCCGGCGTAGTCGGCGGCCCGACCCCGGCGTAATGGGCGGCTCGACCCCGGCGTAGTCGGCGGCTCGCCCCCCGGTGTGGTCGGCGCTCGACGCAGCGCACACCGGCTGCTCCGCGACGACGCCGGCAATCCCGGGCGTGGTCCGGGGTCGCGGCTACTGTGCTGGCATGGCGCGAATCGTGGTGGTGGGCAGCATCAACATGGATCTGGTGACGACGACCGGGCGGCGGCCGGCGCCCGGGGAGACCGTGCTGGGGCGCGGGTTCGAGATGGTGCCGGGAGGGAAGGGGTCCAATCAGGCGATCGCGGCTCGGCGGGCGGGGGCGGAGGTCGAGTTCGTCGGAGCGGTCGGGGACGATCTGTTCGCCGCCGAGCTGCGCGGGGTACTGGACGATGCCGGTGTCGGGTCGCGGCGGCTGCGGTCGATACCGGGGCCCAGCGGGGTCGCCGCGATCGTGGTGGATGCCGCGGGGGAGAACAGCATCATCGTGGTCGGCGGGGCGAACGCCGCCGTGAGCGAACTCCGCGACGGGGACCTCGAGGCCATCGCCGAGGCCGATATTCTGCTGTGCCAGTTGGAGATACCTGTTCCGACCGTGCTCGCCGCCGCCCGCCACGCACGCGCCCACGACACGGCGGTGCTCCTCAACCCGTCTCCCGCGCAGGATCTTCCGCCCGAGTTCTGGGCCGCGGTCGATATTGCCGTGGTGAACGAAGGCGAAGCGGCACAGCTGGGTTCGGTGCTCGACGACGTCCCCCACCTGGTGGTCACTCGCGGCGCGAAGGGCGCCACCTATCGCGGGCCCGAGGGCGAGACCAGCCATCCCGGCGTCCCGGTCCAGGCGGTCGACACCACGGGTGCCGGAGACACTTTCACCGGCGCATTGGCCGCACGCTGGCACGAGGGACCGGACGCCGCCCTCGCGTGGGCATGCACTGCCGGGGCGCTCGCCACGACCAAACTCGGTGCCAGCGCAGCGATTCCGAGCCGAACCGAGATCGCGGCCGCGCTCTCGGCACGACCATCGGACGAGTAGGCGCCCCGGCGTTCGCCGGGACACGGGCAGCCGCTCCGTTGCGGCCACCGTCATCGGGGCTGCCCACGCAGCGACCGTGGAGCCGTTGCGGCTCAGCGGAACTGGTCGGCGTTCGCGGCGGCCCACTCCGCGAAGGTGGTGGCGGGGCGGCCGGTGAGATCGGCGACGGCGGTCGTCGCGACCTGCGGATTGTCGACCATCGAGGCGAGGCCGTCGACGTACCATTCGGCGAACTCGCCCATCGTCGGCTGCAGCATGCCGATCGCCTCCGCGCGGGACACGGTCAGGAAGGACAGGTCGCGACCCAACGCGGCACCGAGTTGGCGGACACGCTCTGCCCTGGTGAGGGTTTCGGGTCCGGTCAGGGTGTAGGTGACGCCGTCGTGGCCGTCCTGCGTCAGGACCGTCGCGGCGACGCGCGCGATATCGTCCATCGCGATGGGGGCATTCGCCGACTCCGGATACGGTTCGCGCACGGCGCCGGTGGCGCGCACCTGATCCGCCCACATCGCGGTGTTCTCCGTGAATTCACCCGCGTACAGATGCGTCCATGCCAGCCCCGACTTCTCCACGGCCTGCGCGATCGGCTGCCAGTCGGTGCTCTCGTCGCCGGACAGGTCGACGATGCGGCGGATACCGGCCTGCCGCGCCAGGTCGACGACCTCGGTCACGGTTTCCAGCACGGGCGCCAGATACATGCGTTCCACGCCCTCGAATGCCGCGGGTAGCGACGACACCCGGCGTAGGTAGCCGCGCACCACCTCGACGCCCTCGGGTAGCCCGGCCCGCTCCGGGTGATTGGACAGGGCGCGAACATCATCCGCGCCCAGTGCGAGTAGGTGATCGACCACTTTCCGACCGATGTTCCCGGTGGCTCCGGTGACCAGAATCTTCATGGGGCACAGAGTAGTTGCCGACCACCCCGGGAAGCACATACCAAATTCGCCCGACCTGGCGGAAGGTTCAGCGGCACCGGGTTGCCGTGGTGGGTCCGCGCCAGCGTCGCGGGGGCAGGCCGTGGACGCGACGGAACAGTCGGGCGAAGTACCCGGCATCGGAAATTCCTACGCGCCGGGCGATTTCGGCGACGGGCAGATCGGTCTCGGCGAGCAGGCGGCGGGCCTCGGCCATGCGGCGCTCGATAATCCAGTCCTGCACGGTGCGGCCGGTGCGGCGGCGGACCACGGTGGTCAGGTGGCCCGGCGTCAGTCCGACCGCTCCGGCCACGTCGCGCAGCGACAGCGGCTGCCCGTGGCGTTCGTCGATCACCTCGAAGACCTCCGCCAGTAATGGTTCGCCGCTGCGGCGAAGATTTCCCACCACATCCGCAGCCAGCCGTGCCAGGTCGATGAGCAGGAGCGTCACGTGCGCCGAGACCGCCTGCCGGTATCCGTCGCGCCGGTCGGCGAGTTCGGTTTCGATGGCCGCGATGATGGCGCCCCACAGCGTGACGCTGTCCGGCGGCATCGCCAGCTCCAGCACTCCGCTCGTGCGCTCGTGCAGAAACGGGAACAGCAGCGGGTGTGAGCGCCACGCGGGCCACGGCGTCCGACCCTCGCCACCGAGCGCCGCCGGGTCGAAGAAGACACCGACGCCACCTTCGACTATCCGGACGGAGGCGACGTCGACGACCTGTCCGGCACCGATCACGAATACCGCCCCGGCCTCGGCGACGAACCACAGCGCCGGAAATTCGTGGATGTGCGGACGAATTTCGACCTGCATGTGCCGATCGAAACGAAGGATCGACACCGGCGGCGTCACCCCGTCGGCTCGGTAGTCGAACACCGGCACGCCCCGTCGGTGGCGCACCATCCGCGTGACTTCTCCCATCTACCGAAGATAGTCCTGTTTCTGCCGACAATCACCCGACTACGGTGGGACGACGCAGATCACCATGGAGAATATGACCGAACATCGTCCACATTCCGTCACACACGCCATGGGAAACCGGCACGACTACCTGCCCGCGGCCGGCCGCGACGGCCTGCTGCCCGTCTACGACCTGATGAGCCGCGCATTCGGGGCACCCGGGCTGCACAAACGGCTGATCGTGCAGGCCGAACTCCGCGACGACCACAGAATCCTCGAAGTCGGGTGCGGCACGGGCAATCTCACGCTGCGGGCGAAACGCACGCGGCCGGGCGCCGAGGTGATCGGTGCCGATCCCGATCCCCGCGCCCTCGCCCGCGCCGAGCGAAAAGTGCACGGGCTGCGTGGGATTCGCTTCGAGCACGCCTATGTACAACAGCTCCCCCACGAAGACCGAGAGTTCGACCGGGTGCTGTCGTCGCTGATGTTCCATCACCTCGACGCCGACGCCAAGACGGCGATGGCCGCCGAGGTGCTACGGGTGCTGCGTCCCGGCGGGCGGCTGCACCTGGCAGACGTGGGCGGGCCGATGACCCCGGCCGACGGTCCGGCGGCGCGACTCATGTTGCGTACCGGCCACATCGACGACAATCTCGGCGACGCGATCCCCCGGCTGCTGCGCGAGGCGGGCCTCGACTGCACGGTGGTCGCCTCCCACCGGCACCGCCGCCTGGGCCGCGTCACGTACTACCGTGCCACCCGCCCGGAGTGAATCAGAGCCCCGCCCTCCAGTCCCGGCGAAAAGCGCGCCGGGAATGCGAGAAAGTACGCGCGCTGGGAATGCGAGAAAGTACGCGCGCCGGGAATGCGAGGAGGGACGGCCGTGCTATTTGTCGGTGTACTGGCCGACGAGGGCGGACATCTGTTCACCCACCCGTTCGAGGGGGGCGACCGAGCGGGTGGCCAGCGACATCACCACTGCGCCCTCGATCGCGGCGACGATCGTGGTCGCCAGCGACAGCGCGCGATCGGGGGCGACCTGCTCGGCGCGCAATCGCTCGGCGAGGATCTGCTCCCAGTCGGTGAAGGTCTCCCCCGCCGCATCCGCCGCATCCGATGCCTCCGCGCGACCCAGCGCCGCCGCCACAATCGGGCAACCGGCCGTGAAATCGCTGGTCAGCAGGGCCTCACGCCACATCGACGGAAATGCGGCCACGCAGGAGGCCAGGTCGGCGCCCGCCGTGAGGGTGCGAATCATCGCGCTCGCCGCCTGTCCGGCGCTGCGAGTGGCCGCGGCGACCATTTCGGCCTTGCCGTCGGGGAAGTTCAGATACACCGAGCGCCGCGAGATACCACTGTGCGCGAGCAGCTGCGCGATGCCCGTGCCCGCGACGCCGTTGCGGCGCATGAGATCGACGGTGCTGTCGATCAGCCGCTCCCGAGCCCCCATGATGCATCCCTCCTTCCGGTTCGGGTCCAGCCTACCTTGCCCTAGACCGATCGGTATACTAGCCTCCAGCTAAACCGATCGGTTTACTGCGACGGAGGAGCATCACGATGGCGAGCCTGCACGACCCACTGTCCCTGCCCTGCGGTCGGGTATTGCCGAACCGGATCATGAAGTCGGCGCTCAGCGAGGGCCTGGGCGCGGCCGACCTGGGGCCGGACGAGCGGCTGCAGCGGTTGTACCGGCGGTGGGGTGCGGGCGGCTTCGGCCTGATCGTCACCGGCAATGTGATGATCGACCACACCCAGCTCGGCGAGCCCGGCAATGTCGCCATCGAGGACGAGCGGCACCTGGACCGGCTGACCCGATGGGCGAAGGCCGCCAAGGACGGCGGCACCCCGGTTTGGATGCAGCTGAACCACCCCGGGCGGCAGGCCAATCCGCTGGCCACGCGGCGTCGCCCGGTGGCGCCGTCGGCGATCGCGCCCGATATCCCGGGCCTGCCTGCGCCCCGCGCTCTGACCGAGTCCGAGATCGCCGACCTCATCACGCGTTTCGCCACCGCCGCCCGGGTCGCCGAGGCCGCGGGATTCGACGGCGTGCAGATCCACGGTGCGCACGGCTATCTGGTCTCGCAGTTCCTGTCGCCGCGGTCGAATCAGCGCACCGACGGCTGGGGCGGCGACCCGGAGCGGCGCCGCAGATTCGTGATCGCGATCGTGCGGGCGATCCGCGGCGCGGTGAGCCCGGGATTCGCGGTGGGCATCAAGCTCAATTCCGCCGACTTTCAGCGCGGCGGATTCACCGAGGACGAATCGCGCGCGGTGATCGAGGCGCTGTCGGCGGAGCAGCTGGATCTGATCGAAATCAGCGGTGGGAGTTACGAATCCCCCGCGATGATGGGTCGGCCGCGCACGGCCGCGGCGAGCACCCGGGCGCGGGAGGCGTACTTCCTGGAGTACGCCGAGACGGCGCGGCGCTCGGCGGGAGCGGTGCCGCTGGCGGTGACCGGCGGGTTCCGGTCGAGGTCGGCGATGGGCGAGGCCGTCACCTCGGGCGCCTGTGAGATGGTGGGAGTCGGGCGACCCGCCGCCGTCATCCCTTCGGCGGCAAGCGATCTGCTCAGCGGCCGGACCGATGCGCTGCGGCCGCCGATCATCTCCCTCGGGCTGCGCGGGCGGCTGGCGACGAGCGCCGGCCTCAGGGCCTTCGACGGCGCCCTGGACCTGCAGTGGCACACCGACCAGCTGCACCGGCTCGGCGCCGGGAAGGATCCGGACCCGGCCCGCTCACCGTGGCTGACGGCGGCGACCATGGTGCGGCACCACGGATTCGAGGCGTTCCGGCCCAAGCGGAATGCCGGTGGGGCGGCCCGGGCGACGGGGGCGCGCAATGCGGACGCGCAGGCGCGCAAGTTCCGCATCGAGCGGACGGTCGGCCGCTACGTCGCCAACCCGGCCTTCCGGGCCCTGGATCGGCTCGGCGTGCGGTCGACCTTCGCCACCGAACTGGTGACCACCGGACGCAAGTCCGGGCAACCGCGCCGGGTGCCCGTATCCGTGCTGTTCGACGACGAGGGCGCGTGGATCATCTGCCAGCACGGAATGCGTTCGGGCTGGGGCAACAACGTGCGCGCCAACCCGGAAGTCCGCCTGCGGCAAGGTGATCGGTGGCGCACCGGCACCGCCGAACTGCGCCCCGACGACGACGTGGTCGCCCGCGCCCGCGCCTTCGCCCCGCACCCCGCCCTGGCGCCCCTCACCGCCGCCACCTTCGCCACCCTCCAAACCACCCCGGTCTCCGTCCGAATCACCTTCACCGACAACAACTCCGCGGCAGCAAGCTAGCGTCGCGACACCCTCCGCCTTCCGGCATGCTTTTGGCCGGAATCCAGTCGCACGGTGTAGATCCCGGCCAAAAGCGTACCGGGACAATGAGTCACGGCGGGCCGTGAGAGTCACGGCGGGGCGCGCGGGTGGTGGCGGGCGTAAGAGTTCGGGCCTGGGTCAGAGGTGGGGGCGGACGAGGATCTGGATGTGGTCGTCGGGGTGGCGGAGGGAGTCGATGGCGCCTGCTACGCCGTCGAGGCCTACCTCGGCGGTGATGAGGGAGGCGGCGTCGAAGGTGCCCTCGGCTATGCGGTGCAGGGTGCGGGCGTACTCCTCGTGCGGGTAGACCATGCACATCTGGAGCTGGATGTCCTTGTACAGGCCGACGATCGGGCGGATCACGTCATCGGTCATGACCGCGCCGATCTGCAGGATCCTGGTCTCCCGCGGCACTTTGTACATCAGGTCGTTGATCATGCCGGGGACCGCGGCACAGACCCACACGTGCAATCGCTGTCCGGGCGAGGCGAGTTCGCGCCACACCTCGATCGGGTCCTCCACCGCCGGGTCGACCACGCGGTGCGCACCCATGCGCAAGGCCGCCTCCCGCCGCAGTTTCGACGGTTCGGAGGCGACGATCGGCGCCACCCCGCGCTCGGCGAGCGCGGCCACGGCTCCCAGACCGACCGGGCCGCAGCCGATCACCACACCGGTGCCCTCCGGCCCGATACCGGTGCGGGCGACATTGCCGAATCCGACGGCCAGCGGTTCGGTCAGCGCCGCGACGTGGGCGGGCACGTGTTTCGGGATCGGCTCCAACGCCATGGCCTGCAACACCATTCGCTCGCCGAACCCGCCGGGGAACTCGTTCGAGTATCCGACCCCGTGGATACCGCCCGTGGTGTCCACGGCCCACGGCAGTGCCACCACGTTCTGGCCCGGCACGTGCGGGGTGTCCGGCCCGGCAGCGATCACCCGGGCCGAAAGCTCGTGTCCCAGTATCAGATCCCGGCCCGGATCGAACAGGAACGTCGGCACGCCGCTGTCGCGGGAGGCCTGCAGGAACTCGTCGGTGTAGTCGAGGGCCTGCTTGTCCGAGCCGCAGATCCCGCAGGCTATCGTCTCGACCAGCACCTGCCCGGGGCCGGGCACCGGATCCGGCACCTCGTCCACCACGAGGCGGCGATCGCGCATCACGACGGCACGCATCCTCACTCCCCTTTTGTCGGCCGCTCGGCCGAAGCCAGTGCCGCACCGTGCTTTTCGAACGCGGCCTGCACTCCCGCCCGCAGGCCGGTCATCAACCGTTCGCTGTTGGCGTTGGCCCAGTCGAGTGAGGCCGTCCGGTTCCGGTTGGCGCGGGTGAAGTGCGGGACGACGTGTTCGGCGAACAACCGCACCGACCGCCGGGTGGCCTCCGGGTCGGCGACGTTCAGCGCCAGAATCAGGAATGTGCCGAAGCCGCCGGACTTCTCGGCCAGCGCCTCGATGGCGGCGATCGCATCGTCCGGGGTGCCGATGGTGGCGCGGCCGAAGGCCGGGAAGCCAGGGCCGATCCACTGCTCCACGGCCGCCCGGGCGGTGCCACCCCACGGCATGTCCATACCGCTGAGCTTCTCGATGTAGTTCACCAGGTGCCCGATGCCCCACTCCGCCTCGCGCAGCGCCTGTTCCCGGGTTTCGGCGATGTGCAGCGGCGCGACGAGCCGCCACCTGCCGCGGTCGACGACGTGTCCGTTGTCGGCCATGGTCTGCTCGTAGACCTGCCAATTCGGCAGCAGGGCCTCGTATCCGCTGGGATCGGACGCCGCCAGCGACAGCAGGCCCGCCCCGTGCCGACCGGCCAGCACCGCCCCGGACGGCGAGATCGTGGACGCCACCGCCATCTCCAGGCCGTCCTGCTGATACGGCAGCAGTTGCAGGCGAGCGTCGTTCAGCTCGAACCAGTCCGTCTTGGCGGTCACCGTGTCGCCGCGCAGCAGCGGCACGATCACATCCATGGATTCGTGCATCATGTCGCGCTGGCGGGCCGGTGCGACGCCCATCATCGCCGCGTCGGAGGCGAGCTGGCCGGGGCCGACGCCCATCATCACCCGGCCCATGGTGAGGTGATCGAGCAGGGTCAGCCGATCGGCCAGCATCATCGGCTGGTGGTACGGCAGCGAGTTGACGCCCGTGCCGAGCCGGACGCGCCGGGTGCGCTGCGCCGCCGCGGCGAGGAAAACCTCTGGGGCCGAGACGATTTCCAGGCCCGCGGAGTGGTGCTCGCCGATCCACGCCTCCTCGTAGCCGAGTTCGTCGGCCAGCTCCACCAGCGCCAGGTCGCGATGGATCTGCAGGGTCGGGTTGCCGTCCAGCGGGTGGTACGGCGCGATGAAGAATCCGAACCTGGTGGGTCCGGGGACGCTGGGCTGGGTCATGATCGGCGCTCCTTTGCGGGTATTCAGTTGGCGGCGGCGGTCAGCCGCGGTTCCACTCGTGGCCCCAGTAGCTGTCCGCCGTCATCTCCTCGGCCACGTAGTCGTCGCCGACAAGCATTCCCTCGCAGCCGAATTCGAGATCCCAGCCGCCGGGTGTGCGGACGTAGAAGGAGATCATCTTGTCGTTGGTGTGCCGACCGAGGGTCGAGGAGAGGTGGTAGCCCGCCGCGGTCACCCGGTCCAGCGCCCGCCCGACGTCGTCGAGCCGGTCCACCTCGACCATGATGTGCACGATGCCCGGCCCCTCCGCCCGGGTGCCGGGGATCAGCGCGAGGCTGTGATGGCGCGGGTTGACGCCGAGGAACCGGATCCAGATCGGGTGGTCCGGCGGGCCCACCCGGAACGAGCCGCGGGCGTGGAAGTCCAGGACGTCGGTGTAGAACCGGCGGGCCGCTTCCAGATCGGGCACCGGCAGCACCACGTGCCCCAGGCCCAGCTTGCCGGTGACGAACCGGGCGCCGAACTTCGTCAGCACCGGGCTGTGGTCGAGCAGCGGCCCGTGGAACACCTCCACGGTGAACCCGGACGGGTCGGTGAAGCTGATGGCCTCCTCGACGTGGCGCTGCCCGGCCTCCGCGAGAGACAGTGCGGTAACCGCGATTCCGGCCTTCTCGAGCGTCTCGCGCACCAGTGCCAGCGATGCGGCGTCGGCGACCTGCCAGCCGACGGCCAGCACCTCGTCGCGCTCGCCCGGCACGAGTTCCAGGCGGTAGGTGTGCTCGTCGGTGCGCAGGTAGATCGAGTCCGGGTCGGGGCCGGACCCCTCGGCGAAGCCGATGGTGTCGAAGGCGAACGTGCGCCAGGCATCGGCGTCGGCGATCCCGGCGCGCACGTAGCCGAGAGAACTGAAGGCGGGCATGGTGACAACTCCTCGAAATCGTGGATCAGGAATAGGTGACGGAGACGTCGCCGCTCACCGGAATCGACTGGCAGGCGAGCACATACCCGTCGGCCATATCGGCCTCCTCCAGTACCTCGTTGCGCCGCATGCGCACCTCGCCGGAGACGACCCGGCACACGCACGCGCTGCAGGCACCCTCGCGGCAGGAGTACGGCGCCTCGAGCCCCTGGGACAGCAGCACATCCAGCAGGACCTGCTTCCTGGGCCAGTCGAACCGATGCCGCTCGCCGTCGAGTTCGACAGCGACGGTGGCAGTGTCGCCCCCGGGTGTCGAATCCTCGGCGGCCGGATCATCCGGCTCGAACGGATTCCCCTGCAGCGACACGAACTTCTCGATGTGGACGTGCTTGCGGTCGACGCCGAGCACCGCCATCGCGGCACCGACGACGTCCATGAACGGGCCCGGACCGCAGACGAACACCTCACGGCCGCACCAGGGTCGGGTCAGCTCCGCGATCTGCTCGGCCGACGGCAAACCCTGCACGCTCTCGAGCCAGTGCACCACGCGCAGGCGGCCGGGATGGGTGGCCGCCAGCCCGGCCAGCTCGCGGGCGAAGATGACCGACCGCTCGTCGCGGTTGGCGTAGACCAGGGTGCAGTGCCCCGCCCCCCGCGCCAGCACCGATTTCAGGATCGACAGCATGGGCGTGATCCCGGAACCGGCGGCGAACAGCAGCAGATCGGTATCCAGCGAGGCCGGAACGAACAGGCCCGCCGGTGGCAGCGCGTCAAGGCTCATTCCCTCGACCGCGTTGTCGCACAGCCAGTTCGAGCCGTAGCCGTCCCGCGTCCGCTTGACGGTGACCTGCAGCGGCCCGCCCTCGTGCGGCGCGCTCGACAGCGAGTAGCAACGGCTCACCGATCCGGTCCGGTCGCTCGGGATGCGCAGGGTCAGGAATTGCCCTGGCCGGTAGGCGAATCGGTCCGCATGCTCCGAATCGGGAGCGAGTACCAGCGACACCGCATCGGGCGTCTCGCGCACCACGCGAACGATCCGCACGGTGGCGATACCGGCACGCACCGGTTCCGCGACCGTTCCCATTCGATTCACCAGTTCCATTCCTTTGCAATCACTTCCGGGCGTTCAGGTGTGCGCCAAGGTGCGGCCTCGGGTTCGCACGTCCTGCTCGCGGGAGCTGACGGGCAACTCCCCCGACCGCACGGCGGCGTCGATGCTCTCGCGGAGCGCGGGGCACGTATGCTCCCGCTCGCTCGCCGCGGCGAGGCCGGTGCACGCCGCCCGGGCCGCCGCGCTCCACTGCACGCTGGTGTGCTGCGGGCTGTACTTCTCCACGAGCACGCAGGTCCCGCAGCTACGGCACGAAACAGATTCCATGACAGCTACTTTCAGACCTGGGCCGCGGCGCGCTTGGCAAGGTTCTCGGCCACCTCGGCCTCCCACACCGTGACCGCGCGCGTGGTGTCCACCTCGAATTCGAACCGCGCGGTCATCTCCTCGGCGACATCGGCGACATCGGTATAGAACTGCTGGTACCAGCGTCGCAGCTGATAGACCGGGCCGTCCTCCTCGCACAGCAGCGGATTGTTGATGCGGGTCTTGCGCTGCCAGATCGCGATGTCCTGCTCGAATCCGGTGCCCATGCCGCCCGCGAACTTGGCGGCGATCTCCTCGGCCTCGGCCCGCGGACGGTCGGTGGGCAGCTTGACGATCATGCCGTACTGCAGCACGAACCGGTCCGGAGTGACCGGGTAGTGGCAGTTGATCAGGATGCCCTCCACGGTCAGCCCGTCGCTCTCGCTGCGCAGGTGGTCGATCATGTAGGAGGGGCCGTAGTACGAGGCGTCGGAGTGCAGGGTGTTCTTGCCGCCCAGCGCCTTCGCGGTCTCACCCATGGTGTCCTCGCGCGAGACCGACGTCATGTACTGGCTGGCGACATGACCCTCGAAGACGTTCTTGAAGAACGTCGGAAAGCCCAGGTGCACATAGAAGAAGTGCGCCATGTCCACCACGTTGTCGACCACCTCGCGGCAGTTGGAGTCGACGACGATCTGCTTCCAGGTCCAGTCGGTCCACTCGTCGCTGAACGCGCCCTCGATCCGCGGGATGGTGATGTCGGCCGGCGGCGCCTTGCCCTCCGGGTCGTTCCACACGAACAGTTGCCTGTTCTGCTCCAACGTCTTCCACGCCTTGGTGCGTGCCAGCGGCGGTACCCGGCGCGCGTACGGAATACCGGTGCAGCGGCCGTTGCCGCCCCACCGCCAATCGTGGAACGGGCATGCCAGCGAGTTGCCCTTGACGGTACCGTCGGCCAGATTGCCGCCCATGTGCGGGCAGTAGGCGTTGAGCACGTTGAGGTTGCCGTCCTCGCCCGCGAATACCACCAGTTCCGTGCCGAAAGCCGTTATGGTGTGCGGTTTTCCGTCCCGGAAGCTGTCCGCCAGCCCGAGGCAGTGCCAGCCGCGCGCGTACCGCGTGGTCGGCCCGCCCGCATCGATCACTCGCACTTCGCTGTCGCCGGTCATTGTTCCTCCGATCCGATTACCGCCCCTGCGCGCCCGCTCACGTCGCGAGGGCTGTCCTGATTTCGATGCTTGCCGCGGGCCCCGGCGGCCGACATTCGCAGTCCCACTGGCCGGGAGGTCGTCACCGCGCCCCCAGCCGTTCGAATGCCGAGCGGTAGAACAGCAGCGGCGGCGCGTCCGAATGCTCGTCGAGCGCGGTGACGCGGGCGATCACGATGGTGTGGTCGCCGCCGTCGAACTCTCGCTCGAGCTCGCAGTCGATACTGGCCAGCGCGCCGGACAGCCGCGGCGAGCCGTTCGCCGAAGGGGCCCAGTCGATTCCGGCGAACTTGTCGGTGCCGCTGCGGGCCAGCCGTCGACAGACCTCCTCCTGATCGTGAGCGAGAATGTTGACGCAGAATCGCCCGGCCGCGCGGATGCGCGGCCACGACGTGGACGTGCGCGCGGGGCAGAAGCACACCGCGGGCGGTTCCAGCGACAGCGAGGAGAACGACTGGCAGCTGAACCCCACCGGCCGATCGCCGTCCAGGGCGGTGAGCACCGTGACGCCCGTGCAGAATCGGCTCAGCACGGCCTTGAAGGTTGTGTGCGCGACCCCGAGGGTCGGCCCGTCCGCCTGCAGCACCGCGACTCCCTTATTTCGATCAGACATATAGCTGACAGTCATCAGAGCAGGTGAGCCCGCGGACCGGTCAATACGCAGGTCCGGTGACCGGGAAACAGATCGGTAGGACGTACGTAGTTCCACCGATTCGCGACCCGTATGTCACGGGCCACTGTGACTGGTGACACAAATTATGAATCCGAACATGCCTAGTCGAAATACTTCTAGACTGCATATGAACCAACGGAGGAACATATGACCGTCACCGTGCTGCCCTCCGCGGAACGCACCACTCCCGCCCCGCACCACGCGGCGGACACCCGGACGGCGGACCGCGGCGGCGCCATCCCGGTCTCGATGATCGAGCGGATGACCCTGATCCTCGACGCGTTCGATGCCGCCACTCCGACGCTGACCCTACTGGAACTCGTTGAGCGGACGGGACTTCCGCGCTCGACGGTGCACCGCATCCTGGACCAGATGATCCGGCTGCGCTGGCTGGCGCACACCTCCGGTGGCTACCGGCTCGGCATGCGCACCCTGGAGCTGGGCGGACTCACCGCCGACCACAACGAGATTCGCGACGCGGTCGGCCCGCTGCTGCACGAATTGTCCCAGCGCACCGGCATGGTCGGTCACCTCGCGGTGCTCGACGGCCGCGATGTGGTCTACCTGGACAAGGCGGGCGGCCGGTTCGCCGCCGCGCTGCCGACCCGGCTGGGCGGCCGGATGCCCGCGCACGCAACGGCTCTGGGCAAGGCCATGCTGGCCGCCCTGGAGCCCACCATCGCCGAGGCCGCGTTCCGCTCCCGGCTCCCCCGTCTGACGCCGCGCACCCTCTGCGAACCCGACGCGCTGCGCCGCGAGCTGGGCCAGATCCGGCTGCGGCAGGGCGTGGCGGTCGACCGTGAGGAGGCCGTCGCCGGAATCGCCTGTGTGGCAGCGCCGCTGCGGGCCCGCGGCGCCGCCCCGGCCGCCCTGTCGCTGTCCGGGCGGGCCGACGCGATGAGTTTCGACCGGCTCGCCAGGGTCGTGCTGGAGGTGGCGCACGAGGCCGGGCGCACGCTGTTCCCGCGGCGGGCGCGATGGCGCTAGCCCGGTCCCGGAACATGCCCGAGCGATATAGTTCGCCGATGACCTCCGGTCCCGACCTGCCGACGACCTCCTGGGCCGTGCTCGGAATGCTCTCACACGCCGAGGAACTGTCGGGTTACGACCTGAAGAAGTGGGCCGACTGGAGTCTGCAGTTCTTCTACTGGAGTCCCTCGTTCAGCCAGATCTACGCCGAGCTCAAGCGGCTGGAGAAGCACGGCTACGTCACCTCGCGCGCGGTGCTGTCCGAGGACGGCGTGCGCGGCAAGCGGATGTACGCGATCACGGCGAGCGGGCGGGAGGCGGTGGCGCACTGGGTGAATCATTCACCCGTCGAGGCACCGGTGCTCAAACACAGTGTCATGCTGCGGACCTGGCTGGGCCATCTCGCCGAGCCGGATCGCCTGCGCGAAATCCTCACCGAGCACATCGATTACGCCGAGCGGATGCGCCGCCGGGCCCAGGCCGATGCCGAGGGAGCCGACACCAACCCGGACTGGGCGTATCCGAGTGCCGTGCTGCGGTGGTGCGTCCGGCACTACGAGGCCGAGCAGGAGTTCGCCCGGGACCTGCTGGCGGACCTGGGCAAGCTGGAGAAGCGCGGCGGTTCTCGCCGCAAGAAGGGTTAGATCCGTCGAATGCGTGCGAGCCAGGCCACCGTATCGATGATGCCGTCCTCGGATTCCAGGCCGAGCTTGTCGACATCGTCGGCGACCAGTCCGGTGACCCGGCCGCGGTAGGTGCTGGGCCGCAGGTCCTCCAATTCCCATCCGTCGCCGAAGGATTCGCGGATGAGCGTGTCGCTGATGCGGGGACCGATGCCCGGTTCGGCGTTCGACAGGGCCAGCACGTGCACATATCCGCCCGGCTTGCACAGGGCGTGCAGGCCGCGGACGTAGTCGGCGCGCGCCTCGGGATCCTCGCCGAAGACATGGAACAGCGCGCTGTCGACGATGGTGTCGAAGACGCCCAGCACCGTGCCGCTCTCGGGCTCACGACCCACGCGTACCGCGTCGACGACCCGGAATTGCGCTGTGGGGACGCCCTTCTCGGCGGCATTGCGCTGGGCGTAGGCCACGGCGCTGGGTGACAGGTCGACGCCGAGCACGTCGTAGCCGAGCCGGGTGAGCATGATGGTGTGCTCCCCAGCGCCGCTGCCGGGGTCGAGTACCCGGCCGGTGATCCGCCCCTCGCGCTCCAGCGCCACGATCGCGGGCTGCGGTTCCCCGATCACCCAGGGGGCCGTGTCATTGTCGTAGACAGTGTTCCAGAACTCTGCGGTCTGCGTCATGCCCCCACCCAACACCCTCAACCACACTCGAGGTCAAGTCCGGCCCCTCCCGGGGAGGGCGGGTCCCACTGATCGGTACTTCACCTGGCTGTTTTGGTGTCGGCATATTTCTATCAGGCATATAGGAGGTGGTCGCGATGGCCGAGGGCCTGAATTCCGTTCCGGAGGCGGTGGCGGCGCTGGGCGCCGGTGGCGCGGTGCTCGTCGTCGACGATGCGGAGCGGGAGAACGAGGGAGACCTGGTGCTGGCCGCGGAGCGGGCCACGGCGGCGAACGTCGGTTTCCTGGTGCGCCACACCAGCGGGGTGCTGTGCGTTCCGATGGCGGGCGCGGACCTGGACCGGCTGCTGCTGCCGCCGATGACGGCGGTCAACGAGGACCCCAAGGGCACCGCGTACACCGTGTCGGTGGATGCGGCCGAGGGCGTCTCCACCGGCATCTCCGCCGCCGACCGCGCGCGGACGATGCGGCTGCTCGCCGATCCCCGCACCTCCCCCGCCGACCTCACTCGCCCCGGGCACGTGTTCCCGCTGCGCGCCCACCCGCGCGGCGTGCTGGGCCGCCCCGGCCACACCGAGGCCACCGTGGATCTGCTGCGGCTGGCCGGGATGCGGCCCGCGGGCGTCATCGGCGAGGTGGTCAACGACGACGGCTCGATGGCCCGGCTACCCGAACTGCTGACGCTGGCCCGGACGCACGGCATTCCGATCGTGTCGATCGCGGATCTCATCGCGCACCGAAACCGCTTCGAGGACACCGTCACCCGGCTCGCCGAGACCCAGTTGCCCACGCGCTACGGCGAATTCCGGGTGCTCGGATATCGCGACGACGACGAGACGGAACATCTGGCCCTGGTGTTCGGCGCCCCCGCGGGTTCGGGCGCGCTGGCCCGGCTGCATTCGGAATGCCTCACCGGCGACGCCTTCGGCTCGCTGCGCTGCGACTGCGGCGCACAGCTCGACGCGGCGCTGCGCGCGGTGGCCGCCGCGGGCCGGGGCGTGGTGGTGTACCTGCGCGGGCAGGAGGGACGCGGTATCGGTCTGCTGAACAAGCTGCGCGCCTACGAATTACAGGACGAGGGCGCGGATACCGTCGATGCCAATCTCCGGCTCGGGCTGCCGATCGACGCCCGCCGGTACGGCGCCGGCGCCCGGATCCTCGCCGACCTGGGCGTGGAATCGGTACGCCTGCTGAGCAACAACCCCGCCAAGCAATCGGGGCTGGAAGCGCACGGCATCACGGTCGCCGAGCGAATCCCCTTGCAGACCAAGCCAACCGAACACAACGTCCACTACCTCCGCACCAAACGCGACCGCCTCCGCCACCAGTTCGCCGATGCCGACCTCGCCACCGCCAACCGCTAGCGCCCCGGGAGCGCAACATCATTCCCGTGGATTCCGGCCGAAAGTGTGCCGGAAATGCGAAGGGGGCCGCTGCTGTCGGAATGCCGCGGCCCGTCGCTCACGAATCGTGCTCGGCCAGCCACCTTTTCGCTCGGGTGGGCGAGGCGCGCGAAAGCCAGGCGTCCTGCACGACCTCGGTCAGTTCGTCCAGGCCCAGCTCGCCGATCCGGCTGCCTCGCACCAGGACCGACGGGTGGCCGTCGAAGTGCGGGGTGGTGAAGAACGGCGAGTCCGGGTCCTGGACGAGCGCGAGCTTGTCGGATTCCGAGGGGACCCAGAACACGATCACGTCGGCGAATCGCTCACCCGTATCCGGGTCGAACGCGTCCGGGCGCGGAGTCCGGAAGAACACGAACGACTTTCGCCCGACCTGGTAGACCGGGTTGCCCTGCGGGCCGTATTCGACCGTCACATGCGGCATGGCCCCGGCCAGGTCGTGCACATCGTCCACCCGTGCGCGCCGCGCCATCGGCGATCCTCAGTCGGCCAGTCCGGCAAGGAGTTTGCGGGTGCGGGCCGCGGCGTCGCCGCCCGCGAACACGGCACCGTAGAACTCGGTGGCGCCCGCCTCGAAGATCGCCCGCACGCGCGCGGCCACCTGCTCCTCGGTGCCGATGATCGCCAGATCGGCCGGGCCCTCGGCGCCCTCTCGGTCCATCATCGCCCGGTACGACGGCAGCGTGCCGTAGGCGCCGAAGACCTCGGCGGCCTTCTCCCGGGCGGCGTCGGCCTCGTCGGTGACGAGCACCGGCAGCGCGGCCACCACCCGCGGCGCCGGACGGCCCGCCTCGGCAGCGGCGGCGGTGATGGTCGGCGCGATGTGCTCGCGGATGGTCGCCGGGCCGGTCATCCACAGCACGGTGCCGTCGGTGCGGCGGCCGGCCAGTTTCAGCATCTGGGTCCCCATCGCCGCCACCAGCACCGGCACCCGGCCCTCGTTCGGGACCGACAGGGCCAGGTTGGCGCTCAGGGTCTCACCGGAGTAGGAGACCGGCTCGCCGTCCAGCAGCGGCAACAGCGCCGACAGGTACTCCTTCATGTGCCGGGCGGGGCGGCCGAAGTCGTAGCCGAACATGTTCTCGATGACGATCTGGTGCGACAGGCCGATCCCCAGGGTGAGGCGACCGGGCCCGGCCGCCAGCGCGGTCGTGCGCGCGTGCTGGGCCATGGTGCCGGGATGCCGCGGGTAGGTGGGCACGACGGCGGTGCCCAAATCGATACCCGGCACCTGGCTACCCGCGACGGCCAGCGCGGTCAGCGCATCGATGCCGAAGATATGCGACAGCCAGGCCGAGTCGAAGCCCTCCTCGGCGGCCTGCGCCAGGTCGTCGGTGATCCGGCGCAGCGCGTCGGGTCCGGTCGGTTCGTTGAGCAGGATGCCGATCCGCACTGCGAGCCTCCTAGGGTCGGGTGTCCGTTCGATCATCCAGCCTATGCCCGGCGCCGCGGCCGCACGCCGCGTGCCGCCATAGCCGATGTGGTCCGCGCGCGACCCAGGTCACGATAGTGTTACCAACCATGGCGCGGCGTGTCTCCGGAAACCTTCCCGCCGAGGTCACCAGCTTCGTCGGCCGCCGCGACGAACTGGCCACCGCCAAGCGGCTGCTGCCCTCGACGCGGGTGCTGACGCTGCTCGGTCCGGGCGGCGTCGGCAAGACCCGGCTGTCCCGGCAGGTCGGCGAGGTGATGGCGCGCGCCTTCCCGGACGGCGTGTGGTTGGTCGAGCTGGCCGATGTGCACGATCCGGACCTGGTCACGCTCAGCGTGGCCGAGGCCTTGCAACTGCGGGACGACACCACCGCACCGCTGCTGCGGCTCACCGAGTTCCTCGCCGACAAGCGGCTGCTGCTGATCCTCGACAACTGCGAGCACGTGATCGACGCCTGCGCCGAGCTGGTCGGGCGGATCGTCGGCAGCACGCCCCAGGTCCGGGTGCTCGCGACCAGCCGCGAGGTGCTGGGCATACCCGGCGAGCAGGTGATGCCGGTCCCGCCGCTGGCGATCGCCGACCCCGACAGCGACGCGCTGCGCCTGCTGGTGGAGCGGGCCACCGCGGCCAACCCCGGGTTCGAGTTGACGCCCGCCAACCGCACCACCCTCGCTGCCATCTGCCACCGCCTCGACGGCATTCCGCTGGCATTGGAGCTGGCGGCCTTGCGATTTCGGGTGTTCACCCCCGAGCAGATCCTGGACCGGCTCGACGACACCATGGAGCTGCTGACCGCCGGCCCGCGCACCGCACCGCAGCGGCAGCAGACCATCGAGGGCGCCATCCGGTGGAGCTACGAACTCTGCACACCGCTGGAACAGCAGCTGTGGCAGCAGCTTTCGGTGTTCGCCGGTGGGTTCGACATCGATGCCGCACAGGCGGTGGGCGCACTGCCGGGCGGCCCGCCGGTGCTGGTGGACACCCTGACCGGGCTGGTGGACAAGTCCGTGCTGACGCTGCGCTACGACGGCGCGGCCGCCAGATACTCGATGCTGGAACCGATCCGGCAGTTCGGGCACGACCGGCTGACCGAGCGCGGCGACGACCACGCGGTGCGGGCCCGCCACCGCGACCACTTCCGCGAACTGGCACTGCGCGGGCAGCGCGCGTATTGGACGAGCGCGGACCTGGACTGGTTCCGGGAGCTGGCCCGCGAGCACGCGAATCTCCGTTCGGCACTGCAGTTCTCGCTCGTCAACGCGCCGCAGCTGGCGCTCGAGACCGCGACCGTGCTACGGCCGTTCTGGGAGCACTACCGGTTCCTGTCCGAGGGCTACCGCTGGCTCACCGACGCGCTGGCGCGCAACCCCGAACCGACCTGGGAGCGGGCCCGCGCGCTGTCCTCGGCGGCCTCGCTGGCGGCGCTGCTGTCGGACCGGGAACCCGCGGCGCGGCTCGTGGACGAATGCCTGGCGGTGGCCACCGATCTGGGCGCCGACGACATTCTCGCCGAGGCGCGGCTGGACGAGGCGCTGATCGCCTTCACCGACGGCGACGCCGCCACCGCGCTGACGCTGTCCGAGCAGGCCGGGGAGCTGTCGCGGCGGATCGGCCATCACGCCACCGAGATGGACAGTCTCGCCTTCGGTTTCATGTGCGCGACGCTGCTGGAGGACGAGCGCTCCACGGCGATCGCGGAGCGCTTCCGCGCCGTGACCGAGCGGCACGGCCCGCATCTGCTCGGCGGCCTCGCGCTGTGGGTGATCGGCATCGACCACTGGCGGCACGGCAATCAGGAGGCGGCGGCCGACTACATGAGCCGGACCGTCGAGATATTCGCCCAGTTCGACCGATGTGTCTGGCTGGCTTCGGCATTCGACGGGCTGGCGTGGTCCGCGGCGGCGCGCGCGGAGACGGAGCGGGCGGCCCGGCTGATGGGCGCGGCGGAGACGCTGCAGCGCAGCACGGTGCGGCTGGCGCACGCCATCACCAGCGCGGTCGGTGAGAAGGTGCGGGCGCAGGTGCAGGAGTCGCTGGGCGAGAAGGGGTTCCGGGCGGCCTTCGACGGCGGCGCCGCGCTGTCGCTGCCCGCCGCCATCGATTACGCCCTCGACCGCGAGCCCTCGGCACCCGAGCCGGTGCCGGTCGCGCGACGGTCGGCGCCGAGGGACACGGCGGCGCTGGATGTGCTCACCCGCCGCGAGAAGGATGTCGCCCGCCTGGTCGCGGCCGGGCACAGCAATAAGCGCATCGCCGCCGACCTGGTGATCTCGGTGCGCACCGCGGAAACCCACGTCGAGCACATCCTCACCAAGCTCGGCTTCACCTCCCGCACCCAGATCGCGGGGTGGGCACGGGATCACGGGCTGTAGGCGCTCAGGCGCCGGTGCTGCCGTCGATGCGTTCGCGGAGCAGGTCGGCGTGGCCGTTGTGGCGGGCGTACTCCTCGATCATGTGCAGGTATACCCAGCGCAGGCTGATGCCCTGTGCCGAACGAGGGTGGACGAAGGTGTGGTCGAGCGGGAGGTGTGCGACGGACTTGTCGGCCAGTTCGAGTTCGGCGCGGTAGCGCTCGAAATCGGCCTGCGCATCGGCGGTATCGACATCGTCGAACTCACCGTCGATGTTCTCACCGGTGGAGTAGTAGTACCGCAGATCCTCACCGGCGCAACGCTTGCGGAACCAGGAGCGCTCCACGTCTGTCATGTGCCGCACCAGCCCGAGCAGCGACAGTGTCGACGGTTCGACACTGCGCAGCCGCAGCTGCTCGACGGTGAGGTCCTGGCATTTCACCAACAGGGTCTGCCGTTGGAAGTCCAGCCAGGACTGCAGCAATGTGCGTTCGTCGCCGACCTTCACGGTCATATCGCGGGGCCGGTCGATCCGTGGCGCGGTCCAGGTCATGATTCCGACGGTACCTACGGCATCCGAATTACAGGCCGTGGGTGAGGAAGTCGAGAACGGCGCGCTCGAAGGCGTCCTTGCGCTCGACCTGGACCCAGTGTCCGCAGCGGGCGAAGGTGCGCAGGTCGGCGTTGGGGAGTTGGCGTGACGGGAGCAGGCTGCCCTCGACCGGCGTCACCCGGTCGTCGCGGCCCCACAGCATGAGGACCTCGTGCCGGAGCGTGCGCAGGCGCGCCCACAACGGCACCGGGTCGGCCAGCGCCGGATTGTAGAAGGTCGCGTAGGCGTCGGCGAGCGCCTTGGTCTGCTTGGGATCGGTGGCCGCGGCACTGCGGGTGGCGATCAGTTCGTCGGTCAGC
This sequence comes from Nocardia mexicana NBRC 108244, assembly GCF_001613165.1. Lineage (GTDB taxonomy): Bacteria > Actinomycetota > Actinomycetes > Mycobacteriales > Mycobacteriaceae > Nocardia > Nocardia mexicana. The sequence goes on from NZ_BDBV01000045.1 coordinate 35,891, forward strand.
ACCGACTCGTCGAACACCATGGTCTTCAGCCAGTCGATCGCGCGCTCGCGGGTCGGATCGGCATTGAAATCCAGCAGCCGCCGAATCCCTTCGGACGGTTCGGGTCCCAGCACGTTCACGCCGACACCGCCGGGCGCCATCAGCACCAGCCGATCGGCCCGGCCGGGATGCTCGAGTGCCAGCAGCGCCGCGACCGCGCCACCCATCGAATTGCCCAGCAGGTGCGCCTTCTCCAACCCGAGCTCGTCCAGCAGCCCGAGCACGGCGTCGACCGCGATCCGTAAATAGTTGCGGTCGTAGGTTTCCGGGCGCTCACTCGCACCGAAGCCCGGCTGGTCCAGGATCAGGCAGCGGTAGTGCTCCGACAGCACGGGCAGGTTCGCGCCGAAGTTCGCCCAGCCCGAAACACCGGCCCCGGAACCATGCAGCAACACAAGAGGGGCGCCCGAACCCGCTTCGTGGTAGCGCAATTTCAAGCTTGCCCCGGCACGCTGCGCACCCCCATACTCCCCGGCACGCTCCGCACCCCCATATTCCCCGGCACGCTCCGCACCCCCATACTCCCCGGCACGCTTTTCGCCGGGGACCACCACCCACCGAGTCGTGCTCTCGGCGCTCAATTCGTCACTCCCCGAACCCATCACAGCATCCTGTCCTCGACCTCGAGCCCGAACGCGCCCTTGCCGAACATCGCCAGCGCGCGCTCGACATCATTGATGACGTGCACGCTACCGGCGTGCGCATCGCGCCAATGACGTTCTATCGCATGGGGTTTGCGAATGGCATGCCCGCCGGAGTTCTCGAACAGCAGGTCGATGGCGTAGAGCGCCCGCTCGGTCCCGCGCACCTGGTCGCGGCGGCTGCGCAGCCGCAGCTCGAACGGGATCTCCTCCCCCGCCTCGGCATAGCGCAGCTGCTCGGACATATTGCGCTCCAATTGCAGGACGGCCGCGTCGATTTCGGACGCGGCGCGCGCCACCCGCACGTGCGCGAACGGATCGTCGGCCACCTTCTGCCCGCCGTAGGACAGCCGCACCCGCTCACGCTGGCGCTCGATATGGGCGTCGTAGGCGCCCTGGGCCGCGCCGATGATCGGTGCGGTGATGGTGTTGGAGAACACGCTGCCGAACGAGATCCGGTACAGCGGTGCGGGATTGGCCTCCTGGCCCGGTCCGCGCAGCGCGGCCTGCTCGGCGGCGCTGTAGGCCCGGTGGGCGGGAAGGAACGCCTTGTCGATGACGACGTCGTTGCTGCCGGTGCCAGCCAGGCCGGACACCTCCCAGTTCTCCTCGATCCGGTAGTCGCCGCGCGGCACCAGGATCGTCAGATAGTCCATGCCGCCCTGATCGTTCGGCGTCAGCGCGCCCAGGAACGCCCACTGGGCGTGGTCGCAGCCGGAGGAGAAGTTCCAGCGGCCGCTGACCTCGTAGCCGCCGTCGACGACGGTCAGCTTGCCGGTCGGCGCGTAGGACGACGACACCAGCGTGTCCGAGTCGGCGCCCCAGACGTCCTCCTGCGCCTGCAGCGGGAACAGCGCCAGCTGCCACGGGTGCGCGCCCAGCACCGACGACACCCACGCCGTGGACGGGCAGGCCGTCGCGATCGCGCGGATCACCTCGTAGAAGGCCACCGGCGAGGACTCGTCGCCACCGAACCGCGAGGGCTGCAGCATCCGGAACACGCCGGCCTCGGTCAGCTCCCGAATCGTCTGCTCCGGCACCCGCCGCTGCTCCTCGGCCGTCACGGCCCGCTCCCGGATCGCCGGAAGCAGATCCCGGACCCGATCGAGCACCTTGTTAGTCATTGCGGCTGTTCCTCCTGCGTCCTCCGGGCCACGCCCTCACCGTCCCCCGACGCTATGCCGGTGGTCTCGATCCCCGCTCGCACCAGTCCCGATGATCGGAACCGCCCCGGCCTGGGCGGTCACGGATCCCTCCGCGACGGCAGCTCTTGCCGCGAGTAGTCGAATCGTGTCCATCCAGACCGGAATCCGAATCCATGCACAACCCGACGCTTATCCACACGTCCCCTGTTCGCCCAGTTCGACGTAGCGGGCGACCGAGACCGGTGCGGCAGCCTCGGCGACATGTACGGCATCCGAACTCGCGCACAGCTTCTGGGAGAGGGGATCGCCTCCTCCACCCTCGATGATCGCTCCCGTCGTGGTATCTACACCCGATTGCTGCCCAGGATCTACTGCGTCGACAGGTTGACCACGCTGGCGCGCTGCGCGGCGGTAGTGGCTTGGATACCCTCGGCAACGCTGAGCCACCGCACCGCCGCGTGGATGAGAAGTATGGTTCCCGAGCCGGAGATCATCGAAGCAACGGTGCCGCGCCGCATGCATCGCAGCACACCGGACTGGTTGCGTCTCTACAGACGTGATCTGCCGCCGGGAGCCATCGACGAGTCGTGGGGACTACCGATCACCAGCCGCGCGGTGACGTTGCTGGATTGTGTCGCCGTGCTTCCGAACCTCGCGGCCGATCAGCTGGTGGACAGCTGCTTGGGTCGCACTGTATACCCGGAGGAGGTGCTCGAACTGGTCCGTTGCGGAGCGCACGGTGCGCCTGCGCTGCGTCGGCAGTTGAGAGAAGCCGCCTGCAGAGCGGTGTCGGAACCGGAGCGACTGTTCGCTCGCGCGATGGCCCGCACCCGGATCCGACTGGAGCCGAATCATCCGGTCGGTCCGTATGTATGTGACTTCGTCCACGAACGATCCCGGACGATCATCGAGATCGACGGTCGTGAATTCCACTCCGAACACGATGTATTCCGTCGTGATCGACGCCGTCAAAACTGGCTGGTCCTGCGGGGCTGGCTGGTATTGCGGTACGCCGCATCGGATGTGTTCACCGATATCGATCGGTGCGTGGACGAGGTGGTCGCCGTCATCAGGAACCGACGACGGAAGGCTTGACCGGCCTGGGCGGTCACAGATCTGCTCGAGATGGCACCATCCGTCGCACGGACACGGATCGTGTCCGCCCAGGCCGAGTGCTCAGTTGCCCGGCTTGTCGAGCAGCTTGGTTTTCAGTGCGTCCACCGTTCCACCGTCGACGCCCAGACCGTCGGACAGGAAGCGGTCGAACGAGCCGTAGGACTGTTCGGCCTGGTCGAAGGCGGCGTCGAGGTAGTCGCGCTGTACGCCGAGGATCGGGTCGAACAGCGACGGGTCGGTGACCAGGCCGCGCTGCACGAGGGCGTCCATCGTGGCCTTGTTGCTCGCCGCCAGGTAGTCGTTGGAGGCCAGGTAGTCCTTGTAGATCTGGCCCTTCGGCACGCCGAGCGCCGACATCAGGATCGCGGTCGTCCAGCCGGTGCGGTCCTTACCCGCGGTGCAGTGGTACAGGACCGCGCCGGGCGCGGCGGCGATTTCCTTTATCGCCGTGGCGAATTGGCCACGCGCCGTGGGATCGGTGATCATCCACCGGTAGTAGGTGCGCATGAAGTCGGCGGCCTTGCCGTCGCCGAGCTTCTCCTGCTGCACCGCCGGTCCGCCCGCGACGATATTCGAGACGTACAGGTAGAAGTCGTTGTTCGGATCCCAGATCGGCAACGGGGAGTAGGGAATCGAGGCGGGCAGCTTGTCCGGGTTGGCCTTCACCTCGTTGGGGCTGCGCAGGTCCAGCGCCTTGCCGATGTTCAGCGATGCCAGCCGCTGCTGGTCGGCCGCGGTCAGCTTGTCCAGCGCATCGGTGCGATAGACCAGCCCGTAGCGGATCTTGCCGCCGCCGTGCTGGGTCGGGTACCCGCCGATGTCGCGGGCGTTGGGGGCCGAAATCCCCAGGGACTGCTGCTGTCCCGACTCGGCGGGCGCGGTGTGGACCAGCGGTGCCGCCAGAACGGATCCGGTGGTTGGGAGGACGGCGAGAAATGCGGCGGCCAGCCCGGCCACCGATCCCCGCAGGACATGCGAAATCGCCACTAGCGGTTTTCCTTTCCTCGTCGAGCCGCCGGAATCGGTGCGGCTCGAGGTCATTCGGCGAGCAGGGTGACGGTGCCCGCGGCGCCGTCCACGCGTACCTTCTGCCCGTCCTGCAGCGCGGTGCTGGCGGTCTTGGTGTCCACGACGCACGGAATCCCGAACTCGCGGGCCACGATCGCGGCGTGGGAGGCCGCACCGCCGATATCGGTGACCACGGCCGCCGCGTAGGCGAACATCGCGGTGTGCCCGGTGTCGGTGACGGCGGCGACGAGAATGTCCCCCGGCTCGATATCGTCGTCGAGCGACAGCATCCGCTTCACGGTGCCCTCCACGACGCCGGGGCTCACTCCGAGCCCGCTGAGGCTCGCGCCCACCTCCAGCGCGCCGGTGGCGGCCTCGGGCTCCCAGCGTCCGAGCACCAGATCCGGCATGCGAATCGCCTGCAGCCGGGCCCGCTCCTCGCGGCGACGCGCCACCCGCTCCCGCAAATCCGCTGGTACCCAGAGGATTTCGTCGAGCGTCAGAAAGGCGGCATCGTCGATGTCCGCGAGCTTTCCGGCGCGGGCCAGCCGGGCGGCCCGTTCGCGAGTGGCCATCCGCAGGCAGTTGGTGATGCGCACGACCGCGTCCCGGGCGCGCTCGCGGTACACGGTGGCGCCGACGGCCATCTTCGCGGTGCGGCCGCTCGGCGGCGGCACCGGATCCCGGTGCGGCGCAGGCAGGTCCGCGGCACGGGCGGCGGCGCTGACCAACAACTCCGGCCGGTCGCCGAAGGTCGGGTTGAGCAGTTCGCACTCGCCGGGGCCGCGGTGGCCGACCTTGGCCAGTTCCTCGTCGAGGGCCGCGGCGAATTCCGGCGATTTCTCCCGTGCCGCGCTCACCCGGCCGTCGCGGGCGACCTCGTGCAGCCCGGCGTCCTTGCGGCACAGCGCGGCCAGCCGCTCCACCGCCAGCATCGGCTTCGCCGACTCCAGGCGGTTCAGGTCGATCTTCACCTCGCCCTTGTGCGTGGACGTGGCCGCGCCCGTCATCATCACGCCGATGGACGCGGCCTGCCACGCCTGATTGAGCCGATCACGCCACAGCAGCGCGCGGGCGTGCAGCTGCTCGTCGGTGAGATCGCCGATCTCGGTGCGCGACAGCGCTTCCGCGCGCGAGGCCGCGTTGATCAGCTCGGCGGTCGCGCGATAGTTCAGCGCGGTGGCCAGCACGCGGCCGGTAGCGCGCAGCGTCCCCAGCCGGCCCGCGAGACCGCTCGGCATCGGCGGGCGGCCCTTGGGCTGCAGCGGTACCTCCGGCGGAATGGCGCCGTACACGTCCTTGCGGATGGTCGCCTCGTCCCAGCCCGGCATGTTGTCTGCGGCCAGCACTCCGATGGAGGCGTTGATGTAGAAGCTGTGCCCCAGCACGGTGGTCACGCGGGACACCCAGTGCTCCAAGGCGATTCCCTCGAGGGCGATCATCCGCCCCATCGCCTCGTTGCCCAGCCGGATCGCGCCCGCCTGCAGGTCGATGGTCAGCGGCGTCATCGGGCCGGGCAGCGCCTCGGAGGTGTTGGTCGCCGTGTGCACCGGGATGCGGGCGTCGACGCGATCGTCGAATTCGCCCTCCAGCCCGTCCGGCGCCGCGTTGTCGAGGGCGTGGCCGTCGTAGGTGGTGGCGCGCGCGGGAATCACGTGCGCGGGCAAGGGGATCGCGCCCGTACGGTCGCGGAAGCCGCTGCCGTGCCGCCGTCGCCCGGACAGGCCGCGCGCGATGTCGTCGACCACCTCGCGGGCGGTCCATCCGCAGCGGAATCCCCACTCCGCGTATGCGGCAACCGGTTCCAGCACGGGCGGGCGCGCCGGCTTGTGTCCCGGCAGCCACGGCGCATAGCGCACGCCCGCCGCGCGGAGGATGCGGCGGGCGTCGTCGCCGGATACCGTTCCCGGCGCGGCCAATTCGACGAGGCCGGTGCGCTGCGTCCCGGCGGCCAGCACCAGGAATCGCTCCAGGTCGTCGCTGTGCAGCAGCTGAAAGCCCTGGGACCGACGCGATCCCAGCAGCGTCTCGAGCAGCCGCCAGCTGCCGCGGCGCAGATCCCGGCCCGCGACCAGCGCGGTGCGCACCACCAGGGCATCCGAAGCCGACACCGCGGGCGCGTCGTGGTCCGCCGATACCGGCACCACCAGCCGCACCCCGGCCTCGCGTGCGGCGGTGGCCACGGTCGTGACCGAGGCGGCCGACAGGTGGATCACGCAATCGCACCCGGACAGCGCGCGGGCGAGGGCGGGCGCATCGGCCGGATTCCCGACGATCATGTCGACCCGCGGATCGACGTATCGGTGACGGCGAGCGTCGATGCCCACCACCTCGTGGCCGGCGGCCGACAGCATGCGCGCCACCGCGCGCCCGCTCGGCTCGGTTACTCCGGTGACCAGGACCCGCATCTACTTCTTCCTCCTCCGGGCGCGCACCCATGGAACGTGACGCCGTTCACACACCATCGCCACCGGGTACGCGCCGGACGGGCCCGAGTCCCGGTCAGCGGGAGTGCGGGGTTGTTCATCGGGACCGCCCGGGCGGCGATAATCGCCCGCCTCGGCGAATCGTGACCGCGCGGGCCGGGTGGCATGTCAAAATCGCGATGGTGCACGAGATATGGCGGCTCGATCAGGCGCGTACCCGCTCCATCAGCCCGGAGAACCCCACCGGGGCACCGGGTGCGGGTGGCCGCGCGACCACCGGCACCGGTGCCCATGCGGCCCGTGACCTGGGCATCGGATGGAAGGTCTCCCCGTCGATCGACCTACCGGCGGGGGCCACGGCCACACTCGCCGATGTGGCCGGGCCCGGCATCCTCCGGCATTTCTGGCTCACCACCGATCGCAGCGTCCTACAGCAGCTGACGCTGCGCATGTACTGGGACGCCGACACCGAGCCCGCCATCGAGGTCCCGCTGGGCGCGTTCTTCTGCAACGCCTGGGAGGAACTGGCCCTGGTGAATTCGGAGATGGTGGTGGTCGCGCCCGCGGGCGGGCTGAACAGCTTCTGGCCCATGCCGTTTCGCGCCCGCGCCCGCGTCACGCTGCACAACGGCAGCGACCGGCAGGTGCCGGTGTACTACCAGCTGACCTATCTGGAGCAGGAGGTGCCGCGCACCGCGGGCTATCTGCACGCCCGCTGGGAGCACCGAAACCCGCTGGGCAGCCCCGCGATTCACACCATCCTGGGCGATGTGCCGGGGCCGGGCCGCTACGTCGGCACCTACCTGGCGATCGTGCCGAACGCGCCCGGCTGGTGGGGCGAGGGTGAGGTGAAGTTCTACCTCGACGGCGACACCGAATTCCCGACCATCTGCGGCACCGGCACCGAGGACTACGTGGGCGGCGCCTGGAATTTCGACCTCGGCGGCAGCTACCGCACCTACTCCACCCCGTATCTCGGATTCGTCCAGGCCCTGCCCGCCGACCAGATCTACGAGCCGCACCAGAAATTCGGCATCTACCGCTGGCACGTCCGCGACCCGATCTGCTTCGACCGCAGCCTGCGCGTCACCGTGCAGGCGCTGGGCTGGCGCGACGACGGCCGCTACCTGCCGCTCGAGCAGGCCGATATCGCCACCACCGCGCTGTGGTACCAGCATCGATCGGTCACGGGCCGTCGCCAATCGTCGTGAAACCGGACATCCGCGGGTCCGGTCGAGGCAAGGTGGAGCAATGCGTGCGTTGGTGATCGACAAGCCCGGGCAGTTCTCGGTGACGACGATGCCCGACCCGGCGCCGGGCCCGGGAGAGGTGGTGGTGCAGGTCGGCGCGGTCGGGATCTGCGGAACCGATATGCATATCGTCGCCGGGGAGTTCCCGCCGACGCCGTATCCGATCGTGCCGGGCCACGAATTCGCCGGTGAGGTCGTGGCGCTCGGCGGCGAAGGGACCGACGGCGTACGGGTCGGGGATATGGTCGCGGTCGATCCCTCGCTGTTCTGCGGGCACTGTCACTTCTGCTCGATCGGCCGGGGCAATCTGTGCGAGAACTGGGGCGCCATCGGCGATACCGTCGACGGCGCGATGGCCGACTACGTGAAGGTGCCCGCCGCCAACTGCCATCGCCTGCCCGGCCACGTGTCGGCCGTGCACGGGGCGCTGGTCGAGCCGCTGTCGTGTGCGGTGCACGGCTTCGATGTGCTGCCGCGGCAACTGGGTTCGCACTATCTGATCTACGGCGCGGGCACCATGGGGCTGCTGATGCTGCAGCTGGCCCTCGCCGCCGGGGCGGCATCGGTGTCGATGGTCGACATCAACGCCGCGCGGTTGGAGGTGGCGCGGACGCTGGGCGCCGACGCGGCCGTCGCGGACGCCGACGAACTCGATCGCCCGCAGGGCTGGGAGATCGTGATCGACTGCACGGGTGCGGTACCCGCGATCGAGGACGGGCTGGCGCGGGTCCGGCGCGGTGGCACCTTCCAGCAGTTCGGGGTGGCTCCCGGTGACGCCCGGGCCGCGATCTCGCCGTTCCGCATCTACAACGACGAGATCACCATCGTCGGGTCGATGGCGGTGCTGCACAGCTTCGGCCGGGCCGTCGACCTGCTGGGCGAGGGCGTGATCGACGCCGACACCATGATCACCCACCACTTCCCGCTCACCGAGTTCGCCGAGGCGCTGGAGACGTTCCGATCCGGGGCGGGCCGCAAGATCCAGATCCGGCCGTCGTCGCGGGAGCGTGCCTGATGCTGGTAGCCGGGATCGACAGCTCCACCCAGTCGTGCAAGGTCGTCATCTGCGCCGCCGACAGCGGAAAGGTCCTGCGGCACTGTCGGATTCCGCATCCCGACGGAACCGAGGTGCCCGCCGAGGCGTGGTGGCGCGCGCTGCGGTCGGTCACCGACGGGCTGCTCGACGGGGTCTCCGCCATCGCGGTGGCGGGCCAGCAGCACGGGCTGGTCGCGCTGGACTCCGAGGGTGTGCCGGTGCGAAAAGCGCTGCTGTGGAACGACACCCGATCGGCGGCGGCCGCCGGTGACCTGGTCGCCGAGTTCGGCGGGCCGCAGGCGTGGGCCGAGGCCGTGGGCGTCGTGCCGCTGGCCGCGCACACGGTCGCGAAACTCCGCTGGCTGGCCGATCACGAACCCGAGCACGCGGATCGCGTTTCGCGGGTGCTGCTGCCGCACGACTATCTGACCTGGCGGCTGCGCGGGGGCACCCCCGACGTCGAGCCGACGACCGACCGCGGCGACGCCTCCGGCACCGGGTACTGGTCGCCCGCCACCGGGGAGTACCGCAAAGACCTTGTCGCCCTGGCCTTCCGGGATCGACTTCCGGAACTGCCGCGGGTGCTGGCGCCGTCCGAGGCGGCCGGGCAGACCCCGGACGGGCTGCTGGTGGCGGCCGGTACCGGCGACAATGCCGCCGCCGCACTGGGTTTGGGCATCGGCGACGGCGATGTGGTGGTGTCGCTCGGCACCAGCGGCACGGTCTTCACCCGCAATCCGCGGCCGAGCGCCGACGCCAGCGGTGCGATCAACGGATTCGCCGATGCCACCGGGGCTTTCCTTCCGCTGGTGTGCACGCTGAACGCCGCCCGGGTGCTCGATCGCACCGCGGCGCTCGCGGGAGCCGGGCTCTCCGATCTGGAATCGCTTGCCCGGCAGTCCGTTCCGGGCGCCGGGGGCCTGACCCTGCTGCCCTATCTGGCGGGTGAGCGCACCCCGAACCTGCCCGAGGCCACTGGCTCGCTGCACGGCTTGACCCTCGACAACATGGCCCCGCACCACCTGGCTCGCGCCGGTATCGAGGGAATGCTGTGCAACCTCGCCGAGTCGCTCGATCGCCTGCGCGCCGACGGCGTCGAATCCCGGCGCGTCCTGCTCATCGGCGGCGCCGCCGCCAACCGCCTCGTCGCCGAGATCGCCGCCCAGATCTTCGAGGTCACCGTCGAGGTCCCCGAGCCCCAGGAATACGTCGCCCTCGGCGCCGCCCGCCAGGCCGCCTGGGCCCTCGCGGGCACCCCCGAACCTCCGGTGTGGTCACCACCACCCGCCCGAGGATTCCGCGCACCACCAAACGGCACCGGCCAAGAGATCCGCACCCGATACCACCACGTACAACAACTCATTCACCGGCACTAGCCGCGCCTTGGATGCAGCCGACATCGGTGCCGCCGACCCGGACCGGCCTCAGCGGACATGATTCGGGCACGCGCGGCAGAGAATGCCGAATGGCGGCGATTTATGACCGCACAGGCCGGTGGGCCGCACCTGGAGACGCCACCCTCCCCGTGTGGGTCGTTGCGGTACTAGGTTTATGTACCCGATGAGCACGGACGAAGTGGCGGCGGCCGAGCGGCTGGTGCGCGAGAGATTCCCCGAGGCCCGCGCGGCGTGGCTGGGTGGAAGTACCGCGACCGGAACTGCCACGACGACATCGGATCTGGATATCACCGTGCTGCTCGCGGGGGCACCGGCGCCGTATCGGGAGTCGTTGCATCACGGCGGGCGGCCCGTTGAGTTGTTCGTGCAGACCGAGGCCTCGTTCGAGCACTTCAGGGCCGCCGAATGCCGACGACGCCGACCCAGCTCGCTGCGCCTGATCGGCCAGTCGGTGGTCCTGGTCGACCGCGACGGCAGCGGCACGCGGCTGCGCGAACAATGCCTGCGGCAGCTCGCCGACGGTCCGAAACCATTGGCGGAGGAGGAATTACGCACCGCCCGCTACACGATCACCGACCTGCTCGACGACCTGATCGGCGCCGTGGACGCGAATGAGCGGTTACTGATCGCGGCCACCCTGTGGCCACGCGTGGCCGACCTCCTGCTGACGGGCCACGGCCGATGGAGCGCGGACGGCAAGCGACTGCACCGGGAACTGGCCGCCTTCGACCATGACCGCGGCACCGATTACGCCGGGACACTGGCCGATTCGGTGCGTGCCGTCGCGGGCGGTTCCACGGCACCAATGATCGCCACCGTCACCGAGGTGCTGAACCTGTTCGGCGGCAGACTGTTCGACGGATACCGGCTGTCGGGCCCGGCCTGACGCCTCGACTGCGCTCGAGATCGCGAAAAGGCCGGCGCCGCCACGACATCTCGTATCCGGAGCTACACCTCTTCGCAGCCTTTCATCCGGTCACCACCTCGTGGCGCCCCGCCCGATATGTGCGGCGGTACTCGCTGGGCGCGATACCTACCTCTCGGCCGAAGTGAATGCGGAGGTTGGCGGCGCTGCCCAGGCCGCAGCGGTCGGCGACCAGCTCGACCGGGAAATCGGTGGCCTCCAGTAGTTCCCGGGCCCGCAGGATGCGCTGGGAGTGCAGCCAGCGCAGCGGTGTGACGCCCAGTTCGGCGTGGAAGCGACGGGCCAGAGTGCGTTCGCTCATGCCCGCCTGTTTCGCGAGATCGCCTATCGTCAAAGGCTTCTCGAGGCGTTCCAGCGCCCACTGCAGGGTGGCGGCGAGCCCGGGATCGGTGGCGTCGACCGGAACCGGGGACCGCAGATACTGCGCCTGCCCACCCGCGCGATGCGGCGGCACCACCATGCCGCGGGCGGCGGCATTGGCGGTCTGCGACCCCAGGTCCTTCCGAATCAGATGCAGGCACAGGTCCATTCCTGCCATCGTGCCCGCGCTGGTGAGGATGCGCCCGTCATCGATGTAGAGCACGGCGGGATCCACGTCGAGGTGGGGATAGCGATCCAGCAGGGCACGCACATGTTTCCAGTGCGTGGTCGCCCGCCGCCCATCCAGTAACCCGGCGGCGGCGAGCACGAAGGCGCCCGAACACAGCGCCGCCACCCGCGCTCCGGCCTCGTAGGCGGCCCGCACCGCATCGACCAGATCGGGCGGCGGATCGAGACGGACATCGGGAGTGGCGGGCACGATGACGGTGTCGGCGGCGATCAGGTCGTCGTAGTCGTAGTCGGTCCGCGTGACGAACGGGTCGCGCAGCATCGCGTGCCGGGTCCCCCGCGGACCGCACAGCCGCAGGTCGTACCAGCGCGCGGGCTCCACACCGTACGGGGGCTCGGAGAACACCTGGTAGGGAATGGCCACCTCGAACACCGGCTGCCCCGGCGCCACGGCGACGGCGACAGTTCCCGGACTGCTGTCGGTCATGTCGGAAATCTAGCGCATATTGGCAAACCTGCCACTCGCGGCCCCGATGTCGCGGCCAGATAGTGACAGTCATGACCAGTACCGCGCTCCGGCCACCGCAGTCCCTCCCGGTCACCGCGTCGCAGCGCCGGCGGGTGCTGGCCGTCGCGGGCATCGCCCAATTCCTCGCCATCCTCGACCTCTTCGCGCTCACGGTGGCCTTCCCGACGCTGCAGACCTCGTTCGGCACGGCCTCCCCCAGCGCGGTGTCCTGGGTGCTCAACGCCTACACGATCGTGATGGCGGCCCTGCTCGTGCCCGCCGGGCGACTCGCCGACGACACCAGCCGCAAGCGCGGATTCCTGTTCGGCATAGCGCTTTTCGGGCTGTCGTCGATCGCCTGCGGCGCGGCACCGAGCCTGGGCGTCCTGATCGCCGCGCGCGTGGTGCAGGCGGCGGCCGCGGCACTGCTGGTGCCGACCGGCCTGGGACTGGTGCTCCCGGTCTTCGACAAGAAGGAGCATCCGACCGTCATGGGCATCTGGACGGCGATCGCCGCGGCGGGCGGCGGCAGCGGCCCGGTGATCGGCGGGCTCCTGCTGCAGGCGAGCTGGCGCTGGATCTTCTTCCTCAATGTGCCGTTCACGGTGGTGGCGTTCGTCCTCGGCCTGCGGGTGCTGCCGGAGATCCGCCAGCGGGCCGGTCGGCGCCTGGACCTGGCCGGCGCGGCCCTGATTCTCGCCGCCACCGCGGCCCTCACGACCGCATTCGTGCAGGCCGCGGACTGGGGGTACACCTCGGCCGGCACCGTGGGGGCGCTGCTGGCCGCGATCGGGCTCGGCGTACTGTTCGCGTGGCACGTGCGCCGTCATCCGGATCCGGTGGTGAGCCCGGTCGTGCTGCGGCACAAGATGTTCCGTGTCGCAACGCTCGGAATCTTCTGCTACTACCTGGGTTTCGCGGCGCTGATCCTGGAGGGCACGCTGTTTCTCACCCAGCAGTGGCACTATTCGGAGCTGCGGGCCAGCCTCGGCATCGCCCCGATCCCGATCAGCTGCCTGCTGGCGTCGCCCTTTTCGGGGCGGCTCGTCGCCCGGATCGGCGCCCGGGCCTCCGCCGCGCTCGGCGGCGCCGCCCTGGCCCTCGGCGCGGTGTGGTGGGCGCTGCTGGCGGGCGGCTCGGCCGGATACGCCGTGGCGTTCCTGCCCGGCGCCCTCCTCGCGGGTGTCAGCACGACCCTGCTGCAACCGCCGCTGTTCGGCGCCTCGGCGCTCCTGCCCGCCGATCAGCTGTCACTGGGTTCGGGCACGCTCATGATGGCGCGCCAGACCAGTTCCGCGCTCGGGGTGGCGGTGCTGACGGCCATTCTCGCCCACACCACCGTGCCGGGCCTGGGCGACTACCGCGCGGGGTGGGCCTATACCGCGGTTACCGGCACTCTGGCAGCGGTTGCCGGGCTCGCTTTCCGGACCGAAAAGCGCAGTTCCTGACCGCAATTGCGATCGGATCCCGCCGCGCATGCGCGTACCGCACCGGCGCGGCCCGTCAGCGCACCTTCAACCCCGGCCAGCCATAGCGAATCGGACCACCGGCGAGGCCCGCATGACGCGCGGGCGCGGGCTGCTCCGAGCCGGGGGCGTTCACCGATCCGGGGTTCTGTGCGGCGTGTTCGCGGCGCACGGCGTCCATATCCATCCACTGGATGGTCTGCACGGCGTCTTCCAGTTCCGCGGCGGTCTGGAAGCCGAGTTTCGTGTAGACCAGCAGGCCCTCCCGGAAGCCCAGCAGCGTGGGCAGGCTGGTGATCTGCGCGGCCGCCGCGAGCGCCTGCTGCGCCTCGGTGTCGACCGTGCCGTGCAGGATCTCCGGATGCTGGTTCGACGACTCCTCGTAGATCGGCGCGAACCGGGTACACCAGCCGCACCAATCCGCCCAGAAGTCCACCAGCACGATGGGACTGCGGGCCACGGCCTGGTCGAAGTTCTGCTGCGTCAACGCGTGCGTTGGCATGCGGTCCTCCCGGTGACGCTCGGATTCGCCGACATGTGCCCGGATTCTTCCATGCAGACCCGCGCCGAGTCATCTGCCCTGCGCATTACTCGCGAAAGCGCAGCGGTGCGAGGTGTACGCCACCCTGGTCCCAGCCCGCGTGGGTGACCCACAGCCGCTCCCCGTCGTCCACGACCTCGGCGGCGTGCGCCCGGATATGGCCGGACTGGTCGGCGACCGAGAAGTGCAGCGGATCGTCGCCGCGGAAGACGTCGGTCCCGGTGTAGCGGGGGCGCGGGCCGATGAACAGGTACCAGGAACCGTTGTGCCGCAAGACGAAAGGCGATTCGGTCGGACCGGCGCCGGTACCCGTGCGGGGATCGGTGTAGGCGATGGCGCGGTCGCTCCAGCTCACCAGGTCCGTGCTGGTGCGGTAGGCGACCACGTGGTGACCGCCCTCCGGGTCGCTGGTCGCGCAGTAGTACATGACCCACCGGTCCTCCAGCCACAGCACCATCGGGTCCCGCGCGTCGTAGCCGTCGTGGAACAGCGGACCGTCCGGGTGCCGGGTCCAGGTCGTCAGATCGGTGGAGGTGGCCAGGTTCATGGCGGTGGCGGTGCGGTCGGATCCCCCGCCGTCGTAGAACATGTAGTACCGGTCCTCGGCGCGCAGGACGTACGGGGCCCACAGGTGGGTCTCGCCGTACTCGGGGTCGGCGGTCAGCGCGGGCGGCTGCTTCGTCCACGGGCCGTGCAGCAGATCGGCCGTGGCGTGGGCGAATTCGTTCTCGTCCCAGGGATCGGCCGGTTCGGCATGGGTGATGCCGAACAGATGCCAGCGGCCGGACTCGTCACGAATCAGCGTGTGGTCGTTGATATACCAGGGTTGCGCCTCCCCCACGCTCGGGTCGTAGATGTGATGGAACCGGCCCGCACTCACTTGCATACCGTCAACCGTGCCGCCCCCGGCCGCCCGGCACACTCCGACACGCCGGGATATCCGAGGTTGCGAGGATATCCCCGCGAATCGGGGTACGCCGTCGACATGGGACGCCGCCTGGGAAAACATCCGAAGCGCACGCCGTTCTACGGAGTGCTCATGATGCTGACGGCCATGATCAGCGGGCTGTGGGTGCAGAACATCCCATCACTGCCGCTGCGCGTCGTTATCTATGTGGCGCTGTTCGTCCTCGCCGCGGCGGGGTTCTTGATGACCTTCCGCGACTACTCGTAAGAACCTACCGCCGACGTGGTCCAAGGGCTCGCCACCACAACGAGCATCGGTATTCCCGGCATGCTTTCGGCCGGGATCCATCGACAGCGCGGGGTGGATTCCGGCCAAGAGCACGCCGGAAATACGAGGGTGCGCACGCTAGGGGTGCGGGGCTGCGCACGCCAAGGGAACGAGGCTGCATGCCCGGGTATGAAGCTGCACGCTGGGTATGAGGTTGCACGCCGGGTGCGAGGCTGCACGCCGGGTGCGAGGCTGCACGCCGGGTGCGAGGCTGCACGCCGGGTGCGAGGCTGCACGCCGGGTGCGAGGCTGCACGCCGGGTGCGAGGCTGCACGCCGGGGTACGGGACTGTGGTGGGTCAGCTGGTGGTGAGCACGGCACGCAGCTGCGCAAGGTCTGTGGACGAAAGTCCTTGGGCGCGCAACCATTCCGCTGCTCCTCCGTGGTCGGCGTGCAGGTTGTGCAGGAAGCGCATCATGGTGTCGGCGTCGACGGCGAGGATGCCGGTGCCCGCCGATGGGAGGCCGTGGTACGAGGGGAGGGCGTCGAGCCGGTCCCGCACCCGCTGCATGCGTTCGTTGGTGAGTTCGTAATCGGCGGCGATGGTTTCGGCGGGCACACCCACGGCATCCAGGAGTACCGCGGCCAGCACACCCGTGCGGTCCTTGCCCGCGGCGCAGTGGAAGACCACGGCGTGGCGGTCGGAGTCGGCCATCAGCCGCGCCGCCGCCACGAGTTCGCCCGCGCTGCCCGCCAGCAGCTGTCCGTACAGCTCCACCAGGTCCACCCGTGACTTGTCGGGCACCAGATCGCGTGCGGCCAAGGACGATTGCGGCGACTTGCGCACCGGCAGGTTCGCGACCCGCACCGGCGCAGCGGCCAGCGGTCCGTAGCCCTCGCGTTCCACCTCGTCGGGCAGCCGCAGGTCGATGAGGGTGCGCAGCCCGATCGGCCCCAGCAGCGCGGCCAGATCGGATTCGCTGGCGTGCTGCAGCGTGCTGGACCGGTAGGCGACGCCGAAACGCGTGGCGCCACCGCCGGTTACGGGCAGTCCACCCAGGTCCCGGACATTGTCGATGCCCTCGAAGTCCACCCATCGCCGCGCCGCCGCGGGGCGCCCGGTGTCAGTGCGCACGACCGGCCGCCGCCTCCTCGGCCCGGCTCAGGCCGCACAGCCCGATCAGGTCCTCGTGCAGTTCGAACCACACCGTGTGATAGCTGTCCAGCACCGGACGCGCCACCCACGCGTGGTCTCCGGCGGCGATGCGTTCGACGGCGACCTCCAGCCGCTCCCCGTAGCGGTCGAGGCGCGGCGCGAGGGCGGCGAACCGCCGGGTCAGCGGGCGCACCCGCCGGTGCAGGTCGGTGAGCCGGTCCAGCACGGCCGCATCGTATTCGGTGTCGCCGTGGTCGTTGACCGTGTCCGGGTCCTTCATCTGCCAGGCGGTGACGATCTCCTTCAACTCCGCGTTCACCACACAGAAGTCCTCGTAGGCCGCGGCGACGGCGGCGCGGTCGACGCCCGAACGCTCCTGTGCCAGTTGCCGTTCCAGCTCGCCGCGCCCCTCGGGCGTGAGCCGCACACCGGCGGGCGTGCTCGCGCACAGTCCGCGATCCACCAGATCCGCACAGCGGATCTCCAGTTCGGCCGCGGCGCAACCCAGGCTGGCGGCGGCGGTCTCCTCGCGCACGCGACCCTTCACGCCGATCAACCTCAGCAGGTCCAGCTCGCTGACCTCGCGCGATTGCCGCTGCACCACAGTGGTTTCGGCATCCGTACCGTCGAGCCGGTCGGCCAGCCGCTCCGGATCGACGCCCGCCCACCGCGCCAGCTGCCGCACATCGCCGAGGGTCGCGGGGTCGACGGCCTTCCCCGCGACCTCCCCCGCCCACACCACACCGGCACCGCCGTCGACGGTGACCGTCCGGCCCACCAGGGCCGCAACCACTCCGGCGCCGCAGCCGACCACGCACGGACGCCCGAGCTCACGGCTCACCAGCGCCGCATGCGAGGTCGCGCCCCCGAGTTCGGTGACGACGGCGCGCGCGGCGATCATCCCGTGCAGGTCGTCGGGGCTGGTGGTGGGCCGGGCCAGGATCACGTCCTCGCCCGCCTGCGCGCGGGCCTCCGCCTCCGCCGGATCGGTCATCACGATTCCGGAAGCCAGTCCGGGACAGGCGGATTCGCCGCGCGCCAGGGCCGGGCCGTCGTGGTCGACCGAGGACGGGCGCAGCACCGCGCGAACCTGGTCCGCGGTGATGCGGGCCAGGGCCTGCCGCGGTTCGAGCAGCCCCTCTCCGGCCATCGCGACCGCGGCCCGCAGCGCCGCGCGCGGCGACCGCTTCGCCGGACGCGATTGCAGCAGCCACAGCGTGCCCGATTGCACGGTGAACTCGATGTCCTGGATATCGCGGCCGTCGCGTTCCAGCAGATCGGCCGCCGCGAGCAGCCGCCGGTGCGCCTCGGGCTGGCTATCGCCGAGTTCGGCCAGCGGCCGCGGCGTGACGCGGCCCGACACCACGTCCTCACCCTGCCCGCCGACCAGCCATTCGCCGTAGGCCGGGCCGTCGCCGGTATTGGGGTTGCGGCTGAACAGGACCCCGGTGCCCGAGCGGTCGTCCAGATTTCCGAACACCATGGCCTGCACCGTGACCGCGGTGCCGAGGGTGTCCGGGATATCGCGATTGGCCCGATAGGTCCGGGCCCGCTGGGAATCCCACGACCGGAACACCGCAATGATCGCCGCACGCAGTTGCTGCCAAGGATCGTGCGGTACCGCGCCGTTCGGGTCGCCGAGTACGGTCTCGCGATACTGCGCCAGGAACCGCTCGTGGGTGTCGTCGGCGTAGGCGGGATTTCGAGTCTCCACCGCCAGCGCCTGCGCGACATCGGTATTGATGCCGAGGTTCAGGACGGTATCCATCATGCCCGGCATGCTGACCGCCGCCCCCGAACGCACCGAGACCAGCAGCGGTTTGCGCACCGAGCCGAAGGTGCGCCCGGTGCCGTGCTCGAGCTCCGCGATGCCGTTGCCGATCGCGCGCCAGAGCGCATCCGCGATCTCCCCGCGCTCGGTGAATTCGGCCCACGCGTCCGTGGTCAGCACGAATGCGGGCGGCACGGGCAGCCCGAGGCCGCGCATGTGATTGATGCTCCAGGCCTTGCCGCCGATGTGCTCGCGCGGCAGCGCACACGTGCCGTCGAGCCCGACGACGGTCCCGGCCGCGCTGTCGCGTCGGTGGGCAAGCTCCGCTCCTGCGGTCATATCACTCCTTCGTCGTCGTGGAATCATGGGTTCGCCCAGCGCATCCTTCGGCTGTCAGGCGCCCGCGACGCCGGTCGTAGGACGAGAGTGCCGCGCGATCGCCCGCGGCCAGTACCGAAGGTCCCGCTCAGCAGGATGGGCGGACCCCCTACCGGTCGGCGAAATCCACCCGATCGACGGCCCACCGGCGCCCCGCGCGGCTATGCTCGGGCCGGGTCGGGAGACACGACCGCAGAGGAGCGACGACCATGCGGCGAACGATCAACCGAATTCTGCTGGGCCTCTGTGCCGCCGGACTGGCGAGCGTGGCATTCGCCGGACCCGCTGCCGCGTATCCGGTCGGGCCGTGGGGCGTGGAGGGGCCCTGTAAGGGCCGGGAGCCGAACCAATGTCCGTTCAGCCACTCGGAAGACGGCCTGACCTGGTCCTATCGCGGCGTCAGCTGGAACTACGACAAGTACGGCGACTTCGTGTGCAGCTCGGACCAGTTCTGGTGCGGGCCGCTGATGGTGGTGGTCCGCGCACTGCCACCGACACCGTTCGGAGCGTGGCTGCCCGGCTGAGTCCCGGATCCCGCTGGCCGGGACTCGCCGTGTGAATGGCGCGGTGCCCGGCCCGGCGTGCGGCAGCATGGGGTTCATGGACCGGCCGGAAGCGGTATCGACCGGCGGTGATGGGCCACCGGCCGACGCGCGGACGATTCCGGGACTACTCGCGGACCGGGCGCGGCGATATTCGTCGGCGGTGGCCATTTCCGGGCCGGACGGCCGGATGACCTACGCCGAATTGCACCGGGCGGCAATCGATGTCACCCGCGCGGCCATGGCCGTCGGCCTACGCCCCGGCGATCGAGCGGCGATCTGGGCGCCCAACAGCGCGCGGTGGATCGTGACGGCGCTCGGGTTGCTGGGCGCGGGGGCCGTGCTGGTGCCGGTCGGTACCCGGCTACGCGGGCCGGAGGCGGCCGAGATCCTGGCGCGGACCAGGTGCCGGGCGTTGTTCACGGTGCGCGGATTTCTGGGCATCGACTATCTGCGGATGCTTGACGAAACTGGTTGTGAATTACGCGATCTCGAGACTTGCGTGCTTTTCTCCGACAGCACCGGCGACTCGCCGACACCGGTCGATGGCGGCCGATCACCAGCGGTGCCCAGAGGCACCTTCTTGGTCTCGTGGTCGGAGTTCATCGAGAATGGTTGTGGCACAGCGCTGGACGATGCCGAGGGTCGCGCTTCGTCCGTGGCACCCGAGGCGATCAGCGACATCCTGTTCACCTCCGGCACCACCGGGGCGCCGAAGGGCGTGCTGGCCACCCACCAGCAGACCCTCGCCGTGTTCCACCGGTGGGCGACGGTGGTCACCCTGCGCCATGGCGACCGGTATCTGCTGGTCAACCCGTTCTCACACACCTTCGGCTACAAGGCCGGAATCATCGCCTGCCTGCTGCGCGCGGCGACGATGGTGCCCGTAGACCGCTTCGATCCCCGTCGGTTCGGGCACACGATCGAGCGCGAGCGAATTACCGTCCTGGCGGGCCCGCCAACGCTTTTCGGTGATCTGCTCGAGTCCGGGCAGCGATGGCCGACGGTGCGGCTGGCCGGGACGGGCGGGGCCGCGATCCCGGTCTCACTGGTCGAGCGCATGCGCCGCGACCTGGGAATCCCGCAGGTGTTCACGGCGTACGGCCTCACGGAATCGGTCGGCGTGGTGGCTGTCTGCCCGCCGGACGCACCCGCCGAGCTGGTCGCCACCACGGTGGGAAAACGGCTGCCGGACTCGGAGATTCGCATAGTGGGACCGGACGGCGAGCCGATGCCGCCGGGCACACCGGGCGAGATCGTCGTCCGCGGCCCCAACGTGATGCACGGCTACCTCGACGATCCCGACGCCACCGCGGACGCGATCGACGCCGCGGGCTGGTTGCACACCGGCGATATCGGCGTCCTGGACGGCGACGGCTACCTGAGCATCACCGACCGCCTGAAGGACATGTTCATCGTCGGCGGGTTCAACGCCTACCCGGCCGAGATCGAGCGAATCCTGCTGCGGCATCCCGATATTCGCGATGCCGCCGTGGTCGGAGTCCCCGATCCCCGGCTCGGTGAGGTAGGTGTCGCGTTCCTCGTGCCCGCCGATCCCGCCCGCGTCGACGCGTCCGCGATTCTCGATTGGGCTCGCACCCGATTGGCCGGATACAAGGTCCCGCGCGGGGTCCGCTTCGTCGACGCCCTCCCCCGCAATACCGGAGGAAAGGTCCGCAAGAACGAATTACGTTCCCTGCTGGCGGATTCCGAGCGTCCGGCCGATTGCTGACGGCCGCCCCTAGCCCTCCGGGTAGAAGACGAACAGTGTGCAGCCGGTCGTGGTCGCGGGCACGTGCCAGGACCCGGCCGGAGCGTGCAGGAACGTCCCCGGCGGGTAGTCGCGGGCGCCGTCGTTGAAGGTGCCCGCGACCACGTAGACCTCCTCGGGACCGGGCTCGTGGACGTCGCGGTCCGGCCACGACGTGCCCGGGTCCATCTCCAGCACATTGGCGTGCGCTCCGGAGGCGCCCTGCCACAGCGGACGGACCCGAATCCCCGGGAAGATCTCGCGGACAGGGGCGTCGGTGACGGCGACGGAGGTGTAGCCCTCCTGGTCGAGAATCTCGGATTGCATAGCTGTCACAGTGCCGCACGCCACGACACCCGAACAGTGTCAGGAAAGACGTCATGGGGTACTTTTCTGCCATGCATCGTGTAGTCGCCCTGGTGCGGCCGGTGCAGTCGACGTTCGAACTCGGCTGTGCCGTCGAGGTCTTCGGCACCGAGCGGGCCGGGGTGCCGCAGCACTACGAATTCGAGGTATGCACCGAGACGCCCGGCTTGGTACCGACATCGGCGGGGTACTCGATCTCGGTGCCGAAGGGCCTGTCGGCGCTCGCCTCCGCCGACACCGTACTGATCCCCGGCTGGACCCCGGCGGAGACACCGCTGCCGCCCCGCGTGCACCGCGCGCTGGTGCGGGCGCACGCCCGCGGGGCGCGCCTGGTCACCATCTGCTCCGGCGTGTTCGCGCTGGCCCGCACGGGGCTACTGGACGGCCGCTCCGCCACCACACACTGGGCCCGAGCCGCACAGCTGCAGCGCGAGTTCCCCCGAGTGCGCGTGGAGCCGGACCGGCTCTACGTGGACCACGGCGACGTCGCCACGAGCGCCGGCGCGGGCGCGGGGATCGACCTGTGCCTGCACCTCGTCCGGGAGGACCACGGCGCCGCCCATGCCGCGCTCCTCGCGCGGCACATGGTGCTGCCGCCGCACCGCGAGGGCGGCCAGGTCCAATACGCCACGCCCGTACCGCCCTCGGACGCGCTGGGCGGACTCCTCGACTGGGCCGGGGCACGCCTGGGAACACCGCTGTCGGTGGACGACCTGGCCGCGCACCTCAACGTCTCGTCCCGCACCCTCGCCCGGCGCTTCGCCGATCAGCTCGGCACCAGTCCGGGCGCCTGGCTGCTATCGCGCCGCGTCGCCGAGGCCCGCACGCTCCTGGAACAGACGGACCTGCCGGTCGACGCGATCGCCACCCGGGTCGGCCTCGCCTCGGCGGTCAATCTGCGGCGCCGCTTCCGCGCCCAGGTCGGCACGACCCCGGGCGCGTACCGGCGGGCCTTCCGGACCGCATAACGAAACCGTCCCGCCCGACACTGCCCCGGCGCCTTCGCCGCGTGCCCGGTTTCAGCCAAATTTCCGATCCGCGTACGTGTTCCGGAGAAATAATCGAAGGCCGGGCACCCCCGGGAATATCCGGTGGCATGGCCCACCCGGCGGTACCGTGGCCTCAGTGCCGGATGTTTCGTCGACGCCCGTAACGGCATACGTGCCATACCGTCCGAGAGGGAGTGCCGCCGTGGGGAGACCGCTGACCCAGCTCGAAATGCTCATCGAACTCGAACCGATCGCGGAGCAGAACCTGAACCGCCACCTGTCGCTGGCGAAGGCCTGGCACCCGCACGACTACGTGCCCTGGAACGACGGCCGCAATTTCGCCGCGATGGGCGGGACCGACTGGGACCCGGAGCAATCGCGGCTGTCCGAGGTCGCCAAGGCGGCGATGATCACCAACCTGCTCACCGAGGACAATCTGCCGTCGTACCACCGGGTCATCTCCGAGAACTTCTCCGAGGACGGCGCCTGGGGGACCTGGGTCGGCCGCTGGACCGCCGAGGAGAACCGGCACGGCATCGTGATGCGCGACTACCTCGTCGTCACCCGCGGCGTCGACCCGGTGGAACTCGAGCAGGCCCGAATGCTTTCCATGACAACCGGTTTCGATCCGCTGGCGGCGGTGCAGGAGGCCGATGTCGATCCGGACCGGCTCCACAACGCCGGCTTCCTGCACGCCATGGCGTACGTGACCTTCCAGGAGCTCGCCACCAGGCTCAGCCACCGCAACACCGGCAAGGTCTGCAACGATCCGATCGCCGACAAGATGCTGCAACGCATCGCGGCGGACGAGAACCTGCACATGATCTTCTACCGCAACATGTGCGGCGCCGCCCTGGACCTGGCGCCCGACCAGGCCCTGGACGCAATCACACTGATGCTCACCAACTTCCAGATGCCCGGCGCGGGCAACCCGAACTTCCGCCGCCACGGATCCCTGATGGCCAAGCACGGCATCTACGACATGCGCCAGCATCTGGAGGAGGTCGTTATGCCGGTCCTGCGCATCTGGAAGGTCTTCGAGCGCAACGACTTCACAGCCGAGGGCGAGCAAACCCGTGAGGAGCTTGCCGCCTTCCTCGCCAAGTACGAGAAGGACACGGCCCGATTCGAGGAGCAGAGAGACCGCATCGCCGCCCGCAAGGCGGCAAAGTCCGCGTCGTCCTGAATCCAGCGGCCCGGTCGCCCGAGCAACGGCGACCGGGGCCGAGTCACGACCGGAGCGCTAGGTTCGGAGCGAACCCGCCGGACGGTCGTCATCGAGCACGCTGGTCGCGGTCGAACCGGGGCTCCGGATCGCCCCCACGACAAGGACGGTCACCATCGCCAGCAGGCCCGCGCACACCATCACGGTCGCCGTCGACGAGGCATCGACGACCCGACCGCCCACCAGCGCCCCCATCGCCAGGGTCGCCTGAAACGAGGCTGTGAACAGCACGGATGCCGCCTCCGGGGCGTGCGGCGCCGAGCGGGCGAACCAGGTCTGCGAACAGGCCGGAACGGTGCCGTAGGCCAGCCCCCACACGATCAGCAGCACGAGCGCACCGGCCGGCCAGCGGCCGAGCACCGGCAGCAGCACCGTACCCACCGCGATCAATCCAGCGCTCGCGGCCAGTGTCCCGCGCAGGCTGCGCGCCAGCGTGCGGCTCGTCGCCAGCGTCCCGGCCACGCCCGCCACACCGTAGACGAGCAGGAACCCGCCGACGGTACCGTCGTCCACTCCGGTGGTATCGCGGAGGAACGGCGCGAGGTAGGTGTAGGCCGCGAAGTGCGCGACGACAACGAGCGCGGTCACGACCAGCCCCGTCCGCACCCCGGTCCCCGGCTTCCGCAACAGCCCCAGAAGCACTGCGGCACTGGTCACTTGAAGCGCGGGCAGCCGCGGCAGCGTGCACCGCAACGCGATCGCCCCCGCGACCGACAGACCGCACAGCACCGCGAACGGCAGGCGCCACCCGAACGCCTGGCCCAGCTGCGTGCCCAGCGGCACGCCCAGCACCGATCCGACGGGCACTGCCGCGAAGAAGATCGCGGTCGCCGCCGTCACGGCGCCGGGCGGCACCAGCCGCGGCGACAACCCGGCGCCGATCGACCAGTACCCGCCGATCACCAGCCCGACCAGCGCCCGCCCCACCAGCACCAGCCAGAACGCGGGCGCGGCGAGGCAGAGCAGGTTGGCGAGCGCCAGGATCAGCAGGAATACCACCAGCATGCGGCGGCGATCCAGGCGCCTGGTGGCGACGGTCGCCAGCGGGGCGCTCACCAGCGCGGTCAGCCCCGGCAGGGTCAGCAGCAGCCCGCCGACACCCGAGGATACGGCGTAGTCGGCGACGATCGGATTCAGCAGTCCGACCGGCAGGATCTCGCTGGTGACGATGACGAAGATGCCGAACGACAGGCACCACACACCCGCCCAGCGCGGCGGCGAAAGCCGTTGGTGCCGTGAGCTTTCGATAGTGACGGACACAATGTCCCTTCCGGTTGTCCTGGATTCGTCTGCGTGGCGCCGACATCCAGTACACCGGCGGCATCCGAGTGGATCCGGCGGGTTTCGGTCGTCAATCGTGGACCGCCGTCCCTAGGACACTTCCTTCTTCATCTGCGCGGTGAGCAGCACCTGATACCCGGACCCGAAGATCCTCGGCAGCCAGTCCATCGCCCGCGCATCCGCGCCGACGAGGATCTTGGCCTTGTTCTTGCGGATCCCGGCCAGGATGGCCTCGGCCGCCCGCTCCGGCGTGGTCTTCGCCAGCCGGTCGAAGTTGGCCGCCAGCGCGTCGCGGTCACGGTCGCCGCCCGCGCGCGCCTTCCACGCGATGCCGGTCTTGATCATCCCGGGATGCACGGAGCTGACGCCGACGCGGTGTCCCGCGATCTTCATCTCCTGGCGCAGCGCATCGGTGAAGCCGCGCATAGCGAATTTCGTTGCACTGTACGCACTTTGGCTCGGGCAGGCGGCGAGCCCGAACATGCTGGACACGTTCGCGATATGCCCGTCACCGGAGGCGATCACGTGCGGGAGGAACGCCTTGGTCCCGTGCATCACACCCCAGAAGTTGATGCCGACGATCCACTCGAAATCCTCCCAGCTGAGCTCCTCGACATTCGCCGTCAGCGAGACACCCGCGTTGTTCACCACCAGGTTGACCCGGTCGAAGTCGGCGACCACCTCCTCGGCGTGCCGGTACACCGCCGCGCGGTCGGTGACGTCGAGCCGGTAGGCGCGGGCCCGGGCGCCCTCCTTCTCACACAGCGCCGCGGTCTCGGCGACGTTGTCGAGGTTGCGGCCCGACAGCGCCAGCCGGGCGCCGCGCCGTGCCAGCTCCAGCGCCAGCGCCCGGCCGATTCCCGCGCCCGCGCCGGTGATCACGGCGGTCTTGTCCTGAAATGTCTGCACCGCGAATGTCCTTGTCCTACTCCGGCTCCCGAGAGCGCGGAACTCAGTGGGTGGTGAAGCCGCCGTCGGCGACGAATTCGGAGCCCGTGCTGTAGCCGGACTCGTCGGAAACGAGGAACAGCACCAGATTCGCCAGCTCCTCCGGGGTTCCGGCGCGTGGCAGCGGCTGGTCGTGGAACATCGAGTTCGAGCGGGTCGAATCCGCGGTCATCTCGGTGGCCACCACGCCCGGATGCACCGAATTGACCCGAATACCCAAGGGGCCGAACTCCTGTGCGGCGGCCTTGGTCATGCCCCGCACGGCCCATTTCGACGCCACATAGCCGAGGATGTTGGTGAAGGAGATGATGCCGCCGATCGAGGAGATGTTGACGATCGAGCCGCCTCCGGCCCGGCGCATCGACGGCACAACGGATTTCATGCCGAGGAACACGCCGAGCTGGTTGACGTCGATCACCCGGCGATAGTCCGACTCGGACAGGGTCTCGATCGGGTCGACGTGCACGATTCCGGCGTTGTTCACCAGCCCCGACACCGGACCGAACACCGACTCCGCATGCGCCACGACATCGATCCAGGCGGCCTCGTCGGTGACGTCGTGCGGCAGGAACACCGCCGACGAACCCAGTTCCGCCGCAACGGCTTTACCCTCGTCGACGAGCACGTCGGTCAGCACCACCGACGCGCCCTCCGCGACGAGCCGCCTGGCGAACGCCGCCCCCATCCCCCGCGCCCCGCCGGTCACGATGACCGTCCTGCCGTCGACCCTGCCCATCGTCAGTCCTCACTCTCGTCGTGCTTCGCCGGAGCCGGTGTCGCGCCGCGGGCGAGATGATCGGCGGCGATGTAGCCGAAGGTCATGGCCGGGCCGATGGTGGCGCCCGCACCGGCGTAGTCGTTACCCATGACGGCGGCCGAATTGTTGCCTGCCGCATACAATCCCGCGATCGGCCGACCGTTGTCGTCGAGCACCCGCGCGTATTCGTCGGTGACCAGGCCGCCCTTGGTACCCAGGTCGCCGGGCACCATCTCGACCGCGTAGAACGGGCCGCGCTCGAGCGGCGCCAGGCACGGGTTCGGGCGCACGGTCGGATCCCCGTAGTAGCGGTCGTAAGCGGAGTCGCCGCGGCCGTAGTCCTCGTCGCGCCCGCCGCGGGCGAAGCCGTTGAACCGCTCCACGGTGGTGGCCAGCGCCGCCGCCGGAATCCCGAGCCGCTCGGCCAATCCGGCCAGCGTATCGGCCTGTTTGATGATTCCGGCGTCGAGGTATTTCTTCGGGATCGGCTGCCGGGGGAAGTTGCCCAGGAACAGGTACCGGTCGCGGAAGCGCTGGTCCATGAGGAAGTACGCTGGGATGTGGCCGACACCGGCGGCGTGCTGCTCGTACATGCGGTGCACCACGTTCACATACGGCGCCGATTCGTTGACGAACCGCTCACCGGCGTGATTGACCATGATGCCGCCCGGCTGCGCCCGCTCGGCCAGGCAGAAGAACGGCGGTCCGTCCGGATTGCGCACCGACGGACCCCACCAGGCGTCGTCCATGAGATCGACTGCGCCACCGGCCTTCTGGCCCGCGACGATGCCCTCGCCGACATTCTCGGTGGCGCCGACGGTCCACTCCGTGGACTGCGGACCGGACAGATACTGCCTGCGCATGTCGAGGTTGTGCTCGAAGCCGCCCGCCCCCAGCACGACACCGCGGCGGGCGCGGATGATCACCGGGGCACCTTGATGTTCCGCGCGCACCCCGACCACGGCGTCGCCCTCGACGATCAGTTCGGTGAGCGGGGTACTCAGCCAGACCGGCACCCCGGCGTCGCGCAGCGACAGCCACAGCCGCGCCGCCAGCGCCTTGCCCAGGCTCAGCGGCAGCCGCCCGCGCAGCTTGTTCGCCACCGCCTGCAGGCCGACCTTGACCGCGGTGCGCTTACCCGCCCAGGTGCGGGCGATCATGTTCAGATCGTGGAAATCGCTGACGGTGAAGGCGATTCCCTTCGGACCGGCCATGGTCGGCTGATTGATCTTGTGCAGATCCCCGCCGAGCAGCCGCCCGTCGATCGGCGCCGGTTCGATGCTGCGGCCCTGCGCCAGCCCGCCCGGAAACTCCGGGTGGTAGTCGGAGTAGCCGCGGTCGTAGACGAAATCCCAATACCGGCTACGCGCACCTAGACAGCGCATCATCTCCGGCCCCTGATCCAGGAACGCGCGCTGCTTCACCTCCGGAACACGATCACCCACAACGGCTTTCAAGTACGTGCGGGCCAACTCCGGACTGTCGGGAACGCCCGCCGCCCGCAGCACCGGGTTGTTCGGGATCCAGATGCCGCCGCCCGACCGCGCCGTGGATCCGCCGAAGCTGCGGCTCTTCTCGATCAACGTCACCGACAACCCGCGGTAGGCGGCGGTCAGCGCGGCGGTCATCCCCGCCGCGCCGGAGCCGACCACCACCACATCGAACTCGAATTCCTGTGTCATCCGTCCTTCTTCGCGTCTGTGGGCGCGACCGCGGCCGCCGGGCCCGGAGCGGCACCCGTCTCGACGCTATGGCCGCCCGGCGGCCGCGACATCGAGCGGTCCCGACCAGCGGGACTTCCGGCTGACCTCCACGAATCCGGGACGGACTATTTCGAACAGGAACAAGGAGGCGCGGATGAAGTTCTCGATGATCTTCGAGGCTCAGATGACCGACCCGACGGCCGCGCACGAACGTCAGGTGCTGCACGACTGTGTCGAGCAGGCGGTGCTCGCCGACCGGATGGGGTTCGACACCGTCTGGGCGGTCGAGCACCACGGGTTGAAGTGGTACGCGCACATGAGCGCCCCGGAGATCTTCCTGACCTGGGTCGCGGCCCGCACCGAACGGATCCGCATCGGGCACGGCGTGGTGTGCATGCCGTTCA
The DNA here is from genome assembly GCF_001613165.1 of Nocardia mexicana NBRC 108244. Lineage (GTDB taxonomy): Bacteria > Actinomycetota > Actinomycetes > Mycobacteriales > Mycobacteriaceae > Nocardia > Nocardia mexicana. The sequence goes on from NZ_BDBV01000045.1 coordinate 64,382, forward strand.
ACTTCAATCATCCGGTGCGCGCGGCCGAGCGGGCCGCCATGCTCGACGTGCTCTCCGGTGGCCGCCTCGAGCTGGGCGCGGGCCGCGGCGCCACACCGGTCGAAACCTCCATGTGCGGAGTGGATCCCGACCGCACCTACCGCGAGGTCGAGGAGGCGCTGCGGCTGATCGGCACGGCCTGGCAGGACCCGGACGGCGAATTCTCCTACCACGGCGAGCTTTTGGATATCGATCCGCACGCGCTGCTGCCACGCCCGGTGCAGCTGCCGCACCCGCCGCTCTATATGGCGTGCACCAAGAAGGACACCCTGAAGCTGGCCGCCGACTACGGAATCGGCGCGCTGGTATTGGGTTTCGCCGGTGTGGAGGAGATCGCGGAGCTGCGTCGGATCTACGACGAGGCGATCGCCGCACGCACCGGCGCGCGTTTCGTCTCCACCGTCGTCAACGATCATTTCGCGGCGCTGTGCCCGACGATCGTGCTCGACGATCGAGACCGGGCGCAGCAGATCGGCGCGCGCGGGCAGCGCTTCTTCGCGCAGGCCATCAAGCACTACTACGGCGCGGGCCCGATGCCGGACGAGGCGGTGGATCCGGCGGTCGACGAACTGGCCGCGATCCGGGCGGCCGCCGATGAGCACGTCGCCTACCTGCACGAAGCCAAGATCCCGGTGAAATCCGGCGCCACCGCGATCTTCAATGCCGAGCACGCCTACGGCAGCCCGGAGAACGCCATCGCCTACGTCGAGCGGCTGCGGGCCGCCGGGGCCGACGAGATCCTGTGCCTGATCCAGATGGGCACCGTGCCGCAGGAAGCGTGCCTGGAGACCATCCGGCACTGGGGCGAGAAGGTCATCCCCCACTTCCGCAACAAGTAAGCGCCACACCATGATTGGACAGAGGAGTTACCAATGACCGACCTGACCGGCAAGGTCGCCATCATCACCGGCGCCGCACGCGGCCAGGGCGCCGCGGAGGCACGGCTGTTCGTCGCACGAGGCGCTCAGGTGGTGCTCACCGACGTGCTCGAGCCCGAGGGCAAGGAGCTCGCCGAATCCCTCGGCGAGACAGCGCGATTCGTGCGCCACGACGTAACTGCCGACGACGACTGGAACGCGGCGGTGTCGGTGGCGCTGTCGGAGTTCGGCCGGTTGGACGTGCTGGTCAACAATGCCGCCGTCTACACCGCGAAACCACTCACCGACACCACCCCCGAGGAGTTCGAGCGAATCCTGCGGGTGAACCTGGTGGGCGCGTTCCGCGGCATCCGCGCGGTGAGCGCGCCGATGGCCGACTCCGGCGGCGGCTCGATCGTCGATATCTCCTCCCAGGCCGGGCTCGAGGGGCTGATGGGCCACAGCGCTTACGGAGCATCAAAATGGGGGCTGCGCGGACTTACCAAGACCGCCGCACTCGAATTGGGCCCCAAGGGAATTCGGGTCAACTCCGTCCATCCGGGACCGATCGCGACGCCGATGGTCCCCTACCTCACCACCGGGCCGGGCAGCTTCCCGACACTGCCGCTGCAGCGCACGGGGCTACCCGCCGAGGTCGCCGACCTGGTCGCCTTCCTCGCCTCCGACGCATCGGCCTACATCACCGGCGCCGAGATCGCCATCGACGGCGGCCTGGCCGCGGGCAAGTTCATCCCACCGGACCTGCGGCAGTAGCAGCCGAAGACACTTGCAGGAGCGCCACAATGCCCATGACACCGCAGACCCGGGCCGTCGTGGACGCCGCAGCGGCGGCGTTTCCCCGGCTCGGCACCGAGGTGGTCGATGCCGCCGAGGCTCGACGCCTGCTGGCGGCCCGACCGGCGCCGCCGAGGGAACCGATTCTCGTTGCGGCGGTGGACAACCGGACCGTGCCCGGACCGGCGGGCGCACCGGCGGTTCCGGTGCGACTGTACCGGCCGCTCGACACCGTGGGTCCCCTGCCGATCGTGGTGTTCTGCCACGGTGGCGGTTTCGTCATCTGCAGCCTCGACAGCCACGACCGGTTCTGCCGGTCGATGGCCAATGCGACCGGCGCACTGGTGATTTCGGTGGACTACCGGCAGGCGCCGGAGCACCGGTTCCCGGCCGCCGCCGAGGACGCCTACGCCGCGCTGTGCTGGGCGGCCGAGCACGCGGAATCCCTCGGCGGCGATCCGGCCCGCATCGCGGTCGCCGGTGACAGCGCGGGCGGCAATCTCGCGACCGTCACGGCACTCATGTCCCGCGACCGGGGCGGCCCGGACATCGCCTTCCAACTGCTGATGTACGCGATGCTCGACCCCGCCTGTGACACCGACTCCTATCGGGACAACGCCGAGGGCTACTTCACCACCGCCGCGCACCTACGCTGGTTCTGGACCCAGTACCTGAACGGCGACCGCGACAACCCATACCTGAACCCGTTGCGCGCCAACGTATCCGGACTTCCACCCGCCCACATGGTCACCGCGGAGTTCGACCCGCTCCGAGACGAGGGCGAGGCCTACGGACAGCTCCTGCGGCGGGCCGGTGTCGAGGCGGACATCCACCGCTACGACGACACGTTCCACGGCTTCATGAGCATGGCCGACCACCTCCCCGCCGCCCGGCGCGCCAACACAACCGCCTTCGCGGCCCTGCGTTCCGCCCTGTCTGCGAATCCTCGCTGACGGACTACACGGTCCGCTGCGATTCCCGAATATCGTTGCGCCCGTTCGGCACCGACAGCATGTTGGTCCGAACGCCTGCTCTTGAATGATGAGAACGACCAGGGGGCTCGCGCGGGCCCGATATTCAGGTGCGCCGCGTATGTCCGATCCCTACCGTGGTTGACGAGAGTCACAAGAGAGGATCGAGACATGTTTCCCGTCGAGCTGTCCGGCACCCGGGCGCGGACGTTGATGTGGGCCCACGAGCACGAGGTCGACCCGGCCGCGCTGCAACAGCTGCGCGCCCTCGCGCGAATGGAATGGGTGCACGGCGTCCGCGTGATGCCGGACGTGCACGTCGGCAAGGGTGCCACGGTCGGCTCGGTCATCGCGATGCGCGACGCGGTCGCACCCGCCGCGGTGGGTGTCGACATCGGCTGCGGCATGGAGTCGGTGCGCACCTCGCTGACCGCCGCCGACCTGCCCGACAGCCTGCACTCGCTGCGGTCGCGGATCGAGGCTGCGGTGCCGGTGGGGTTCTCCGCGCACGAGGGTCCGGTCGATGTCACGCGGTTGCAGGCCGAGCTCGCCGGTCCGCGGGCCTCGCTGCGGACGGGCTGGGAACGGTTCTGGGGTGCGTTCGGCGATCTCGATTCCGGCGTGCAGTCGCGAGAGTCCAAGGCGCACAAGCAGATGGGCACCCTGGGAGGGGGCAATCACTTCGTCGAAGTCTGCCTGGACAGCGAGGATCACGTGTGGATCCTGCTGCACTCCGGTAGCCGCAATATCGGCAAGGAACTGGCCGAGCGGCACATGAAGGTGGCCCGGGCACTGCCGCACAACCGGAACCTGGTCGATCGCGATCTGGCCGTATTCCTTTCCCGCACATCGGAAATGGATGCCTACCGACGCGATCTGACCTGGGCGCAGGAGTACGCGGCCCGCAACCGGGCGGTCATGCTGGCCTTGGTGTGCAAGGCGGTACGCGACGAATTCGCCGCGCTACCCGTGCATTTCGAGCAGCCGATCTCGTGCCACCACAACTACGTGGCGGAGGAGGTCATCGACGGCGTGCCGATGCTGGTGACCCGCAAGGGAGCGGTCCGGGCCGGCGCCGGGGACCTGGCGCTGATCCCCGGGTCCATGGGCACCCGCTCATATGTGGTGCGCGGCAAGGGAAATCCGGCCTCGTTCCAGTCCGCCTCGCACGGGGCGGGGCGCCGGATGAGCCGCAATGCCGCCAAGAAGCAGTTCACGGTGGCCGACCTGGTGGCGCAGACCGAGGGCGTCGAATCCCGCAAGGACGCCGGTGTGATCGATGAGATCCCCGCCGCCTACAAGGATATCGACGAGGTCATCGCGGCCCAGCAGGACCTGGTGGAGGTCGTCGCGACACTGCGGCAGGTGCTGTGTGTGAAGGGGTGAGCCCCGCAGCGGCGAGTCTCGGTCGACATCGGGCACCCCGTCGTTCCGGCGAAAGCAGGGACGACGGGGCCGCCCGGCGGAACGGCGCACGTGAACGACGGGCGGCCTACTTTCGCCGCACCACCCCCACCAGCCCCGCACCCAGCAGCATGAACCCCGAAATGAGCGCGAACCCGTAGGTGACCCACGCGTGCAACGCGACCAGCAGCGCGTCGTTCACCCACGGCAGATCGGCGATGAGGCCGAAGGTCTCGTCCGGGTACAGGATGTGCAGCACGCCGGGGAGAATGCCCCACACCAGGCCCGCGACGGCGGTGCCGAGCGGCGAGTAGGCGGCGAGCACGACCACCAGCATCAGCAACAGCGAACCGCCCACGATCTCCAGGGCGGCCGTCCAGCGGTCGGTGACGGCGCCGACGATCACCCAGTAGCGGATGTCGGCACCGCCCTTGGCGGCGAATGCGATACCGATCGGCGTCAATACGAGCCCGAACAGCACACCTGCCAAGGTGCGACCCGCCCCGCCGCGGTTCTGGAACTGCGCCCCCGGCGGAGCCCAGCCCGCAGGTGACTCGAACTTGTTCGGCATCGCCCCGTCCTCCCTGCATACCCGCGGTGCCACGAGACGTCGTCGTCTCTGCACCGCCCATTGTCCTGCCTGAGTCGGAAATATGTCCGACCGGAGGCGGAAATCGCTCTCGGCGTGGCACTTCCTGCCGTCGTCGCTGGTTAGCATCGGGTATGAGTTCGACCGATGTGACCTCCGAACCGCCTGCCATCGCCGGAGTACGGCGCCGTTTCGTGACCGCGCGCGGCGTCCGGTTCCACGTGACCGAGGCCGGTCCGGCGGACGGGCGGCCGGTGGTCGTGCTGCACGGCTGGCCGCAGCATCACTACGCCTACCGGCACCTGCTCGCCGATCCGCCCGCCGGGCTGCGGATCATCGCCCCGGATCTGCCGGGCTACGGCTGGTCGGGCCCGCCGCCGCACCGCTGGGCGAAGGAGGATGTCGCCCAGGACGTGCTGGCGTTGCTGGACGAGCTGGGTGTGTCGCGGGCGCTGCTGGCGGGGCACGACTGGGGTGGCTACGTCGGCTTTCTGATGGTGCTGCGCGATCCCGGGCGCTTCGACGGCTACCTACCCCTCAATATCGCTCACCCCTGGAACACGGCGCGGACGATGGCACCGCACTTCTGGCGGTTCCTGCTGTATCAGCCGCTGGTGGCGGCCTTCGGGGTGCCGCTGCACCGCCGCACCCGCTTCATCGACCGGGTCTTCCGGCTGAGCGTCAGCGACGGCGGCGAGTTCACCCCCGAGGTGGTCCGCGCCTACAGCGACAGCTTCCGCAACCCCGTCGCCGCCCGCGCCGCCACCGACACCTACCGCACCTTCCTGCTGCGCGAGATCCCCGCGCAGCGCCGCCCCGAGCGCCGCCGCGCCACCCTGCCGATCCGCGCCCTGTTCGGTATCGACGACGGCGCCATCCACCGGTCCCTGGCCGCCGCCGACACCGCGATCGCCGACGACTACACGGTCGAATACGTCTCCGGCTGCGGGCATTTCATCCCGGAGGAACGTCCGGATCTGGTGCGCGCGCGGCTGCTGGAGCTGGCTGCGGCCACCGAGCGCCACAGCGCGTAGCGGCACCGGTGAATTTCGGCTGCCCGAGGCGTCTGGAGTGGTGAACTCGTCATATTCCGAGCGGAGGTCATCATGCAGAAGATCGTCACCAATCTCTGGTACGACACCGAGGCCGAGGAGGCCGCCACCTACTACTGTTCGCTGTTTCCGGATTCGAAGATCACCGACATCCAGTACTACTCCGAGGGTGGTCCCCGCCCGGCCGATCTGGCGATGGTGGTCGACTTCGAACTGGCGGGCCAGCGGTTCACGGCCATCAACGGCGGCGGCGACTACAACTACACCCACGCCATGTCGCTGCTGGTCAACTGCGACAGCCAGGACGAGGTCGACCGCCTCTGGGACGCGCTGCTCGCCGACGGCGGCCAGGAGGTCCAATGCGGCTGGCTCAACGACAAGTACGGCGTGCCGTGGCAGATCTGGCCCGCGGAGGCCAACGACCTGATGAAGGGCGACCCCGCCGCCGTCGAACGCGCCCTGCAGGCCATGTACACCATGAAGAAGATCGACCTCGCGGCCATGCGAAAGGCCTACGAGAACAGCTGACCGCCCCCGAAATCGCACCCCCGCACATGTTCCCGCACCTGTAGGAGACGCACCCAGCGCACACTCGCGCACCCAGGGAAGACGCACCCGCACACATTCCCGCACCCAGGGGAGACGCACCCGCACACATTCCCGCACCCGTTGCACCTCGTGCAGCGGGTGCGGGAACGAATACGGGGTGCGGGAGGCCGTACAGCCTCGCCCGTGTCGGTGGCGTCCGGCACGATGGAGCGCGTGACTACGACCGATCTGCGGGAATCCGCCGAGGGACTGCTGCATGAGCTGGCCGGGCCGCATGCGCGGCTGCGGGAGGACCAGTGGACGGCGATCGAGGCGCTGGTGGTGCACCGGCGCCGGGCGCTGGTGGTGCAGCGCACCGGGTGGGGCAAGTCGGCGGTGTACTTCATCGCCGCCAAACTGCTGCGCGCGGCCGGGCGCGGGCCCACGGTGATCGTGTCGCCGCTGCTGGCGCTGATGCGTAACCAGGTGGCTGCGGCACAGCGCGCCGGCGTGGTCGCGGAGACCATCAACTCCGGCAATGTCACCGACTGGGACGAGATCCACGCCCGGGTGGCCGCGGGCGAGGTCGACGTGCTGCTGGTGAGCCCGGAGCGGTTGAACAATCCGGACTTTCGCGATTCGGTGCTGCCGAAACTGGCCGCCGACGCCGGGCTGGTGGTGATCGACGAGGCGCACTGCGTCTCCGACTGGGGGCACGACTTCCGGCCCGACTACCGCCGCATCCGGACCCTGATCGCCGATCTCGGCAGCGATATCCCGGTGCTGGCCACGACGGCGACCGCGAACGACCGGGTGGTGACCGATGTCGCCACCCAGATCGGCGGCATCCGGGTCGGCGAAGCGAGTGACGACGAGCCGCGCGACGACACCGGCACGCTCGTGCTGCGCGGCACGCTGGACCGCGAATCGCTGCATCTGTCGGTAATCCGCATCGAGGACGCCGTACAGCGCACGGCCTGGCTGAGCAAGCACCTGCACGAGCTGCCCGGCTCCGGCATCATCTACACCCTCACCGTCGCGGCCGCGCACGACCTGGCCGACGTGCTCACCTCGCACGGGCACCGGGTCTCGGCCTACACCGGCCAGACCGACCCCGCCGAGCGGGAGGTGCTCGAGCAGGCATTGCTGGACAACGAGGTGAAGGCGCTGGTCGCCACGTCCGCGCTCGGCATGGGCTTCGACAAGCCGGATCTCGGATTCGTCGTGCACGTCGGCGCCCCGTCCTCCCCGATCGCCTACTACCAGCAGGTCGGCCGCGCCGGTCGCGGCACCGATCGGGCCGAGGTGCTGCTGCTGCCCGGCCCGGAGGACCGGCGGATCTGGAGCTATTTCGCCTCGGTGGCATTCCCCCGCGAGCACATAGTGCGCGCGGTGCTCGACGCGCTCGACCGCGAGCGCCCGCAGTCGACGGCCGCGCTGGAACCACTGGTGGAGCTCAATCGCTCCCGGCTGGAGATGGTGCTGAAGGTGCTCGACGTGGACGGTGCGGTCCGCCGGGTGCGCGGCGGCTGGGTCGCGACCGGCGAGCCGTGGGCCTACGACACCGAGCGCTACGAGCGCCTCGCGGCGGCGCGCGAGGCCGAACAGCAGGCGATGATCGACTACCAGGCGACCACCGGCTGCCGCATGAACTTCCTGCGCGGCCAGCTCGACGATCCGGGCCTGACCGACACAGCGTGCGGCCGGTGCGACAACTGCACGGGCACCCGCCACGACACCGCGGTCGACACCGGAGAGCTGGACGCCACCCGCGCCCGGCTGGACCGTCCGGGCATCGACCTGGCCCCGCGCAAACAGTGGCCGACCGGCATGGCCAAGCTCGGAGTCCCGTTGTCCGGCAAGATTTCCGACGGTGCGGAGACCGGCCGGGTGCTGGGGCGGCTCAGCGATCTCGGCTGGGGTCAACGCCTGCGCACCCTGCTCGACGGCCCCGACGGCCCGGTGCCCGACCAGGTCTTCGACGCGTGCATCGCCATTCTGCGCGAATGGAATTGGGCCGACCGCCCCACCTCGGTCATGGCCCTCGAGTCACCGGCGCGGCCCCGGCTGGCCGCCGACCTGGCCGCTCGGCTGGCGCACGTGGGCCGCCTGCGCGATCTCGGTACCCTGTCGTCGCGCCCCGACCGCCCACCGGTCTCGGCCGCCAACTCCGCCCACCGCGTCGCGGCCCTGTTCGATTCCTGGGAGGTCCCCGACCTCACCGGCCTCGACGGTCCCGTCCTCCTGGTCGACGCGCTCACCGACACCGGCTGGACCATGACCCTGGCCGCCCGCGCCCTGCGCCAGGCCGGGGCGCCTGCCGTACTGCCGTTCGCCCTGGCGACACCGAGCTGATCGTTCGCGTGCCGAAGCATGATCGAGTGGCTATCGTCGGACAGGTGGCCAGCAAGTCTGCGTCGCCCGCGATCGAATTGACCGTCGGCGAGCACACGGTTCGCGTGTCGAATCCGGATCGGGTGTATTTCCCCGAGACCGGGGCGACCAAGCTCGATCTGGTGCAGTACTACCTGAGCGTCGGCGACGGGATCGTCAACGCGCTGCGGGACCGGCCGTGCATGCTGCACAGGTTCCCCAAGGGCCTGCCGGGCGGCAAGGTGCATCAGAAGCGGGTGCCGGCGGGCGCGCCGGACTGGCTCCCGACGGTCCGCGTGTATTTCCCCCGCTACGGCCGCACCGCCGACGAACTGTGCGTGAGCCAGCTCGCCGACGTCATTTGGGCGGCGCAAATGTCGACCGTGGAGTTCCATCCGTGGAACTCGCGCCGGTTCGACACCGAGAAGCCCGACGAATGGCGGATCGACCTGGATCCGATGCCCGATTGCCCGTGGTCACGGGTGCAGCGCGTGGCGGGCGTCGTGCGGGAGGTGCTCGACGAGCTCGGAGCGGTCGGGTGGCCGAAGACCTCGGGCGGCAAGGGTTTACACGTCTACGTGCGCATCGCGCCGGAGTGGGGCTTCCAGGACGTGCGCCGCGCGGCCCTGGCCTTCGCCCGCGAGGTCGAGCGCCGGCTACCCGACGACGTGACCACCACCTGGTGGCGGCGCGATCGGGACCCGAAGCTGCTTTTCATCGACTACAACCAAAATGCCCGCGACCATACGATCGCCGCGGCGTACTCGGTGCGCGGCGTGCCCGAGGCCACCGTGTCGACCCCGGTGCGCTGGGACGAGATCCCCGATATCGAGCCGCGCGACTTCACCATGGCCACCGTGCCCGACCGCTACGCGAAGCTCGGCGACCTGCACGCCGGGATCGACGACGCGGTGTTCGAACTCGACTCCCTGCTGGAGTGGGCCGACCGTGACCAGGTGGAGGTCGACCTGGACGAGGACGCACCCGAGGAATGACGGCATCGGCCCAGGTAGCCGGGCTCGACCAGCGATCACGCCGATGCATCCGGTCGGCCGTCGACGTCTGCCGCCCTCAGAACGATCGGGGAACTTCCACCCGAAAGCAACCCGATACAGTGCACATGGCCCGGGACACCAGGCGTTCGAACCTGATCGCACAGCGGCACCCGGCCCGAACACCCGCTCGACCGCGAAGGAGATCGCTATGACGTCGGTACCGATTGCCCTCGGACCCGCACGGACCACCTTGCTCGAACAGGCGATAGCAGCGGGCGGCGGGACGGTCGCTGATCTGGACTCGGCCCGGGCGCTGGTCTGGGACGGCGAACCCGACGGATTCCCGGAGCGGCTGCCGGACGGCATCGAATGGGTGCAGCTGTTCTCCGCGGGCGTCGAGGAATGGTTCGACTCCGGTGTGTTCGAACGTCATCCCGGCGTCGTGTTCACCTCCGCCGCAGGCGCTTTCGCCAACAGCGTGGCCGAGCACGCCCTGATGCTGCTGTTGGCGGGTGTGCGGTATCTGCCCGAGCACATCCGGGCCCGCAGCTGGCGTCAGGCCGAATTCTTCCCGCACGTGGGCACGCTGCGCGGCGCCACGGTGACCATCGTGGGCGCGGGCGGCATCGGCCGCGAGCTCATCACCCTGCTGCATCCGTTCGGCGTGCGGGTGATCGCCGTGAACAGGTCCGGCACACCCGTTTCCGCGCCCGGAGTGGTGGAAACCGTTCCGGCGCACCGACTGTCGGAGGTGTGGCCGCGCACCGACCACGTCGTGGTGGCCGCGCCCGCCACCGCGGACACCCGCCATCTCGTCGGCAAGGCCGAACTCGCCCAGCTGAAACCGACGTCATGGGTGATCAATATCGCCCGGGGCAGCCTCGTCGACACCGACGCCCTCGTCCAGGCCCTGTGCGACGGCACCATCGGCGGTGCGGGCCTCGACGTCACCGACCCGGAGCCGCTCCCCGACGGCCACCCACTGTGGGATCTTCCGAATGCCATTGTCACCCCGCATGATTCGAATCCGCCGCACCTGCGCACCGCGGCCTTCGCCGACCACGTCACGGAGAACATCCGCCGCTTCGTCTCGGGCCACGACCTGATCGCCCGCATCGACATCGTCGCAGGGTACTGAGCGACGGCCGACCGCCCGGCGACCACCCGGTGCCGCGTCCAGGACGGCGAAACCGCGCTACCTCCCTTCCGCCACACCCCTCCGTCAGTCCGCACGCCCCCTCCGTCATTCCGGCACGCCCCCTCCACCATTCCGGCACACCCCCTCCATCATCCCGGCACACCCCCTCCGTCATTCCGGCACGCTTTTGGCCGAAATCCAGCCACACGGTGTGGATCCCGGCCAAAAGCACGCCGGGATGACGGGGGCGCGTTACGTCATGCCGGAGACGGCGCGCTGGTATCGACCGACGAGGGCGTGCACGGCCTCCACCAGTTCCGGCGAGTCCACTACCTCGAAATCGGCATCCAGCATGCCCAGGTAGAGGGCCAGCAGCTGCGGATTGTCCGAGCCGGGTTCGAAGGCACACCGGTCGTCGCCCAGTGGCTCGATCTCGGCCGGAATCGGCAGCCGCTCCCGCACGTGGGCCGCGGGTGCGTGCACCACCACGCGGGCGCGGAACTGCCATGTGGCCTCGCCGATTCCGCGCACGACGCGGGCGGAGATCTCGTCGTCGGGCGGTAGTTCGCGCGGCGTGAAGCGCGGCCCGGCCGGTGTGCGCGGCCGCATGCGATCGACCCGGAAGGTGCGCCAGTCGCCCCGCTCAGGATCCCAGGACACCAGGTACCACCGCTGCCGGTGATTGACCAGCCGATACGGTTCCACCGACCGGCGGGTCACCGCGCCCGCATACGTCCGATAGTCGAAGCGCAACTGCTCGTGGTCGCGGCACGCACCGGCCACCGTCGTCAGTACATCGGGGTCGACCTGCGGACCGCGAAACGGCACCGGCAGCGCGTGCTGGAACGCCCCCACGCGGTGGCGCAGCCGCGACGGCAGCAGCTGCTGCAGCTTGGTCAGCGCGCGCAGCGAGCTCTCCTCCATACCGGCGACGGAACCGCTTGCGGCCGTGCGCAATCCGATGACCACGGCGACCGCCTCCTCGTCATCGAGCAGCAGCGGCGGCAGCGCGCCGCCGACGCCGAGCCGATAGCCGCCGTCCACTCCCGGCCGGGCCTGCACCGGATAGCCGAGCTCACGCAACCGATCGATGTCCTTGCGGACGGTCCGGGTGGTGACGTGCAGCCGGTGCGCCAGTTCGGTGCCGGTCCAGTCGCGCCGCGCCTGCAGTAGCGACAGCAGTCGCAGCAGTCGCGCCGAGGTCTCCAACATGATTCAAATTTTATCCGGAAACTAGGAACGAACCGTTCCGCAATCCTTCGTATGGTTTCCCCAGTGATCACGACAGGGTTCGTGGTTCGATGCGACAGCCAGAACGGAGTCACCCTCATGAACAACGACATTCGGCCCTTCCGGATCGATATCCCCCAGTCCGAGCTCGAGTACCTGCGCGACCGGCTCACTCACGCGCGCTGGGCCGCCACCCTGCCGGGGGTGGGCGCCGAGCGTGGCATCACCGTGGACCACCTGCGCGACCTGGCGGAGTACTGGAGGAACGAATTCGATTGGCGCGCACAGGAAGCCCGGCTCAACTCCTTTCCCCAGTTCACCACCGAGATCGACGGCCAGCGCATCCACTTCCTGCACGTGCGTTCCGACCGTCCGGACGCCACGCCGCTGGTGCTCACCCACGGCTATCCGAGCTCGTTCGCCGAGTTCGCCGACCTGATCCCGCTGCTCACCGATCCGGCCGACGGCCCGGCGTTCCATGTCGTCGTCCCCTCGCTGCCCGGTTACACGCTGTCGACCCCGTTGAGCGACACCGGATGGACGATGTCGCGCACCGCCCGCGCCTGGGTCGAATTGATGCGCCGGCTCGGGTACGACCGGTACGGCGTGCACGGCGGCGACGTCGGGGCCGGTGTGTCGGGAGCCGTCGCCGGACTGGACGGTGAGCATGTGACCGGCGTGCACGTGGTGACCGATCCGATGACGGCCGCCGCCACCGCCACCTTCCTCCCCGGCATGGCCGACAGCCTCGACGCGAACGATCCGATCGACAAGCTGATCCTGACCCGCATGGAGGAATTCCGGCGCGACGACTCGGGATACCTGGCCATCCAGAACAGCCGCCCGCAGACCATCGGTTACGGCCTGGCCGATTCGCCGCTGCTGCAATTGGCCTGGGTCGCAGAGAAATTCGACGAATGGACCGCGCTGCCGATCGACCGCGACCGGTTGCTGCTCACCACGGTGAGCCTGTACTGGTTCACCGGTTCGGGTGTCGGCGCCGCCCACACCCTCTACGAGCAGGCGCATTCGTCGGACTGGGGCGCCCCGCCCACCGTGCCGCAGGGCTTCGCGGTGTTCGGCGCCGACGAGACCGTGCGCCGCGTGGCCCCCGCCCCCGCAGACGCGCACTGGACCGAATTCGACCACGCCCTGCACTTCCCGGCCATGGAAGCACCCACCGACCTGGCCCAGGACCTGCAAAAGTTCTTCGGCCCCTTGAAATAACGCGCGGGGCAAAAGATCCGGCGGTGCTCCCGGCGCGGGGCACAAGATCCGGCGGTGCTCCCGGCGCGGGGCACAAGATCCGGCGGCGCTCCCGGCGCGGGACAACGGACCGGCCTCGCTCTGTTCGAGCGAGGCCGGTTGGCGTGCCCGGTAGGCTCACGACGACAACTGCTATGCGATAGGCAGGTTCGTGATGAGCCCCGACCGGGAAACGGCTACCTTCGTGTTGATTCATGGCGGGGGCGGCAGTTCGTGGGACTGGCACCTTGTGGTCCCCGAACTGCGAGCGCGTGGACACGACGTTGTCGCCGTGGGTCTGCCGATCGAGGATCCGGCGAAGGGGGTGTCGGAGTACGCCGACTCGGTGATCGCCGATATCGGCGATCGCTCGAATGTCGTTGTGGTCGCGCATTCCTACGGCGCCCTGACCGCGGCGGTGGTGTGCTCGCGGATCGACACCGAGCTACTGGTCCTGGTGAGCGGAATGATCCCGGTGCCGGGCGAGGCGCCCGATGCCTGGTGGTCCGAGGCCGGATACGACGGCCGGGGCGTCGCGATGGACACCCCGGAGCAGATCGTCGATGTCTTCATGCACGATGTCCCGGCCGATCTGGCGGCCGAGGCACTGCGGCGCGAACGCAGCGACGCCGGAACCAAAGGCGGCGAACCGATCCCGCTCGAGGAATGGCCGAAGGTCCCGACGCGCTTCCTGCTCTGCCGCGACGATCGTTTCTTCCCACCGGAATTCATGCGGCCGCTGATCCGCGACCGGCTCGGCATCACCCCCGACGAGATCGAGGGCAGCCACGGCGTCATGCTCAGTCACCCCCGCCCCCTCGCCGAACGTCTACATCGCTACTGGACCGATCTTTAGAAATCCCCTGTCGCACAGCGGATTCTGCTCAACGTGCCAGAATCCAATTCGCCACGTCGGTGACGAGTTCGGGGTCGACGTGTCCCACCGCTTCGTAATCCGCCGGTGTGGATGGCCCGGTGCCGGGGCAGAGCATGTGGTTGAGGGCGTCGTAGATGCGGATCGTCACGTCCGGCCGGTCGGCGAGGCCCCGCTGCCAGCCGATCAGGTCGTCGGCCACGGTGATCTGGTAGTCGCGTCCGCCCTGCACGATGAACATCGGCTTGGCGACCTGCACCGCGGTCGCGACCGGATCGTAGGCACGCAGGTCCAGCCAGTAGGCCCCCGATGCCCCGAACGGCAACTCGGACGGTGGCGTCGTCACCGACAGCTCCGGGCTGTCGACGACCTTCGCCTGCTCGGTGAAGGTCGCCAGAAGCCGTGCCGCTTCCTCGTTTTCGGGATCCAGTGAGACGAGGTATCGCATCACCCGTACGCACGCCACGTGCATCGGCTGCGTGTCCCCGGCCATCACGACCAGACCGGCCACCGACGGAGCCGTCGCCGCGACGCGCGGGGCGAACTTGCCGCCCATGCTGTGCCCGACCACGAAAACCCGTGCGGTGTCCACTTTTTCGTGCCGTTGCAGCAGTTCGACGGCCGCCACCGCATGGGGCACGTACTCGTCGGTCGGAGTGAAGTCCGGCCGCCCGAAGACACCCTGATCCACGAAGGTCGCCTTGTCGAAGCGCAGCACGACGATCCCCCGGGCGGCCAGGCCCCAGGCAATATCCTTGAGCGTCTTGTTCGGGCCCGCCGTCTCGTCGCGATTGAACGGCCCGCCACCGGCCAGCAGCACCACGGCGGGGTGCGGGCCCGGCGTGCGCGGCACGGTCACCGTGCCCGGCACCGCGAACGGTCCGCCGTCGAGCGTCACGTCCCGTTCGTCGAAGGAGTCCGGATCCACGTATCCGGGCGGGCGCCATGCCTCGGACCCTGTGATCGGCTGTTCGATTCGTTCCATCACGCCCTCCCGGCGACACCCAACGTTCTCAACTTTGAGAAAGGTATCACGGATGCGAACATCACTGCATGGACGCGATCGAACTGCTGGCCCATCCGGTGCGGCTGCGCATCGTGCACGCGATGTCGAGCGGGCGGACGCGCACCACCGCCGAGTTGTGCGCCCGGCTGCCCGACGTCTCCAAGGCCACCGTGTACCGGCACGTGGAGCTGCTGGTCGCGGGCGGAATCCTGGAGGTGGCCGAGGAATACCGCGTGCGCGGCGCCGTGGAGCGCCGGTACCGGCTGCGCCGTGAGAACGCGGTGATCGATGCCGAGTCGGCCGCCGCTGCCAGGCCCGACCGGCACCGGCAGATCTTCGCGGTCGCCATGGCGACGCTTCTGGCCGAGTTCAACGCCTATCTCGACCGCGACGGCGCCGACCCGGCCGCCGATCTGGTCGGCTACCGCCAGTCCTCGGTGTGGCTGAGCCGCGACGAGCTCACCGCGCTCATCGCGGATCTGCGCTCGGTCATCGCGCCCCGGATGGCGAACCGATCCGCTCCCGGCCGCTCACAATATCTGCTGAGCCCGGTGCTGTTTCCGATCGGCGACGGCACGGACGACACCGAACCCGACGCGAACCCCTGACGGCACCCGCCGCGGTCACCGCGTCCCCGAATCCTTCGATGCTCGCTCGAAAAGCCGAGCAGCACAGGCGAATCCCAGCGCGGCCAGCGCGACGCACCACAGTACGGCGAACAGCCCGGCGGACCCCACGGGTGTGCCGGTGAGCAGGCCGCGGACGACACCGATCACCGGGGTCGCGGGCTGGTGTTCGGCAAAGCCGCGCAGCCAGCCGGGCATGGTCGCGACCGGGACGAAGGCGCTGCTGATGTAGGGGATGAACATGATGGCGTAGGTGAATCCGCCTGCCGCCTCCGGATTTCGGGCCAGCAGGCCGAGCGCGACGGCGATCCAGGTGACGGCATGAACCAGCAGCACGACCATGCCGAATACCGCGAGCCACGCGAAAAAACCTGCGCGGGGACGGAATCCGAGCATCAGCGCCACGAGGAACAGCACGCCGATCACCCCCAGATTGCGCACCACCCCCTCGCCGACATGCCCGGCCAGCAGCGCCTGGCGAAAGGCGGGCAGCGTCCGGAACCTGTCGATCGCCCCGCCGCGCACGTCCTGCGCGACCGTGGTGGCCGTGATCGAGGCCCCGAATCCCGTGCACAGCAGCACGATTCCCGGCACGACATACGCGATATAGGGCATGTCCACCTCGATCGCGCCGCCGAACACATACACGAACAGCAGCATGATCAGCACCGGCAGCAGCACCGAAATCAGCAGCGTATCCCGGCTGCGCACCGTCCGCCGCAGACACCGCCGCACCATCACCCAGCTGTCGGTGCACACCGTCACCGGGCGGCCGCCTCCACGATGTCGGCCGTGCGGGTCGTCGCGTCCGAGCTCGATTGCAGCCGGGCCGCAAGCTCTTTCACGCGCTGCCCGACCTCGGGCCGCAGAATGTGACGCACCCCCTCCGCGAGCCGCTCGCTGTCGAGCTTCCGGAAGCTCACGTGCGCGCCCACCCCGAGGCGTTCCACCTGTCCGCCCCACATCGGCTGATCGAACGACACCGAGCACACCATGGTCGGCAGCCCGGCGCGCAGGGTCTCGAAGGTGGTCCCGATGCCGCCGTGGTGGACGGCGGCGGCGCACAGCGGGAACACCAGGTCGTGGGCGAGCGGGCCCACCACCCGGATGCCGGGCCCGGTTTCGGCGTTCGCGGCGTCGAGATCGCTCCAACCGGCGCTGACCAGTGCGCGCAACCCCTGCCGATCGCACACCTCGCGCACCATCGCCAGCACGGCGTGGGTATCCCGGATCGGCATGCTGCCGAAGCCGAAATACACCGGCGGCGCGTCCTGCCGCAGCCACGAGACCAGGTCGCTGTGATCGGCCGCCAACTCCCCGATCGCCTCGCGCGCGGACCGCTCCAGCGGCAGGAAACCGACGAACGGCCGCCGCCGATCCCACTGCTCAGGCAGCCCGGGGACCAGCGCCGCATCGTAGATCTGCACCTCGGGTACGCCGTCGCGAGCCAGCTCGGCCGCGGTGCTCGCGGTGCTGCGCGGCAGCCGCAGTTCGGTGCGCAGGCGATTGAGGTAGCGCATGAACACCACGCGCCGCAGATTCTCCGCCAGCGCCCAGGTGGCCCGGTTCACCGCGGCGGGCGGGCGCCACCGCGGCGGCAGCGCACCGGGGAACGGATAGGCGGCGTTGCTGCGGCAGGGAAAGCCGTGCAGCGATACCATCGGCACCCCCATCGCCTCGGCGACCGCGTGCGCCCGATCCTCGGTGAGCATCGTGGCCACGATCAGGTCGGCGTCGGAGCACACCTCGATCACCTCGCGGTTCATCCGGTCGGCGTAGTCGGCCATCTGCTTGCCGACCAGCTGCATGAGCCGGAAGCTGCTGCCCGCGGCCAGCGCCCGCTGCCCCTGCTCCGAGGAATACAGCTGCTGTACGTCGGGCCCGCAGGTGTGCGCGTTCAGCCCGGCCCGGGTGGCGAAGTCGACGAGATTCGGCGGCGTGCCCAGCCGCACCTCGTGACCGCGTCGCCGCAGCTCCAGACCGAGCGCGACCGCTGGCTGCACGTCGCCCCGCGTACCGGTCAGGGGAATCGCCACTCTCATACGCTGTCCTCTCCGGTGCCGGCCCGGCCCCGCGTGATCGAACTTCGCTCCTGCAACCCGCTACCGCCGTAGGGTGAGGCCGTGCACATCGCGATGTTCACCGATTTTCACCCGGCCACGGTGGGCGGGATCCAAACTTCGGTGAATTCACAACGTCGCGCCCTGCAGCGCCTCGGACACCGCGTCACACTGTTCACCGTCCCCGGTCCACCGTCCCACGACCCGGACATGCGATCACTGACCCACGACCCGGACGTCTTTATCTTGTCCGGGTTACGCGGCGTCCTGGTCAACGGCTACCCGATGGTCATACCGACCAAGAGCAACAATCGGTTCATCGACGGCGTGTTCGCCGCGCGCGGCCCGATCGACGTCGTGCACGGGCACACCACCTACGGCGTCGGCATCCTGGGCGTGCGGGCCGCACGACGCCACGGACTGCCCCTGGTGCAGTCGGTACACAGCCGCGACGACGCCTTCATCGAACACACCTCGCCCGCGCCGTACCTCACCGCGCTCACCATGCGCGGGCTGCACGGACTGTTCCTGCGCGGCTCCGCGCGGGCGCCGCGCCTCGACGAGTCCCGCGCCGCGTACCACGCCTGGCGGACGGTGGTCGGCCACGCCGCCGCGGCGGACGCGGTCGTCGTCCCGTCCCACCACTTCGCCCGCCGCCTGCGCGCCCACGGCCTGGATCGCCCGATGCACGTGGTGTCCAACGGAATCGACGACGAACTCCTCGCGAACCTCGGTCCATCGGGTCCCGGCCCGCCGGACAACGCCGAGGATGGCCCCGAGCCGCCGCACGACCCCGAATACGCCGAACACCCTCGGCGGCAAACCTTTTCAACCCTGCGACACCCGGCGACCACGCCGGAGGCGGAGACAACAGTGGACAAGCCCCGAACCGGCGAGCACCCCGCGACCACCGGCGACGCCGCGCCCGCACCGCTGCGCGCACTGTGGTGCGGGCGGCTGTCGGCCGAGAAGCGGCCGCTCGCGGCCGTCGAGGCGGTGGTTCTCGCCGAGAGCTGCGAACTCGACATCTACGGCGGCGGAGCGGAATTCGACAAGGTCCGGGAGATCGCCGACGCGGCGGGCGGACGCATACGACTGCACGGCGAGGTGAGCCAGGCGGAATGTCTCGCGGCCATGCGCGAACACGATGTGCTGCTGTTCCCGTCGAGCGGTTTCGACACCCAGGGCATGGCGCTGCTGGAGGCGGTCGTGGTCGGCCTGCCGGTGGTGTACTGCGATCGCGATCTGGCCGAGTCGATTCCCGAGGGCGGCGGGGTGCGTACGCACGGCCCGTCGCCCACCGCGATCGCCGAGACGCTGCGGGAGCTGGCGACCGACCGGGACCGGCTGGCCGAGATGCGCGAAAAGCTGGCCGTGCAGGCCGATACGGTCCGGCAGTCGCAGCAGACCGAGAAGATGCTCGAGGTCTACGAGGAGGCAAGCGCACGGACGGGGCCGCCCCGCCCCGAATCCGAAATCCCCACCGCCCCGGGCGCACTCCCGCTCCTCGGCCACAGCCTGCACGTCCTGCGCGATGCCCTCGGGTTCGTCACCTCGCTCAGCCCGCTCGGCGAGGTGGTGCGGGTGCAGCTGGGCCCGCGACCCGCCTACGTGGTGACGACCCCGGAGCTGATCCGCGAGGTCGCCTTCGGCGAGGCCGGTGAGTTTCACCGCGAGGAGCTGCGGGAAGCGATGCACGAGATCATCCACGAGGCGTCCAACGTGCTCAGCGGCACACCGCACGAGCTGCGCCGCCGCCTCGTCGCCCCGGCGCTGCGGCAGCGCCGCCTGGTCGAATATGCCGGGGCCGCAGCCGATATCGCCGAGCGGTGGGCGGACGGGCTGCGGGCGGGCCGGTCCGACCTGATGGACGAGGCGCATCGCGTCGTGCTCGACACCATTTCGGCCACCCTGTTCACCGCCGATTTCAGCGCGGACGCGAAAGACACTATCCGCGAGCATATTCCGTGGCTGCTCGGGCAGGTGATCCAGCGCGCCGCCCTGCCCCCGGCGGTGCGCCGCCTGCGGCCGCTGGCCGACCGGCGCTTCCGCACCCGCGCGGAGCGGATGCGCACGGAGATCGGCGCGGTCGTCACCGAATACCGCCGCCGCGACAGCGATTTCCACGATGTGCTGTCCGCGCTCATCGGCCACACCGACCCGGAGACCGGGGCGCGGCTGTCCGACGAGCAGATCATCGACGAACTGCTGCTCATGCTCGCCGCGGGCATCGGCTCGACCGCGTCGACGCTCGGCTGGCTGTGGCACGAGCTCATGCGCAATCAGGAGGTGGCGGCCCGGGTGCGCGCCGAAATGGACGAGGTGGTGGGCGCGGGTCCGGTCCGCCCGGAACATGCCGGGGCCCTGCCCTACCTGCGGCAGGTGCTGCAGGAGACGCTGCGCATGTGGGCGCCGTGGGTCAGCACGCAGACCGCGGCGGCCGAGGTCCGCGTCGGTGCGTTCGCGCTGCCGCCCGGCGCGACGGTGGTGTTCAGCCCGTACATGATTCACCACGACGCACGCTGGTTCCCGGATCCGGAGACCTTCGATCCCGACCGCTGGTCGCCCGGCCGCGCCGAGGCCATCGACCGCGCGGCCGTCCTGCCGTTCTCGGTCGGCCCCCGGCACTGCCCGGGCAGCAACTTCGCGATGATGACCATCATCCTGCAGACGGCGGCACTGCTGACGCGCTGGGAGACGGTGCCCCAGCCCGGTTATCGGGTCCGCCCGTCCAGCCGGGATTTCGTCGCCGCGCCCGCGCGGCTGCCGGTGGCGCTCCTCCGGAGGCAGGCGCCCGGGACGTAGGCTCTACACCGACCGCGAACCACCCCCGACCCAGGGAGTCGTGATGGCGTTCGGCCTCCCCTTCCCGCCGCCGATTCCGGTGGTCCGGGCGGTGGAAGCACTGCGCGACACCCTCGGCCGGGCCTATCGCCGGCTCGCGCCGGGGCCCGCCACCCTGATGGAGCTGCTCGCCGCGGGCTGGCTCACCCAGGCCATCCACGCCGCCGCGGCGCTCGGTATCGCCGATGCGCTCGCCGGGGGGCCGCGCACCCGCGCCGACCTGGCCCGCGCGGTCGGCGCCGACGAGGACGCACTGGCACGCCTGCTGCGGCTGCTCACCTCCTACGGAATCTTCACCCGGCGCCGCGACGGCCGCTACGCGCTCACGCCGGCCGCCCGGGCGCTCTGCCGCGACGCACCGGTCTCGCTGCGCGACGCCGCGCTGTTCTTCGGCTCCGAGACCCACCGCGCACACTGGTCCCGGCTCGCCGACGCGGTGCGCACCGGGACACCGGCGACCGGCACCGCGTCCTTCTTCGAATTCGCCCGCGCCGACCGGGAATTCGGTGCACTGTTCGACCGCGCGATGACCAGCATCGGCTCGCTGACCGCCGAACCCGTCGCCGCCACATACGATTTCGCCCGATTCGGCACCCTCGTCGATATCGGCGGCGGGCAGGGCGCGATGCTGGCCGAGATCCTGTCCCGCGCTCCACGCTCGCGCGGCATCCTGTTCGATCTGCCGGAGGTGCTGGCCGACGCCGCCGCGGGCCTCACCGAAGCCGGTGTGGCGGACCGTGTTTCGCTGCGTGCCGGGTCCTTCTTCGATGCCGTGCCGCCCGGCGGCGACGCTTATCTGCTCCGGCACGTCCTGCACGACTGGCCCGACGAGCGGGCAATGCAGATCCTGCGCACCGTGCGCACCGCGATGTCCGGCGACGCCCGCCTGCTGATCGTGGAACTGCTCCTCCCCCGCGACGGCGGGCCGCATCCGGGGAAATTCGTCGACCTGGAGATGCTGGTCCACAGCGGCGGCCGCGAACGCACCGAGACCGAGTACCGCAACCTGCTGGCCGCCGCCGGATTCGAGGTCGGCCGCGTCGTGCCGACCATCTGCCCGGAGTCGGTCATCGAGGCTCGCCCGAACTGAACGGCGTGGTCAGAGCAGGGAATCGTCCGGATCGACGAATTCGACACCGGTGATGATGTCCGGCTCGATGCGCACGATGTGATCGCGCGGGCCCGGCAGCCATGGTCGCAGCAGCCCGCGGTACCGCTCCAGCTCGTCCGGATCGGTCACCACCTCGGCGGTTCCGGTGACGATGACGCACCAGCCGCGGTGGGTGCGCTCATCGATGGTGTCGGCCTCGTAGGCCACCACCTGCCGGTCCGGGCTCACGGCGGTGCCGCGGTTGGCGTGGATGACGATCGCGTCGTCATCGACGATGTGGTTGACCGGGCGGATGGTGGGTAGCGCATAGCGGGCGAACACGATCCGGCCGAACCGCACGCGCGCCAGCAACCGTAGCGACTCGGCATTGGTCAAGTCGCGCGGAACCTGCTGCGCGGGAGCGCCCATATCCATCATTATCCGTTCGCGCTCGCCGTCGCGCAGGTGTGCGGTGGGAAGGCTCGACGGCCGCTGCTGCCGTGGGTGCTCCTCGGCTCGGCTGGTCATTGCGCTGTATGCCCCGCTCGTCGTGTCCCGTGTGCATGAGGGTCCTAACGACTTTCCCGTAATCCCCCCGGCCCAAACGGAAATGTGCCGAAAAACAGGCTGTCGCGCTCAGCTCGCCCGCACCCCGGTCGTCTGCTGCACCAGGTCGGTCCAGCCGTCGGCCAGCGAGGCCAGCAGGAACCAGGCGGCGTGCACCCGCTCGTCGCCGACATCCTCGACGCTGCGGAGCAGGTGGCTGGCGCGCACCTGGGCGGCGGCCATGGCGTCGACGGCGGCGCCGAGGGACTGCGCGCGCGGGCGGGCGACCGTGTGCGCGGCCACCCAGTCGTCGATGTGTGCGACGAGTTCGCCACGGCGACCGTCGATTTCGTCGGCCCGCCGCGGATCGCGGCGGCGTTCCAGATGGAGTTCGGCGAGGGCGCGCGCACAGCGGGTGACCGCGTGGTCGCCGGGTACGTCGCCGATGTGGCCGAGGAATGCGGACAGCAGTTCGTGCCAGTCCGGTAGGACGGGGGCGGGGCCGTCGGATCGCCATCGCCCCGTGCTGCGGCGGCGAACGACGGCGCGCCCGGCGGAGCGCGCGATCACGGGACCGGCGGACGGCCGTTCCATGCCGTCCGGTTGCGGCACGTACATCTCGGTGTACCTCCAAGCGGCGAACGGGCGCACCCGGCGCCGCACGCGGACGCCGGACCGCGAGCCCGGCGCGGCAAGGGCGGACCGCGCCGGATCCGGCGCGCCGCTCTCTGCGAAGGGGACATCTCCTTGCGGCGCCGGGTGCACTGTCCAGCATGCGCGTTTCGCCCGGCCCTCCCACTGCCCTTTCAGTGGCTCTGCGGTGACCATCGGGTCGGATCAAGACAGCACGAACGCCTGGGTGATCAGGGCGGCGTACAACGTAAGAACAAAGATGACGGCGGGTGCCAGGGGGTACGGCGGGTGCGACGTCTCCCCGCGGTCGCCGCGCGCCGGGGTCCCGGAGGTGAATGCGGCATCCGTGCCTCCGTCCGCGTGCCGGGTCGCGCCACCGTCGGTGCGCAGCAAGGAATCCGCGTTCGGCGAATCACCGCCCGAGGCGAACCTGAACGCGCCCCACAGGGGAAACACCAACAGCACCAAGGGGATCCAGGCAATCACGGCCCTCGGAGCGGAATACTCCCACGGCCGCACCAGGATCAGATCGCATGCCACCGCCAGCACGGCGCACAGCACTCCCGCCACGGCACTTCCGGTGGGGCCCAGCGCATTCGAGTAGAGCATCTCGCCCGGACGTGGCTCGCGCGCGGTCTTGCGGGCGAATTCGAACTGCAGGAAGGCCCCGGCGAAGACCACCGCGACCGCCGCTGCCGCCCAGCCGGATCCGACCTGTCCGGTATCGATCGCCGACGCCACGACATAGCCGATGATGAACAGCTGCACCGGATAGGTGACCGCCAGGTTCACCATGACGGCATCGCGCACCGTGGCCGACAGCCGCTCCAGCCCCCACAGCAGCAGGCCGTAAACCAGTGCGGCGGAGATCATTACGGCCGACCGTACCGACAGGGCCAGCGAGCCGCCTACGGCCACCACCGCGATCACCCCCATCGCGACTCGCAGCTCTCGCGCACTCACCGCACCGGTCACCAAGGGCCGATCCGGGTGGTACTCGCGGTCGTAGTCGAGATCCTTCTGCTCGTCCACCATGCGCAGATACAGCAGCACGATCGCCACCACCGCAATCCGGACGACGGTGGCGCCGCCCGGCCGCCACTGCACGCCCGATGCCAGCGCGGCCGTCCCCTCCACGGCGAGGGTGAACAACACCGCATACAGCAGGTAGTGCGGCTCATACCGCACCCGAGTGAACCTGGCGAGACGCACCACTGCCGAGGCAACGCCCCGGCGGTACCCGGTCGTACCCGTATCACTGTTCATGCGCTGCCCGTTCCACAGCGTCCACCACCGTCATCCCGGCACGAACTCACGACTCCCATCGATCCCACATCGTCACCTCCGCCGCGGGCCGTCGCGGCGGCGCGGTATCACGGCCGGGCCGCAGCCGGGCCACCGGCAGCAGCGCCACCTGGGTGACCTGGTCGAACGGCAGGCCCAGCAGCCCCGCCACCTCCCGCTCGTACGCCAGGTGCGCGGTGGTGAGGCAGGAGCCGAGTCCCCGGGCGTGCAGCGCCAGCTGCAGGTTCCACACCGCCGGGTACACCGAACCGTAGAAGCTCGCCAGCATCCGCTCGTCCGTGCCCGGCGGCCGCCCCATCGCACACACCAGCACCAGCACCGGCACCTCGTGCAGATGCTCGGCGAGATGGCGTGCCGAGGCCAGATCGGCCAGCTGGTCCGGGCGCGGTGTGCGCCCGGACATGTTCTGCTCGAAGCCTTTCCGGTAGTACTGCGCGATCCCCCGGCGGCGCTGTGGATCCTGCACGACCAGGAACCGCCACGGCTGGCGATTCGACCCGCTCGGTGCGCAGACCGCGATGTCCAGGCAGTCCTGTACCTCCTCGCGGTGCACCGGTCGCGACAGATCCAGCCGCCGCCGGAACGACCGCGTCGTCGTCAACAGGTCGGTCACTCGCACGAAAGCTCCTCCCGCCCCGCGAATTCGAGTTCGATTCGCGCGGCCACCGCACCGCTCTGACGAATGTCGCATCGGATAGTGGGCGGCGCCAATTCGATGATCTCCGCGGTGCATTCGGCCCCGCGATCCAACTCCACGAACCTGTCGAAGGCACTGGCGATCCGGCGTAATCGGGGCGGGCGCGGCATCAGCATGGCCGACGCCGTCTGCCGGGCGGCCTCGATGAGCAGGCTCCCGGGCACATGGTCGAGCGGGTGATCGAACAGGAACGGATGCGCGGTGTCGGCGGCGAGGGCGGCCGCGGCGACGGCGCCCCTGCGCCGGACCGGCGCGATCACCACATTGCGCCGGTTCTCCCGCGCCACCGCCGCCGGGGCGGCGCGCTCGGCATGCGCGGGTGCGCCGTGAAATGGTCCCAGGCCCAGGCTTTCCCGGAACTCGGCCCGCAGCCTGTCCCACCGCCGCGGCGGTATCCAGGTGAAGGATCCGTCGACGGTCATCATCGGGACACCGCCGCAGTCGATCTCGAGCACCATGTCCAGCCCGCACACCACGCCCTCGCGCAGATGCCGCCGCGTGATGTCGACGGTCATGACCAGGTCGGCCGGGGTCCGGCCGATCGCCCAGGCATCGCTGTCGGTGGCGGCTCCGTTGAAGGTGCGCACGATGAACGCCATATCCGTTGGTACGCCGAAATATTCGTGCGTTAGCGCGATCGCCGCCTGTCGTGCGGCCTCCATCACCAGCAGCGGATCGTAATGGGCGGCAAGCGGTTCGGCGTGATCGCCGTAGTAGGCGTGCATGCGCGGCAGCTGCGCACCGGCCACGAACTCGTCCGGGGATACGGCGTGCAGCGATGTGACGAAGACCTCCGACACCGCGCAGCGGTGTGCCAGCAGGCGGGAGATGGTGCGCACGTGGCTCGCGGCCTGCACCGTCGCAGTGTCCGTCGTCATGGTCGACCCTCCAACCAATCGTGCGCGCCGACCGGCCGCAGCGTCTGCGGTCCGGTGCCGGTGCGCATGGGAAGTACCTGGGATCCGAGTACGATCACCGACCACGCGTCCATGGCCCGATCGGCCGCCCACGCCCGGCGCAGCAGCCGTGCGCAGTCCTCGTCGGACTCCGGATCGAATCCGTCGGGCGCGCCGCCGAGATCGGCCAGAATCCGATCCAGCGCGCAACGGCGGTCGAAATCGCGTGCGGGCGTGTGGAAGTAGAGGTCGTCGGCCAGCGTCGCCGCATGCTCCGAGCGGTCGATGCCGGTGCACACCTGCGCCAGCACCCGCGAGCGCGTGCGCTCGTCGAAGTAGATCGCGAACTCGCGCAGCACATCTGCCGGATCGTCGGGCGAATGCACCAGATTCAGCAGATAGCTGTCGCGTCCGAGCAGGTGGCGCAGCTCGCCGGGGCGGCGCTTGCGCGGATCGGTGGCGCCCTTCGATGCGGTCAGCCGCACCGGTGTCGGCAGTTCGCGAACGGGGCCGGAGACCACGAGCACCAGCGCATCCGAGATCTCGACCAGCAGGTCGGCCAGCCTGCGGCGCTCCGGCGAGGCGATATTCCACGCGAAGTACCACAGGGCCCGCACGAAATGCCGGTCCGCGGTGAGAGTCCGGGCACTGACGACCCGGAATTCGTTGTCCCGCAGCCAATCCAGGGTCGGTTGAACCGCACGAGCCACGATCGCGTCGGGCTTCACCAGCAACATCGAATGCTCACAGGCGAATTTCGCCGCATCCATCCCGATCTCGTCCAGATGCGCAACGCACTCCTGCACATAGGTGTCGCCGATATACGCATCCGCCTTCTCCGCCGACGGAGTAAGCGACGCCATCAGCTCACGCAGCCCTTCGGTCATGGGCATCCACCCCGATCAGCCCCACTCGGCGCAACACCCGCCACCCAGGCACGCTCCCCACCTACACTCCCGGCACGCTCTCCACTCACATTCCCGGCACGCCGGAATGGCTGGGGCAGGGCTGCCGCATCGGGTCCGGCGTGCGCCGCGAGTACCTCCTCGATCGATGGCAGCGGGGTGCCCAGGTAGCCGGACTCCAGGCAGTAGTCCAGAAGCAGGCGTAGGTAGTCCTTGCCGGTGGCGGGGGCCGGGCGGCCCAGCAGCGCATCGGTATTCGCCGTGTCGAACCGCAGTCGGCGCGCGAAATAGCTCGTGTAGAGCGCACCGATGCGCAGGTAGTACTCGCGCTCGACCGGATCCAGGTCCGCCACCGCGAACGACGCCGCCGGTACGAAGGTCGCCACGTGGAAGGACGGGTACTCGGCGAGCACATCGGAAACCTCCCGCAGCGACAGGGTGTCACGACCGACGGCGTGGAAGGTGCGACCGTGGACCGCGCCGATATCTCGGACGACCGCGGCGACGACATCGGCGACATGGTCGACCGGCGCCAGCGCCAGGGTGGCGTCGTAGCGGCCCGGCAGCGATCGCAGCTTGCCCTCCACGATCAGCTTCACCACCGTGTACAGATTCTTGTAGTCGCGGATCGCGCCGGTGCCGACGGCGCCGGTGACGATGCCGGGGCGCACGATCGCCCACCGCAGCCCCGGAGTCCCGCGCACCAGCCGTTCCGCGCGGAACTTGCTGTCCTCGTAGCCGTTTCCGAATTCCTGTCCGGCGTCGAGATCGCCCTCGGCGACCGTCCCGCCGCGCATGCCGCAGACATAGGCGGTACTCACGTGCACCAGCGGCACGTCCCAGCGCAGCGCCAGGTCGATGGCGTGCGCGGCGCCGCGCACATTGAGTTCCTCGTACTCCTCGGCGGTGGCATCGAATGCGGTGGTGGCCGCGGCGTGCACGACCACTCCCACCCGCCCCGCCAGCTCGGCCTCGGTCTCGGCGGACAGGCCGAAGCGTGGGCGGCGGACATTGCCGGTCACCGACACGACCCGATCGACCGATCCCCCGTCGTTCCGCAGGATCTGCGAGTTCCGGTGCAGCACAGTGGTTACCGGGGTCCCGGCGGCAACCAGCCGGGCCGCCACCTCGGCGCCGACCAGCCCGCTGGCCCCGCTGACGAGCACCTCGCACCGCCCGGTCACCGAGCGCTCTCCTCGATCAGGGCCACCACATCGCCGACCCGCCGGACCCCGGCCAGCTGTTCGGGCCGGTAGCGCGGCAACTCGAAGGCGCGCTCCAGGACCACGGTCAGCTCCATCAGGCGCAGCGAATCGAATCCGAGGTCCTCGACGAGCCGCCGATCGTCCTCCCCGGCGCGCGGTTCGGGGGCCATCGCCTCGATCAGCTGCCGAATCCGGTGCGCCACATCGCCGTCCACGGTGGTCATCGCGGTCCTCCTTCCCGCAGATGCGGTTGCCTACCGCCGGAGGTCAGCAGATCGCGGGCCTCGTCCAGCGGCAGATCGGTATCCAGGTAACCGGCGACGCGCAGCCAGTCGTAGCTGATGTCCAGGGTGCGGCGCCACTGCTCCCGCGAGTCGAAGGAGGCCGGAAAGTCGTTGCCGCCGACGTGGGCGCGCACCCGGGCCACGAGATCGTCCAACCGAGCCAGCTCGGCCAGGGGATCGTCACCGGCCGCGAGCGTCTGCGAAAAGCATACGCGCCCGGCCGCTTCCACCGCCCCGGGCAACTCCGCCCGGCCGCCCGCCGCGTCCGGCAGCAGGCGGGCCAGCGTCCGGGCCGGAGCGACGTCGGCGGGAAGCGGCTGTATTCCATAGGCGGACAACAGCATTCGCACGCACATCGCCACCAGTCGATGGGCCGCGATATCGGCGACCGCGCCCTGGCCGCCCTTCACCGCCCCGACCAGATCCTCCCTCGCGTTCTCCAACACCACGTTCGACCACACCAGGTCGAGCGCACAGGCGGTGAACCGCGAGGCGGGCAGCGGTGACAACGTGGCGATCGGCTCGGCATCCTCCGGCCCCGCCTCGCGGGCGGCTCCCGCCAGCCCGAGCGCGGGCACGGACCGTCCCGGCACCGGGGTGTAGGGCCGCAGCGGCTTGCACATCGCCAGCGCCGGCGTAATCGAACCACCGCCGCGCCACTGCAGGCCCACCAGCCCGAGCCGCACGAATTCGGCCAGCTCGGCCCCGATATCGGTGCGCTCGAGCACCTCGGCCACCGACCGCCGCAGCACCACCGACCGCCAGGCACGCCCACCGCGTTCGGACAGCACGAACACGTCACTGTCCCCGCGGATCACATGCACCCGCTCCCCGATACCCCACGTCGTCACCCCGGGCACCCGGGCCAGCACCACCTGCTCCGGGTCGTCGGCCACATCGACGACACCGAATTCCGCTGCCAGAGCCAATATTTCAGAGAGCGATGCGGACCGCCCCAATGCTCGATACCGAGTGATCAATTCCGAGTTCGGCCCTGCCACCGTGCATTCGGACGTGTTTCCGGACATCGGTTGCGGGTGGGCATCCGCACCGGTCATCCGGGCGGATGCAACAGGATCGGCGATCCGGTCCAATTGCTCGGGCAGCCATTTCGTCTCGACATAGGTTTCGCCCCGGCGGGCCGCCCACGCCTTCACCGCCTGCAGCAGCCCGTCGCGGGCCCACGCGTCGGCTTCTTCCTGCTCCCCCATCGCGTGCAGGGCGACCGCATAGCGCAGCGCCTGTCGGGCCCGCTCGGCCCACCAGTCGCCGAGAATCCGCGCGAACTCGTCCGGCGGGAGCAGCGACCGCAATTCGGTGATGTCGGCGCCCTCCGGACCGCCGCGCAGGGCGGTGCCGTGCAGGAACCGCTGGCAGCGGTTGAGTACGTCCTCGTCCAGCGCCGCCGGGCGCTCGGCCCGGGCCACCCGCTCCAGCTGAGCGCGCAATTGCCCCGCCGACCGGGTGCGCACCTCGACGCGCCGCCCGTCGATGAACAGCACCGTGGGCAGCGTCGGCAGTTCCTCGACGCCGCAGGTGACAACCAGGAAGTCGACGTCCGAGCCCGCGTTGCCGAATCCCTCGGCGAGCGACCCCTCGAGCAGCATCGCCGAATTCTCCGCTACCGCAACCTGGTTCAGGGCCCGGTCGAGCAGCTCTTGTGCGGCTTCCACAGACAGCACCGGCGACTGTTGTGCGCCGCCACGCATCGGGCCGGGCGGCCCGGTTCGGTCCCCCGCGTCCTCGTGCACCTCGGCGCCGTCCAGGCCCCCGTCGCGGAACAGCTGCCACATATGCCTGCGACGGGGCTTGCCGCTCGATGTGCGCCGGATGAACCCGCGCGG
The DNA here is from genome assembly GCF_001613165.1 of Nocardia mexicana NBRC 108244. GTDB lineage: Bacteria > Actinomycetota > Actinomycetes > Mycobacteriales > Mycobacteriaceae > Nocardia > Nocardia mexicana. Next base: position 94,413 of record NZ_BDBV01000045.1, read on the forward strand.
CCCGGTGACGATCGTGGCGGTCTGCGCCGGTCCGAGGGCGCCGCGAACGATGCTGCGGGCCTGGGCGATCCAGGGCCCGGGCGCGGTCTCGGCGAACAGCGCGACCCCCTGCGCCCCGGTTTCGGTGAGCGCGACCGCCGCCAGCTTGCCCTTGGTGATCCCGGTTTCGCGCGCCACCCGCGATTCGATGTCCTCCATGAACACCGACCGCCCCCGCACCTTCAGGCTCGACCCCATCCGCCCGAGCACGAAAACCTCGCCGCGATACCGGAATCCGGCGTCGCCGGTAGATAATCGACCGTCCTCGATGCGGGTGCCCCCGCCCGCCGTCCCGGTGTAGCCCAGGGCCACCGAATCGCCGGTCACCACCATCTCGCCGAGCGTTCCGTCCGGCAGCTCCCGCCCGTCCTCGCCGACGACCCGGACGATCGACTCGGCGGTCGAGTATCCGAGCCCGGTGATCCAGCCCGGCCCCGTGACCCAGCGGCCGTCATCGAGGAACGCCTCGTCCACCACCTGGATCGGCCGCCCGAAACGCAGGCTCGCGGTGTCCAGGCGCAGGGCGGTCAGCGGCCGGTTGCGGGCCGAGGAGGTCACCATCAGCGTCGCCTCCGCCAACCCGTAGGCGAGGGTGAACGCGCGGGCGGAAAAACCCTGGGGCCCGGCCAGTTCCGTGAACGAGGCCAGGTCGGCGACCTCGACCGGTTCGGAGCCCACCGCCAGCGCCCGCCACCCGGACAGGTCCAGCTCCGCGATCTGCTCGGGCGAAACCCGGTGCGCCACATAGCCGAGCGCGAACGACGGCGACGGCGAATGCTGCGCGTGGGTCATCGCCCGCAGCCATCGCACCGGATCGCGGATGAACTGGTCGGGGCGCATCAGGTACAGGTCGCCCTGATTGGTGACGGTGGTGAAGAACGCGCCCACCAGCCCCATGTCGTGGTACAGCGGCAGCCAGGACGCCATCGCCTCCCCGGCCCGCCAGTCCACGAGCCGCGTGATCATCGCGACATTGTTGGCCAGATTCCGCCACGACACCCGGACCCCGCGCGGCGTTCCGGTGGATCCGGAGGTGAACTGCAGCAGCGCACACTCGCCCGGAGCACCGAACTCCCGCTCGGCCACCGGTGCCGGTTCGCCGATCAGCACCGGCTCGTCGGCGCGCCCGGCCTCCGACATCGCCCGGCGCACCAGCGCTTCCAGATCCGCCGACGTCACCACGACGTGCGGCCGCGCCTGCCGCAGAATCTCCGCGACATGCGAAATGTATTGTGCGAGATCGCCGAACGTCGGCGGCGCGACCGGCGTGAAGACCCCGCCGCAGGCCCACACCGCGTAGAACGCCGCCACACAGGGGAATCCCGTCGGCATGATCACGCAGGCGCCGGCACCGCCGACGAGCCCGGCCCCGCGCAGCTGCGCCGCCACCGCCCAGGCCAGGTCGGCCAGTTCCCGGTAGGACCGGAACTCCCAGCCGTCCGCCTCGTCGGCGAGGTGGATGCCGGTGCCGTCGGCGGGATCCACCAACCAGCCGCGCACCCTCGCGATGTCGTCGTCACCCTGCATGCGGATCGTCTCCTTCGGCCAGCACGGTGAGAGTTCCACCGGTGCCGTCGACCCGAACCCGCATACCGGTGCGAATCCTGGTGGTGGCATCGGGCACCTGCACGACCGTCGGCACACCCAGTTCCCGGGCGACGATCGCGACATGGGTGAGCGGGCTGCCGCGCTCTATGACCAGCGCCGCGGCCGAGGGCAGCGCCGCCACCCAGCCCGGATCGGTGCGGTAGGTGACCAGCACCCCGCCCGCGACATCCCGCGGTTGATCGACCACGACCGCCGTCCCGGTGGCGACCCCCGGCCCCGACGGCATCCCGGTCAGCACCGCTCCGGCCGTGGCGGCGGGCATGTCGGTGACCGGCACCCAGCCCTGTGCGGCCAGTTCGGCCCGCCCGAACCCCGGGCCGCGAGTGACGAAGCGCGCGGGCGCGACCAGCCGGGAGTCGCTGGCCCGCTGCTGCTTTCGGGCCGCGATCGCCCCGCGCAGCGGCCCGGTGTCCGCGCCCTCGTAGCAGCCGCGGAGCTCCTGCACCGTCAGCTGGAATACGTCGGCGAAGTCGTCGATGACGCCCCGGGCGACCAGATCCCGGCCCATGACCCGGATCATCCGCTTCACCATGCCGAAGGCGCGGGTGCGGCAGAACCGCAGCCGCTCCCGGTGCGCGGCGCAGCGCCCGACCTTGCGGCGCAGCCGCTCGTACAGCACGCGGCGCACGCCGCGCAGATGCGCGTCCAGGTAGGCGTCCGCCTCGCCGCCGCGCCGCGACCGTTCCTGCGGCAGCGCACCGCGCAGCAGGACGAACAGGCTCGCCGGATCCTCGCGCAGATCCGGTGTCTCCAGCTTCAATTCGTCGATGCTGCGGTAGCCGTAACGGTCGACGTAATCGTCCACGAGCGTCAGGAATTCGGCGTGTCCGCCCGCCTGCAGCTCCGCGCGGATGCGCTCGGGCGCCACCTTCTCGACGACCGCGCGCAGCTCCGGATCCGACCGCACCGTCTCCGCCATCGCCGCCATGGCGCGGGCCGGTTCGGCCGATTCCACATCTTCCCCCGGACTCGCGGCCGCGTACAGGAACCATTCCGGCGCCTTGGGCAACAGCAGTCGAGTCAGGACGTACAGCAGGCCGGTGAGGGTCAGCAGGATGGCGTCGAGCACCATCAGCGGGCCCCAGCGCCGGACCAGTTCGCTGTCCAGTTCGCGATAGCGGGCGTAGGCCTGCTCCCCGGTCAGCCCGGCGTCGTCGACGGCGTCGAATTCGTCGTAGACGCGGTAGAACTCGGTCAGGAACCGCCGCATCATGGCGTCGATACCGACGATGCGGCGCAGGTAGGTCGCCGTGGTCACGGTGCGCGACCGCAGTCGCGCCAGCGGATTGGCAAAAGTGAAGGGGCGCAGCGTTTTCGCGATCTCGTCGGGCAGCGGCTCCGCCACGCCGAGCGCCGCCTCCAGCACCCGGCGGTTGAGCGGATAACCGGGCGCGATGCCCACCATCCGATACCAGTGCAGCAGGTTGTAGTACACGCGGCCGTGAAAGGTGCCCAGCAGCACACTCGTCCAGGCGTCGGTCTGGCGCAGCTGTCGCGGCGGCACCCGCAGCGACTCCGCGTAGCCGCGGTAGACCCGGCCGTAGATATCGGCGGCCGTCGTGAACGTCAAGGGTGAGGTGAGACCGTTGAAGCTCTCGATGATGTTGGAGTTGTCCCAGATTCGCAGCTCCCCGGCCTCGAGCTCCTCACCGGCGCCGCGCAGCCGCGCACCCACCGCGGTGGTGATCGGTCGTGCCTGCAGCACCCACGGGCGCTGCTCGTCGATCGCCCATTCGATGTCCTGCGGTGCGCCGAACGCCGACTCGATCCGGCGGCCCAGCTCGACAAGCTCCGCCACCTCGGCGTCCGACAGCGCCGCCCGCGCACCCTGCTCGGCCGCCACCGGCACCGCCGCGCAGCCGTGCTCGCCGTCGGGCCGGTACGCCGTGGCCTTCTCGCCCCGGGTCGATTCCACGACCTGTCCCGAAACCTTGTCCACCACAAGCGAATCGGCGTCGACCGCGCCGGAGACGAGGCCCTCGCCCAGGCCGTAGACGGCGCCGATCACGAGCTCGTCCGGGGCGCCGGTCATCGGGTTGGCCGTGAACAGCACGCCCCCGGCCCGGGCCGCGACCAGCCGTTGCAGCACCACCGCGGGCGCTGCGGGCAACGGCAGGCCGTGCGCGAACGCGTAGCGGATCACGCGCTCCGAGCACGCCGAGGCCCAGCAGGCCAGCACCGCGGCGCCGACCGCCTCCACACCCCGCCGATTCAGCAGCGAATCGAACTGGCCCGCAAACGAATACCCCGCCCCGTCCTCCACCGCCGCCGAGGAGCGGACCGCCACCGCCACATCGCCGAGCCGGGCACAGGCATCCCGGACGCGGTCGGCGACCACCGGCGGCAGCGGCGCCGTCAGGATCCGCTCGCGCAACGCGGCGCCGCGCCGCAGGGCCTGATCGATATCGGTCGATTCGGCGAATTCCGCTGCGGCAGCGACTATTTCGGATCCCATCAGCTGAAAGAGCCCTGATTCCAGGGTCACCCATTCCGGCACCCGGAAGCCCGCGTGCCGCAGCCGTCGCAGCCCGCGCGCCTTACCGCCGTAGGCCTCGGCGTCCTCGGTGTCCTCGGTGTTCGGATCCAGCACGTGCACGGCATCCTCCCGTTACAGGCACGGGCGCCGCCTGCGCGGCGGTTGCGCCGCGGGTTCTGCCACGGTATATCTGAAACATTCAACTTTCGGACGCCCCTCGGCGGGGCAGCCCGGATTACTCTTGGTGCGCAGGCGGTCACCACGGTGTTGTTCGGATATATCGAGTGTCATCCAGGTGCGTTAACGTGCGCACCCCACGGATCGAGGATTTCGGATCGTCTGGCCGCTCGCGTGGCACCCCGCTACGCTACGAGGGGCTTGACGATCGGTGAAGGGTGTTTGTCGGCGTGAGTTGGTCTTTCACACCGGACGAGTTCGCACACATCTGGCGCGAGACCGACCTGGACCGCCATCCGTTCCCGCTCCGAATCCTCGAGACTCCCCGCACCGAAGACGAAGCCGGTACCCTGCGCCGCATCCTGGAGACCCGCCTGCCGCTGCGCTCGGACCCCGACCTGTCCGCCTGCCTGCGCATTCTTGCCGCGCCGCACACCCGGGTGGTGGCGATCGGCGGCCGGCACACACCCGGCAGCGAGATCCGCGCGCTCGGCGCCGCCGTCTTCGACCACGCCGTGCTCGCCGTGCAGGATCCGGGGGGCTGCCCGGGCTTCGGCGGTCGCGTGCACATCTCGATCGGGCACAGCGCCAAGCTCGGCGCCCGGATCGCGGGGCTGCTACCCGACGCGCCACCCGGCCGCGAACCGGCCCGTTCGGCGGCGACCGCCGCGGTGCGCGACGAGGAGTCCGTGGCCACCACCCGGCCGCCGGTCCCGCGCATCCGGCGCCTGCTGCTCAAACCGCACACCGCCGAGGGTCATATACGCATCGAATCGCGCCTGGACCGCGACGATCCGCCGACCCCGGTCTACTACACCTGGATCGACGTCGCCGACGACGGCCGCTACCTGATCCGCGCGGGTGAGGAGGTGCACGTGGTACCCGCATCCGCCCAGCAGATCGCACAGCATCTCCAGAAACGCATACCCCGGTGAGCGCCCGCACGAGCTGACCGGAAACCGGCTAAGCGATTAGGCTGAGTCACGACCGACCGATCCGTAGGGGGTGCGCATGACGATCGAGGCGAGTCAGGCCGACATCGCCAGATTTCTGCAGGCGGCGCAGAGCGGCACCGTCCGATTCGATCCGGACGCGGCGCGGCGCTGCGCCGAGCTCTACGACCAGCAGATCGAGCGCCTGCGCCACCTGCAGCAACGCCTGGAATCGGCCTCCGACCTACACGGCTTCGGGGGATTCTTCTCGGCAGAGCAGCTGCAGGCCGGATTCGCCCGCAAGGCACGGGATACCGTCGCGCTGCTCGACCAGCACATCGCCGCCTCCTACCGGATGAAGGAGGGATTCCTGATCAGCGCCGGACTGTACGACGAGGCCGAGGCCGCCAACGCCGCCGCGCTGCGCGCGCTCCCATCGAGGGCGGCCCGATGACCGCGGAGTTCCGGTACGGACCGCGGCCGCGCGAGACCGACCCGGAATACATCAGCGCGATGGAGCATTTCGAGTCGATGCCGCACGAGCAGATCCACGCCGGCACCCAGCAGATCGACGCCGGGGAGATCCTGCAGGCGTCGCTGGCGTGGCTGGAGGGCGCGGGCACCCTCACCACCTCCATGCCGCTGACCGGCGGCAACGTCGACCGGGCGATCGATGCCGCCGGCTGGGAGGGCGCCGCCGCCGAGGCCGCGCACGCCAGCGGCCGCGCGCTGGCCGAATCGGTCGAGGAACTCGCCGCGGTCATGGGCGAGGTGGGCGCGCGCCTGGGCGCGCTGGCGGCGGCGGCCGAGGCCGTGAAGCTGGCCGTCGTGGCGCCCGGCAACTCGGGCCCGATCGGCGCGATCGCCCGAGTGCTGGAGTCCGCCCATGTCATCGACGCACAGGTGGCGCAGGAGGCGCTGCGCCAGGAGGCGCTGCTGGCGATGAACATGATCTACAAGCCCGCGTATTCGGTTGCGGGCACCGGGGTTCCGGCACTGCCCGACCCCCCGGCGCTGCCCGGCGCGGTGCCCGGTTCGCCGTATCCCGCTGCCCCGCAATCGGTTCCGCCGCCGTCCGGGAACGGTCCGGACCGGTCACAGGATTCCATCCCGGATCAGCAGCCCGCACCCCCGGCGCCCGGACACCCCACGCCGGACAAGCCGCAGCCGCCCACCACTCCGGGGCAACCGCCCGCGACCCCCGAGCAGCCACTATCACCGCCCCCTACGACCCCGGGACAACCACCGACGGCTCCCGGACAGCCCGCGGACCCCGCCCCCGCGCCGAGCCCTGCACCCCAATCCCCCACGCCCGCAACGCCTTCCCCCAGCCAGCCCCCTACCACCACGGCACCTCCCACCCCCGACCACTCCCCGGCGCCCGCACCGAATTCACCCGCCGCACCCCAACCTCCCACCGGCACAACGGTTCCGGCACCTCCACCAGCTCCGGAGTCCTCGGCACCTCCCCCGGCGACACCCGCCCCACCACCTCCCCATTCCCCGACACCCGAACCCTCCACGGCCCCACCACCTCCGGCCCCACCCCCGGACCAACTCCCGCCCGGCCCACCCCTCACCGACGAGGAGGGCCAACCCGGAGTCACCGGCCCCATCCCCGAAGAATCCTCATCCCCCAACACCCCCGACCAACCCGGCGTCAGCCCACCGAGCAAGTGACGCCGCAGCGGCTCCGAGTCCTGGTACCACGACTGGTACCATGATTGGTACCAGTCAGGCGGGAGGAGAATGTGATGGCCTTTGCGGCGCGACTGCCCGAGGATCTCGACCATTGGCTGGACGAAACCGCACAGCACGAGAGGCGTTCCAAGAACGCCATCGTCGTCGCGGCCCTGGAGGAGTACCGGCAGCGTCGAGATATGGCGCACGTCTTGGAACTGGCTCGGAAAACCAATCGTGACCACGCAGGCCTGATCGAGCGTTTGGGTGATGCGTGAGCGTTCGGTACCTGAGCGCCGAGGACATCGTTGCCATCGGTCGCACGACCATCGGTGACCACCTCATAGTCCGCGACCATGGCCTGGTGGCCTCGGCGGCCGCGCGTCCGGCGACCGTCACATTCGGTGTCGATCCGTACCCGTCGCTCCCCGAAAAGGCCGCGGCACTCCTCCATTCGCTGACAACATCGCATCCGTTCGTGGACGGCAACAAGCGCATCGCCTTCGTCGCGACCGATGTCTTCCTGCAGCTGAACGGCATGTGCTTCGACCCCGCAGCCGAAGACGAGCTTTTTGTCATGATGTTGGACATCGCCACACATACGACGGCCGACGTACCGGCCATCGTCAAGCGGATCACACCGCTTCTACGGCCGATCTAGCCGTCTGCGGCCCTACACCTTCACCAGGTCGTCGGCGTGGATCACCGGGCGCTGCATGCCTTCCGGGAGTTCGGTGGTGGAGCGGCCGGTCATGGTCTGTAGTTCGGTGCTGTCGTATTCGACGACGCCGCGGGCGACCACACGGCCGTCGGGGGCCACCAGATCGATGACGTCACCGCCGTAGAAGCGGCCGCGCACGCCCGTGATACCGGCCGCGAGCAGGGAGCGGCGGCGGTGCGCGACGGCCTGCACGGCGCCCTCGTCGAGCAGTACGGCGCCGCGGCTGTCGGCGGCGTGCCGGACCCAGAACTTGCGGGCCGACAGGCGGACCGGGCGCGCGGCGAAGGCGGTGCCGACGGAGGCGCCGGTGAGCGCGGCGGCCGCATCCGAGGCCGCGGCCAGCAGCACGGGGACACCGGCGTCGGCGGCCAGCCGGGCCGCCGACAGCTTCGAGGCCATGCCGCCGGTGCCGAGCGCCCCGCCGCTGCCCGCGATCACGCCGTCGAGGTCGGCGCTGCTGCGCACCTCCGGGATGAACGCCGCCGCACCCTTGCGGGGATCGCCGTCGTAGAGCCCGTCCACATCCGACAGCAGCACCAGCGCATCCGCACCGACCAGGTGCGCGACCAACGCGGCCAGCCGATCGTTGTCACCGAACCGGATCTCCTCGGTGGCGATGGTGTCGTTCTCGTTGACCACGGCGACCGCGTGCAGCGACCGCAGCCGATCCAGCGTCCGCTGCGCATTGCGGTGGTGCTCGCGGCGCGAGAAGTCCCCCGCCGTCAGCAGCACCTGACCGACGGTGCGCTCGTAGCGCGCGAAGGAGGTCCCCCAGGCGTGCGCCAGCGCCAGCTGCCCGACGCTCGCCGCCGCCTGCTTGGTAGCCAAATCCTTTGGCCGAGAAGACAATTTGAGCGGCGCGATACCCGCGCCGATGGCGCCGGAGGACACCACCACGACGTCGGACCCGGCCCGCATCCGCGCCTCGACGGCATCGGCCAGCCTGTCCAGCCGCCCGGTGTCGAGCCCACCCTCCAGACTGGTCAACGCCGACGACCCGATCTTCACAACCACACTGCGCGCCGTAGCGACCGCCCGCCGCGCCTCACTCAACTCGCGCCCCGAATCAACCTGCGTCATACCCGAACTCACTCCCACAAGAACCCCCGCCACGCATTCCCGCACCCCTTGCGCATTCCCGCACCCTCCCCAGGGCCTTGCGAGGGGTGCGGGAACTGGTAGGGGGTGCGGGAATTGGGGCTCACGGCCGGTCCTCGTCCTCCGAGACCAGGCCGCGGCGGACTCGGGAGGCGTGCTTGCGCTCGGCCGCCGAGATCCGCTCGGTCTGGTCGATGCGGGGGTCGGTGCCGCGGCCGGTCATCACGGTGTCGACGCCCGCGGAGATCTGCGGTTCCCAGTCGAAGCTGATGTCGCCGATGGTCACGGGGGCGCCGGGCTCGGCGCCCAACCGCGCCAGCTTCTCCTCCACGCCCAGGCGGGCCAGCCGGTCGGCCAGATAGCCCACGGCCTCGTCGTTGTCGAACTGGGTCTGGCGCACCCAGCGCTCGGGGCGCTCGCCGCGCACGATGAAACCGCCGGGCACGTCGGGATCCACCTCGACGGTGAAACCGCTCTCGCCCTTGACCACCGGCCGGATCACCGGCCGCTTCGGCGCCGCCTTCGGATGCGCCTCGCGGTACTCGCGAACCAGGTCCGCGAGCGCGAAACTCAACTGCCGCAAGCCTTCCCGGCTGACCGCCGAGATCTTGAACACCGGCCAGCCGCGCGCGGCGAACTCCGGGGTCACCATATCGGCGAGCTCGTCGGCATCGGGTATGTCGGTCTTGTTGAGGATCACCACGCGCGGGCGGTCCGCCAGGTCTCCGAGCCCGGCGTCGGCCTTCAGCGCGGGCTTGTACGCGGCCAGTTCGGCCTCCAGCGCGTCCACATCCGAGATCGGATCGCGGCCGGGTTCCAGGGTCGCGCAGTCCACCACGTGCGCCAGCACCGCGCACCGCTCCAGGTGCCGCAGGAAGTCCAGGCCCAGACCGCGGCCGTCGCTCGCCCCGGGGATCAGTCCGGGCACGTCGGCGATGGTGAAGGTGGTGTCCCCGCTGGACACCACGCCCAGGTTCGGCACCAGCGTGGTGAACGGGTAGTCGGCGATCTTCGGCTTGGCCGCGGACAGCACCGAGACCAGCGACGATTTCCCGGCCGACGGGAAGCCCACCAGCCCGACATCGGCGACAGACTTCAGCTCGAGGACGAGATCGCGTTCCTCGCCCTCCTCGCCGAGCAGCGCGAAGCCGGGCGCCTTACGCGCCCGCGACACCAGCGCCGCGTTGCCGAGCCCGCCGCGCCCGCCGCGCGCGGCGACGAACCGGCTGCCGCCGCCGACCATATCGGCCAGCACCTCGCCGTCCGGGCCGATCACCACGGTGCCGTCCGGCACCTTCAGCAGCAGTTCGCCGCCCTGTTTACCGTCCCGGTTGCCGCCCTCGCCGGGCTTTCCGCTGCCCGCCTTGGCGTGCGGGTGGAAGTGGAAGTCCAGCAGGGTGTGCACATTGGGGTCGACCTCGAGGATGACGTCCCCGCCGTTGCCCCCGTTACCGCCGTCGGGACCGCCGAGCGGCTTGAACTTCTCCCGATGGACCGACGCGCACCCGTGGCCGCCCTTCCCGGCGCGGACGTGCAGCACGACGCGATCGATGAACTTGGACATGGACCTGATCATCCTCCTTCTCGAACGGTCGACTGGTCCTGAAGACACGAAAACGGGCCAGGGTGTTCGTCACCCTGACCCGCTTCGAAGTTGTGGAAGGCTCTCCGGCGCGGCTCAGGCCTGCGCCGGCTCCGGAACCACGATGTTGACGGTCTTGCGGCCGCGCTTGCTGCCGAACTGGACCGAGCCCGCCTCGAGGGCGAACAGCGTGTCGTCGCCGCCGCGGCCGACGTTCACGCCCGGGTGGAAGTGGGTGCCGCGCTGGCGGACCAGGATCTCGCCGGCCTTGACCGTCTGGCCGCCGAAGCGCTTGACGCCGAGCCGCTGGGAATTGGAATCGCGACCGTTGCGGGAGCTGGACGCACCCTTCTTGTGTGCCATTGCTGAGACTCCTCCGAGTGGGGGCCGGGCGGCCCGCCTACTTCAAACTTCGGTGCGGTTACTTGATGCCGGTGACCTTCAGGACCGTCAGCTTCTGACGGTGGCCCTGACGCTTGTGGTAGCCGGTCTTGTTCTTGAACTTGTGGATGCGGATCTTCGGGCCCTTGGTCTGCTCGACCACCTCGGCGGACACCGACACCTTGGCCAGCTTGTCCGCATCGGTGGTCAGCTCGGCGCCGTTCACGACCAGCACCGGCGACAGCGACACGGCAGTGCCCGGCTCACCCTCGAGCTTCTCGACCTTCACCAGGTCACCGACCGCGACCTTGTACTGCTTTCCGCCGGTCTTGACGATCGCGTACGTTGCCATCGGTCGGCTACCCTCTTCCTCTACTAGTGCTCGGCACTGTGCTCACGCGGCCGGACTGCCGGATCGCACCGGAGACCGCCGCACGTCTGGTCTGGTAATCACGCCGCCTCGGTGCCTGGTGGGTTCTCGTATGGAACCGGCCCTGCTTTGCAGCAATCAGGCGACACAGCGCAGTGCTGTCACCGGGCAGCGACTGTCCAAGATTACAGGACGCCCACCCGCCCAACCAAACCGGCCCCCGCGCCCTGATCCCCACACGTCCATCACATCGGCCGGACACGACGCAGGCCCGCACCGGGTCGGTGCGGGCCTGCGGTCGGTCTGCGCTCAGTCGGACTGTTCCGGGGCGCCCGCGGCCCTACCGGCCGACCGGCGGCGCGGGCGGCTGCGCGGCGGCACCTCCGGCGCGGGGATGTCGGTGAGGTCGACGGACGGGGCCTGCTGCTCCGTGCTGGACAGCACGAACACCGCGCCCTCGGCATCGGTGCTGGGCGCCGCGGTACTGCGCGCCACCCGGCGCCGCCCACGGCGAGCCGTGTCGGGCGCCTGCTCACCTGTCGAGGCGGCAGTCCCGGATCCACCACTCTCCGCCGGTGCCGTGCTACCCGCTGGCCCGCCGCTGACCGGCGCCGCGGCAGTACTCGATCCCGCACCCGAGGGTTCGGCGCTCGATGATGCGCCAGCGTCCGATGATGCGGCACGGCCTGCCGACACAACCGTGTCCGAAGACGCAGCTGTGCTCGGTGCACCAGCGGCCGAAGTCGCAGCAGGATCCGAAGACGCCGCAGCCTCCGAGGCAGCAGGCGCGCCCGATGTAACTCCCGCTTCCCGGGCGGCAGCAGTGCCGGACGGCGCGGCAGCATCCGAGGAAGCGGTGGTGCCCGACGTTTCAGCAGCCGCGGTATCCGACAGCGCGGCGGTGCTCGACGCGTTGGCGTCGGCCCCGGCAGCAGCGGTCGACGGCACACCCGAATCCGACACGGCAGCAGCGCTCGATGACGCACCTGCATCCGACTCGGCAGCGGTGCTCGATGACACACCCGCGTCCGATGCGGCAGCTGTACTCGATGCCGCGGCAGCGGTATCCGGCAGTGCAGCGGGGCTCGACGCACCGGCTTCCGACCCGGCGGCCGACGGCGCCGAGGCGCTTGCGGAGTCCGCCGATTTACCGGCCACTTCGGCCCGGTCCGCGCTGCGGTCGCTCCCGCGCCGTGCCCGGCGCCGCGAGCGTGTGGCAGTTCCCGAGGACTCGCGGCTCGACGCACGGTCGGTTCCGGCGTCCGGTTCCGCCTGCGTCCCTGCCGAACTCGCCGCGCCGGACTCCGCCGTCACGACCTCGAGCTCGGCCTCGGTGACCCCTTCGGCCTGGTGCGCGGCCATTGCCAGCGCGACCGGATGCGCCCGCTTGGCGGCCGCGTCCTCCTCGTGGTCCCCGTCGACATGGGCGGCCGTGCCGTTGGTGGCGGGCGCCGCGGCGGGCTTGTCCTTGTCCTTCTCTTTGTCCTTGCGGCGGCGTCGGCCCTCGCGACGGCCCGAGCTCTCCTCGGTGGGCGCGGTCTCGACCGGGTAGTTGTGCACGAGGATGCCGCGGCCGTGGCAGTGCTCGCAGACGGTGGAGAACGCCTCCACCAGTCCGGTGCCCAGCTTCTTGCGGGTCATCTGCACCAGGCCCAGCGACGTCACCTCCGACACCTGGTGGCGGGTGCGGTCGCGGCCGAGCGCCTCGGTCAGACGGCGCAGCACCAGATCCCGGTTGGATTCCAGCACCATGTCGATGAAGTCGACGACGATCATGCCGCCGATATCGCGCAGCCGCATCTGCCGCACGATCTCCTCGGCGGCCTCCAGGTTGTTGCGGGTGACCGTCTCTTCCAGGTTGCTGCCGCCCGCACCGGTGAACTTGCCGGTGTTGACGTCGATCACCGTCATCGCCTCGGTGCGCTCGATGATCAGCGTGCCGCCCGAGGGCAGCCACACCTTGCGATCGAGCGCCTTGGCCAGCTGTTCGTCGATGCGGAAGCTGCCGAACACATCGACATTGCCGTTGTCGTACCGCTCGACTCGCGCCAGCAGATCCGGCGCCACCGTGCGGATGTAGCTCTCCACGGTCGTCCAGGACCGGTCGCCCTCGATGACCAGCTTGGAGAAGTCCTCGTTGAACAGGTCGCGGATCACCTTGACCAGGAGATCGGGCTCCTCGTACAGCGTCTTCGGCGCGCCCGAGCCGTTCTTGGACTGGTCCTCGATGGTCTTCCAGGTGGCCTGCAGCCGCTCCACGTCGCGGGCCAGCTCGGTCTCGCTGACGCCTTCGGACGCGGTGCGGATGATGACCCCCGCGTCCTGCGGGACGATATCGCGCAGGATCTCCTTGAGCCGCTTGCGCTCGGTATCGGGCAGCTTGCGGCTGATACCCGTGGAGCTGCCGCCCGGCACGTACACCAGGAAGCGGCCCGCCAGCGAGATCTGCGTGGTCAGCCGGGCGCCCTTGTGCCCCACCGGATCCTTCGACACCTGCACCAGCACCGTGTCACCGGGCTTGAGCGCCTGCTCGATCTTGCGCTCCTTGCCGCCGAGCCCGGCGGCCTCCCAGTTCACCTCGCCGGCGTAGAGCACGCCGTTGCGGCCGCGGCCGATGTCGACGAACGCCGCCTCCATGCTGGGCAGCACGTTCTGCACCTTGCCCAGGTACACGTTGCCCACCATGGACGCTTGGCCGGTGCTGGTCACGAAGTGCTCGACCAGGATGTTGTCCTCGAGCACCGCGACCTGGGTGGTGGCGGACGCGTGGTCGTGCTGGTCGGGGAAGACCTTCTCGCGCACCACCATCACCCGGTCCACCGACTCGCGGCGGGCCAGGAATTCGGATTCGGTCAGGATCGGCGGCCGGCGGCGGCCGGCCTCGCGTCCGTCGCGGCGGCGCTGGCGCTTGGCCTCGAGGCGGGTGGAGCCGCTGATGCCCTGCACCTCGTCGCTGGCCGCGCGGCGCTTATTGCGCGGCTCGCGCTCGTGCACGACGGTATTCGGCGGATCGTCGTCGCTCGGCTCGGTGCCGTCGGCATCGTCGCCCGCCTTGCGCCGCCGCCGACGACGGCGACGACGGCTGGAACCCTCCGGCACGCCGCCCTCGTCCGCGCCGTCCTCGGTGGCGTCGCCGTCCTCGGAGCCGGACTCGGCCGAGTCCCGGTCGGTGTCGTCGGAGTCGTTGTCGTCCGAATCGTCGGAGTCGGCATGCTGTTCGCCGCGTCCCCGGCCACGCCCGCGGCGGCCGCGGCGACGGCGGCGCGAACGGCCACCGTCCTCGCCGTCGTCGCGGGACTGGTCGTCGTCCCACGCGCCGGATTCGGACTCGGTCTCGGCCTCGTCGGCGGCGACGCTGTCCTCCGGCCGCTGCTTGGCGGGCTTGTCCTCGACGGGCTTGTCGGGCTTGTCCTCGACGGGCTTGTCGAGCTTGTCCTCGGTGGTCTGCGACTGCCGCTCGACGCGCCGCTTGCGCCGCATCTCCTGGGCGGCGGTGGCGTCCGGCGGCAGGAACAGCGGGGTGGCCAGCACGGCGGGCGCCTCGAACACCACCGGCTCGGGGGCGGGCGGTTCCGGCGCATGGAAGGGGCTGGTGAACAGCGACTGACTGGGGTGCGGCGGTTCGGCGGAACCGGGCTGCCCGGACGACGCCGCGCCGTGGGCGACAGTCCCGGCGGAGGCCGACACCGCCTCGTCGGCCTCGGCCGCAGTGGTCCGAGCGGGCGCGGCGGCTGCGGCGCCAGAGGTCGCCTCGCCTGCGGCTGTCCCACCGGACGCCTCGGCCGCCCCGGCGCTTTCAGCTGCCGCCGCCCCAGCGGTTGGTTCGGTCGCGGTCGTCCCAGCCGACGCCTTCGCTGTCCCGGCGTTCGCTCCAGCGGCGGACGTCCCCGGGTTCGCTCCGACTTCGGCCGTCCCGGCGTTCGCTCCGGCAGCGGACGTCCCCCGGTTCGCTCCGACTTCGGCCGTCCCGGCGTTCGCTCCAGCTCCGGACGCCCCTGAGTTCGCTCCGGCAGCGCCGGTCGCCGCAGACACTTCGGCTGCGGCCGTTCCGGCGGTCTCCCCAGCGGCAGGCGTCCCCGCAGTCGTCCCGGTTGCGGTCGGCTGCGCCGAAGTCGGCGCAGTCCCGGTAACCCCGGACCCGGCCGTCGCCGCGGCGGGACCGGATGCCCCCGCCTCCTCGTCCGGAACGAGCGCGTCCCGGACCGATTCGGCGACCGTGCGGTCCAGGTTCGACTGCGGGCTGCGGGCCTCGGCCCCCAGTTCGGTCAGGTGGGCCAGGATGCGTCTACTGGTGGTCCCCAGCAGCTTCGCCAGCGCATGGACCCGGATTCGTTCGGGCAACTGCGCCGCCTCCCCTGCCCCGGCCGCCTCGTTCGAGGCGGGTTCACCATTGCTCTGCGACGTATCCTGCGGCTCTTGATCGGCCACGAAATCTCCTCGGGCCCCCGGGCGCGTCCCTCCCGTACGGGGAGTGACGCGGCCGACGCGGGGGCACTGTCCGTTCGCCTCACACCGCGGGGGCGCAAGGTCCTGTGGTCTCGCCCCGCGTGCCCCGTTATCACCTTGTCGTTCGTCGGTCGGGCTAACTGGTCACGCGGCGCCTGGCTGTTGGCTTCGACACCGGGACTCGAGCGCTCATCCAGCGTGCCGCCGGACAGCCGAGTCTTGGAACCGTCCGGGGGCAGCGATGATCGGCGTCGAACCGCGATGCCATCGGGTGCTTTCGCCACCCACCGCAAACGGCGAGCGTCGATCACATCCACTGTCAGTATCCCATACCGTGCGCCGGGCCTCCGCCATCGACGCTCTCCTACGGGGGCTCCGGGCCCGTCCGGCCCAGGCCCGCGGCGCACTGACACGGGTTTGCGCCCCGCCGCCGGAGCGGCCGAATTCGGCGCTCGGCGCGGTATCGCGGACCGGAACCGGGGATTGCTACTGGGTGAGTTCGGGGAACCAGAGCGCGATCTCGCGCTTGGCGGATTCGGGCGAGTCGGAACCGTGGACGAGGTTGAACTGGGTCTCGAGGGCGAAGTCGCCGCGGATGCTGCCCGGCACGGCCTTCTCGACCGGGTCGGTCCCGCCGGCGATCTGGCGGAAGGCGGTGATGGCGCGCGGACCCTCGAGGACCGCCGCGACCACCGGGCCGGAGGTGATGAACTCGATCAGGGAGGCGTAGAACGGCTTTTCGGCATGCTCGGCGTAGTGGGCCGCGGCGACCTCCTCGGAGACCTGCTTCCGCTCCAGTGCCGCGATCTTCAGTCCCTTGCGCTCGATGCGGGTGATGACCTCACCAATCAGGCCCCGGGCCACGCCATCGGGCTTGATGAGTACCAACGTCTGCTCAGTCACGGCGACACTGTAACCGTCCTGCGCACGGTATTCCGAACCGAAGCCGTCAAGAACCCTGCTGCATGCGCTGGCTGGGCAGCATTCCCTGATCCATCCGGCGCTTCACGTCCGAGCGCAGCACCAGGATGAACGCCCAGACTGCGGCGAAGATCACTCCGACGGCCAGCATCGACGCGTGGATGAACCCGCCCAGCAGCACCAGCACCTGCAGGCTCAGGTTGAACGGCACCGCCCACGGCCGCCGCTGCAGTCCGGCACCGACGATCATCAGCACCGCCAGGCCCACCAGGAAGATGATCGACCAGGGGCCGAGCCCGCCACCGACGGCCGCGACCACCGGCAGCGCCAGCAGCACGGTGATGGCCTCGAGAACGAGCGACCCGGCCATGACGCCGCGCAGCCCCTTCCACGGATCGGTGGCGGGGGGCGGTACGGCCTTGTCGGTCATGCGGGATCCTTTCCGAACAGGGAGCGGGCCGCCCCCGCGGTGACGACCGAACCGGTGATCACGATCCCCGCCCCCGACACCGGCTCCCCGGATTCCCCGGCCTCCTCCGCGATGGCGATCGCGGATTCGACGGCGTCGGCGAGGGTGGTGGCGGTGACGACGCGTTCGTCGCCGAAGGTCTGTACGGCCAGGTCGGCGAGGTCGTCGACGGCCAGGGCGCGCGGGGAACCGTTGGTGGTGACGACGATCTCGTCGAACACCGGCTCCAGTGCCCGCAGGATACCGGCGGCGTCCTTGTCCGACAGCACCGCGACCACACCGACCAGCTTGCGGAAGTCGAACTCGTCGGTGAGCGCGGCGGCCAGCGCCCGAGCGCCCGCCGGATTGTGCGCGGCGTCGAGGAAGATGGTCGGCGCGCTGCGCATGCGTTCCATCCGGCCGGGGCTGATCGCGGCCGCGAATCCCGCTCGGACGGCGTCGATGTCGAGCTGCTTCTGCGCGCCCGCGCCGAAGAACGCCTCCACCGCGGCCAGCGCCACCACCGCGTTGCGGGCCTGATGCTCGCCGTGCAGCGGCAGGAAGATCTCGTCGTACACCCCGCCCAGGCCCTGGATCTCGAGCACCTGGCCGCCGACGGCGACGCGCCGCGACAGCAGCCGGAACTCCGCGCCCTCGCGGGCCACCGCGGCGTCGGTCTCGACGGTGCGCCGCAGCAGCACCTCCATCGCCTCGGGCTCCTGCTCGGCGATGATGGCCACGGTCTCGCGCGGGACCAGCGGATCCTCCGTGGCCTTCTTGATGATCCCGGCCTTCTCCCCCGCGATCGAGGTGAGATCCGGGCCCAGGTAGTCGGTGTGGTCCAGCCCGATCGGGGTGATGACCGCGACCTGGCCGTCGATGACGTTGGTGGCGTCCCAGGTGCCGCCCATCCCGGTCTCCACCACCGCGACGTCCACCGGCGCCTCGGCGAAGGCGGCGTAGGCCATGGCGACCAGCACCTCGAACTTGCTCATCCGCGGGCCGCCCGCCGCCTGCGACTGCTGGTCGATCATGTCCAGGTACGGCTGCAGCTCGCGATAGATCTCGACGTAGCGGGCGGGGCTGACGGGCTCGTTGTCGACGGCGATGCGCTCGGTGGCCAGCTGCAGATGCGGGCTGGTGAAGCGGCCGGTGCGCCGGTGCAGCGCGCTCAGCAGCGCGTCGATCATGCGGGTGACCGACGTCTTGCCATTGGTGCCCGCCACGTGGATGGCCGGATACCCGTGCTGCGGAGAGCCGAGCAGATCCATCAGCGTGGCGATGCGAGTCAGCGACGGCTCGATCTTGGTCTCGCCCCAGCGCTGGTCGAGTTCGGCCTCGACCAGCGCCATTTCGGCGAGATCCACCGGAGACGGGCCGGAGTGCAGCCGCTGCTCCCCGCCGCGCTGCCGCTCCGGCTCGGCGTTCGCGCCGTCCTCGCCCGCGCTCACTCGCCCGCCTTGCCGATCTCGTCGAGCCGGGCGCCGATGCGCGCCACTTCGGATTCGGCGACCTCCCGGCGGGCGCGGATCTTGGCCACCACCTCATCGGGCGCCTTGGCCAGGAAAGCCTCGTTGCCGAGCTTCGCCGTGGTGCCCGCCAATTCCTTCTGCGCGGCCGCCAGATCCTTCTCCAGGCGGCGGCGCTCGGCGTCGAGGTCGACCGTGCCGGAGGTGTCGAGTTCCACGGTCACGGTGGTGGCCGACAACCGGACCTCCACCGACGCGGTGGCCGAGAAGCCGTCGCCGGGCTCGGTCAGGCGGGCCAGCGACGCGATCTCGGCGTCGAGCCCGGTCAGGTCGGCGGTGTCGACGCCGATCAGCCGGGCCGCCACCTTCTGCTTGTCGGTGAGGCCCTGATCGCTGCGGAAGCGGCGGATCTCGGTGATCAGCTTCTGGGCGTCGGCGATGCGACGGGCGGCGCGTTCGTCCGCGGCGATGCCGGAGCGCTGCGGCCACGCCGCGACCACCACGGACTCGCCGCCGGTGAGGGCCCGCCACAGGGTCTCGGTGACGAACGGGATCACCGGGTGCAGCATGCGCAGCAGCGCGTCCAGCACGCTGCCGAGCACCACGCGGGTACTCGCCGCCCGCTCCTCGGACTCGGCGAACTGCACCTTCGCCAGCTCCAGGTACCAGTCGCACAGCTCGTCCCACGCGAAGTGGTACAGCGCCTCGCAGCCCTTGCCGAACTCGTAGCGGTCGAAGGCCGAATCCACCTCGGCCCGAACCTCTTCCAGCCGATCCAGGATCCAGTGATCGGCGTCGGTCAGGGTCTCCCGGGCCAATCCCGTTTCCCCGGCATGCTCCGACCCCTTTTCCCCGGCATGCGTTTGGCCGGGGACAGCGCCGTTCATGAGCGCGAACTTCGTCGCGTTGAACAGCTTGGTGACGAAGTTGCGCGACGCCTGCACGTGCGCCGGGCCCACCGACAGGTCGCTGCCGGGCTGCGCGCCGCGGGCGAGGGTGAATCGCGTTGCGTCGGCGCCGTATTCGTCGATCCAGTCCAGCGGATCGATGCCGATGCCCTTCGACTTGGAGTACTTGCGGCCCTGCTCGTCGCGAATCAGGCCGTGCAGGAACACATCCCGGAACGGCACCTGCGCCGACCCCGAATCCTTGCCCGCCGTAATGGCCGGGTCGTCGTCGACGAACGTGCCGAACATCATCATCCGCGCCACCCAGAAGAACAGGATGTCGTAGCCGGTGACGAGGACGCTGGTGGGATAGAACTTCGCCAGCTCGGGGGTGGCGTCGGGCCAGCCCATGGTGGAGAACGGCCACAGGCCGGAGGAGAACCAGGTGTCGAGCACGTCCGGGTCCTGCACGTAGCCCTCCGGCGCCTGCTCGTCCGGTCCGACACAGACGATCTCGCCCTCGGGGCCGTACCAGATCGGAATGCGGTGGCCCCACCACAGCTGGCGCGAGATGCACCAGTCGTGCATGTTGTCGACCCAGGCGAACCAGCGCGGCTCCTGGCTCGCCGGATGAATCACGGTCTCGCCATTGCGAACCGCGTCCCCGGCGGCCTTGGCCAGCGATTCGACCTTCACCCACCACTGCATCGACAGTCGCGGCTCGATCGGCTCGCCGCTGCGTTCGGAGTGGCCGACGCTGTGGATGTAGGGGAACTTGCGGCCGACCACGCGCCCCTCGGCCTCGAGCCGCTCGCGGATCTTCGCGCGCGCCTCGAACCGGTCCATGCCGTCGAATTCGGTTCCGGTACCGGCGATCCGGCCGGTCTCGTCCATGATCGTCGGCATCGGCAGGTTGTGGCGCAGGCCGATCTCGAAGTCGTTGGGGTCGTGCGCCGGGGTGATCTTCAGTGCGCCGGTACCGAATTCGGGATCGGTGTAGTCGTCGGCGATCACCGGGATCTGGCGGCCGGTGATCGGGTGGTAGAGGGTGGTGCCGACGAAATCCTTGTAGCGCTCGTCGTCGGGGTGCACGGCGATGGCGGTGTCGCCGAGCATCGTCTCGACGCGGGTGGTGGCCACGATCACGTGCGGCTCGTCGTCGTTCAGCGAGCCGTAGCGCAGCGACACCAGCTCGCCTTCGCGGTCCTCGTACTTGACCTCGATATCGGAGATGGCGGTGCGCAGTTCCGGCGACCAGTTCACCAGCCGCTCGGCGCGGTAGATCAGCCCGGCGTCGTAGAGCCGCTTGAAGATGGTCTGCACCGCGCGCGAGAGGCCGTCGTCCATGGTGAAGCGGTCGCGGCTCCAGTCCACGCCCTCGCCGAGGCGGCGCATCTGCCCCTGGATGGTGCCGCCGGATTCGCGCTTCCAGTCCCAGACCTTGTCGATGAACAGCTCACGGCCGAAGTCCTCCTTGGACTTGCCGTCGACGGCGAGCTTCTTCTCGACGATGTTCTGGGTGGCGATCCCGGCGTGGTCCATGCCGGGCAGGAACAGCACCTCGCAGCCCTGCATGCGCTTGCGGCGGGTGAGCAGGTCCATGAGGGTGTGGTCGAACGCGTGCCCCATGTGCAGGTTGCCGGTGACGTTCGGCGGGGGCAGCACGATCGAATACGGCGGCTTGCTACTGGTGGCATCCGCGGTGAAGTAACCGGCGCCTACCCAGCCCTCGTACAGGTCTGCCTCCACCTCGCTGGGATTCCAGCTCTTGGGGAGGGCGTCGGCACGATCACGTGGGTTCTCAGAGGCTGTGCTGGTCACCGTGAGATTCTAAGGACTGGGGCTAGACAGTCGAAGAGCGGGGTTTTCGGCGGATGAGGGACACCGAAAACCCCGCCCACGACATTCAGACTACCGCCGATTTCCATGACCCCGGCCAATCCATATGCAATTCTCAGGTTTTGCCCGAATCCGTTGCGTGGGTGCGGCTTTGCCCCTCAGCTCCGGTTCAGGAAACAGCCCGAATCTCCGGTCGCCAGTGTGTGCCGAAGCACAAAAAACAGGCACTGGTTCAGTCGATTGTGGAATCTTCCTCCACCAGGTCCGTATTCAGCGCGATGGCGGCCGCCGAGGCGGCACCGGCGGCCGTGATGACCTGCGCACCCGGATTGGTGACATTGCCCGCGGCCCATACACCGGGGACGGAAGTGCGTCCCGAGGGATCGGTGACCGCCCATCCGGTCTCGGCCACCGCGCAGCCGAGGGCGGACAGCACGGCGTTGTCGGGGACGAAGGTCGGCGCGACGAATACCGCCGCCCGCGGCACCGCGCTGCCGTCGGCCAGTTCGACCCCGCGCAGCCGGTCGTCCTCGACGGCCAGCCGCGCCACCTTGCCGTCGACGATGCGCACACCGCGTCCGGCGATGCGGCGGCGCTCCGCGTCGGTCAGCGCCATGGTGTGCGGGAAGAACACGACGTCGTCGGACCACTGCGGCAGCAGCAGCGCCAGGTGCACCGCGCGGGCCAAGGCACCCGGTTCGTCGCCGCCTATCAGTCCCAGCGGCTGGTCGGCCACCTCGTAGCCGTGGCAGTACGGGCAATGCAGCACGTCACGGCCCCAGCGCTCGCGGACACCCGCAACCTCCGGCAGTTCGTCGCGCAGGCCGGTGGCCACCAGCACTCGCCGCGCCCGCAGCGTCCGGCCACCGGCCAGACGGAGCTCGAACTCCGCACCGGAGCCCGCC
This sequence comes from Nocardia mexicana NBRC 108244, assembly GCF_001613165.1. Lineage (GTDB taxonomy): Bacteria > Actinomycetota > Actinomycetes > Mycobacteriales > Mycobacteriaceae > Nocardia > Nocardia mexicana. The sequence goes on from NZ_BDBV01000045.1 coordinate 116,392, forward strand.
GCGCCGATCACCCGATCGTCGACCAGCTCGACCCCGTACCCGGCGACCTCGCGCCGCCCGACGGCCAGCAGCTCGCCCGGCGGCATCCCGTCCCGGGAAAGAAAGCCCTGCATATGCTCGGCCGGGGCGTTGCGCGGCTGTCCCGCGTCGACCACCGCCACCCGCCGGCGCGACCGTCCCAGCACCAGCGCCGCCGACAGCCCGGCCGCGCCGCCACCCACGATCACCACGTCGTATCTCGTCTCACTCATGATCGCAACGGTGCCGAACCGCGGCGGATTCGGCAAAGAACGTTGCCGTTTCCGGGACAACCCCGAATCCGCTCCCGCGCCGCAACTCCGGGCACGAAATCAGGGTCATCCCTGTTGCAGAACGGGATTTCGGCCGGGACGCTGTAAGAGGTGAACCCTCCGCTCGAAGCCGGCCAGCTGCGCTCCCCCGAACCGCATGTCGTCACGCCCGATACGGTGCACGATCTGCGGGGCCGCGACGTCGACGAATTGCGCTATCCCGCAACGGCGGCCGTGATCTTCACCGGGGTTCCGGGCGCGGGCAAGAGCACCGCCCTGCGCAGGCTGTTCGGCGATGTGGGCACGGCGGTGGAGGCGGTCGAGCACAGCGGCGCGACGCTCGTGGACTCGCAGCAGTCACGCAACTGGTGGCACCGCCGCCTGGGGCGGCTGCCCTACGCGCTGTGGTTGCCGATCGTGCACCTCACCCACTACCGCCGCATCCGGCGCGCGCTGCACGAGGCCCGCACCCCGGTGGTGGTGCACGACTGCGGAACTCGCCGCTGGGTTCGCCGCCTGATCGCTGCCTGGGCCGCGCAGGGCGGCCGGGACGTGCACATCATCATGATCGACGTCCCCGCCGAGGCGGCGCGGGCCGGTCAGCGCGCGCGAGGCCGACGCGTGAGCAGGATCAGCTTCGTGCTGCACTACGCCCGCTGGCGGCGGATCGTCGGCCGCGTCACCACCGGCACCGCGCCGCGCCCCCGCCCCGCCTCCGTGGTCGTTCTCGATCGCGCGACGGTCTCCGGGTTGCGGGCGATTTCGTTCATTTCCTGAGTGCCTCGAATCCGAGCCTCGCAGGGCGAGGATTGCGCTGGTCATTCGGCGGAACCCATATTTCCAATGGCCGCGATCGGCGGCCTCGGCGTTGCTATCGTCTCGCCATGTCCGTCCGCGTTGCCCCCGTCACACCGGCGGAGCTGAGCGCGGACGATCAGGAACGGCCCGCGCGACCGCTGTCCGGAATTCCGGAGCGCGTGGTCGCCGTCGGCGCGTTCGCGCTCGCGGTGCTCGCGCTCTGGCAGGTGTTCCGGCCACTGCCCCAGGGCAGCCAGTACTACCTGGTGCTGTTCCTGGCGGGGGCGCTGCCGCTGGTGTTCGTGTCGTACCGGTCCGGGGCGCGGTGGCTGGATCGGCGCGCGGGGCCGGGCCCGCTCGACTGGGCGCTGGCCGTGGTCGCGCTGGTGGTGTGCCTGTATCCGGTGCTGCCGTGGGCGATCGGGACCGGCGGCGGCGGATACGACGCGTTTCTGGACCGGCAGGGGCTGCTCGAGCCGGTCGACGTCGTGATGGGCGCGGTGCTGCTGCTGTTGATTCTGGAGGCGTGCCGCCGCACCACCGGATGGGTGCTGCCCGGGGTGTGCCTGCTGTTCCTGGCCTACGGGTATTACGGCGGCCTGCTCCCGCAGCACTGGACCATCGCCCACGCCGGGCTGAACTTCGATCAGATCGTCGACGCCCTCTACAACTCCGGCAGCGGTTTCTACGGCACGCCGCTGGACGTCGCGGCGACCTACATCGTGCTGTTCACGATCTACGGCGCGGCACTCGAATTCTCCGGTGCCGCGCAGTATTTCGTGGATCTGTCGGTGGCGTTGTTCCGGCGTTCCCGCAGCGCCGCCGGGCGTACCGCGGTCGCCTCGGGATTCCTGCTGGGCACCGTTTCCGGTTCCGGCACCGCGACGGCGGTCAGCGTCGGCGCGGTGACCTGGCCCATTCTCCGGCGGGCCGGATACCGGCCGGAGCAGGGTGCGGGGCTGCTCGCGGCCGCCGGGGTGGGGGCGATCCTCTCGCCGCCGACGCTCGGGGTCGCGGCGTTCATCGTGGCCGAGTACCTGAACGTCTCCTATCTGACCGTGCTGGGCTGGGCCACCATCCCGACGCTGCTGTACTACCTGGGAATTCTGCTGGCGGTGGAGATCGACGCCCGCCGCCTGCTCGCCTCGGGCGCGCTGCGCGATCCCGGCAACGCCGCACCCGCACCGCACTCGGCGCACGAACCCGGCGACACCCCGGGTGCACCGCGATCGGCGCACGACCCCACCACTGCCCCGGCCGCGCCGCGATCGGCGCACGATCCCACCATTGCCCCAGCCGCGCCGCCGCGATCGGCGCACGACCCCACCATTGCCCCAGCCGCACCGCCGCGATCGGCGCACGACCCCATCATTGCCCCAGCCGCGCCGCCGCGATCGGCGCACGACCCCATCATTACCCCAGCCGCGCCGCCGCGATCGGTGTGGAAGCTGCTGGGGCTGTTCGGGTATCACTTCCTGTCGCTGATCGCGATCGTGGTGCTGTTGCTGATCGGTGTCAGCGCGACCCGCGCGGTGGTGTACGCGACCGTGCTCACCTTCGTGCTGGCGGTCGCGGATCGTCTTGTGCGCCGCAGGATCTCCCCCGCCGAGACCCGAATCTCCGTGGGCGGGTTCGGCACCGGGCTGCTGCGGACGCTGTCGGCGGGGGTGCGCTCGGCACTGCCGGTCGTGGCGGTGTGCGCGGCGGCCGGGGTGATCACGGCCATGACCACCAAGACCGGGCTCGGCGCCCAACTCGCCTCGCTGCTGATCGAGGTCGGCTCCGCGCTGTCGGACAATGCGAGCGTGGTACTCGCCTGCACGGTCGTGCTGGCGGCGGTGGCGCTGGCGCTGCTGGGCCTGGCGGTGCCGGTGACGGCCTCATTCGTGATCGGCTGGGCGATCATCGGCCCGGCGCTGATCCAGCTGGGGGTGCCCGCGCCCGCCGTGGCCATGTTCACCTTCTACTACTCGGTGCTGTCGGAGGTGACGCCGCCGACGGCGCTGGCCGCGGTCGGCGCCTCGGCCATCACCGGCGCCCGCGCCGTCGCCGCCATGTGGCAGGCGCTGCGCTACGCGCTGCCCGCGTTCCTGGTTCCCGTGGTGTTCGTGCTGACCGACTCGGGTGAGCACCTGCTCGGGCGCGGTGCGGTGCTCGACGTGCTGGCGGTCTCGGCGGTCACCGCGCTCGCGGTGGCGGCGCTCGCCGTCGCCACGGGCGGGTGGATGTACGGCATCGGACCGGCGGGACCGGCGGCCCGGATCCTCGCCGCCGCGGCCGGGCTGACGCTGCTGTATCCGAGCCCCTTCACCGCCGCCGCCGGATCCGGCCTGCTCGCCGGGTCGGCCGCGGTGGCACTGCTGACGCGGCGCCGGTCGGCGAACCGCGTGTTTCCCGCCGGAGGAGAGTGACATGAGAAGAGCCGCAATCATTGTCGTCGCGGTCGCGGTGTCGGCCGCACTGCTCAGCGGATGCGGTGGCAGGCGCGACAACGCCAGCACCGACTCCGGCGGGACGGTGACCTGTGAGGTGTCGCAGGAGGCGCGGGTCGGCATCGCGACCGGCAATGCCACCGGCGTCTACTTCGCGCTCGGCAACGCCTACGCCGAGCAGCTGGCGGCGGCCACCGACGGCAAGGTCAAGGCCACCGCCGCGGAGACCGGCGCCTCGGTGCAGAACATCCAGCAGCTGGTCGCGGGGACCTATCAGGTCGCGTTCTCGCTCGCCGACACCGCCGCCGACGCCGTGCTCGGCACCGGCAGCTTCGACGGCCGCAAGCAGCCGGTGCAGGCACTGTCACGGATCTACACCAACTACACGCACGTGATCGTGCGCGAGGGCGCCGGTATCAATGCGGTCGCCGACCTGCGGGGCAAGCGGGTGTCCACCGGATCGCCGAAGTCCGGCACCGAGGTGATCGCGAACCGGCTGCTGGCCGCGGCGGGCCTGAACCCGGATACCGATATCGCCGCGCAGCGACTGGATCTCACCAAGACCGTCGACGGGATGAAGGACGGCTCCATCGACGCCATGGTGTGGTCCGGCGGCCTGCCCACGCCCGGCGTGACCGACCTGTTCACCACCGCCCGCGACCGCGTGCGATTCCTCGACATCGCCGGTCAGCTCGGCGAGATGCGCAAGGTCAACCCCGGCTACGAACAGGGCGTGATCCCGGCTGCGGCCTACGGCCTCGCCGCCGACGTCCCGACCATCGTCGTCCCCAACCTGCTCCTGGTCCGCGACGACCTCGACGCCAACCTCGCCTGCGTCCTCACTCGAACCCTGTTCGACCGCAAACCCCAACTGGAGCAAGCCAACCCAGCCGCCAAGGGCATCACCCGCGAAACCGCCCGCAACACCGCCCCGGTCAACCTGCACCGAGGTTCGGAGGTAGCCCTCGGCTGAGGTGTTGGCGAGGACTACGGCACCAGGATCTGTTGGGCGGCGGGCAGGGCGCGGAAGGTCGCGGGTAAAGCTCCAGCCGGGTCGCCGTCTGCGGTGACCGGGGCGTTCGGGGCGGTCAATGTGATTGTGGCGGCTCGGTATTGGGTTACCGCCGGGTGGTCGATGCGCTTGCCGGACGAGAGCGCGGGGAGCATGCGGAGCATTTCCAGGCGGGACATGACGCCGACCACGGTGAGGTCGAGCAGGCCGTCGTCGACGGTGGCGTCCGGGCAGATCATCATGCCGCCGCCGTAGGTGCGGGTATTGCCGACCGCCACCATGACGGCGTCCGTCTCGACCACGGTGTCGCCGGACTCCCCTGGCGCACCGGACAATTCGATCCGGTACGGCACCGCCAGTCCACCCGCGAGCTCGGCGAGGGCGGCGAAGGTGTAGCGCAGCGAGCCCTTGGGGCGGCGCATCCGGTTGGCACGCAATGTCACCCGGGCGTCGAATCCGGTACCGGTCACCGTCGCGAACCGCAGCGGCCCGCCGTACTCGGCTGTCACCATGCCGGATTCGACCGTGCCGAGATCGATCGACCGGGTACGCCCGCCGAGCACGATATCCGCGGCCGCGACCGCGTCGTCGTCGGGAATGCCGAGCTCGCGTGCCAGATCATTACCGGTGCCGCCGGGCACCAGCCCCAGTGGCACATCGGTTCCCGCCAGCGCCTGCAGGATCAGGCAGACCAGACCGTCGCCTCCGGCGCATACCACGGCATCCGGCCGGTTCCCGCCGGAAACCGCCTCGCGCACGAGGCGCGCCGAATCCGCCGCCGTCTCCCCCTGCACTTCGGTCACGTCCACACCGCGCTCGGCGAATCGCGCGCGTGCCGTGGTGGCAGCCGTCAGCCCCCGGCCTTGGCCGGACAGCGGGTTGGTCACCAGCAGCACCGAGTCGATCGCGCTCATGCGGTCTCCTCCGGCGGGATCAGCTTGCCGGGGTTGAGGATTCCGGCCGGGTCGACCGCCTGCTTGACCGCGGTCAGGACCCGCACGCCCAGGTCGCCGATTTCGTCGGGCATCCACGGGCGGTGGTCCTCGCCGATGGCGTGGTGATGGGTGATGGTGCCCGACGCCGCGACGATGGCATCGCCCGCCGCCCGTTTGGCCCCTAGCCACTGGGCGATCGGATCCTCGAGCTGCTTGGCCACCACGGTGAAGTAGAGCGACGCGCCGGTCGGATAGGTGTGCGAGATGTGGCACATCACCAGCGCCGGAGTGCCCTGGGCGGACAGCGAATCCGTCAGCGCCGCCGTCACCTTCGCCTTGAGCTCGGCCAGATTCGACCAGCTGGTCGCGGTTTCCAATGTCTCGCAGAGGATTCCGACGTCCAGCAGCGCGTCGCGCAGATAGGGTGCCGCGAACCGGCCGTGCTCCCACTCCCGCGCCGGTTGCTCACCCAGCGGGGAGCCGCCGGCGGCTTCGAGCAGGGCGCCCGCCTCGGCACCGCGCGCGGCGACATGGGCCGCGGTGCCCTCGAACGTGGTGATCGCCAGGCATCCGGTCACCGGGGCGCCGCCCACGTCGGCGGAGCGGGCCAGGTTGAGCCCGGTCTCGGCCTCGTCGGACAATCGCAGCACGGTCGGCGCGGCGCCCGCCTGCACCACGGCGCGCAGGGCGGACGCGCCGGTGGCGAAGTCCGGGAACGACCAGGCTTGGTACGCAACGGTTTCCGGAGCCGGATGCACCCGCAGCGTCACCTCCGTGATCACGCCCAGCGCGCCCTCCGATCCGGCGAACAGCTCGCGCAGGTCCGGACCGGCCGCCGAGGCGGGGGCGCGGCCGAGATCCAGTGTGCCGCTGGGCGTTGCGATCCGCAGCCGCTGGATCATGTCGTCGAAGCGGCCGTACCCCGCCGACGCCTGCCCGGACGAGCGGGTCGCCGCGAAGCCGCCGATGCTGGCGAACTCGAAGCTCTGCGGGAAGTGGCCGAGCGACAGGCCGTGCCCGGCGAGAAGTTGCTCGGCCTGCGGGCCGGTGAGCCCGGCGCCCAGGGTGACGGTGCCGCTCACCGCGTCGATATCGGTCATCGCGTCGAGCCGCCGGAGATCCACGGCGACAACGGAATCGAAGCGGCCGCGCGCGGGGTCCACGCCGCCGACCACGCTGGTGCCGCCGCCGAAGGGCACCACCGCGATTCCCGCCTCGGCGCATCGGAACAGCAGCGCCTGTACCTCGTCGTGATCGGCGGGGAAGACGACGGCGTCGGGGGCGTCCTGCGGGCCCTCGGCGCGGCGGCGCAGCAGATCGGGGGTGCTCTTGCCACCGGCGTGCAGGAGCCGGTCCCGGTGGTCGACCGACACGTGACCCGCGTCGACCACCGAGGACAACTCCGCGAGCTGGGCCGCCGTCAGCGTCGAGTCGCGAAGCGGCACATCGCCCTCATCGCGACGAGCCACCGGCTCACCGGACACCCCGAAGACCTGCGCCAGCAGCGTGCGGATCCGCTCCGAAAGCGGCGCGTGACCGGCCGGAATGCCCCAGGCGTCCCATACCATACTCGGGCGCGGCGCCGACCCGCCCGGCATTCCCGACGAAGACGTCTGCTGCTGTGTGTCGACCATGCGTTACAGTGTGACATAAGATGTCAAGCAGTAACGAAGGACTCGGCCGACCGGCACGGTCGCGCCCACAACCCGGTGGTGACGTTGCGATGCACACGACCGATGCCGACGAGCTGTCGGCCATCGACCTGGCGATCCTCGACGCGGGACGGGCCTGCGTCGAAGAATTCGGGGTGCGCCGCACCACCCTCACGGAGGTGGCGCGGCGCGCCGGAGTGAGCCGCCCGACGGTGTACCGGCGCTGGCCCGATACCCGCTCGCTGATCGCCCAGCTGCTGGTGCGGGAGATGCGCGGCATCGTCGGACGGACCATCCCCACTGGCGGTAGCGGACGCGCCCGCCTGGTCGAGGGGGTGGTGTCCGGCGCGGCCACACTGCGCGCGAATCCGTTGTTCGCCAAGATCTTCCGCACCGATACCGACCTGATGCTGACCTATGTCTTCGGCCGCCTGGGCCGCAACCAGCGGGAGCTGATCCTGCTGTTCGCCGCCGTGATCCGCGAGGGTCACCGCGACGGCTCGATCCGCGAGGGCGATCCGGAACACCTGGCCACCATGCTCCTGCTGATCGGCCAGTCCGCGGTCCAGTCCGCCGGAATGGTCGGCAACCTCCTCGACGAGCAGCACCTCGACGCCGAACTGGCCCGCGCCGTCGACGGCTACCTCCTCCCCGAAGACGGAGAACGCCTCGCATGAACCGAAAGCCTCGTGAACGGGTGGAAACCAGGTGATGGGAGTACGGAATGAGTAGTGCGCGTGGTGGGTTCGGGGATTCCGCGCTGAATGCGGGGCGGCGGAGTAGAGAGTTGCAGGCGCTCGGGGACGGTGGGGATATCGATGTGCTGGTGGTCGGGGGCGGGGTCACCGGGGCCGGGGTGGCGCTGGACGCGGCGGCGCGGGGGCTGCGAACCGTGTTGGTGGAGAAGCACGATCTGGCGTTCGGGACCAGCCGGTGGAGTTCCAAGCTGGTGCACGGCGGGCTGAGGTACCTGGCCGGCGGCGGGGTCGGCATCGCGCACGAGAGCGCCGTGGAGCGCGATGTCCTGCTCACCACCACCGCACCGCACCTGACACGGTCCATCCCCCAGGTGGTTCCGCTGCTTCCCGAGGTCGGACGGATCCAACGGGCCCTCGTGCGTACAGGTTTCGTGGCCGGAGATGTGCTGCGACGCACGGCCGGCACACCGGCGGCGGTGCTGCCGCGTTCGCGCCGGGTCGCGGCGGCCGAGGCATTGCGGCTGGCACCGACGCTGCGCCGCAACGGTTTACGCGGCGGGCTGCTGGCCTGGGACGGGCAACTGGTGGACGACGCGCGGCTGGTCGTGGCGATCGCCCGCACGGCCGCCGCGTACGGTGCGTCCGTGCTCACCCGGGTGGCGGCGCGGCAGGTCACCGGAGAGTCGGCCCAGCTGTGCGATGCGCTCACCGGCGAAACCCTCACCGTGCGAGCGCGTTCGGTGATCAATGCCGCCGGGGTATGGGCCGACCGGGTCGACGAGAGCATCGAGCTGCGGCCGAGCCGCGGCACCCACCTGGTCTTCGACGCCGCCGCGTTCGGCGGCCTCACCGCCTCGCTGACCGTGCCCATCCCCGGCAGCACGAGCCGCTTCGTCTTCGCCTTCCCCGCCGCACACGGACGGGTCTACCTCGGTCTCACCGACGAGGACGCCCCCGGCCCGGTGCCCGACGAGCCACGGCCGACCGACGGCGAGATCGACTTCCTGCTCGATACGGTGAATACCGTGCTACGGGAACCCTTGCACCGCAGCGATATCCGGGGCAGCTTCGCCGGACTGCGGCCGCTGCTGCGCACGGGCGGCGACGACACCTCCGACATCTCCCGCGAGCACGCCGTACTCCACTCCCCCGGCGGTCCCGTCACCGTCGTCGGCGGCAAGCTCACCACCTACCGGCAGATGGCCGAGGACGCCGTCGATGCCGCCGTGGCCCACTCCGGATTGACTACGACCCCCTGCCGCACCAAGCGAATTCCGCTGGTGGGTGCGGTCTCCGGCGCCGCCCGGGACCGCATCCCGGCCGCGCCGTTGCTCATCGAACGCTACGGCACCGAAGCCACCGGGATCCTCGAACTGATCCAGCGGGATCCGGCGCTCGGCGAGCCGGTGGCACCCGGAATCGACGTGCTCCGTGCCGAATTCGCCTACGCGGTCGCACACGAGGGCGCACTGGACGAGGGCGACCTGCTCGATCGGCGCACCCGCATCGGGCTTATCGAGGACGACCGCGCGGCGGCCCTGCCCGCGGCACGCCTCGCGGTCGCGCCCACCCGCACCTGACATCGCCACCGCCGGAAGGCCGTCATCGAGGGCGCGCGAACATGTCACCGACCGGCGGTATGGTCGGGCCATCGATCAGACGGTGAAAGGAATCCCGATGGCCTCGGTATACAAGGAGATCGTCATCCAGGCGCCGCCGGAGCAGGTCTGGGCGGTGCTGGCGGATTTCGCCGAGGGCCCCGTCCGGATGGCGCCCGGTTTCGTCACCGAAAGCCGGGTGGAGAGCCCCGATACCCGGGTGGTCACCTTCTCCAACGGCACCGTCGTGCACGAACGCCGCATTACGCTCGACGAGGGGGCCCGCCGGTTCGTCTACTCCGTCTACGGCGGGACGGTTCCGATCGAGCACGACAATGCCTCGTGGCAGGTGTTCCCCGAGGGCGAGGGCGGCACCCGGTTCGTATGGTCCCGTGACCTGCTCCCCGACGCGCTCGCCGAACCGTTCGGCGCCAGCATGGAATACGGCATGAAGGTCTTCAAGGAGACGATGGAGTCCCGCCCCGAGTCCTGAGGCCGGTGGGGCCGGGCCAGGAGACCAGTGCCCGGCCCCTTCCGGCTCAGGACTTGTTGCCGCCCAGGCCGAATCGCACCCCGGTGGGGTCGGCGACGACGGCCATCCGGCCGTACGGGGTGTCCTCGGCAGGGTGTTCCACCGAGCCGCCCAGATCGACCACGGTCCGCACCGCGTCGTCGACGTCCTGCACGCCGAAGGAGACCTCCCAGCCGCCCGGCGCCCCGGCGGGCAGGAACCCCGACCCGTCCATCACCCCGGCCAGCATCGGCGTCTCGGAATGGATTGTGGTGTACCGGAATTCCGGCCCATCGGCGACCGTGAACGGGTCCTGCCAGCCGAACACCTCGCCGTAGAACTTCAGCGCGTCCGCGTAGGCGGGAGTCTTCAGCTCGAACCAGGACGCCGCGCCGACATGATCGGTCCAGGTGCCGCCGCCGACGATGCCGATCGCACCGAATCCGGTGTGCACGCCCGGCTGCCACACGCCCACGCCGGCGCCGGTCGGATCGGCCAGGATCGCCATACTGCCCAGGTCCCCCACCTCCATCGGGGGCAGGATCACCCGTCCACCGCGTGCGGCCGCGGCATCGGCGGTGGCCTGTGCGTCGGTGCTGGCGAGGTAGACGGTCCACTGGTCGGGGGCGCCGTCGCTGCCGTCGTTGCGCATACCGCCCGCGACGGCATTGCCGTCCTTGCGGAAGGTGATGTACCCGCCGAACTCCTCGGCCTGCTCATGGGTCCAGCCGAACAGCCGGCCGTAGAAGTCGAAGGCTCGGTCGGGGTCGGAGGTGTACAGCTCGGTCCAGCAGGGATCACCGGGCTTGAAGGTGTAGGACATCGTGGCTCCTCGGTAGGTTTCGGCACGCTCACCACCTCTGACGGCACCGGCCCGGCAAACTCATCGGCCGCGAGACAGCTATCTCGATTCGAACCCGACCCTTGACCTGAACATAGATTGAGGTTCGAGGATGGGGACATGAGCGATACGAGAACGGCTCTCGTCACGGGAGCCTCGGCAGGTCTCGGACGCGCGGTCGCGCTGGCGCTGGCCGCCCGGGGCTGGGACCTCATCATCACCGCCCGCCACCTCGAACCCCTGGCCCAGGTGCGGGATGCGACCGGCGCCGTCGCGGTGGCCGGGGACGTCGCCGATCCCGCACACCGCCGCAGCCTCGCCACCGTGGTCGGCGACGCGCCCCGGCTGGACCTGGTGCTGAACAATGCGAGTGCACTCGGACCGAGTCCGATGCCGCGCCTGGCCGACTATCCGACGGCCGAGCTGGCCTCGGTGCTGGACACCAATGTGATTGCGCCACTGGCGATTCTGCAGCTGGCATTGCCGAAACTCCGCGCGTCGGGAGGCGCCGCCGTCGATATCAGCTCCGATGCCGCGGTCAACGCCTACGAGGGCTGGGGCGGGTACGGCGCCTCGAAGGCGGCCCTGGACCACCTCACCGCGACCTTCGCCGCCGAGCATCCGGACCTGCACGTCTACAGCTTCGACCCGGGCGATATGCGCACGGCCATGCACCAGGCGGCGTTCCCCGGCGAGGACATCTCCGACCGCCCTGAGCCCGAGACCGTCGTCCCCGGGCTGCTGCATCTCATCGATACCCGACCACCGAGCGGGCGTTATGTGGCATCCGAACTACCGGTCGCGCGCTGAATGCCCCAACCCGACGGCACGAACCTGCCGCGCGGCGATTCACGCGCCGAACCGCTCCGGACACGACCGCCGTTCACGCCAGAGGAATCCGGAAGGAACCCCCGGAGGAACCCGGCTACAACCCCCGGCCCGGAGCAATGAAAAGAGGTACAGCACAATGACTGTCACACTCGACGAGTTCACCGTTCCCGCCGAACGCGCGGCCACCGCGCCACCCGAAGCGCGCGGCTCGGCGCGTGACGGGGTCCGGCTGCTGGTGTCCGATCGCGGCGTCCTCACGCACGCCCGCTTCCGGGAACTACCGCGCTTCCTGCGGCCGGGCGACCTTGTCGTGGTGAACAATTCGGCCACACTGGCCGCCGCCGTCGATGCCCGCTACCTCGGACACCCGGCGGTCCTGCACTTCGCGACCCGGCTGGACGACGGTGGTTGGGTCGTGGAGCTGCGGTCGCCGGACGGCGTCCCGTTCACCGCCGCGAATCCGGAACCCGCTGCGCGCGTGGAGCTCCCCGGAGCTACGGCGGTGCTACGCGGACCGTGGCTACCGCCCGCACGCCGCCTGTGGATCGCCGATATCGACGCCGCGGTCCCCCAACTGCTGGCCCGCCACGGTCGCCCGATCACCTACTCCTACGTGACCCAGCGCTGGTCACCGGACTACTACCGCACCGTCTTCGGCCGCGAACCCGGCAGCGCCGAAATGCCCAGTGCCGGAAGACCGTTCACCGACCGCCTCGTGACCGACCTGGTGACAACCGGCGTCACGCTCGCTCCGATCACCCTGCACACCGGCGTCTCCTCCCCCGAGGCGGGCGAGCCGCCGAGTCCCGAACGCTACGCGGTTCCCGAGAACACCGCCCGCCTGGTGAATTCGACGCGCGCCACCGGCGGCCGCGTGATCGCCGTCGGGACCACGGTCACCCGCGCCCTGGAATCCGCCGCCGATCCCTCCGGCCGCTTGCACCCGGCCTCCGGCTGGACCGAAGTCGTCCTCGGCGCCGCCCGCCCGGCCCGCGTGGTCGACGGCCTGATCACCGGCTGGCACGAACCGGGCGCCTCCCACCTCGAGCTGCTGCAAGCCGTCGCCGGGACCGAAACGGTGCGCACCGCCTATCGCACCGCCCTCGACTCCGGCTACCTCTGGCACGAATTCGGCGACACCGCCCTGCTCTTCACCCCCAGTGGGTAGCGTTTGTGAACTTACCGGCGTACGCTCCCCCCATGACGGAGTGGCAGCCCACGGCATGCATCCTGTGCGAGTGCAATTGCGGCATCCAGGTCCTGGTCGGGCCGGACGGCCGATCCTTCGACAAGATCCGGGGCGACAAGCTGCATCCCGCCTCCGCGGGCTACACCTGCAACAAGGCGCTGCAGCTGGATCACTACCAGAACGGGCGCACCGGCCGCCTGACCGCGCCGCTGCGGCGCCGATCCGACGGTAGTTTCGAGGAGATCGACTGGGACACGGCGATTTCCGAGATCTCCGAGCGGCTGACGCGGATCGGGGCCGAATACGGCGGCGAGTCCATCTTCTACTACGGCGGTGGCGGCCAGGGCAATCACCTCGGCGGCGCCTACGCGCCGGCCACCATGGCCGCCTACGGCATGCGCTACCGCTCCAGCGCGCTGGCGCAGGAGAAGACCGGCGACTTCTGGGTGGGCGCCCGGATGGCGGGCCATCCGGTGCGCGCGGATATCGAGCACGCCGAGGTGTCGCTGTTCGTCGGCAAGAATCCCTATCAGTCGCACGGCTTCCCGCGGGCCCGCTCGGTGCTCAAGGAGATCGCCCGCGACCCGGAACGCGCCATGATCGTGCTCGACCCGGTGCGCACCGAGACCGCGGAACTGGCCGACTTCCACCTGCAACTGCGCCCCGGCACCGATGTCTACCTGCTCACCGCCATGGCGGCGATCCTGGTGCGCGACAACCTGGTCGCATTCGACTGGCTCGCCGACCACGCCGACGGACTCGACGAGGTGCTCGCGGTGCTGCGCCAGGTGCCGATCGAAAAGTACTGCGCCACAGCCGATGTCAATCTCGACCTGGTCACCGCCGCGACCCACCGTATCGCCCGTGCGGAGTCGGTGGCCGCGCTCGAGGACCTCGGCGTCCAGATGAACCGCTATTCGACCGTGGTCAGCTACGTCGAGAAACTCGTGTGGCTGCTTACCGGAAACCTCGGCAAACCCGGTACCCAGTACGCCTTCTCGGGCCTGGCCGCGCTCGGCCACGACCGCGGCCACCCGGCCGACTCCGGCCCGCGCAGCCCCGTCGTGGGCGCGCGGATCGTCAGCGGCCTGGTGCCCTGCAATGTGATCAGCGAGGAGATCCTCACCGATCACCCGGCCCGCTACCGCGCCATGTTCGTCGAGAGCGCCAATCCCGCTCACTCCCTGGCGGATTCGGCGCGCATGCGGGAGGCGCTCGCCGCGCTGGACCTGGTGGTCGTCGTCGACGTGGCGATGACCGAGACCGCGCGACTGGCGCACTACGTGCTGCCCGCCCCGACCCAGTTCGAGAAGTACGAGGCCACGTTCTTCAATTTCGAGTTCCCGCGCAACATCTTCCATCTCCGCCACCCCGTGCTCCCCGCCCCGGAGGGGGTGCTGCCGGAGCCGGAGATCCACGCCCGGCTGGCGGAGGCCGCGGGGGCGGTGGGCGAGGACGACTACGCCCCGCTGCGGGAGGCTCTCGCCCAGGGCCGCGAGGCGTTCGCCATGGCCTTCCTGGGCATCCTCGCCGACCGGCGGAAGGCGAAACTCGCACCGGTGCTGCTGTATCGCACGCTGGGCCCGACCCTGCCCGACGGCGCCGACGCGGCGGCGATGCTGTGGGCCGCGGCCTACAACTGCGCCCGCAAGAACCCCAGGGGCGTCGAACGCGCCGGTTACGGAACGGGCCTGGAGGCCGGCGAACGCCTGTTCGAGGCCATCCTGACCGGTAAGCACGGCGTGGTCATCACCGACGACGACGTCGACGAGACGTGGAAACGCCTGCGCGACGGCCGGGTTCAGCTGCACATCCCCGAACTCCTCGAGGTCGTCGCCACCCTGCCCGAACCCGACGACCAGGACGAGTGGCCCTACGTCCTGGCCGCCGGGGAACGCCGCGCCTTCACCGCCAACACGATCATGCGAGATCCGCACTGGCGCAGGCGCGACGGCGGCGGCGCCCTGCGGATCAGCGCAGCCGACGCGCAACGACTGGGCCTGTCCGCGGGCGACCGGGTCCGCGTGACCACCCGCCGCGGCACCACCGAGGTCGAGGTCGAGCCCACCGACCGGATGCGTCCCGGCCACCTGTCGCTGCCGAACGGCCTGGGGCTCACGGTGTTCGATCCCGACGGCACCGTGCTGACCAGTGGCGCGGCCCCCAACGAACTCACCGAGTACGACTCCCGCGACGAGTGGGTCGGCACCCCGTGGCACAAGTACGTCCCCGCCCGGATCGATACCGTAGACGCATGAAACGCACCACCTTCGCCACCTGGCCCTGCTCGGTCGCCCGCACCGTCGATCTGATCGGCGACTGGTGGACGCCGCTGGTGCTGCGCGAGGCCTATTACGGCACAACGCGTTTCGACGACTTCGAGCGGGTGCTCGGGCTCAGCCGCAATGTCCTCACCCAGCGCCTGACCCGGCTGACGGAGGAGGGCATGCTCGACCGGGTGCGGTATCAGGACCGGCCGCCCCGCTACGAGTACCGCCTCACCGACAAGGGCCGCGACTTCTTCCCGGTCCTGCTGGCCGTCATGCGCTGGGGCGACCGCTGGGTCGCCCCGGAGGCCGGGCCGCCGGTCGTGCTGCACCACGACGACTGCGATCACGACACCCACGCCGAGGTGGTGTGCGCCCACTGCCGCGAGCCACTCCGGCACGGTGAGGTGTCCTCGCAGCTGGGCCCCGGCTTCCCCGACCGGCATCGCGAAAGCGCCTTGGCCACCGGACGATTCACGACCTGATCAGTCGTCGTGGCCGTGCGGGCTCTCGTACGGCTGGTTCATGGTGTTCTGGAACTGGATCGCGGCGGCGACGGCCACCGGGACCCCGAGCAGTGCGGCGCCGATGATGGCACCCATGCCGCCGAGCACGGCGGCGCCGGCGAGGCACCCGGCGATGACGGTGAGGCCCCCGGCATCGAGGACGGGCGCACCGAATACCGCACCGGCCACGGCGCCGATGCCACACCCGGCGGCCAGTCCGATCAGGCCGCCGGCCATCGTCCCGACACCGGTCGCCAACCCGAACTCGTTGACGGCCGCTTCGATCGCCTCGTTGAACCGCTCGGTGTGCGGGTCGACGTCGATATCGTCGAGGCCCATATCCGGCGCGGCGGCCGCGGGCGCCGCGGCGGCCTTCAGCGCCGCCGGCTCGACGGCGAAGGCATTGCCGCCCACCACATTTCCGGCCGCGTCCCGGACCTGGAACAGGCCGCCCTGGGTGATCAGGGTCGCCGCCCCCGTCTCGATCACCACGGACTGATCCAGCGTATTGCCGGTGTAGTGCACGCCCGGCATGATTTCGGCGCGCACGGTGTGACCGTCCGGCGCCGAAGGTTCGGCGACCGCCGTCGCCGACCCGATTCCCAACGCGCCGACAACCATCACCGACATGACGGTGGCACGAGTGATCCTGTTCAATTTTTCCCTTGTCTCTGCGGCACTGATTACTTCCGGGGTTTCCCGGGGCAGAAATTTAAGGGAAACGATTGTCATTACCCGCTGTTGGGAAGCGCTGCGCGGCGAACGACGTCAGACCCGATCCTCGAGCTTCGGAACCAGGCGTTCGAGCATCCCCTCCAGCAGCCGCTCCTCCTCCGGAGCCAGCTCCGCCAGCGCCTTGTAGGCGCGGACCTGCGACCCACGGATCTGCGCGGCCAGCTCCCGCCCCTCCTCCGTCGCGGCGAGGTACTTGACCCGCCGGTCGGACGGATTCACCGTGCGCCGGACCAGCCCCCGCGACTCCATCCGGTCCGCGACACCGGTCAGGTTGGACGGATCACACGCCAGCCGCCCGGCCAGCACCCGCATGGGCAGCTCGTCCGGCGGCTCGTTCAGCGCCAGGAGCAGCTTCGCCTGGGTCAGCGTCAGCCCGTGATCCTCTGCGGCGGTGAGGAAGTCGTGCAGGTACGCGGAGACGAATCGCGAGATCAGCAATGCGAGCGTGCTCTGCGCTGTGGTCGAGCTCATAGGGGCGATCCTACCGGTGCGTTTGACAACCGCGATCATTGAATCTTTAGATGCTTGAAGACTTCAAACATATGCGCGTTCAAGCTTCTGGGAGGTATCCGAGATGGAGCGAAAGGGCTCGCTGCTGACCGGCGTCCTGGCATTCGCGGCGATGATCGTGACGGTGATGCAGACCCAGGCGGTCCCGATCCTGGGTCTGATCGCCACCGACCTGCAGGTGTCCACGACCTCGGTGAGCTGGGTGACCACGGCGACGCTGCTGTCGGCGGCAGTGTGCACACCGCTGCTGGGCCGCATCGGCGACCTGTACGGCAAGAAGCCCACGCTGCTGGCGGTGCTGGTGGTGGCCGCCGTCGGCTCGACGGTGTCGGCGCTGGCCGATTCGCTGGGCGTGCTGCTGGTCGGCCGGACCCTGCAGGGCGTCGCGACGGCGATCTTCCCGCTGGCGCTGGCGATGCTGCGCGAGGAGGTCCCCGCCGCACGCCTGCACCACGCGATGGCGATCGTGAGCGGCACGCTGGGCTTCGGCGGCGGCCTCGGCCTGGTGGCGACCGGCCTGCTGACCAAGGGCGCCGATCCCGACTACCACGTCGTGTTCTGGTTCACCGCCGGGCTGGCGGTGCTGGCCCTGATCGCGGCCGTCGTCGCGGTGCCCGCCACCGGGAAGCGGCATCCGGGCAGCGTGGACCTGCCCGGCGCGATCACGCTGGGCGGCTTCCTGATTCTGCTGCTGCTGCCGATCTCGCAGGGTCACGAGTGGGGCTGGACGTCGGCCGCCACGCTGGGCTGCTTCGCCGGGTCGGCCGTGCTCGCGGTGGCGTGGGTGGTCACCGAGCGCAAGGTTGCGGCACCGCTGGTGGACCTGAAGATGTTCACCCACCGCCCGGTCCTGTTCACCAACCTGGCCGGCATGTTCGTCGGCTTCTCGATGTTCCTGCTGTTCATGGGCATCTCGTATCTGGCCCAGATGCCGAAGCACCTGGCCGGGTACGGATTCGAGGCGTCGATCCTGCGCGCCTCCGTGGAGTATCTGCTGCCCACCGCGCTCGCGTCGATGGCCGCGGCCCCGCTCGGCGGCATCCTGGTCGGGCGGTTCGGCGGGCGCTGGGTACTCGCGCTGGCCGGGCTGGTCGGGCTCGCGGGCTTCGCCTGGCTGGCGCTCGCCCACGACGCGACCGCCTCGGTGATCTGGGGCGGCGTGGTG
The DNA here is from genome assembly GCF_001613165.1 of Nocardia mexicana NBRC 108244. GTDB lineage: Bacteria > Actinomycetota > Actinomycetes > Mycobacteriales > Mycobacteriaceae > Nocardia > Nocardia mexicana. The sequence continues at coordinate 134,362 of NZ_BDBV01000045.1, forward strand.
GTCGGCGCGGCGATCAGCCTGGCCTACGCGGCCATGCCCGCCCTCATCGCCGGTGCGGTCCCGCATCACCAGAGCGGCATCGCCAACGGCATCAACTCCATCTCCCGCACCGTCGGCAGCTCGCTGGGCAGCGCCATCATCACCACCCTGCTCACCGCGAAACTGCTTCCGCACCTGCCGATCCCGCAGGAGGGTCAGTTCACGGTCGCCTTCTGGGTCGGCGCGGGCGCCTGTGCCGCAACGATTCTCGCTGCGGTGTTCGGACTTCGCCCCGAAAGCCACACCACGGCAACGAAATCCGCCGATCAGACAGCGAACACGGAGCCTGCGACGGTCGGCTGAGCTCAGCCGATTCCCATCCGCAATGCGCGAATACGCTGCGTCGAACAGAATGCGACGCAGCGTATTCGGGCGCAACGGCTATCACACGGAATTCGAAGCTGCCGGAAAGCCCGGCACCAGCATGCGTTCTGTCTCGAGCTGCCCAGTCATCGCCATTGACCGGGCGCGCCCGGGCCGGGAACACGGTGGTGGAATCGATCGCCCGTGGTCTGCTGCCATCCCGCGGGTGCCGCCGAGACCGATAGACCACCGGCCGCCACATTGCTCGCGGCCAGCCGGTGCGCGCCGTACACGATCAGCGCCCAGGCCAGGCAGGCGAACGCGGCCGTGTGCAGGAGCGCCCGGACGACGTTCCAGACCACCCACTTGGTCTCGAAGGCGTCGCGAATCGCCTGCGGGTCCGCCTGGCTCGGATCCCCCGCCGCGGCGAGCTGATCGTTCAACGGGACGTTGGCGGCGCTGGTCACCACGAAGGCCACCAGGTACAGCACCAGCGCGGCGATGAGCCAGGGCAGCGTGGGCCGACCGTATCCACGCCAGGCCAGGAATGCGGCCAGCGCCAGGAGAGGAATCGAACCCATGAAGGGGATCATGAAGGCCGGATTGATGATGGCCTTGTTGATGCCCTGCATCGCCTCGACGAACGTCCGGTCCGACGAGCGGCCCAGGCCGGGCATGACCGCGTAGGCGAACCCCGCGAACAGCCCGGCCATGAGCCCGGTCGAGACGATGGCGGCCAGCAGCGTGCTCGTCTGAAGGAGTTTCAAGGTTGTCGTCCTTTCCAGGAGGCGACCACACCCTCGGGCGCGCCACCATACACTCTATGTGTAGTGGTTTAAACGTAGTACTACAATTGAAGTGGTGTCAAGATCCCGGCGCAGGACGACGCAACCTGGTCATTCGACAGAGGCGCGGCCCGGTCGGTCGAATCTAGCGTTCTTCTCGGCCGATCCGACCGAGAAGGAGACCGAAATGTCCGAAAATCCCCTGCGCCTGGCCGTGCTCACCGCGAGCATCCGCGACGGCCGCTTCGGCCCGACCGTGGGTACCTGGTTCGCCGCGCACGCCAGCGGTCACGCGGAACTCGAGGTCGACCACATCGACCTGGCCGACCATCCGCTCCCGCCGGTGCTGAGCCAGCGGCCCGATCCCGCGATGGACGAGGTGACCCGCCGGCTCGATGCCGCCGACGCCTTCGTCGTCGTCACCCCCGAGTACAACCACAGCTTCCCGGCCTCGCTGAAGGCGCTGATCGACTGGCACTACACCCAGTGGCAGGCCAAGCCGGTCGGCTTCGTGTCCTACGGCGGCATGGGCGGCGGACTGCGCGCCGTCGAGCAGCTGCGCCTGGTGTTCGCGGAACTGCACGCGACCACGGTGCGTGACACCGTCAGCTTCCACAACGCCTGGGACAAGTTCGGCGACGACGGCGCCCTGCTCGACGGCGGCGCCGAGGGCGCGGCCAAGGGCATGCTCGATCAGCTGGTGTGGTGGGCGCACACGCTGCGCGACGCCCGCGCGACCCGCCCCTACGTGGGCTGACGGAAGCCCTCGGCGTCGAGCACCGCGCGGCGGCGTCGAACGCGGCGCATAGAGTCGATACGTGTTCTACGGTCGCGCCCAGGAAGTCGCCGAACTGGAGGAGTTGCTCAACCGGGCACCGGGAGGCCGTGCCGCCACCGCGGTGGTCCGGGGTGAGGCGGGGATCGGGAAGTCGCAGCTGCTGGACCGGGCGGCGGCCACCGCGGCCGACCAGGGGTATCGAGTGCTGCGGGTGACGGGTACCGAGGCCGAGAGCGAGCTGGCCTACGCCGGGCTGCACCTGCTGCTCGGCCGGGAGCGGGAGCGCCTGGACGCGGTCCCCGAGGCTCAGGCCGAGGCGTTGCGCACGGCGCTCGACACCGGGGCGTCCGGACAGGCCAATCGGTTCCTGGTCGGCGCGGCGGTGCTGGCCCTGCTGGCCGACCTGGCAGACGACCGGCCGCTGCTCTGCGTGATCGACGATGCGCAGTGGCTGGACCGGGCCTCGCTGGAAGCCCTGCTGTTCGCCGCGCGCCGCCTCGACGCCGAACCACTGGTGCTGCTCTTCGCCGTCCGCGACGATCTGCTCCCCGAACTGCACGAACTGCCCGGCGCCCAGCTGGCGCTGTGCGGACTGGAACCCGATGCGGCGGCGGCGTTGCTCGGTGCTCGCCATGCGGACCTACCGGCCGCCGTGGTGCAGTGGACACTGCGCGAGTCGAAGGGGAATCCACTTGCGCTGCAGGTACTTCCGTCTCTGCAGCGCACCGACCAGATGTACTCCTCGCCGTTCACCAGCGCGAAATCGTCCACGCCGCACCGGATTCAGCGGGCCTTCGCGGACCGCATCGCCGCACTGCCGCGTTCGACCCAGGATTTCCTGCTCGTCACCGCCGCCGACGACACCGCGGATCCCACGGTGGTCCTGGCCGCCGCCGCGGCGATCGGCGCCGGGCGGACCGATCAGGACCTCGCCGAGGAGGCCGGACTGCTCCGGCTGCAGGACGGGCGAATCACCTTCGGCCACCCGCTCATTCGCGCCGCCGCCTACGATATCGCCGCCCCCGCCCAGCGCCGCGCCGCACACGGTGTCCTCGCCGCCCAGCTCGACGGCGGCAATGCCGACCGCCGCGCCTGGCACCTGGCCGCGGCCGCCACCGAACCCGACGAACAGGTCGCCGCCGCGCTCGACGACACGGCTCGCCGCTCCCACACGCGCGGTGGCCTCGCCGAGGCCACCGCCGCCTATCGGCGCGCCGCCGAGCTCAGCCCCGCTCCCACCGACCGCTGTCGCCGCCTCGCCGCCGCGGCCGCCGCGGCAATCGACCTCGGCGATCTCGACCATGCGGGAACGCTGGCCGATCAGGCGACGGCGCTGACCACCGACCCGGCGATGCTGGCCGAGCTCACCGGCGTGCAGGCCGAGGTCGCCCGGGAACAGGACCGGCCGCAGGCCGCCTACCGATCACTCGGTGCCGCAGCGTCGTTCGTTGCCACCCAGAATCCGGCCGCGGCCGGGCAGTTGCTGTTCCAGGCGGCGGACGCCGCCTTCGCCGCCGGTGACCTGCCTGCCGTCGAACACACCGCGGAGCGCGCGGAACAGTGGGGGCTGCCGGGCGCCGATCGCGTCCGGGCGCTGGCCGAATTCGTCGCGGGTACCAATCCGGGACTCGGCGACGGGTCGGCCCGGGGCATCACCGCACTGCGCTACCTGCTGGACGGACTGGACCCCGATCGACTACGCGAGCGCGCGACCCTGGCCTATCGGCATCTGCTGATCGCCGACTTCACCACCACGCGCAACCTGTCCGCGGCGCTGGCCGACGAATGCCGCCGCCGCGGCGCGGTCGGCGTCCTGACCCGGGCGCTGTGGGTGCAGGCCCGCGCGGAGTTCATTCTGGGCCGTTTCACCTCGGCCGCCGCGACGGCCACCGAGGGCCGCCGGCTGGCCGCCGAGACCGGGCAGCGCATCATCCACATCAATCAATCGGCCACGCTGGCGATGGTGGCCGCGGCGCGCGGTGACGAGTCCGGCTGCCTGGCGCTCACGGCGGAACCGCTGGCCCGCGACGTCGCCCCGGCCAATATCCACGCCGCCACCGCGCTGAGCCTGCTGGATCTCGGACTCGGTCGCCCCGACGCCGCCGTGGACCGGCTCACCGCCCTGCTGGCCGGTCACAATCGGCACGGCGCCATCGCCGCCATCCCCGACCTGGTCGAGGCGGCGCACCGGACCGGTCGCCCGGACGAGGCACGAACCGCCTTCGACTGGTACCGCACCTGGAGCGAGCACGTCGACCGGCCCTGGTCGCGGGCGCTCGCCCACCGGTGCGCGGCCCTGCTGGCCGACGACGACACCGCCGAAACCCATTACGCCACAGCGCTCGAGCTGCACCACACCATCGCGGACTTCGGCTTCGACCGGGCCCGGACCGAACTCCTGTACGGCGAGTGGCTGCGCCGCGTGCAACGCCGCGCCGACGCCCGCAGTCACCTGCGGGTGGCCGCCGAGACCTTCCGGCAGCTCGGCGCCGCGCCGTGGGCCGACCGCGCCGAGGGCGAACTGCGCGCGACCGGTGAGACCCGGGCCACCAACTCTGCCGGGGACGTCCTGAACCGCCTCACACCCCAGGAGCTGCAGACCGCGCAGCTGGCCGCAACGGGGCTGTCCAACAAGGACATCGGCGCCCAGCTGTTCCTGAGCCCCCGCACCGTCGGCTACCACCTCTCCAACGCCTACCCGAAACTCGGTATCACCTCGCGCCGCGAACTGGCGGCGGTATTCCGCGGCAACGCCTGAGCGGTCAGCCGACCCGCTGCAGCGCCTTCTCGCGGCGCTCGGCCAGCTTCGACCCCGCCTCCCGGCGGGCCATGCGGCGCAACACCATCGGCGCCACGATCATCCCGACGACGGCCCAGGCTCCGAGCACACCGATCGTCTCCAGGTGCCGCCAGGACTCGCCGATCTCGAGGTCGACCGCGCCGTCGGGGAGCAGCGCCGAGCGCATCCCGAGGCCGAGCCAGTAGATCGGGCCGATCTGGGCGATCCACTGCACCCATTCCGGCATTGCCGTGAGGGGGTAGAAGATTCCGGAGATCGCGATCATGCCGAGGATCGGCAGCGTCAGAATTCCCTGGCTGCGTGCGCTGGTGAACACCGATCCGAGGATGGCCCCGAGCGGCAATGTGGCGGCCAGGCCGAGGGCGAGCACCCAGGTCAGGGTCAGCCACGAGCCGGGCCCGCCGATCGTGAGGCCGGAGATGATGAACAGGCCGGGGACCAGGAAGATCGCGAGGTCGATGAGCAGCCCGCCGGACACCGAGATGATCTTGCCGACCAGATACCCCGGCATGCCGTGCGGTGTCGCCTTCGCCCGCAACAGCGTTCCGTCCTCGCGGTCGGCGGTAAGCAGCTGGCTCATGGTGACCATGGCCATCGAGGCGTTCATGCCGAGAATGCTCGGCAGGACGATGGTGCCGAGCGTGAAGTCGCTCTGCCGGAACGACACATCGCGCAGGAAGAACAGGGTGATCAGCATCAGCACCGGCCAGAAGAAATGATTGAACAGGTCCGCACCGTTGGTGACCGACTGCCGCAGCTCGATCACCCCGCGGGACCAGCCGGTGCGCAGGGCCGTGGCGATCGGGTTCATCAGGCCACCTTGCCGAGCTGGTGTGCCGACTCCGCGCGCGGTCCGGATTCGGCTCGGCGCACGAGCGACAGATAGGTGTCCTCCAGCGAGGACCGGTGGATCTCGAGTTCGGTCACCGCCTCGCCGTGCTGCCGGAACAGATCGAAGGCGAATCGGGTCGAATCGGGGGTGGACCGTGTGAAGTGCCGCCCGTCGAGGGCCCAGCGCACCTCGTCGGCGCCCGCGATCTGATGCGCCAGCTCCGCCGCGGTGCCGTCCGCGACGATCCGCCCGCCGTTCAGGATCACGATGCGGTCGGCGAGTTTCTCGGCCTCGACCAGGTCGTGCGTCGTGAGCAGGATCGCCGTCCCGCCGGAACTCGCGAGTTCCTGTATGAGGTCGTGGAATTCGCGCCGGGCCTCCGGATCGAATCCCACCGTGGGTTCGTCGAGGAACAGCAGTTCGGGGCGCCCGACCAGGCCGATCGCCACGTCCAGCCGCCGGCGCTGCCCGCCCGAGAGCATCCTGACCTTCTTGTCCGCGTGCTCGGTGAGACCGACCGCGGCGATGAGATCGTCCACGTCCCATGGGCGTCGAATCAGGTCGGTGGAGTGGCCGGTGTAGTAGGACCCGAGGTGCGAAAGTAGTTCGCGCACTCGCCATTTGCCGTGATCTCGCCAGGACTGCAGGACGACGCCGACTCGCGCCCGCCAGTGCTCGTCGCCGTGCGCCGGGTCGGCGCCGAGGACGGTGACACGACCGGCCGACCGCATGCGAAAGCCCTCCAGAATCTCGATGGTGGTGGTCTTCCCGGCGCCGTTCGGCCCGAGCATCGCCACCACTTCCCCCTCGTCCACCCGGAAGCTCACATCGTGCAGGACGTCGTTCGAGCCGTACCGCATTCGTAGCCCGTCGACCTGCAGTACGGCTTGATCGTTTGTCGCCATCCGCTCATCCTTCGTTCTCGGCCAAACAGTGTGGATGCGTGCGCGCGCAGCACAAGCAACCGTAGTTGACTAAATTCTCCTAGTCAACGCGAGTTGCTTAGTTATCCATCCGACCCGCTCAGGTCGGAATCGGGCGGTCGGTGACGACCTGCTTCATGACCAGCGTGGAGTTCAGGCGCTGCACGCCGGGTAGCGCCGCGAGGACGTTGTCCTCGAGTTCCGCGTAGGCCGCCAGGTCGCGGGTCCGGACGCGCACGAGATAGTCCGGATCGCCGAACAGTCGTTGCGCCTGCAGCACATTGGGGACCGCGGCGAGGGCGTCCTCGAAGGCGAGCAGGGTGTCGCGGTCCTCCTGCCGCATCGTCACGAACACCAGCGCCTCGAAACTCAGCCCCAGCGCGTCGGGATCGACGAGCGCGCGATAACCGCGAATCACGCCGTCGCCCTCCAGTTCCCGCAGGCGCCGGTGGGTCGGCGACACGCTCAGGCCGACCCGGGCGGCCAGGTCGGTGATGCTGAGCCGCCCATTGCGCTGCAGCTCGGCAAGAATCTTCCGGTCCACGGCATCCATGGGCGAGAATCTTCCACGCGCCACGCACTGACGGGCAAGATTCGGAACCACATTCGGCGGCATCGGGAATAGCTTCGACTACATCGTCCTCGCGCCGAAAGGACACGTCCGTGAATCCCGATCTGCTGCTGGGCTTCTGGGGAGTGACGTTCCTGCTCATCGTCGTTCCCGGGCCCGATTGGGCATTCGTGCTGGCGTCCGGTGCCCGCGATCGGCGAGTGATCCCGGCCGTCGCGGGACTGCTGCTCGGCTATCTGGGACTCACCATCCTGGTGGCCGCGGGAGTCGGTGCGGCCGTAGGTCGTTCGGCTCCGCTGCTCACGGGGCTCACTCTCGCGGGTGCGGGCTACCTGGTCTGGCTGGGTGTGTCGGTGCTGCGCAAACCCGGTGCCCTGCAGCCGGTTTCCGGACAACCCGGAACCGATGCCTCCGCCCCGCTACGCCGCGTCCTCGCCGGGGTCGGTGTGAGCGGCCTGAACCCCAAGGGACTGTTGGTCTTTCTGGCCATGCTGCCGCAGTTCACCGATCCGCACGGCCGCTGGCCGCTCCCGGCGCAGCTGGCCGCCCTCGGCCTGGTCTTCGTCGCCACCTGCGGAATCTTCTACACGGTCATGGGTTTCGGCGCCCGCACGGTCCTGTCGGCCGGGCCCGCGGCGGCACGGACGATCTCGCGGATCTCCGGTGCCGCCATGATCCTCGTGGGACTGCTGCTCCTGCTCGAACGCTTCCACTGAGCGCCTCAGCGCCGGGTGAGCGAGACCGCGCTCTCGACGTGGGTCAGCTTCTGGGGGTTGCGGACGAAGTAGAGGCCGGTGATGCGGTCGCCCTCCATGCCGACCGTGATGACCCCGTCGATCTCGCCGTCGAGGCGCACCACCAGCGCCGGACTGCCGTTGGCCACCGCGAGTTCGGTCGTGAAGGAGACGGCGAACTTGGCGGGACCGCGGGTGAGCAGGCGGGCCACCCGCTCGGCGCCGCTGACCGGCCGCAGCAGGGCCTGTTTTACGCCGCCGCCGTCACTGACCAGGACGACCTCCGGGGCGAGCACGTCGAGCAGCCCCTGCGGGTCCCCGGTTTCCAGCGCCCGGCGGAACGACTCCAGCGCCGCCCGGGTCTCGCTCGGCGAGACGACCGCCCGCGACCGGCGGGCATCGACGTGCTGCCGGGCGCGGTGCGCGATCTGCCGGACGGCCGCGGTGCTCTTGTCGACGGCGGCCGCGATCTCCTCGTAGCTCACGTCGAAGACCTCGCGCAGCACGAATACGGCGCGTTCGGTCGGCGCGAGCGTCTCGAGGACGAGCATCAGCGCCATCGACACGCTCTCGGCCAGCTCGACGTCGTCGGCCACATCCGGCGCGGTGAGCATCGGCTCGGGCAGCCACTGACCGACGTAGGACTCCTTGCGCCGCTTCATGGTCCGCAAACGGTTGAGCGCCTGCCTGGTGGTGATCCGGACCAGGTAGGCGCGCTGGTCGCTCACCCGCGCCAGGTCCACCTCGGACCACCGCAGCCAGGTCTCCTGCAGCACGTCCTCGGCGTCCGACGCCGAGCCGAGCATCTCGTAGGCGACGGTGAACAGCAGATTGCGATACGAAACGAAGACCTCGGTCGCGGGATCGGCGCTCACGACTCGCCCTCCCGGCCCTGATCGCCGTCGGCGTTCGAGCATGCCTGCACGGCAAGGTCCTTTCGTCGGTGGTCGTTCGATCCAACACGACACACCTCCCGGCGACGCATCCGGCTCAGCCCCGCGGCTCGAGGACGAAGCGACCTCGGGCGGTAGAGGCGGTGGCGATCCACAGCGCGATGTTCATGAGGTTCTCCTTCTTCAGGTGTTCGACCTGAAGACACCGCGCGACCGATCGCTGTGACAGCCGGTGGGCCAGGTCACTACCCGCCGAAGACGTTGCAGCCGTAACCGAGGTGCACGCCGAGGCCGACGCGCAGGGCCAGGCTCGCCGGGGGCAGTTCGGCGGGCTGGCCGTCCTGGACGGCGGTGAGGAGATGCGGGCCCTGGGTGGCGGGCACCCATCCGCTCAGGGCGTAGCCGCCGACCGGCTTGATGCGGCCGACCGGAACGCCGTTGTCGAAGAAGGTGACCGGCGCGGACGGATCGTCCACGAAGGCCTGCAGCGTGTAGTGGCAGCCCGTGCCGTAGTTGGTCGCCATCCCGAACGCCATATCCGGTGTGGCGCCCAGCCGGGTGACCGAGGCCTGCGCCGACTGCGGCATCGCCAGGCCGACGACGGCTGCCGTACCCAGTAGCCCCGCGCTCACCGCGGCGCGGACGCGCCGGCGCCGGGTGGCCGGAACTTCGCTGCGCTCTCTCATGTCCATCCTTGTTCGTTCGCCGTGCGCCGGGCATGGGCCCGGCAGCATTGATCCTCGCGCGAGATCGGCATCGGGGAGGGGTGAATCGCCGAGGTTTGTGTCCATCGCCAACTCCGAGCGCCTTCCCGCGGCCCGCGAACCGTCCGGCGTAGGCTCGGAATTTGTCGAACAGCACCGCCGGACCTGCCCGGTCGGACCGGATGAGCCGTGGCACGCGTTGACAGGGAGGACGGGAGACCATGCACCGCAAGGCACCGACACACGACATCGACGAGGCCGAGCTCAGCGTCACACCTCCGAAGCACGAGGCCGCGGGCATGACGGCCGTGGCGGTAGCGCTGGAGCGCGGCGTCGAGGAGATGGGTCTCGTCCGCACCGGCCGCACCCTCGCCCGCCTCAACCAGCGCGACGGCTTCGACTGTCCCAGCTGCGCGTGGCCCGACCCGACCGGCACCCGCCGGGTCGCCGAATTCTGCGAGAACGGCGCCAAGGCGGTCGCCGAAGAGGCCACGCTGCGCACCGTGACGCCCGAATTCTTTGCCGCCCACCCGATTTCGGAGCTGGCGACCAAGTCCGGCTACTGGCTCGGCCAGCAGGGCCGCATCACCGAGCCGATGGTGCTGCGCCCCGGCGACACCCACTACTCCCCCATCCCCTGGGACGACGCCTACCGACTGATCGCGGAGTCGCTGCGCGGGCTGGCCTCTCCCGACGAGGCCGTCTTCTACACCTCCGGCCGCACCGCCAACGAGACGGCCTTCCTGTATCAGCTGCTGGCCCGGTCCTTCGGCACCAACAATCTGCCGGACTGCTCGAACATGTGCCACGAATCCTCCGGCGCCGCGCTGACCAGCTCCATCGGCATCGGCAAGGGTTCGGTGACGATCGACGACTTCCCCCGGGCGGACCTGATCCTCATCGCCGGGCAGAATCCCGGCACCAACCATCCGCGGATGCTCAGCTCGCTGCAGCACGCCAAGAAGCACGGCGCCCGGATCATCGCGATCAACCCGCTGCCGGAGGCCGGGCTGCTCGGCTTCCGCGATCCGCAGACGGTCAAGGGCTACACCACCGGCCAGCGCATCGCCGACGACTTCCTGCAGATCCGGCTCGGCGGGGATATGGCGCTGTTCCAGGGCCTAGGCAGGCTGCTGCTGGAGGCCGACGACCGCGCCCCGGGCTCCGTCGTCGACCGTGCCTTCGTCGACACCCACACCGCGGGCTTCGCCGAATACGAAAAGCAGCTGCGCGCGGTCGATCTGGCCGTGGTCGAGGAGGCCACCGGGCTGAGCCGCGACGAGTTGGAGCGCACCGCGCGGCTGCTCGCCGAATCGAAGGCCACCATCGTGTGCTGGGCCATGGGCCTCACCCAGCAGCGCCACGGGGTGCCCACCATCGAGGAGGCCACCAACCTGCTGTTGCTGCGCGGCATGATCGGCAAGCCGGGCGCGGGCGTGTGCCCGGTGCGCGGCCACTCCAACGTGCAGGGCGACCGGACCATGGGCATCTGGGAGCAGATGCCCGAAACCTTCCTCGCCGCACTGGATTCGGAATTCGGCATCACCAGCCCCCGCGAGCACGGCTGGGACACCGTCGACTCCATCCGCGCGCTGCGCGACGGCCGGGCGAAGGTGTTCTTCGCCATGGGCGGCAACTTCGTCTCCGCCACCCCCGACACCGCGGTCACCGAGGCCGCGCTGCGCAGTTGCGAACTGACCGTGCACGTCTCGACCAAGCTCAACCGCAGTCACGTCGTGCACGGCGCCACCGCGCTCATCCTCCCCACCCTGGGCCGCACCGACGAGGACCTGTCGCCGAGCGGCGCCAAACAGCGTGTGTCCGTGGAGGATTCGATGTCGATGGTGCACCTGTCGGTGGGCCGGTTGCAGCCCGTCGGCCCGCAGCTGCGCAGCGAGGTCGCCATCGTGTGCGAGCTCGCCCGGGAACTGCTGGGATCCGACCATCCGGTGCCCTGGGACGAGTTCCGGCGCGACTACGACCGCATCCGCGACGCCATCTCCCGGGTCGTCCCCGGCTGCGCCGACTACAACGCGAAGGTGCGGCAGCGCAACGGCTTCCAGCTGCCCCACCCGCCGCGCGACACCCGCGAATTCCGCACCGCGACCGGCAAGGCCAACTTCGCGGTCAACGAGCTGCGCTGGCTGCCGGTGCCCGAGGGCCGCCTGATCCTGCAGACCCTGCGCAGCCACGACCAGTACAACACCACCATCTACGGCCTCGACGACCGATACCGCGGCATCCATCACGGCCGCAAGGTGGTGCTGGTACACCCGGACGACATCGCCGACCTCGGCTTCGCGGACGGCCAACTGGTGGACCTGATCTCGGAATGGACCGACGGCACCGAACGCCGCGTCACCGGATTCCGCCTGGTCGGCTACTCCACGCCCCGCGGCAATGCCGCCGCCTACTACCCCGAGACCAATCCCCTCGTCCCCTTGGACCATGTCGCCGAGCGGTCCAATACCCCGGTCTCCAAAGCCGTCACCATCCGCCTGGAACCCAGTACCGAATGATGTTGCACAGCAATCCCACCTCTCCGGTGAGCGAGAACCGCAGGAGGGCTTCCTCGTGAGCAGAGTTACCGCACGACGGAAGACGATCCGCGTCACGCCTACCGGGCGTACCCAGCGCCCGGACACGCTGGCGGTCGAGGAACCCCTGGAACTACGCGTGGACGGGCAGTCGCTGACCGTCACCATGCGCACCCCGGGCGGCGATATCGACCTCGCCCACGGATTCCTGTTGAGCGAGAACATCATCGGCGCGCGCGAGGACATCGTCTCGGCCCGCTACTGCGCGGGCACCGATGAGAACGGGCACAACACCTACAACGTGCTCGACATCCAATTGCGTACGCCCACACCGATCCTCGCCCGCAGCTTCCTCACCACCAGCGCCTGCGGGCTGTGCGGCAAGACCGCCCTCGACGAGGTGCGCACTCGCACCCGCTTCCCCCTCCCCGCGGACGGGCCGGTCGTCGACCCCGACGTGCTCGCCGCGCTGCCGGACGAACTGCGCTCGCGCCAAACGGTTTTCGACGCCACCGGCGGCCTGCACGCGGCCGGGCTGTTCACCACCGACGGCACGGCGCTCGCGGTGCGCGAGGATGTCGGCAGGCACAACGCGGTCGACAAGGTCATCGGCTGGGCGCTGCGCGAGGGCCGCATCCCCGCCCACGACCTCGTCCTGGTTGTGAGTGGCCGCGCCTCCTTCGAACTGGTGCAGAAGGCGGTCACGGCGGGCATCCCCGTCCTCGGCGCCGTCTCCGCCCCCAGCTCGCTGGCCGTCGACCTGGCCGCCGACTCCGGCCTCACCCTCGCCGGATTCCTGCGCGGCGACACGATGAACATCTACACCGGCGCCCACAGACTGGGACTGGGTGACTCCATCGCCGCGTCGAACGGTGCTACGCTGCGCGATTAGAACACGTTTCAATTCGGCGGGAGTTTCCATGGCAGCGCAGCAGATCCGCGAGGCGGTCGAACGGTACGTACAGCTGGTCGAGACCGGCCCGACCGCGGAAATCCTGGCGCTCTACGCCCCGGATGCCGTCGTCGAGGATCCGATCGGCAGCGACCCCCGCCGCGGACACGCCGCCATCGGCGAGCTCTACGACGCGCTCGCACAGGTGCAGCGCAAGACCGAACTGCACACCCTCCGCATCAACGGCAACCACGCCGCGGTGTCGTTCACGCTGGTGACGGAGGCGGGTGGCTCCCGGATGACGCTGTCCCCGATCGACGTGATGGAATTCGACGACGACGGCCGGATCACCGGTATGCGCGCCTACTGGGGTCCGGACGACATGCAGGTCGACAAGATCTGACGCGTACGGAACGCACAGGGCCGCAGCGAGTCTCGAGCTCGCTCCGGCGGTCCGCGGTTCCGAATCGCGGTGAGCGCAACCCGTGTCGACAAGTCGTGCGCCTCGCTAATGTCTCCTGGTCGGATGATGTTGTGGAGGAGTGCGCGTGACCCTCGAGTCGGCCATTGATGTCGATACCTCGCTGCACCCGCTCGACGACCCGGTTCGGGGATCGCTGCGTGGCGAACACCGCCGGTTCGCGAGCTGGGTGGGCCGGATCGGGCGCTACGACCCGGAGGTCGCCCGGTTCGTCGGCCATCCGGCGGTGCTGGACGCGCAGGACTGGGCCGATCTTGCCACGCTCCTCGGACCCGGTGGCAGCACCGGACTGCGCGGTCCCGACCATGTGCCGCCCGACGGCTGGACGGTCCTGGACAAACTTCCGTCGGTGCAGATGGACGGCACCGGGCTGCGCGTCGCCCACGACCCGGAGTTCGAGGTGCTCACCGCCGCGGACGTACCCGAGATCCTGGAGCTGATCGCCCGCACCGAGCCCGGGCCCTACGCGCCGCGGACCATCGAGATGGGGACCTACCTGGGCCTGCGGGTGGACGGCCGGTTGGTGGCGATGGCGGGCGAACGCATGCATCCGCCCGGCTGGACCGAGATCAGCGCCGTCTGCACCGACGCCGAATTCCGTGGCCGCGGCCTCGCCTCGCGCCTGATCCGCGCGGTCGGCGCGGGCATCCGGGCCCGCGGCGAGACACCGTTCCTGCACGCACTCGCCCGCAACACGACGGCGATCAGCCTCTACGAAACACTGGGCTTCACCCTGCGCCAGCGCTCCGCCCTCACCATCGTGCAAGCACCCTCGGATCTCAACTGATACGTGCTGGCGAAGAGGATCCCGGCCAAACATGCCGGGAATACAAGGACGTAGAACCAGCACTCCCAGACCTATCCGGCCCCCCACCCGACTGCCCACCATCCTTCCGTCGTGCCGTCCACCCGCCCCATTCCGACGTGCCGACCACCCGCCTCATTCCGACGAGCCGACCACCCACCTCACTCCGGCGAGCCGACCACCCGCCTCACTCCGACGTGCCGACCACCCGCCTCACTCCGACGTGCCGACCACCCGCCTCACTCCGACGAGCCAACCACCCGCCTCACTCCGACGAGCCAACCACCCGCCTCATTTCCGGCGTGCTTTTGGCCGGAATCCACCTTGTACACACCGAATGTCCGGTTTACCGTGACAGCAACCGGTATGGGGCGGGCGAACGGAGGATCCGATGCGGATCTCGGTGCAGCGGGCGGGCGACAACCTGCGGGTGCGGATGCGGTTGGACGTCAATCGGCGGCGGTGGCTGATCACGAACATCTCGCTGTGGGTAGCGGCGGTGATCGGCGCGGTCACCGGCCTGTGGGCGATCTTCGCGCCCGCCGCCTGGTATCGCAGCTTCCCGGGGCTCGGCCTGAACTGGATCGCCGCCGACGGACCCTACAACCACCACCTCTCCGGTGATGTCGGCGCGTTCTTCCTGGCGATGGCCGCGGTGACGGCGGCGGCCCTCTACTTCGGCGACAGCCTGCTGGCGCGCGTCGCCGGACTCGGCTGGCTCGTATTCGGCGTCCCGCACCTCATCTACCACATCGCCCACAAGCCCGCCGAATTGTCCACGGGCAGCTACACTCTCAGCCTCATCAGCTCCGCCCTACTCCCCGCCGTGGGCCTGGCCGCCATGCTCGCCGCCCCCCGCGAGCGCGTCCAACTCCGAGACCCGGCCCCCTGGACCATCCGCCTCCGCCGCCGCCACTGACCCCGACGCGCCTCCCCGCCACTGACCCACACACCGCTACCTCCCCTATCCCGCACAGCCACTCGTCCGGCCCCGCGCAGCCACTCCTCCGGCCCCGCGCGGCTACCCTCCGATCCCGCGCGGCCACTCCTCCGATTCCTGCGCGGCCACTCCTCCGATCCCGCGCGGCTACCCTCCGATCCCGCGCGGCTACTCCTCCGATCCCCGCCCGTGGCTACTCCCGATCCCGCACGGCCACATCCTCCGATCCCGCGCGGCCACTTCACCCATCCCCACACGGCTCTTTCGTGTGGGGCGATGATTTTGGGGGCACGGAGCCGTCGTAACAAGTGAAGCCGCCCAGGCGATTTCCGGACAAAGGGATAAAGGTTCAACGGCGAACCACGGGGGGTCAATGGCGATCCCCGTCCACGGGCGCGGCCGGTGCTCCGGCCGTCACCGATTCCGATCCGGAGCCGGCGCCGTCACGCAGAGGTGACGCCCCCGCCGGCGATCTCCTCGCGAGGCAGGGCGGCGAGGGTGATGAGGGAGTTGAGGAAGCCGCGACGGTCGGCGGCCGGCAGCCGACCCAGCAGCCCTTCCTCCATGGCCTGGATGTCGGCCTGGGCCGCGTCGGCCAGGGCCCGGCCCTCGGGGGTGAGGGCCAGCAATTTCGCCCGCCGATCCGCGGGATCGGGCCGCCGCTCGATCAGCCCGCGCTCCTGCAGATCGTCGAGGATCGGAATGATGCGGGTCTTGTCCGCACCGATCTCCTCCGCCAGCACACCCTGACCCCGCGCGGGTCCGCGCCCGAGCGCCAGCAGCACCGAGTACGCCCACATGCTCACCCCGTGCGATTCCAGGATCGGCCGCTCGGCCGCCATCAGGCCGCGGGCGAGCGGCGCGATCATCGCTGCCAGATCCGGACGCTCCGTCTTTGCCATGCGGACAAATTTACGCGGTTCCAGATAATAAGCATGGACATACGATATGCATCAGCTTATGATAAGCTTATGTCTGATATTCGTGAACCGCACCGGCGCGCCGTGAACTACAGCGTCGACATCGTCGCCAACCTGACCCCCGCCGACCTGGATCGGCCCACCCCCTGTGCCGCCTGGAAACTCTCGGACCTGTTGGCCCACATGACGGTTCAGCACCGCGGATTCGCGGCGGCCGCCCGCGGCCACGGCGCCGACCTCACGGTGTGGGAAACCGGCCCGCTCGCCGACGATCCGGCCGCGGCCTACGCCGAGGCCGCCGCCGATGTCGTGGCCGCCTTCGCCGAACCGGGCGCGCTGGACCGGACCCTCGAGCTGCCGGAGTTCGGGCCGGGATTCACCGCCCCCGGCAGCATGGCCATCGGCTTTCACTTCATCGACTACGTCGTGCACGGCTGGGACGCGGCCCGCGCGCTCGACCTGCCGTACGTCCTCGACGACGAACTGGCCGAACCCGCACTGGAGATCGCACTCGGCGTCCCCGACACCGAACAGCGGGAGCAGCCCGGTTCGCCCTTCGCGCGGGCACTTCCGGCCGCCGACACCGACACCCCG
The DNA here is from genome assembly GCF_001613165.1 of Nocardia mexicana NBRC 108244. Taxonomy (GTDB): domain Bacteria; phylum Actinomycetota; class Actinomycetes; order Mycobacteriales; family Mycobacteriaceae; genus Nocardia; species Nocardia mexicana. The sequence goes on from NZ_BDBV01000045.1 coordinate 150,893, forward strand.
CTCGACCGCATCCTCCGCGCCCTCGGCCGCTCCCCCGACTGGACCCCGTAATCTAGTGTGTCCAGCGCCACACTTCTTCCGCCCCGCGGCCGGTTTCGAGGACGAGCGCGGCGGCATTCGGCCAATGGCGAGATCCGAGCCCCGTCTCTCGCCTCGGCGCGGTGGACCCGGGCACGGCATGGCCGGCGACGAGTTCAGCGCTGAACCGGAGGACCGACGAAGTTCCTCACCGCGGGGGCGGCCCGACCACAGCCGTCCCCGCTTCGGGCACCGTGGTGGCCGTCACTTCCGATACCCGTCACGTCCGGCGATGGTCTCTCGTCCAAGGGATAGCACCCCGCAGAAGGAGAGAACCATGAGCATCACCCGCATTCCCGCCGTCGCCCCCGAGCAGGCCGGACTCCTCACCCGGCTGCTGTACCGCTACAGCAAGCGCCGCTTCGGCGAGGTGCCGGAGCCGTTCGCCGTGGCGGCCAACCACCCGAAGCTCCTGGCCGCCAGCGCGGTACACGAGGGCATGGTCGAGAAGGCCTGCGCCGCACTCCCGTCCGAGATTCGCGAGATCGCGGTCTACCGCGTGGCATGGACGGTCGGCTGTTCGTGGTGTGTCGACTTCGGCGCCATGCTGATGCGCCTGAGCCACCTCGACGTCGACAAGCTGGAACACATCGCCGACTATGAGACCTCACCGTCCTACAGCGACGACGAGCGCGCCGCCATCGCCTACGCCGATGCCATGACCGCCACCCCGACCACGGTGACCGACGAACAGGTGACCGACCTGAAGAAGCGGTTCGGCACCGCGGGCGTCATGGAACTGACCTATCAGATCGCCCTGGAGAATTCGCGCTCCCGCACCTACTCGGCGCTGGGCATCACCGCGCAGGGCTTCAGCACCGACTCCTGCCGCGTGCCCTGGGCATAAAAAGCCGTCAGCCCATCGCTGTACAGCGATGGGCTGACGATCGGAGGAAAGACTAGGCCGACTTCTCGCGGCGCTCGGCGGGCTGGCGCTTGCGGGGGACGATGGTGGGCAGCACGTTGTCGTTCACGGTGTCGGCATTGACGACCACCTTGGCGACATCGTCGCGGCTCGGGATGTCGTACATCACCGGCAGCAGCACTTCCTCCATGATCGCCCGCAGGCCACGGGCCCCGGTGCCGCGCAGGATCGCCTGGTCCGCAATGGCTTCCAGGGCGTCGGTGGTGAACTCCAGGTCCACGCCGTCCATTTCGAACAGCCGCACGTACTGCTTGACGAGCGCGTTCTTCGGCTCGGACAGGATCTTGACCAGCGATTCCTTGTCCAGGTTGGTCACCGACGCGACGACCGGCAGGCGGCCGATGAACTCGGGAATCAGCCCGAACTTGATCAGATCCTCGGGCATGACGTCGGCGAAGTGGTCGGTGGTGTCGATCTCGGCCTTCGACCGCACCTCGGAGCCGAAACCGATGCCGCGCTTGCCGACTCGGTCCTGCACGATCCGCTCCAGACCCGCGAACGCACCGGCCACGATGAACAGCACGTTGGTGGTGTCGATCTGGATGAACTCCTGATGCGGATGCTTGCGCCCGCCCTGCGGCGGCACGCTGGCCTGGGTGCCCTCCAGGATCTTCAGCAGTGCCTGCTGCACACCCTCACCGGAGACATCGCGCGTGATCGACGGGTTCTCGCTCTTGCGGGCGATCTTGTCGACCTCGTCGATGTAGATGATGCCGGTCTCGGCGCGCTTGACGTCGTAATCCGCGGCCTGGATCAGTTTCAGCAGGATGTTCTCCACATCCTCGCCGACGTATCCGGCCTCGGTGAGCGCCGTCGCATCCGCGATCGCGAACGGGACGTTCAGCATCTTGGCCAAGGTCTGCGCCAGGTAGGTCTTACCGCAGCCGGTCGGGCCCAGCATCAGAATGTTGGACTTGGTCAGCTCCACCGGCTCACCGCGGCCGTCGCGACTCTTGTCGCCGGCCTGGATGCGCTTGTAGTGGTTGTAGACCGCGACCGCGAGCGTGCGCTTGGCGGTGTCCTGGCCGATTACGTAGTTCTCCAGGAAGTCTCGGATCTCCGCGGGCTTCGGCAGCTCATCGAGCTTGACCTCGCTGGACTCCGCCAGCTCCTCCTCGATGATCTCATTACACAGATCGATGCACTCGTCGCAGATGTACACCCCTGGTCCCGCAATGAGCTTCTTGACCTGCTTCTGGCTCTTTCCGCAGAACGAGCACTTGAGCAGATCGCCGCCATCACCGATGCGCGCCATCTCGTGGGTCCCTACTTCCTTGTCCGCGTGCAACCGTCTGTCCGGCTGCCGACAAGCCGCCTTCCGAACAACGCTACCCGTCGCACATCGATCAGTTCTGCTCCGATCGGATATCCACAATTTCCGGCAGTGTTGCTCGGGCCCTTCGACCGTGCCGACAACCTATGAGCAAAGGTCCCTAGAGTGACCGTACCCGGTAGATACGACGGAGGTCGACAACTTGGGCACGTTTCTCGTGTGAGCCTCCCGCCGGTAACGGCTCGCGGTGCATCCGATCGTGCTCGCGCTGCGACATCGCGACGCGCCTGAGCCGAATCGACGGGAGGCCCTGTGCGTCACTTCTTCTGGGCACTCAGCTTCCGGTACTCGAACACCTGGTCGATGATGCCGTACTGCACGGCCTCCTCGGCGGTGAGGATCTTGTCCCGGTCGGTGTCCTTGCGGATGGTGTCGGCGTCCTTGCCGGTGTGGCGGGCCAACGTGGTCTCCATCTGCCGCCGCATCCGCTCGATCTCGGCGGCCTGGATCTCCAGATCCGACACCTGGCCCTGGATGCCACCCTCCAGCGACGGCTGGTGGATCAGCACGCGGGCGTTGGGCAGGCAGGCCCGCTTGCCGGGCGTACCGGCCGCCAGCAGCACCGCGGCGGCCGAGGCGGCCTGGCCCAGGCACACCGTCGCCACGTCGGCGCGCACGTACTGCATGGTGTCGTAGATCGCCATCAGCGCGGTGAACGAGCCACCGGGCGAGTTGATGTACATGGTGATGTCGCGATCGGGATCCAGCGACTCCAGCACCAGCAGCTGCGCCATGATGTCGTTGGCCGAGGTGTCGTCCACCGTCGCGCCGAGGAAGATGATGCGCTCCTCGAACAGCTTGTTGTACGGGTTGGACTCCTTGACGCCGAAGCTCGAGTGCTCGATGAACGACGGCAGGATGTAGCGCGACTGCGGGCTCGCCGGGGCTACACCGGACAGGCCGGCACGGGGTTCGATGTGTGTCATCTTCGTCTCCAAAAGTCTCGAATCGATGAGCTAGCTGGCGGAGCCGTTGGCCTGGCTGGCGTGCGTGATCACGTTGTCGATGAAGCCGTACTCCAGGGCCTCGGCGGCGGTGAACCAGCGGTCGCGGTCGGCGTCGGCGGTGACCTGCTCGAGCGACTGGCCCGTGTGCCGCGCCTGCAGCTCGTTCAGCTCACGCTTGGTGTGCGCGAACTGCTCGGCCTGGATGGCGATGTCGGCGGCGGAACCACCGATGCCCGCGGACGGCTGGTGCATCATGATCCGCGCGTGCGGCAGTGCCGAGCGCTTGCCCGGGGCGCCCGCGGTCAGCAGGAACTGACCCATCGAGGCGGCCAGACCGAGGCCGTAGGTGGCGATATCGCACTCCACCAGCTGCATGGTGTCGTAGATGGCCATACCCGCCGTGACGGAACCGCCCGGGGAGTTGATGTACAGCATGATGTCGCGCGTGGGGTCCTCCGCCGACAGCAGCAGGATCTGGGCGCACAGCTTGTTGGCGATGTCGTCGTCCACCTGCGTGCCCAGGAAGATGATGCGTTCGCGCAGCAGACGCTCGTACACCGAGTCACTGAGGTTGAGCCCAGCGGTCGGGGATGTCATGACCGGTCCTGCCTGGTTGATTGTCACGGATACCTGCCCTCTCTCACCGGCTCGGTGCTCGCAAGCACAGCCTTTAATGATTCGCTGACACAAACCCTAACGAAGCAGGGCGGCACCGAACTCCCGGTACCGCCCTTACTTCGCTTACGGCAGAACCCGGCCGACGCCCGGCCCTGCCGCGCACGCAACGTCGGCACCCGTCACGAGGCCCCTGCGCTGCGGTTGCATTCGATTATTCGGCGTTCGCCCCGGCCTTGTCCGACTCGGCCTTGTCCGACTCGGCCGGCTCGGCCGCCGCGGGCGCCTCGTCGGTCTCGGCGTCGTCGGGCGAGCCGAACATTTCGGCGGTGTCCACGGTGTTGCCGTCGGTGTCGGTCACCTTGGCCTGGCCCACGACGGTGGCCAGCGCCTTGCCGCGGCGGACGTCGGCGAAGACCGCGCCCAGCTGCCCGGCCTGCTGCACCTGCTGGATGAACTGCTCGGGCGACATGCCGTAGCGCTGCGCCTGGAACAGGATCCGCTCGGTCAGCTCCTGCTGGCCGACCTGGGTGTTCTCCGATTCGGCGATGGAGTCCAGCAGCAGCTGGGTCTTCACCGAGCGCTCGGCGGCCTCCTTGGAGTCCTTGTCGAACTCCTCGCGCGTGGTGCCCTGCGCCTCCAGCGCCTCGGCGAACTTGTCCTCGTCGTGGTCGAAGCCGTGCACCGCGTCGTGCAGCACGGCGTCGATCTCGCCCTGCACCGCGCCCTCGGGCAGCGGCACCTCGGTCTTGTCCAGCAGCGCCTCGAGGACCTTGTCCCGGATCTCGCCCGCCTGCTGCACCTTCTTGCCCTGTTCGACCCGCTTGCGCAGGTCGTCCTGGAGCTCGTCGATGGTGTCGAATTCGCTGGCCATCTGGGCGAATTCGTCGTCGGCCTCGGGCAGCTCGCGCTCCTTGACCGAGTTCACCTTGACGGTGATGACCGACTCCTTACCGGCGAACTCACCCGCGACCAGGGTCGAGGTGAAGTCCTTGGACTCCTCGGCCGCCATGCCGATCAGGGTCTCGTCCAGGCCCTCGATCAGCTGGCCGGAGCCGACCTCGTGCGACAGGCCGGTGGTGGAGGCCTCCTCGACCGGCTGGCCGTCGACGGTGGCCGCCAGGTCGATGGAGACGAAATCGCCGTCCTGGACCGCACGTTCGACGCTCTTCAGGGTGCCGAAGCGCTGCCGCAGCGACTGCAGCTGCTGGTCGATGTCCTCGTCGGCGACCGAGATCGGATCGACGGTGACCTCGATGCTGGAGTAGTCGGGCAGCGAGATCTCGGGGCGGACGTCGACCTCGGCGCTGAACGCCAGCTCCTCGCCGTCCTCGATCTTGGTGATCTCGATCTGCGGCTGGCCGATGACCTTCACCTCGGAGGTGGTCACGGCCTCGCTGTAGCGCGCGGGCAGGGCGTCGTTGACGACCTGCTCCAGGACCGCGCCGCGGCCCAGGCGGGCCTCCAGCAGCTTGGCGGGCGCCTTGCCCGGGCGGAAGCCGGGGATGCGCACCTGCTGGGCCAGCGCCTTGTACGCCTTGTCGAAGTCCGGCTTCAGCTCCTCGAAGGGCACCTCGACATTGATGCGGACCCGGGTCGGGCTCAGCTGCTCGACGGTGCTCTTCACGGACATGCTCCTTGTTCGTTGTTCTCTGGTTGACGTCGTCGGTCCCCCCGATCGCATCCCGACAAGACTAGTCGACCTGGTTAAGTGGCCCGAAATCCGCCCTAACCCACCTTGACGGCGTCGGTGACGAAGACCAGCGTCTCGTTCGGCTTGATACCCCTGCCGCCCTTTCCGTAGCCCAGATCCGGCGGGACGATCAGCAGCCGCCGCGTGCCCTGTGTCACGCCCTCGAGGCCCTGGTCCCAGCCCGGGATGACCTCTCCGGCACCGAGGGTCAGCTGGAACGGCTCGTTGCGATCGAAGGAGCTGTCCAGCTTCTTGCCGTCCGACCAGCTGACCAGCGTGTAGTTCATGGTCAGCGGCTGTCCGGGCGCCGCGGCCGGGCCGGTGCCCGTGACGAGATCCTTCACGATGAGCTGCTGGGGCGGATCGCAGTCGGTGGGGATGGTGATGGACGGGGCCTCGCCGTATCCACCCGTGGTCTTCACGTCGTCGGCGGTGCATTCGCGGCCGTGCTTCGCCTGCGGCGCGGCCTGCTGCGATGTCGGATGGGGAGCGGCCGACGCGGACTGGGTGCCGCTGTCCGACTTGTCGTCGTCTCCGCACGCGGCCAGCGCCAGCACCGCGGCCGCGACCATTCCGGTCGACACGATCCTGCCCATCATGCGCATGCCGCACACTCCTCACGGTCGTCTCGGGCCGTCACCCGGCCGGGCGGCCCCACGCCGCCGCGCCGAACCTACACGCACCCACCGCCCCTGCGCGCACCGCACTTCCCGCACCCCCTGCTCGTTCTCGCACCCCCTGCAATGCCCTGGAAGGTATGCGGGAACTCGCACGGGGTGCGGGAGTTGGTGTGCCGCGGGTCAGGAGGGAGGGGTGAGGCCGAGTGCGCGGGTCAGGTGGGTGATTTCGGTGCGGTAGAGCTTGTCGGGGTTGGTGGTCTGGGCGCGGAGGTGGCCGTGGATTTCCAGGGAGACCAGGCCGTGCAGGTGACCCCAGATACGGAGGGCGAGGGCGACCGCAGCTGGGGGGAGGTCGGGGAATTCGGCACGCACGAGCTCGACGAGGTGCGCGTCGAAGTCCGACCACTCGAAACCGTTGTCGGCGTATCCGCTCGCGGCGTAGGGCCAGGCGCCCGCGGCCAGGCCGGTCAGTCCGGCGCATACGCGGTGCGCGGCCTCGGGCGCGGCACCGCCGTCCGGCGCTCGGTAGCCGGGCACCGGGTCGCCGTAGATCAGCCGGAAACCCTCGGTGTTGGCCAGCGACCACTCGCGAAAAGCGCACGCCCAGGCCATGATTCGACCTGCCGGATCATCGGCCGGGCATTCGTCGCGAGCCGTGATCACCGCCCCGGCGAGTTCGTCGTACACGTCCCGGATCAAGGCCGTGACCAGGTCGTCGCGGGTCGCGAAGTAGCTGTAGACCGCGTTCGGGGTCATGCCCATCTCCCGGGCGATCGCCCGCAGTGTGATCGCACCCGGACCGCCCTCGGCCAGCAGCCGCAGCGCGGTGTCCTTGATCTCCGTCGTCGTCTCCGATCGCCGACGTTCCCGCCGGGTCGGCGCTGCACTGCTCACGCCGCCGACTTTACATGGGTGTGAGATTACTCCACGTTGCACAAATACTTCACGGCGTATAGTTTTCTCACGCCGTACCATTCCGAACGAGGAGAGCCATGTTCATCGGCATCATCGGCGCCACGGGCAATATCGGCCAGAAGGTCGTCACCGAGGCGCTCACCCGCGGTCACCACGTCAACGCGTTCACCCGCGACCTCGCCCGTGCCACCACCACCCACCCGAATCTGACCTGGACCGAGCTCGACGTGTTCGACAGCGCGGCCGTGGCGGCGCAGCTGCCCGGGCTGGACGTGCTGATCAGCGGCTACCAACCCGGCAATGCGGCAAGGGATTTCGCGGACACCGTCACCAGATCCATCGCCGATCCGGGCACGCACGTCGCCGTGGCACGGTCGCTGCTGAACGCGCTCGCCACGCATCCGCGCACGCGCCTGCTCGTGATCGGCGGCGCGGGCAGCCTGGAGGTCGAGCCGGGCCGGGTCATGGCCGACGACGAGGGGCTGCCCGGTCTGCTCGAAAGCATCGGGCTGCCGGGGGAATACGCGGCCGCGGCGCGCGGCGCGCGCGACGGGCTGGACGTGCTGCGCACCTCGAATCGCCGGTGGACCTACCTGAGCCCGGCCATCGAGGTAGCGCCCGGCGAACGCACCGGCCGCTACCGGATCGGCACCGACCAGCCCGTGACCGACGCCGACGGCCGCAGCCGCATCTCCTTCGACGACATCGCCGTGGCCCTGCTCGACGAGGTCGAGGTGCCACGATTCATCCAGCGGCGCTTCACGATCGGCTACTGATCCCGTGTACCGGGCCACCGGCTCGCTGCGGCATCAGGGGCACCGGTGCGTGCAGTCAGCGCGTTCCGTCGAAACGCCGCTGGGCGGCGGTGATCTCGGGCGCGCTGTCGCCGATCCACTCGATCAGCGCGCACAGATGCGCGGCGCCCGCGGCACCGAGTTCGGTGAGTTCATAGGAGACCTTGGGCGGTTTGGCCGGCTCGACGGTGCGCTCGACCAGGCCGTCGCGGTCCAGTACCCGCAGCGTCTGCGACAGCATCTTCTCGCTGATGCCGTCGATGCGATCGCGCAACTCGTAGAAGCGCAGCGGGCCGGGGCGCAACGCCGCCAGCACCAGCAGGCCCCAGCGGCCGGTCAGGTGGTCCAGGATCTCGCGGGTCGGGCAGTCGCGGCGAAATACCGTCTCGAAATCTCGCGCCGCACCATCCGCATGCTGGGAACCAACCGCCATGCCATGAGCTTACCCCGAGGTATGCCCTTACATTTCGAAAGTCCCTGACCTACCGTCGGTTCCATGGTTGCCCTACGCGTCGACGTCTGGTCCGACATCCTGTGTCCCTGGTGCTACATCGGAAAGCGCAACTTCGAGACCGCGCTCGGCGAGTTCCCGGACCGCGACAGGGTCGAGATCCGCTGGCACAGCTTCGAACTCGACCCCGGAATGGACCGGGAACCGCAGCAGACCCTGCTCGAACGCCATCATCGCGATCTGGGCGGCACCATCGACGACGCCCGCGCCCGGCTCGCCATGGTGAGCGACCTCGCCGCACAGGCCGGGCTGGCCTACGACCTCCCGAATGCCGTGCCGGTCAACAGCTTCGACGCCCACCGGCTGACCAAACTGGGCGACGCCACCGTGCACGGCGACGCCGTCCGGGAACGGGTGATGCGGGCATACACCGGCGAGCGAGCCGTCCTCACCGACCCGGAGACGCTCGTGCGGCTGGGCGCCGACGCGGGAATCGACGCCGAGGCCGTCCGGAACATGCTGAGCGGCACCGATTTCGCCGATGCGGTCCGCGACGACGAGCGGCTGGCGGCCCGCTTCGGCGTCTCCGGCGTGCCCACCTTCGTCTTCGGCGAGCGCTACGGCATCTCGGGCGGACGGCCACCGGGGGACTTCCGCCGCGCACTCGAGCAGCTCGGCTCCTCCGATCCGACCGGCGCGACGCCGTCGTCGAGCCGCCCGTGAGCCCACGCCCCCCGCATAGCACTCGTCAGCTGTGCAATCGCAAGCTCGGTCTCCGTCGGGTCACAGCGACGGCGGGACCCGCGGCAGTACTACGGTGAACGTCGCACCCGCGCCCGGCTCGCTGTCCACGCTCACGCGTCCGCCGTGCGCGGTCACCAGAGCCTGCACGATCGAAAGTCCCAGTCCGGTACCGCCACTCGCGCGGGTGCGCGAGGAATCGGTGCGATAGAAGCGCTCGAAGACCCGGGCGGCGGACTCCGCCGAGAGTCCGGGACCGCTGTCGATCACGTCGATGCGGACCTCGTCGGCGCCCGGCGTGAGCCGCACCGTGACCGGGGTTCCGGGCGGGGTGTGGGCGAGGGCGTTGCCGAGCAGGTTCGCCAGTACCTGCCGCAGCCGGTCGGCATCGCCGTCCACCTCCAATGTGCCGGTGCCCGAGGCGATATCGAGGGCGATGGCGTGGGTCGGCGCACCGGATTCGTCCAGGGCCGCGGCCTGGGCGCTGTGCACCGCGTCTCCCGCCACCGAGAGCAGGTCCACCGGCTGCCGCTGCAGCGGGCGCTGGGCGTCGAGCCGGGCCAGCATCAGCAGGTCCTCCACCAGCAGCCCCATCCGCTGCGCCTCGGCCTCGATGCGTTCGAGCACCAGCCGCGGATCCTGGCTCGCCCCTTGGCGATACAGCTCGGCGAAGCCGCGAATGGTGGTCAACGGGGTGCGCAGCTCGTGGCTGGCATCGGCGACGAACTGCCGCATCCGCGCCTCCGAGCGCCGCGCCGCCTCCTCCGACGCCTCGGTCGCCGAGACGCCGTGCTGGATCTGGGTGAGCATCGAATTCAGCGACTGCGCAAGGTGATCCACCTCGGTGTCGACCCCGCGCACCGGCACCCGGCGGCTCAGGTCGCCGCCCGCGATGGCGGCCGCGGTCTCCTCCACCTGCCGCAGCGGACGCAGGCCGCGCCGCACCACGAAGTATCCGCCCGCGGCGAGCAGCAGCAGGGCGGCCGCGCCGGTGCCGACCTCGAACATCACCAGCCGCGAGACCGTGTCGCGGTTGTCGGTCAGCGGCAGCGCGACCGTTGTCGAGCCGTCGTCGTTGGCGACCGACAGCACCCGCCATCGCGTCGACGAGCCGTCCGCCGAGCCGACCGTCACCGGGGCTCCGACCGGCACGTCCGACAGGTCCGGACCGTCCGTCGGCTGCCGCATACCGGTGTTGTAGGGCTGGCCCTCCGGGGATTTGCGTAGTTCGTAGAACTTGCGCGGCTGATCGGTCGACGCGGGTTCGCGCAGCGGCGGCACCGGCAGCTCCGCGGGCACCCAGATGGTGCCTCGATCGGAGGTGACCTGCTTCATCGGACGCGGCTGCGCCCAGCTGTTCGCCGCATCGCGCAACTGCTCGTCGGTGCGCTCGGTCAGCGACCGCGACAGTGCCGAGGTGACCGCGATACCCGAGGCCACCAGCACCGTCGCCGCCAGCAGCACCATGGCGACGACCAGTCCGATCCGCAGCGGGACCGCCGAAATGCGCCGAACCAGCGCCGCCCGCACGGTCAACGTCGCATCCGCGTTCGTCCGGCTTCGGGACACACTCCGCTGCTCACGCACCCCATCTCTACCGGGCCGAGCTGGGAGATCGCTGGAGGCGGGCTGGGTGTTTTCTCCGCGCCGGGTCAGGCGCCGTTCAGATGATCGGCGAGGCGCGGCAGGAAGGGCCGCTGACCGGCGCCGAGCTTCTCGTGCGCCGTGGCCAGATCGAACCATCCGGCACGGTCGATCTCCGGGAACTCCTGCACCCTCCCCGACCGCGGCGGCCACTCCATCTCGAACGTCCCCGGGATCACCTGTGCCGGATCCAGATCCCCCTCCACCGCCCACACCCGGACCTGTTTCTTCCGCCGGCCGCTGCCGTACTGCACCTCCCCCAGCGCGATCCACTCGCCGTCGGGGACCGGCAGCCCGAGCTCCTCGGTGAATTCGCGACCGGCGGCCGCCCGGTCCTCCTCGGCGTCGGGTTCGTACTCGCCCTTCGGGATGGACCAGGCGCCGAGATCCTTACGCGACCACAGTGGTCCGCCCATATGCCCGAGCAGCACCGTGACCTCGGGAACACGGCGGAAGAGCAGGACCCCGGCGCTGTATTTCATGCGCCCCAGTCTGCCGCACCCGCGCTCGGAGGCCGCCGCCGTGTCTCTCACGCCGCCCGCCTGATCTGCTCGAACAGCGCCCGCATGTGCGGCCCGATCTCGGCCAGCTCCACGAACGGCACCCCCGCCGCCGCACCGTCGAGGTACGCGAATCGCATCTGCCCCGCCATATCGCCCTGCTGCACCACCTCGATCCCCCGCGTGGCCGCATCGCGCAGGGCCCGGTCGAAATCCTCCGGCTCCGTGCAGATGTGGTGCAGCCCGGGACCGCTGCGCTCCAGGAACTCGGTGTAGATCGATGCGCCGCGGACCGGCTGGATCAGCTCCAACTGCATATCCCCGCGGTAGGACAGCGAGATGTGCGCGGTGAAGTCCGCGGGTTCGCCGCGATAGGTGCAGCTGTCCGGCCCGAAGCGCACATCCGGCATCCGGCTCCACGCGCGGATCCCGAAACAGGTGCCCAGAAACCCTTCGGCCGCTTCCACATCCGCCACCACCCACGCGATCTGGGTGATCGATTCGCCCGCGAGGCTCACGCGGGACTCGAGGTCCACCATCCCCGCAGTCAATCATCGAGCGATGACACCGGGCCCCGGAGTCCCGGTGGACGGACACCGGCGGATCACGAGCGCCGACGCCGCCCGATTGGTCCGATTTACCAATCAGGGGAATAACGGGCTCGAAAACCGTTCCGCGACACCGATACTCCCCCCAGTGGTGACAGCCGGATTCGCCGATCACCCTAGGCTGGTTCCATGACCGCCTCGAGCACACCGTGGTCCGGCCGACCCGAGGCTCGACCCGCCGGACAGCCCGAAACCGCGCCCGCACCCGATGGGGCTCGGCCGGATTCCGCGAAGCCCTGGGGCTTCCTCCACGTCGGCCTGCTCATCGGAATCGCCATCGTGACAATACTTCTCGTAGTCATGTTCCAGAGCATGTTCTCGACCAGACCTACCGGTCCGAAATCACCCGCGGCAGCCCCCACCACCAGCGCCCCCGCCGCCGAGGCTCCGAAGGCCCAGGCGGGCCCCGCCGCTTCGGGGCCCCGTTCCGGCAACGGGGTCACCTTCGGCAAGGTGATCACGACCGACGGGTCGACGCTGCAGATCAATGGCATTTCCGGGGTCAACACCATCGTGCATACCGACGACCGGACGAAGGTCTACCTGCTGTTGGGATCACAGGTGGCCGACGTGCGGCAGGGGGCCGTGGTCATGGCTTACGGCCACCGGGAGAAGGACGGTTCGATCACCGCGAATCGGATCGTCGGCATCTCGATCAGATAGCCGACCGTGGGGCGCGTCGATGTTCCCACAGGCGGGACTGATCGATCGGCCGCACGGCGCTGACCGGCACTTACACTCGGCACATGCAGCCGACTCCCTGGCGCGGGAGCAACACCGCGAGCGACCCGGCCGTCACACCCGACACGCGGCAAGAGGTGGCGAGCACGCGGCCCGAGGTGGCGAGCCGTCACCCCGACCTCAGACCGTATCTGCTGGTCCTCCGCGAGAACTGGGGGTACAGCATCGCCGTGGTCGGCGGCATCATCACGCTCGTACTGCTGTTCCAGCCCTGGCTCACCGCGCGCGGCCCTGCCGGGACTGCCTATACCAACGCCTTCGGGCGCATCACCGCGACCAACAACCTCATGAACGCATGGTCGACGCACGGCCCGGCCCCCGCGCGGATCCTGGGAATCTGGGGCCTGCTGGCCAGCGGAGCCATCATCCTCATGTGCGTCACGGCCATCGCCAACCTGCGCCGGCGATCCGACTCGATCGCCCGGATAACGGTGATCTCCTCGTTGGCCGTCGCGGTTTTCGTCCTGCTCGCCCTGGTCTACATCAACACCAAGGCCCCAGATTTGAAGGGTATGACCTCACGTCGATACGACCTCGGCGGCCAGATCGGGTCGATGATGACTTGGGCTTTCGGCAACGGCCGCTTGGTGATTCCCGGGATGGGCAAATCCGCCGAGTTCTCCAGCGCCAGTCTCAGCCCGTGGGCGCTGCTGGCAGGGGCCACGGCGATCACTTGCGCGGCCTTCACCTGCATCCAGTGGATTCGCGAGCATCCGGGCAATTCCTTCCGGTGGCGGTCCCCGTTCGTCATGGAGCGCACCAAGGATTCCGGTCGCGGCGAGAAAGATCCGGACCACAGCGAGCGGAGCCGCAGCGAGAAAGATCCCGGCCGCGGCAAGACGGAGCCGGATCCCGGCGGGAAGGATCCGGATACCGATGAGAGGGACCCCGACCGGACCGACTGACGGCTCCCAACGGCCGAATGCGCCAGGGCCGCAGGAACGTACGAGACCTCGGGTCGGGATGACAGGATTTGAACCTGCGACCCTCCGCTCCCAAAGCGGATGCGCTACCAAGCTGCGCTACATCCCGTGCAGGCCGGCGAACAGGCCCCTGCCAGAGCGGGCGACGGGAATCGAACCCGCACCATCAGCTTGGAAGGCTGAGGTTCTACCATTGAACTACGCCCGCACGCATACGACACCGATGGGATCGCCACGATGTCGTCTGCGCCTAGGACTGTACCGAACCGCACTTCGGAAACGCCAATCGACCGCCCCGGGCGCCACCGGTCGACTACCGGACCGGACACCCCTACGCCACAGCGCGCGACGCGCCGATCACGCGAATCGGTCTCGGCGACGCGACTCGGGCCGCAGCGGTTCGCTCCGATCCTCTCTCACACGGCGTGGCGTCGCGAACACGCTGAACACGCCGCCCGCGACACGCGGACAGACCTGTAACACCGGCCGCTCTCCACCGATCACACAACCGATCGCCATTCGCGAGATATCGGAACAGGTTGTAAAACACCATTTTTCGGTGTCGAGTGGCTTGC